>NZ_JAJSOO010000001.1:1301666-1952500 GCF_029428875.1 Streptomyces sp. JH34 | reverse complement strand
GATGCCGTTGTCCTTCGCGAACCGCGCGATCGCCGGGAGGAAGCCCTTGGCCGGCTCGATGAAGCCGCCCTCGCCGAGGACCGGCTCGATGATGATCGCGGCGACGTTGTCGGCGCCGATCTGCTTGGTGATCTCGTCGATGGCCTGCGCGGACGCCTCGGCGCCGGCGTTCTCGGGACCGGTAGGCCAGCGGTAGCCGTACGCCACCGGCACCCGGTACACCTCGGGCGCGAACGGACCGAAGCCCTGCTTGTACGGCATGTTCTTCGCCGTCAGCGCCATCGTGAGGTTGGTGCGGCCGTGGTAGCCGTGGTCGAACACGACCACCGCGGTGCGCTTCGTCCAGGCACGGGCGATCTTCACGGCGTTCTCGACGGCCTCGGCACCCGAGTTGAACAGCGCGGACTTCTTGGCGTGGTCGCCCGGCGTCAGCTCGGCGAGCTGCTCGCAGACCTCGACGTAGCCCTCGTACGGCGTGACCATGAAACAGGTGTGGGTGAAGTCGGCGAGCTGCGCCGAGGCCCGGCGTACGACCGCCTCGGCGGAGGCGCCCACCGAGGTCACGGCGATGCCGGAACCGAAGTCGATCAGCCGGTTGCCGTCCACGTCCTCGATGATTCCGCCGCCCGCCCGGGCGGTGAAGACCGGCAGCGTGGAGCCCACACCGGCGGCGACCGCCGCGACACGGCGGGCCTGCAGTTCCGCCGACTTCGGGCCGGGGATGGCGGTGACGACGCGGCGCTCCTGCGGGATGTCGGACATGCGGGGCTCCTGGGGGTGTTTCGGACGCTTCTGTTTCTGCAGGCTAGGGGCGGGTGCGGGCAGTGGTCATGCTCCGATCGGGAGTGGTGGGAGCGTGTCCTTGTCCGCCACGGACAGATGCCCCGGTGGGGCCGCGGGAGCACCCGTCCGCCCGGACTCCGCCGGGCCGTACGGCCGCATGGCTGAACTCCCGCTGCCCGGGCACTAGATTGGCCGGTGCAGAAGACGGACCTGGCTGGTCAGGGGGCAGCGGTTCATGGACACCGAAGGCACGTACGACGCACGGGGCACGGGCGCGGAACGGGTGCCCCGTCCCGCCGGGCCACCACCCGCGGCGCCTCCGCCTCCCACCTACGCGCCGCGCCCCGGGCGTCCCGCCCCGGGGGCCCCCGGGGTCGAGGAATGGCTGCGGACCCCGCGCCCCGTGCGGGAACCGGGCGTCTGGCGTTACGGCCACGTCCCGCGCCCGCCCGAGGAGCCCGAGGGGGTGTCCGACCGCTCGCTGCTGGTCGGGGTGCTCATCTCCGTACTCAGCGGACTGCTCCTGTGGTCCCTCTGGCGCAACGGCTACATCCCCTACCGACTCGTCCCGCTGAAGCTCTTCACCCCCGGCGACTGGTGGTACGCCGGTACGTTCGGCGGGCCCCGGACGATCGAGGGCGCCGACGCCCTCACCGTCTACGAGGCCGTCCTCTTCGGGCTCCTGGTCTACGGCTGCGGGCGCCTCGGCAACTGGTCCGAGATCTTCCGGCGCCACGTCGCCGGCCGGGGGCAGCCCTTCCTCGGGCTGGCCACGGCCGCCGGAGGAGCCCTGGCCGAGCTCCTGGTGTGGAAGGACGCGGTGCCGCTGGTCAGGCCGGTACTGATCCTCGTCGCCTCGGTCGCGGGCGGCGAGATCTACCAGAGCCAGACCGTCGTCAACGTGGTCTACGCCCTGATCGCCCTGGGCGTGCTCTGGCCGTTCGCCCGCCTCGGCCGGTGGCGCGGAATGATCGCCGCCCGGCGCGGCAAGGACGCAGCCACCCCTCCCGGGGTACCTGCCGGGCCGCCGGACGCCCCCACCCCCGAGCAGTGGCCGGAGCTCCGCGAGGCGGGCATGAGGGACGCCGCCGAGGCTCTCACCGCCGAGGTGCGCACCGGCCGGATGAACGACGTCGACGTCGCGCGCCTGCGCCACGCCTGGAGCGTGGGACGCGGCCACCCCGAGCGCCTCACCGCGCTCACCGAGGCCGTCCTGCGCGCCGGCGGAGCCGCCGCCCTCCACCCCTCCGGTGCCCGGGACCTGCCGCACCGCACCGTCCGGCACGACCTGCTCACCGGGCAGGTCCGCATCGGCAGCTGCACGGAGGACCCGCACAACCCGTACGCCCGACGCGGTTCGGGTGTCGCCCTGGAACCCGCGCTGCTGGGCACGTCGCTGCTCGCGGTCGGCCCGCCCGGAGCGGGCAAGTCCGCCCGGCTGGTGCGGCCGGTCGTCGAGTCGCTCGCCCTGCAGGCACTCGCGGGCCGGGCCGCGGTGCTCGCCGTCGGCGGCGCCGGGGGCGAGCTCGGCCCGGACGACGCGTTCGACGTCGTGGTGCGGATCGGCGACCCCGCCTCCGTGCACGACTTCGACCTCTACGGCGGTACGACCGACCCCGACGAGGCCGCGGGTGTACTCGCGGAGGGGCTCGTCGGCGATGTGACCCACCTGGACAGCAGGCGCGCGGCCACCCTCCTGGCCCAGTTGCTCGGCCCCTACCGGGCCGTCCACGGACACTTCCCCGGGGTGCCGGCGCTCCGCGAACTCCTCGACGGCGACGCCGCCGCGATCGACGCGCTCCGGGAGGCCCTCGGCGCGGGCGGCCACCAGGCCATGCTGCGCGAGCTGGAGGCCCGCACCCGCCAGAAGGGCGGGGCGGGGGACCCCGGGCCGGTGCTCGCCGACCGTATCGCGCTGCTCGACCGCCCCGCGTTCGCGCCGTTCTTCGCCACCGGGGAGCAGGCCCGGCCGTTCTCCCTGCGCTCCCTCGAACACCTGCCGCTCCGGGTGCGGATCGACCTCCCCGAGCGGGCGCACGCCGAGGCGTCGCGGCTGCTCACCCGGCTCGTCCTCGCCCAGTTCACCGCGATCACGGCCGCCAGGACCGACCGGGCCCTCTTCGTCTGCCTGGTCCTGGACGACGCCACGCACACCGTCACCGCCGAGACCGTCCGGGGCATCAGGCGCCTGCGGTCGGTCAACGCCGGAGCGCTCCTCACACTGCGGACGGTCGACGACGTCCCCGAAGGGCTGCACACCGCGCTGCTCGGCGCGGTCGGCTGCTGCATGGCCTTCAGCGGGGTCACCACCTGGGACGGCAAACGCTTCGCCGAGGTCTGGGGCAAGGAGTGGGTGGAGACCCGCGAGGTCGCCCAGCACGCGGTCTTCGCGGACCAGCCGTTCACCCGCGCCCTGCACGGCCTGCGCAAACTCGTCACCGGCAAGGCAGTGACCAGGGACGCCGTGACCGTGCGGCGGGTCGAGCGGGAACGCTGGTCCGCCTCGGAACTCGCGTACCAGGTGCCCCCCGGGCACGCGGTCCTCTCGCTGACGACGGTGGAGGGCGAGCACGCGCCCCCGCTCCTGGTCACGCTGGACGGCTGAGCGAGGTTACGGGGACCCTGCCGCCCTGGCAGAATCGAACCCGGTCGTCTGTACGGGGCGGCGCATTCGAGCCGTCCGCGCGGGGCGGTCCAATCGAGCCGTCCGCACGGGCGGCGCCATCGACTCCCAGAGGTCCGGCGGTCCCATGCCACCCACTCTCGCCTCGCTCGTCCAGCACTCTGCGCTCAAGCTCACCGTCCGGGCGGGCGCCGACCGGCTCGGCACGCCCGTGCGGTGGGCGCACGCCAGTGAGCTGGCCGACCCGGTGCAGTACATGGAGGGCGGGGAACTGCTCCTCGTGACCGCGACCAACCTCGACGCCCGGGACCCGGAGACGATGCGCCGGTACGTCCAGCGGCTGGCCGGCGCCGGGGTCGCGGGGATCGGCTTCGGTGTGGGCGTCACCTACGAGGAGATCCCGCCGGCTCTCGTCGACGCCGCCGAGGAGGCCGGGCTGCCGCTCCTGGAGGTGCCCCGGCTCACGCCGTTCCTGGCCATCAGCAAGGCGGTGTCCGGGGCGATCGCCGCGGACCAGTACCGCTCGGTCACGGCCGGATTCGAGGCCCAGCGGGAACTGACCCGGGCCGCGGTCGCCGGGGACGGCCCCGCGGACCTGCTCACCCGCCTCGCCGCGAACGTCGACGGATGGGCCGCGCTGTACGACTCCGCCGGCGCCGTCGTCGCCGCGGCGCCCGACTGGGCGGCGCGCCGAGCCGCCCGGCTGACCCCCGAGGTGGAGCGGCTGCGGGACCGCCCGGCCCCGGCCAGCGTGGTCGTCGGCGACAGCGAGAGCGACGACCGGGTCGAACTGCAGTCCCTGGGCGCCGGCCGCCGGAACCGGGGCGCGCTCGCGGTCGGCACGGGGGCGGCGCTCGGCACGGCCGAGCGCTACGCGGTGCACTCCGCGGTCGCCCTGCTCACCCTGACCACGGCCCGTTCCCGGGCGCTCCAGGGAGCGGAGCAGCGCCTGGGCGCCGCGGTCCTGAGGATGCTGCTGGCGGGGGAGTCCGACCACGCCCGGGCCGTCGCGGGGGACCTGTACGGCGGACTGCTCGACGCCCCCTTCCGGCTGCTGATCGCCGAGGCGCCGGCCCCCTCCGGGACGGACTTGCCGGCGGAGGTGATGGAGGCCGCCGCTTCCCGGTCCGGCGAGACCCTGCTGATGGTCCCCGAGGGCGAGCGCCTGGTGGTCCTGGCCGCCGACGGCGGCGCCGCCGTCGCGGCCTGCACGGCCCACGCCAGGGCCGTGGACGACCGGCCGGTGCGCGAGCCGGGCCCCGACGACGCCGGCGTGGTCGTCGGCATGTCCGCCCCCTGCGGCCCCATCGCCGTATCCGCCGCGTACAAGCAGGCCGAGCAGGCGCTCTCGGTCGCCCGCCGCCGGGGCAGAGCCATGGTCGAGCACGAGGAGCTCGCCGCCGGATCCGTCCTGCCGCTCCTCGCCGACGACGCCGTACGGGCGTTCGCCGACGGAATGCTGCGGCCGCTGCGGGAACACGACGCGAAGGGCCGCGGCGATCTCGTGGACTCCCTGCGCGCCTGGCTCTCCCGGCACGGCCAGTGGGACGCGGCCGCCGCCGACCTGGGAGTCCACCGCCACACCCTGCGCTACCGGATGCGACGGGTGGAGGAGATCCTGGGCCGTTCGCTGGACGACCCGGACGTCCGGATGGAGCTGTGGCTCGCCCTGAAGACCACGTCCGCCTCCTCGGGCGGGCAGTAGCCCGCCCGGCTACGACAAACCGGCGCACCCGGCCCGTGCTCCACTCCACGGCGGACAAGCCTCATCCGTGCCGGGCCGCCCTACGGTGGGGCCGAAGGGCACCCTCGCGGCGCCCGGCGATCGTCGTTCACCACCCCCGAAGGGCCGGAACCGCCATGACTTCCACCCACGCCTTCTGGCTGGCCGGCCGCCAGGCCACCGGCGAGGACAGCTTCGACGTCACCAACCCCTGGGACGGACGTCTCGTCGGTACGGTCTCCGTGCCCACCGACGCCCAGGTCGAGGAGGCCGTCGCCGCCGCGTACGCCGTGCGCGAGGAGTTCGCAGCGACCCCGGCGCACGTACGGGCCGCCGCGCTCGACCACGTCGTGCGCCGCCTCACCGAGCGCACCGAGGAGATCGCCCAGCTGATCTCCGCCGAGAACGGCAAGCCGATCAAGTGGGCCCGCGGTGAGGTCGGCCGGGCCGTCTCCGTCTTCCGGTTCGCCGCCGAGGAGGCCCGCCGCTTCAACGGCGGCGACGCCCAGCGGCTGGACACCGACGCGGGCGGGACCGGCCGCCTCGCCCTGACCCGGCGCTTCCCGCGCGGGCCGGTCCTCGGCATCGCGCCCTTCAACTTCCCGCTCAACCTCAGCGCCCACAAGGTCGCCCCGGCCATCGCCGTCGGCGCTCCGATCATCCTCAAGCCCGCCCCGGCCACCCCGGTCTCGTCCCTGATCCTGGGCGAGCTGCTGGCCGAGACGGACCTGCCGGCCGGCTCCTGGTCCGTGCTGACCGTGCCCAACGACAGGATGCCCGCCCTGGTCCAGGACGAGCGGCTGCCGGTGATCTCCTTCACCGGCTCCGGCCCCGTCGGCTACGCGATCATGGAGTCGGTGCCGCGCAAGCACTGCACCCTGGAGCTCGGCGGCAACGGAGCGGCGGTCGTGCTCGGCGACTGGTCCTCCGAGGAGGACCTGGACCGGGCCGCGACCCGCATCGCGACCTTCTCCAACTACCAGGGCGGCCAGTCCTGCATCTCGGTGCAGCGCGTCATCGTCGACGCCACCGTCCACGACCGGCTCGTCCCGAAGATCGTCGCGGCCGTCGAGGCCCTGGTGACCGGCGACCCCTCCGACGCGGCCACCGACGTCGGCCCGCTCGTCAGCGAGGACGCCGCCCGCCGGGTCGAGTCGTGGGTCGACGAGGCCGTCACCGCCGGCGCCACCCTGCTGACCGGTGGCAAGCGCGACGGCGCCACCTACGCCCCGACGGTCCTCGCCGACCTCCCCGACGGCACGACGATCGCCTGCGAGGAGGTCTTCGGCCCGGTCCTGTACGTCCGGAAGACGCACGGCGAGGCCGAGGCCTTCGCCGCCGTCAACGACTCCAGGTACGGCCTCCAGGCGGGCGTCTTCACCCACGACCTGCAGACCGCCTTCCGCGCCCACCGCGCGCTGGAGGTGGGCGGCGTGGTCATCGGCGACGTGCCCTCCTACCGCGCCGACCAGATGCCGTACGGCGGTGCCAAGGAGTCCGGAGTGGGCCGCGAGGGCGTGCGCTACGCCATGGACGACTACACCTACGAGCGCGTCCTGGTCCTCACCGGCCTGGCCCTGTAGCCAGGTCCACGGCGCCGGACGGTCTGAGCCCGCTGTGCGGGGGCTCAGGCCGTCCGGCGTGTCCGGTCCGTCGTGCCCGGAGGCCGGCGGCCGCCACGGGCAGGCCCGTCGCCCCTACGCCCGCTCCCAGTCCGACTCGGAGTCGGACGGGAGGTGCTGGGCGCTCGTCATGCGGGTCTGGCCGGCTCCCTGCTCCGCCTCCGCCTTCTTCCTGCCTGCCGCGGTCTGCTCCAGGATCCGGTTCCGGAACTCGTAGTCGCGGGGCCCGGCGGCGGCCCCGACCTGCTGGAACACGGCGCCCTCCAGCCACTCGGGTGCCCGCCACCTGAACATCTCACCGTGCGACCCGGACGGGACCACGCGGTAGCCGTACTCCGCTCCGAGCGTGGCGTTGACCGCGCTGAACGTCATCTGGCAGGCGCCGCACGCCTTCTTCACGCCGCCCATGTGCACTTCCTTGATCTTGCCTTTGCCCAGCGGCCACGGATTCCCCTCCCAGGACGCGATCTGCTCGCCGAGCAGGGTCATCTCGCCGTGGACGGAGGCGTCCTTCTTGGAGTGCTCCGCGTTGCAGGTCCACGTGCCCACCGACGACCGCAGCGCTCGCGCGGTGGCCGGGAGATCCGGGTCGTCCCTGTGCACACCCTCGTAGTCCCCGGAAAGCGTCGCCCGTAGCTTGAGTTGGTCCTTGCGGCGGCGGGGATCCTCCGACAGCGGCGCGTCATGGTCCAGGGCGGCCCCGACAGAAGCGAGCCCCGCCTGCTGCTTCTCCTCGGACAGCTTCTTCAGACCGGAGTTGGACGAGTACCGCAGCCCTGTGTCCGGCACGTTCGTGACCGCCACGTGCGGTGTCTTCCTCGCGTTCGGTGCGTGTGCCTCCCGCGCCATCCGGTCCAGGGTGCGCAGGTTCGCCGGCCGGGTCCCCGTCTTGCTCGGGTTCGTCTGCCGGTAGCGCGGCGTGCCCTGTTCCTCGTCCTCTTCGGCCCGTTGCACCTGCGGAGCCCGCTGGACGGGCAGCGTCTCCGCCCCGGTGCCGGCCGGCGGCTCGGGTGCCGCCTCGGCGGCCATGGGCGGCGCCTGAGCCATCACCCGGGTCGCGTTCGCCTCGGCCTCCCGCTCGAAGCGGTCGCCGGGATCCGACATCCGCAGCCCCCCGCCGTCGTCCGTGCCGGCCACCGGCCCCTGCCGCTGCTGGATCACGTGCGTCAACTCGTGCGCCAGGGTGTGCTTGTCGCCACCGCCCGCGCCGAGAACCACGTGATGGCCCGAGGTGTAGGCGCGCGCGCCGATCTCCCCGGCGGAACGCTGCGCGGCCGCGCCCCGATGCACCCGTACATCGGAGAAGTCCTGGCCGAGCCGTGATTCCATCTCCTGGCGCAGCGGGGCCGCCAGGGGGCTGCCGGCTCCCCGCAGAACCTCGTGGACGGCCGACCTCTGCACCGGTGCCCCAGGCCCCTCCCGGTGGCCGCAGCCAGGACCGTGTTCGTGGCGCTCCCGCTCCATCGCCCGGAGGACGGCCGCGTTACCCGCGCTGCGCTGCAGGGCGAGCAGTGTCTCGGCCCCGGAGGCGGCGGCCGGTGAGCCCAGCAGCGGGCCGGTGGTCTGCGGGCGCCGCACCGGCGTCTGCTGCCGGCTGCCTCCCGACGGCCGTTTCGGCTCCTGTGCGTGCATTGCGTTCCTCGATCCGTGCGACTCGCCGTCTCCGGCGAGCCACGCTGCCACGCCTCCCGTCCGGCCGAAAGGGACGGGAGGGCAGCGCCAGGGGCATGATCCGTCACCCGGACTGCCCCGCTGTCCGCCGGTCGGTGCAGGTGGGCCGGGGTAGCCCGAGCAGCCGAGTCGGGTCAGCGGACCTTGAACGGCGCGAGTCCTCACCGCCCCGGCTGTGCGGGGCCGCTGTGCGGGGGTCCCGGCCGCTTCCGCACGCCACCGGGAGCCCCGCGCAGGGTGGTGGGGGTGGCGTAGATCGGGTAGATACGGACAAGTGACACCGATCGGCACGCGTACGGCCCGACCCATATCCCGACTCGCGGCGAGGTGAGCTCCTCATGTCCGCCCCATCCGACATCCCCCAGGCCCCCAAGGTCACCGAGCGCGAAGCGCGGCAGGTGGCCGAGGCCGCACGTGAACAGGACTGGCGCAAGCCGAGTTTCGCCAAGGAACTCTTCCTCGGACGCTTCCGGCTGGACCTGATCCACCCCCACCCCCAGCCCGCCCCGGACGACGTGCGGCGCGGCGAGGCCTTCCTCGCCCGGCTGCGCGAATTCTGCGAGACCAGGGTCGACGGCGCCCTCATCGAGCGTGAGGCCCGGATCCCCGACGAGGTGATCGACGGCCTCAAGGAACTCGGCGCCCTCGGCATGAAGATCGAGACCAAGTACGGAGGCCTGGGCCTGACCCAGGTCTACTACAACAAGGCCCTCGCGCTGGCCGGTTCGGCGAACCCCTCGATCGGCGCGCTGCTCTCCGCCCACCAGTCCATCGGCGTACCGCAGCCGCTGAAGATGTTCGGCACCCAGGAGCAGAAGGACGCCTTCCTGCCCCGCCTCGCGCGGACCGACATCTCCGCCTTCCTCCTCACCGAACCCGACGTCGGCTCCGACCCGGCCCGGCTCGCGACCACGGCCGTCCCGGAGGGCGACGACTACGTCCTGGACGGCGTGAAGCTCTGGACGACCAACGGAGTCGTCGCCGACCTGCTCGTGGTCATGGCGCGTGTGCCGCAGTCCGAGGGCCACAAGGGCGGCATCACCGCCTTCGTCGTCGAGGCCGACTCCCCGGGCATCACCGTGGAGCACCGCAACGCCTTCATGGGCCTGCGCGGCATCGAGAACGGCGTGACCCGCTTCCACCAGGTCCGCGTCCCCGCGGCGAACCGGATCGGTCCCGAGGGCGCCGGCCTCAAGATCGCCCTCACCACGCTCAACACGGGACGGCTCTCGCTGCCCGCCATGTGCGTCGGTGTGGGCAAGTGGTCCCTGAAGATCGCCCGTGAATGGACGGCGGTCCGCGAGCAGTGGGGCAGGGCGGTCGCCCGCCACGAGGCGGTCGGCGCGAAGATCTCCTTCATCGCCGCCACCACCTTCGCCCTCGAAGCGGTCGTGGACCTCTCCTCGCAGATGGCCGACGAGAGTCGCAACGACATCCGCATCGAGGCCGCGCTCGCCAAGCTGTACGGCTCCGAGATGGGCTGGTTGATCTCCGACGAGCTCGTCCAGATCCGTGGCGGACGCGGCTTCGAGACCGCCGCCTCGCTCGCGGCCCGCGGCGAACGCGCCGTCCCCGCCGAGCAGATGCTCCGCGACATGCGGATCAACCGGATCTTCGAGGGGTCCACGGAGATCATGCACCTGCTGATCGCCCGTGAGGCCGTCGACGCCCACCTCAAGGTCGCCGGCGACATCATCGACCCCGACAAGCCGCTCTCCGACAAGGCGAAGGCGGGTGCCAACGCCGCCGGCTTCTACGCGCGCTGGCTCCCCAAGCTCGTCAGCGGACCCGGACAACTACCCGGATCCTACGCCGAGTTCCGCGTCCCGGGACACCCCGACCTCTCCGCGCACCTGCGGTACGTCGAGCGCTCCTCGCGGAAGCTGGCCCGCTCGACCTTCTACGCGATGTCCCGCTGGCAGGGCCGCATGGAGACCAAGCAGGGCTTCCTCGGCCGGATCGTCGACATCGGTGCCGAACTCTTCGCCATGAGCGCCGCCTGTGTCCGGGCGGAGCACCTGCGGGCCGACGACGACCACGGCCGCGAGGCGTACCAGCTCGCCGACGTGTTCTGCCGGCAGGCCAGGATCCGGGTGGAGGAACTCTTCAACCGGCTGTGGTCCAACACCGACGACATCGACAAGCGCGTCGTGGACGGGGTGCTCTCCGGGACCTACACCTGGCTGGAGGAGGGTGTCATCGACCCCAGCGGCGACGGCCCCTGGATCGCCGACGCCACCCCCGGCCCGGCCACCGGGGACGACGTCCACCGCACCCTCCGCTGAGTCCCGGCACCCCGCGGGGCGCGTCCACTGCCTGGACGCGCCCCGCGGGCACGCCCACCGCAGGGCAAAATGGGCGCCCGTGACCGTCATCGACATCCCCGGCTCCAAATCCGTCACCGCCCGCGCCCTGTTCCTGGCGGCCGCGGCGGACGGCACCACCACCCTCCTGCGCCCCCTGCACTCGGACGACACCGAGGGGTTCACCGAGGGGCTGACCCGCCTCGGCTACGAGGTCCGCCGGGAGCCGGACCGGTGGCACATCGAGGGACGCCCCTCGGGGCCCGCGGCCGCCGACGCCGAGGTCCACTGCCGCGACGGGGCCACCACCGCGCGCTTCCTGCCGACGCTCGCCGCCGCCGCGGCGTCCGGCACGTACCGCTTCGACGCCTCCGCGCAGATGCGCCGCCGCCCCCTCGCGCCCCTCACCGGGGCCCTGCGCAAGCTGGGCGTCGACCTCCGCCACGAAGGAGCGGAGGGCCACCACCCGCTGACGATCGAGGCCTCGGGCGTCAAGGGCGGCGAACTGACCCTGGACGCGGGGGAGTCGTCGCAGTACCTCACGGCCCTGCTGATGCTCGGGCCGCTCACCGCGGAGGGCCTGCGGATCGAGGTGACGGAGCTGGTCTCGGCGCCGTACGTCGAGATCACCCTCGCGATGATGCGCGGCTTCGGCGTCGAGGTGGCCCGGGAGGGGAACACCTTCAGCGTCCCCCCGGGCGGCTACCGCGCCACCACCTACGCGATCGAGCCCGACGCGTCCACCGCGAGCTACTTCTTCGCCGCGGCGGCGCTCACCGGACGTGAGGTCACCGTCCCCGGCCTCGGCACGGGCGCCCTCCAGGGGGACCTCCGCTTCACCGAGGTGCTGCGCCGCATGGGCGCGGACGTGCGGACGACCGCGGACTCCACGACCGTACGGTCCTCCGGCCGGCTCTCCGGTCTGACGGTCAACATGCGCGACATCTCCGACACCATGCCGACCCTCGCGGCGATCGCCCCGTACGCCACCTCGCCGGTACGCATCGAGGACGTCGCCAACACCCGGGTGAAGGAGTGCGACCGGCTGGAGGCCTGTGCGGAGAACCTGCGGAACATGGGGATCACCGTGCACACCGGACCCGACTGGATCGAGATCCACCCCGGCACCCCGCACCCCGCGGAGATCGTCACCCACGGCGACCACCGCATCGTGATGTCCTTCGCCGTCGCCGGCCTCCGCACGCCCGGCATGAGCTACGACGACCCCGGCTGCGTACGGAAGACCTTCCCCCGCTTCCACGAGGAGTTCGCCGCTTTCGTGGCCAGGACCACGCAGCCGTAAACCGTAGTGCGGCCCGGCCCGGGCCGCACTACGGTCGCCCGCATGACGTCCCGGAACGATGTCCTGTCCGTCCTCACCCTGCTGCGCGAGGCCGGTGCCGACGTGGTGATCGCCGGGGGCTGGGGCGTCGACGCCCTGCTCGGCGAGGAGACCCGTCCCCACCGTGACCCCGACCTCCTGCACCGGCGTGAGCAGGAACCCGCCGTCGTGGCCGCCCTGGAGTCCGCCGGGTACACCGAGACGCTGGACCGGCGCCCGGTCCGCTTCGTGCTCAGCCACCCGGCCGGGTCCGAGATCGACCTGCATCCGCTGGAGTTCGCCGCCGACGGATCCGCGGTCCAGTCCTCGCCCGACCCCGCTGAGCCCTTCCGCTACCCGGCCGTCTGCTTCGTCACGGGCACCATCGGGACCACCACCGTGCGCTGCGTCTCCGCCGAGCAGCAGGCGCTGTTCCACCAGGGGTACGAACCGGCGGAGCGCGATGTGGCGGACATGCGGCGGCTGCGGGAGAAGTTCGGCATCGATACGCACTTCTGACCCCCGGTGCCGCACAATCGAGCCTCGGCCGCGAGCGGGACACGGATTCCGGCGGGTCGACACGAGACAGGGGCAGGGATGTTCGGGGTGTACGGGGCGGGCGGCCGGCGGGGCGCCCTGGCGGCGGGATGCGCGGTGGCGGCCCTCATGGGCCTCACCGGATGCGGTGGCGGGGACGACGGCGACGGCAGGAGCGGCGCCGGGAAGAGCCCCGCCCCCTCGCGACCTGCGACGGCCGGCGGGCTCAGCGAGGCGCGGCTCACCGCAGTCGCCTTCCGCGACGGGGAGCGGGCCGGTGACCTCACCGCGTCCGAGTACACCCTGGACGGGCCGCTCGGGGACGCCTACACCGCCGATCCCGCCGTCTGCCGGCCGCTCGTCAGCCTCGCCGGTGACGTCAGCGGTCACGAGCCCGTCGCGCAGGTGCAGCGCAAGGCCGACAAGCCCGAGGACATGCTCGGGGTCACCGTCGACATCACCCTGCGTTCGTACGCCGGGGACGAGGCCGCGAAGGTCATGGCATCGCTGGAGCGGGCCGGACGTGAGTGCGCCGGGGGCTTCACAGAGGAACGGGCCGTCGCGCGCGCCCGGTACGAGAAGGCCGAACCGGCGGCGCTGCCCGCCTTCGCGGGGGAGGCCGACGAGGCGAAGGCCTACCGCTTCACCGTGCTGGACGTGAAGGGGAAGCTGAAACTGTACGAGTACCTCACCGTCCTGCGGTCCGGTTCCACCACTCTCGCCTTCCGCGGCGAGATCCTGGGCACCCAGGACATCGGCGGGGTCCCCGAGGACGTCATGGCCGCCCAGTGGAAGAAATTCCGTGCCGGGCAGGCCTGAGGCACGCGCCCACGGGGGCGCGCTGTCAGTACACACAGCGGATGCGGCAACAATGGGGTCCATGAGCGACAGCCCCGCACCCCTCGCCGACCCGCATCTCGTCTTCGACGCGGCGGAAGGCCGCCGGGATCTGGTGATCCTCGGCTCCACCGGGTCCATCGGCACCCAGGCCATCGACCTGGTCCTGCGCAACCCCGGCCGCTTCCGCGTCACCGCGCTCTCCGCCGCGGGCGGCAGGGTCCGGCTCCTCGCCGAACAGGCACGGCAGCTGCGCGTCCGCACGGTCGCGGTCGCCGACGAGGGCAAGGTACCGGCGCTCCGCGAGGCGCTGCGCGAGGTCTTCGGGGCGGGGGAGCCGCTCCCGGAGATCCTGGCCGGCCCCGACGCCGCCACGGACCTCGCGGCGAGCGACTGCCACACCGTGCTGAACGGGATCACCGGCTCGATCGGCCTCGCCCCCACGCTCGCCGCGCTGAAGGCGGGCCGCACCCTCGCCCTGGCCAACAAGGAGTCGCTGATCGTCGGCGGCCCCCTGGTCAAGGCGCTGGCGGCCCCGGGCCAGATCATCCCGGTCGACTCGGAGCACGCCGCGCTCTTCCAGGCGCTCGCCGCGGGCAAGCGCGCCGACGTGCGCAAGCTCGTCGTCACCGCGTCCGGCGGCCCCTTCCGGGGGCGGACCCGGAGCGAGCTGGCCGACGTCACCCGCGAGCAGGCCCTGGCGCACCCGACCTGGGCCATGGGCCCCGTCATCACCGTCAACTCGGCGACCCTGGTCAACAAGGGCCTGGAGGTCATCGAGGCGCATCTGCTCTACGACATCCCGTTCGACCGGATCGACGTCGTGGTCCACCCCCAGTCGTACGTTCACTCGATGGTGGAGTTCACCGACGGCTCGACCCTCGCCCAGGCGACCCCGCCCGACATGGGGGGTCCCATCGCCATCGGTCTCGGCTGGCCCGAGCGGGTCCCGGACGCGGCCCCCGCGTTCGACTGGACGAAGGCCTCCAGCTGGGAGTTCTTCCCGCTCGACACCGAGGCCTTCCCGTCCGTCGGGCTCGCCCGGCACGTGGGCGCCCTCGGCGGTACCGCGCCCGCGGTGTTCAACGCGGCCAACGAGCAGTGCGTGGACGCGTTCCTGGCGGGACGGCTGCCCTTCAACGGAATCATGGATACGGTCACAGCGGTGGTGGCCGAACACGGCACCCCCGCCACGGGAACTTCACTGACGGTCGCGGACGTCCTCGAAGCGGAGACCTGGGCCCGGTCCAGGGCCCGCGAACTCTCGGCGGAAGCGACAGCGGAGGCGCACGCATGAGCATGACGACGATCCTGATGACGATCCTGGGGATCGCCATCTTCGCCGTGGGTCTGCTGTTCTCGATCGCCTGGCACGAACTGGGCCACCTGTCGACGGCCAAGCTCTTCGGGATCAGGGTGCCGCAGTACATGGTCGGCTTCGGCCCGACCGTCTGGTCGCGCAAGAAGGGCGACACCGAGTACGGCATCAAGGCCATCCCCGCCGGCGGCTACATCCGGATGATCGGAATGTTCCCCCCGGGGCCCGACGGACGGCTCGAGGCGCGCTCCACCTCACCCTGGCGCGGCATGATCGAGGACGCCAGGTCCGCCGCCTTCGAGGAGCTCCAGCCGGGCGACGAGAGCCGGCTCTTCTACACGCGCAAGCCGTGGAAGCGCGTGATCGTGATGTTCGCCGGGCCCTTCATGAACCTGGTCCTGGCCGTCGCGATCTTCATGGGTGTGGCCATGACCTTCGGCTTCCAGACCCAGACCACCGAGGTCGCGGGCGTCCAGCAGTGTGTGATCGACCAGAGTGAGGACCGCGACGCCTGCAAGGCGTCCGACCCGGTCTCGCCGGCCAAGGCGGCCGGGCTCAAGGAGGGCGACACGATCGTCGCCTTCGACGGGCGGAAGATGGACGACTGGGGCACGCTCTCGGAGGAGATCCGGAAGACCATCGGACCCGCCACCATCACCGTGCAGCGCGACGGCCGGGAACAGACCCTGAACGCCGTGCTGGAGGAGAACTCCGTCGCGAAGAAGGACTCCGACGGCGAGGTCGTACCCGGTGAGTTCGTCGAGGCCGGCTACCTCGGCTTCGCCGCCAAGACCGAGATCCTGCCGCTCTCCTTCGGCGACTCCGTCGTCCGCATGGGCGACATGATCGAGAACGGCGTCGACTCGATCATCGCCCTGCCCTCCAAGATCCCCGACCTGTGGAGCGCGGCGTTCGGTGACGGCGAGCGCGCCGATGACTCACCGGTCGGCGTGGTGGGCGCGGCGCGCATCGGCGGCGAGGTGATGAACCTCGACGTCCCGGCCCAGAACCAGATCGCGATGATGCTGTTCCTGCTCGCCGGGTTCAACCTCTCCCTGTTCCTGTTCAACATGCTGCCCCTGCTCCCGCTGGACGGCGGGCACATCGCCGGTGCGCTCTGGGAGGCCCTGCGCCGCAATGTGGCCAAGGTCTTCAAACGGCCCGACCCCGGACCCTTCGACGTGGCGAAGCTCATGCCCGTCGCCTACGTGGTCGCCGGCATCTTCATCTGCTTCACGCTGCTGGTCCTCGTCGCCGACATCGTGAACCCCGTCAAGATCACCTGACCTCCGACGGAGTGCGGCCGGACACCCGGACGGGGGTGCGGCCGCACACCACGGCACCCGCCCGGCGACGGGGTGCGTTCCCGTCGGCTCCGGTGCCGTAACCTCGAATCCTGGAGCCCGCCGTTCTCGGGACCTCGATCCACACTGATCCACACCTTGGGGATGCTCAGCGCATGACTGCGATTTCTCTCGGAATGCCGGACGTTCCGACCAAGCTCGCCGACCGACGGGTCAGCCGCCAGATCCAGGTCGGGACGGTCGCGGTCGGTGGCGACGCACCGGTCTCGGTGCAGTCGATGACGACGACGCGCACGTCCGACATCGGTGCGACGCTGCAGCAGATCGCGGAGCTGACGGCCTCGGGCTGTCAGATCGTCCGGGTCGCCTGCCCGACGCAGGACGACGCCGACGCGCTTGCGACGATCGCCAGGAAGTCCCAGATCCCGGTGATCGCGGACATCCACTTCCAGCCGAAGTACGTGTTCGCGGCCATCGACGCGGGCTGCGCGGCGGTCCGGGTGAACCCGGGCAACATCAAGCAGTTCGACGACAAGGTCAAGGAGATCGCGAAGGCCGCGGGCGACGCGGGCACTCCGATCCGCATCGGCGTCAACGCGGGTTCGCTGGACGCGCGGCTGCTGAAGAAGTACGGCAAGGCCACGCCGGAGGCCCTCGTCGAGTCGGCGCTGTGGGAGGCGTCGCTGTTCGAGGAGCACGGCTTCCGCGACATCAAGATCTCGGTCAAGCACAACGACCCGGTCGTCATGGTGAACGCCTACCGCCAGCTGGCCGCGCAGAGCGACTACCCGCTGCACCTGGGCGTGACCGAGGCCGGTCCGGCGTTCCAGGGGACCATCAAGTCCGCGGTGGCGTTCGGTGCGCTGCTCTCGGAGGGCATCGGGGACACGATCCGGGTGTCGCTGTCGGCCCCTCCGGCGGAGGAGGTCAAGGTCGGCCTGCAGATCCTGGAGGCGCTGAACCTCAAGCAGCGTCGTCTGGAGATCGTCTCCTGCCCGTCGTGCGGGCGTGCGCAGGTCGACGTGTACAAGCTGGCCGACCAGGTGAGCGCGGGCCTGGACGGCCTGGAGGTCCCGCTGCGCGTCGCGGTGATGGGCTGCGTCGTGAACGGCCCGGGTGAGGCCCGTGAGGCCGACCTGGGAGTGGCGTCCGGGAACGGCAAGGGCCAGATCTTCGTGAAGGGCGAGGTCATCAAGACCGTCCCGGAGTCGAAGATCGTGGAGACCCTCATCGAGGAGGCCATGAAGATCGCGGAGCAGATGGAGAAGGACGGCATCGCCTCGGGCGAGCCCCAGGTGTCCATCGCCGGCTGACCTCCCGCCCTTCCGCGCCGTGCCCCGCAGGTCCTGCCCGCGGGGCACAGCCGTGTGCGGCCCCGGCCCGCCGGGCCTTCCCCCTGCGGGGCGGCACCCCACAGTCTTGACGGGTACAGTGCGGACATCAGTAGACCGTTCGGTGAGGCCCCAGTGTTGACGCAGACCACTACCCGGGTCCTCGACCCCGGCGAGCTCCCCGCCGCGCTCGCCATCCTCGAGAGCGAACCCGTGGAGAACGCGTTCGTCACCTCCCGTGTCCAGGTCGCCGGGCTCGACCCGTGGCGGCTCGGCGGCGAGATGTGGGGCTGGTACGCCGACGGCCGGCTGCGCTCGCTCTGCTACTCCGGGGCCAACCTCGTGCCCATCTGCGCCACCCCCGAGGCCGTCAGGGCCTTCGCCGACCGTGCCCGGAGGGCCGGCCGCCGCTGCTCCTCGATCGTCGGCCCCGCCGGACCCACGGCCCAGCTGTGGCGGCTCCTCGAACCGAGCTGGGGACCCGCCCGTGAGGTGCGGCCCAACCAGCCGCTCATGGTCACCGAGCAGCCCTCGGCCGAGGTGGCGGCCGACCCGCTCGTGCGCAGGGTCCGCAAGGAGGAGATGGACGTCCTCATGCCGGCCTGCGTGGCCATGTTCACCGAGGAGGTCGGCGTCTCCCCGCTGGCGGGCGACGGCGGGCTCCTCTACCAGGCGCGGGTCGCCGAACTGATCACCACCGGACGCTCCTTCGCCCGCATCGAGGACGGCAAGGTCCTCTTCAAGGCGGAGATCGGAGCGGCCACGCCCCACGCCTGCCAGGTCCAGGGCGTCTGGGTCGCTCCCGAGGCCCGGGGCCGGGGACTCTCCGAGACGGGCATGGCGGCCGTCCTGCGCCACGCCCTCGACGACGTGGCACCGGTCGTCAGCCTGTACGTGAACGACTACAACACCGCCGCGCGCAGGGCCTACAGCCGCGTCGGCTTCCGCGAGACGGGCGCGTTCATGAGCGTGCTGTTCTGACCGGGGCGCACGGCCAGTAGGGTTCCCGCATGGCAGCAGCAACCCCCATGTCCCCCTGGGGCTCCGGGACCCCCGACATCGTGGTCGGACCGCTCGACCTGGCCGCCCGCGTCGACGAGGCACTCACCGTGCAGGCCCACGCCTTCGGCCTCTCCCAGGACGAGATCGACGTACGCCGCCACATCGTCCTGCGGCACCTCGACGACCCGCGGGCCCGTTCCTTCGGCGCCGTCGCCGCCGACGGACGTCTCGTCGGCTTCGTCTACGGGCTGCCGAACAGCCGGGCGCACTGGTGGTCCACCGTCGTCGAACCGTATCTGCGCGTCACCGGGTCCGAGGGCTGGCTCGACGACTCGTTCGTGATCACCGAACTCCACGTCCACCCGGAGTTCCAGCAGCGCGGCATCGGCCGCAGCCTGATCACCACCATCACGGACACCGTGGACCTGCCCCGCTCCATCCTCTCGGCGATCGACACCGACAGCCCCGCCCGCGGTCTCTACCGCGCCCTGGGCTACCAGGACCTGGCACGGCAGGTGCTCTTCCCGAGCGCCCCCAAGCCGTACGCGGTGATGGGCGCGCCCCTCCCGCTGCGGCGCCGCGGCTGAGGCCCTCCGCCCTCCACGCGCGGGACGGTCCGGGGAATCGATTTCCGCCCGCACGGGCCCCCCGGCTAACCTCGGGCTCACCACCCTTCCGAGCAGGAGTTCATCATGGCCCAGGTCCAGCGCATGTCCCGATTGATGATCAAGACACTGCGCGACGACCCGGCGGACGCCGAGACGCTCAACCACAAGCTCCTCGTCCGCGCCGGTTACGTACGCCGCACCGCGGCCGGTATCTGGTCGTGGCTGCCGCTCGGCAAGAAGGTGCTGGAGAACATCACCCGCGTCGTCCGCGAGGAGATGGACGCCATCGGCGGCCAGGAGGTCCTGCTCCCCGCGCTGCTGCCCAAGGAGGCGTACGAGGCGAGCGGCCGGTACGACGAGTACGGCGACCTGCTGTTCCGGCTCAAGGACCGCAAGGGCGCCGACTACCTCCTCGGCCCCACCCACGAGGAGATCTTCACCCAGGTCGTCAAGGACATGTGCTCGTCCTACAAGGACCTGCCCGTGATCCTCTACCAGATCCAGACCAAGTACCGCGACGAGGCCCGCCCCCGCGCCGGTGTGCTGCGCGGCCGCGAGTTCCAGATGAAGGACTCGTACTCCTTCGACACCACCGACGAGGGCCTGGCCGAGGCGTACCAGCTGCACCGCGCCGCCTACATCCGGATCTTCGAGCGGCTCGGCCTCGACCACCGCATCGTCTCCGCGGTCTCCGGCGCCATGGGCGGCTCGGCCTCGGAGGAGTTCCTCGCCCCCGCGCCCGCCGGCGAGGACACCTTCGTCGACTGCCCGAACTGCGACTACGCCGCCAACACCGAGGCGGTGACGTACAAGGTCACGACGGTCGCCGACGCCTCCGCGGCCGGCCCCGTCGAGGAGCTGGACACCCCCGACACCCCGACGATCGAGTCCCTCGCCGCCCACCTCGGTGTCCCGGCCTCCGCCACCCTGAAGAACCTGCTGGTCAAGGTCGACGGCGAGATCGTGGCCGTGGGCGTGCCCGGCGACCGCGAGGTCGACCTGGGCAAGCTCGGCGAGCACCTCGCCCCCGCGGTCGTCGAGCTCGTCACCGCCGAGGACTTCGTGGGCCGCCCCGACCTGGTGCGCGGCTACGTCGGCCCGCAGGGCCTGGAGAAGGTCCGCTACATCGCCGACCCCCGTGTCGCCGCGGGCACCGCCTGGATCACGGGCGCCAACAAGGAGGGCACGCACGCGAAGAACGTCGTCGCGGGCCGCGACTTCGAGGTCGACGACTACCTCGACGTCGTCGTCGTCGAGGCGGGCGACCCCTGCCCCGAGTGCGGCACCGGCCTCCAGGTGGACCGCGCCATCGAGATCGGCCACATCTTCCAGCTCGGCCGCAAGTACGCCGACATCTTCTCCCTCGACGTCCTCGGCCAGCAGGGCAAGCCGGTCCGCGTCACCATGGGCTCGTACGGCATCGGCGTCTCCCGCGCGGTGGCCGCACTCGCCGAGCAGACCGCCGACGAAAAGGGCCTGTGCTGGCCCCGCGAGATCGCACCGGCCGATGTGCACGTCGTCGCCGCCGGCAAGGCGCTCCAGACCGAGCTGGCCCTCGACGTCTCCGAGAAGCTCGACGCCGCGGGTCTGCGCGTCCTGGTCGACGACCGCGCGGGCGTCTCGCCGGGCGTGAAGTTCACCGACTCCGAGCTCATCGGCGTCCCGAAGATCCTTGTCGCCGGCCGCCGTTCGGCCGAGGGCGTCCTGGAGCTGAAGGACCGCCGGACCGGCGAGCGCGAGGAGCTCACGGTCGACGAGGCGATCGCCCGGCTGACCGAGCAGGGCTGACCGCACGGACAGCACGCAGGGCCCCGCGCGTTCGCGCGGGGCCCTGCGTGCGCGACTACAGCCAGCCGGCGAACTCCAGGGACATCTCGCCGTCCTGGGTACGCCCCACCGACAGCGCCCGGGTACCGGACTCGACGGCGCGGAACAGCGTCCAGCCGCGCAGCCTCGCCTGGTCGACGTCCAGCGAGTCCGCGAGCTTCTTGACCCGGCGCCGGGCCGTCGCGGCGCCACCGGGTGAGGCGATCAGGTCCTCGACCCGGTCGCGCGCCAGCCGCGCCAGGTCGTACGCCCGCTCGCCGGTCAGCGGCTCCGGGCCGACCACCAGCCACGGGGCACGCTCGCCCGACAGGACCTTGCTCTGCCGGAAGTTGCCGTGCAGCAGGAAGAGTTCGGGGGGGGCCTGGACCAGCTCCTCGCGGGCCGCGAGGGCAGCCGAGACGAGCGGTTCCAGAGCGGGGTCCCGTTCGGCCGCCGCGCGCATGGGCCCCGACTGCCGTGCGGTGCGCTCCGTGACGGTCTCGAAGGAGTGGCCCGCGGGCGGCTCCACCCAAAGCCGCCGTACCGTCCCGGCGGCCTCCAGCAGGGCCTTCGCCTCCGGCAGCGAGCGCAGGGAGACCTCGTGGTGCAGCCGTTCCAGCAGCAGGGCGCCGTCCGGAGCAGCGGCGTCGGGAGCGGCCAGGAGCCCGACTGCGCCCCAGCCGTTCCAATGCGCGAGCGCCGCCCCCTCGAGCTCCGGGGCGGCCCCCGGAGGCGCGATCTTCAGCACACCGGGCGTGCCGTCCGCCCGGCGTACGAGGAGGAGGAGGGCGGTGCGGCCGCCGGGTGCGCACACCCGCTCCAGGGAGACCGCGTGCGCGGACAGCGCGTCGTCGGTGAGCGCGGGGAGCCGTGCGAGCCACTCGGCGGCGGCCGCGTCCCCGTACGTCTCACCGAGCGCCCGCACCAACCGCTGCGGCGGTTCAGAACCCATACGTGCCGTGTTCCCTTTCAAAGCGTGATCCCGGAGCGGGATCTCAGTGGGTGACACCCGTGGCCCCTGCCTCCGCCGTGTCGTCCGGCGGGGCGGCCTTCTCGGTGAGCCCAGGAAAGGCTACGCCGGTGCCGCGCCAGCGTGCGGCACGCACCGCGGCCTCCCGGAGCGCACCCGCGGCGTCCTGCCGCAGCGGGCCCCGGGCGGCGCGTACGAGGTCGGAGTACACACCCGCCACGCGGTCCTCCAGCACTGCGGCGAGCCGCATCGCGGTAGCCGGGTCCCGCACCGCGAAGGGCAGCGCGTACGCCGCGTGCGCCGCGACCGGTGTGCCTCCCAGGTCGCGCACCGTCCGTACGAGAGAGTCGCGCCGGGCCCGGTGGGCGTCACCTGCGGCCGCCGCGTCGCGGCGGCGGCCGCCCTCCAGCCGTCCGCCCAGCGCCCCGTAGCCGTACACCGAGGCGTGCTCGGCGGCGAGTGCCGCCTGTGCGGCCCGCAGCGTGCCCTCCGTGTCGTCCCCGTCGTCCTTTCCCGCCACCTCTGTCATGCCGGGATCTCCTTGGCCAGTTCGGTCAACAGGTACGCGTGTGCCGCGCCGGCCGCGGCGATCGAAGCCAGCAGCCTTGCCAGTTCGGGTTCCGCGGTCAGCAGCACCGCGGCCCGGCCGTCCGCCACCCGGCGCTCCTCGGCCGCCAGTTCCCTCAGCGCGGCCCGTGCGTCGGCGGGGGCGGCCGGCGGGGCGGGGGCCGGTGATCCGCTCGGGGCCTTCGCGGGCCCGCCCAGTGCCGCCAGGTGTTCGCGGACCGCGGCACCCATCGGCGCGAGTCCCGCCTCCGTCACCGGGTGGGCGGTGGCGGCCTGTTGGTAGCGGGAGAGCAGCGAGGTGCTGTCACGGGCGGCGGCGGCCCGCAGCGCCGTACCCTCCCGGAGGGCGGCGGCCCGGGTGTCCGCGCCGCCGGGTGGCCTTCGGTCCTCCGGCCCGTCCCCGCAGCCGGTCAGCACCGCACCCAGGGCGAATGCTCCCGTGGCGGTGAGCGCGCTCCGGCGCGTCGTCCCCGTGCGGCGCACTTGTCTCCTTCAGCCTGGTTTTTGACAGTTTCTGACCTGAAGTGATCACCGAAGGTGAGGGTACCCGCGGCTGGGCGGGAGGCGGACGGCAACACCCCTGCGGACCGGATACCCTTTGACCTGACACGCGACGATCCCCACAACAGCACACGCGGCCGAGGAGTCACCCGGATGAGCACCACCCAGAGCGACAGGCTGCGCGGGCTGCTGGAGCCGCTCGTCAGCGCCAAGGAGCTGGACCTCGAGGAGATCGAGGTGTCCCGGGCGGGCCGACGGCGGGTGCTGAGAGTCATCGTGGATTCCGAGGACGGCGTGGAGCTCGACACCTGCGCGGAACTCAGCCGCAGCATCTCCGAGACGCTGGACGAGACCGACGCCATGGGTGAGGGCGAGTACGTCCTCGAAGTGAGCTCTCCGGGCGCGGACCGCCCGTTGACCGAGCACCGCCACTACGTACGCGCCACCGGCCGGCTGGCCCGGCTCACCCTGGACGAGGGCGGCGAACTGGTGGCCCGCATCCTCGGGGTGGACGACGAGGGACTCGATCTGGAAGTGCCGGGCGTCAAGGGCCGCAAGCCCACGTCGCGCCGTGTCGCCTTCGACGAGATCGCCAGGGCGCGCGTGGAGATCGAATTCAACCGCAAGGACAAGAAGGAAGAGGAGGCGTAGCCGTGGACATCGATGTGAAGCTTCTGAAGGGCTTGGCGCAGGACAAGGAGATCCCCTTCGACGTGCTCGTCGGGGCGATCGAGTCGGCCCTCCTCATCGCGTACCACCGCACCGAGGGCAGCCACCGCCGTGCGCGCGTCGAGCTGGACGCCGGCGGCCACGTCACGGTGTGGGCCAAGGACGACCCGGCCGAGCTCGAGGAGGGCCAGGAGCCCAAGGAGTTCGACGACACGCCGTCCGGCTTCGGCCGTATCGCCGCGACCACCGCCAAGCAGGTCATCCTGCAGCGGCTGCGCGACGCCGAGGACGACAGGACGTTCGGTGAGTACGCGGGCCACGAGGGCGACGTCGTCACCGGCCTCGTCCAGCAGGGCAAGGACCCGAAGAACGTCCTGGTCGACATCGGCAAGCTGGAAGCCATCCTGCCCGTGCAGGAGCAGGTGCCCGGCGAGGAGTACACCCACGGCCTGCGGCTGCGCACGTACGTCGTGCGGGTGGCCAAGGGCGTCCGCGGTCCGTCCGTCACGCTCTCGCGGACCCACCCGAACCTCGTGAAGAAGCTCTTCGCGCTGGAGGTCCCGGAGATCGCGGACGGATCGGTCGTCATCGAGGCCATCGCCCGTGAGGCGGGCCACCGCACCAAGATCGCCGTGCGCTCCACCCGGGCCGGTCTGAACCCCAAGGGCGCCTGCATCGGCCCGATGGGCAGCCGTGTGCGCAACGTGATGGCCGAACTGCACGGCGAGAAGATCGACATCGTGGACTGGTCGGACGACCCCGCCGAGATGGTCGCCAACGCGCTGTCACCCGCACGGGTGAGCAAGGTCGAGGTCGTGGACCTCGGCACGCGCTCCGCGCGGGTGACCGTGCCCGACTACCAGCTGTCCCTGGCGATCGGCAAGGAGGGGCAGAACGCCCGCCTCGCCGCCCGGCTCACCGGCTGGCGCATCGACATCCGCCCGGACACCGAGACCGACGCCGAGCGGGACGCCGCCGACCGTGAGCGTGCGGAGCGCGCGCGGGAGCGGTCCGAGCGCGGCTGACCCCCGGGACCGGTCCGGGGGCCCGCCACGGCGGCCCCCGACCGGCACCGAAGGAATAGATCAAGGCGCGAAGCCGCTGAGATCACGACAACATCCGTTCGATTTCCGCCCCCAAGGGGTGTGGTCGATGCGGGGAGGTAGACTTAGCCGTGTCTGGCCGGACGCACGCCCGCGCTTGCCCCGAGCGAACCTGTGTGGGATGCCGGGAGCGAGCGGCCAAGAGCGAGCTGCTGCGCATCGTGGTGGACGAGGGAGAGGTCGTCCCTGATCCACGCGGTACGCTGCCCGGCCGGGGTGCGTATGTACACCCCGCCTCCGTCTGTCTGGACCTGGCGGTCCGCCGCCGGGCATTCCCCCGGGCCTTCAAGGCCAAGGGGCCGTTCGACCCCGCAGCACTGCAGCGGTTCGTCGAGCGGGTGACACCGTAGGAAAGTGAACGGCACGGGTCCCCGTGCGGTCAGGTACCTCGCGAGTTGGAAGTAGGTCGAGATTGCGATGAGCACTCGATGAGTACGCGATGAGTACGCCCATGAAGTAGCGACGGTCCGGCGGTAACCCGGACCTAAAAGGAGCGAAGTGGCTAAGGTCCGGGTATACGAGCTCGCCAAGGAGTTCGGCGTGGAGAGCAAGGTCGTCATGGCCAAGCTCCAAGAACTCGGTGAATTCGTCCGTTCGGCGTCCTCGACGATCGAGGCGCCGGTTGTACGCAAACTGACTGACGCACTGCAGGGGCCCGGCGGCAACGCCGGCAAGTCCGCTGCGAAGCCTGGCGCGCCCCGCAAGGCCGCCCCCGCGAAGCCCGCGGCGCCGTCACCGGCCGCCGCGGCACGTCCCGCTGCCCCGAAGCCCGGCGCCCCGGCCCCCAAGCCGGCCGCCGCCGAGGCTCCGGCGAGCAGCACCCCCGCGGCGCCCTCCGCGCCGTCGGCCGGTCCCCGTCCGGGCCCCCGGCCCGCGCCGAAGCCCGCCCCGGTCACCCCGGTGCCCGCCGCGGAGTTCTCGGCTCCGGCTCCGGCCCAGCAGCCTGCCGCCCCGCAGCAGGCACCCCGTCCCACCGGCGCCACCCCCGGCCCCCGTCCCGCCCGTCCGGCTCCGGCCGGCGGTCAGCGTGACGGAGGTCAGCGTGACGGCGGCCGTGGCGGAGAGCGCGGCGGCGAGCGCGGCGGCGAGCGTGGCGGAGACCGCCCCGCACGTCCCGCGGGCCAGGGCGCACCGCGCCCCGGCGGCGCACGTCCGGCCGGTCCCCGTCCGGGCAACAACCCCTTCACCTCCGGCGGTTCCACCGGCATGGCGCGCCCCCAGGCGCCCCGTCCCGGCGGTGCCCCGCGCCCCGGCGGCGGTCAGGAGCGCCCCGGCGCCCCGCGCCCGCAGGGTGGTCCCGGTGGCGCCCCGCGCCCCCAGGGTCAGGGTGGCGCACGTCCGAGCCCGGGCGGCATGCCCCGTCCGCAGGCTCCCCGTCCGGGCGGTGCCCCCTCGGGTAACCGTCCGAACCCCGGCATGATGCCGCAGCGTCCCGCTGCGGGCCCGCGTCCCGGCGGTGGCCCCGGCGGTGGCCGTGGTCCCGGTGCCGGCGGCGGTCGCCCCGGTGGCGGCGGCGGTCGTCCCGGTGGCGGCGGCTTCGCAGGCCGTCCGGCCGGTCCCGGTGGTGGCGGCGGCGGCTTCGCCGGCCGTCCCGGTGGTCCCGGTGGCGGTGGCGGCGCAGGCCGTCCCGGTGGTGGCGGCGGCTTCGGCGGTCGTCCCGGCTTCGGTGGACGTCCCGGCGGCCCGGGTGCCCGTGGTGGCACGCAGGGTGCGTTCGGCCGTCCCGGCGGTCCCGCGCGTCGTGGCCGCAAGTCGAAGCGTCAGAGGCGCCAGGAGTACGAGGCCATGCAGGCCCCGTCGGTGGGCGGCGTCATGCTGCCTCGCGGCAACGGGCAGGCTGTCCGGCTGTCGCGCGGTGCGTCCCTGACCGACTTCGCGGAGAAGATCAACGCCAACCCGGCGTCGCTCGTCGCCGTGATGATGAACCTCGGCGAGATGGTCACCGCCACGCAGTCGGTCTCCGACGAGACGCTGAGGCTTCTCGCGGACGAGATGAACTACGTCCTGGAGATCGTCAGCCCCGAGGAGGAGGACCGCGAGCTGCTCGAGTCCTTCGACATCGAGTTCGGCGAGGACGAGGGCGGCGAAGAGGCCCTGGTCTCCCGTCCGCCGGTCGTGACCGTCATGGGTCACGTCGACCACGGTAAGACCCGACTGCTGGACGCGATCCGCAAGACGAACGTCGTCGCGGGCGAGGCCGGCGGCATCACGCAGCACATCGGTGCCTACCAGGTCTCCTCCGAGGTCAACGGCGAGGACCGCCGCATCACCTTCATCGACACCCCGGGTCACGAGGCGTTCACCGCCATGCGTGCGCGTGGTGCGAAGTCCACCGACATCGCGATCCTCGTGGTGGCGGCGAACGACGGTGTGATGCCCCAGACGATCGAGGCGCTGAACCACGCCAAGGCGGCCGAGGTGCCGATCGTGGTCGCGGTCAACAAGATCGACGTCGAGGGTGCCGACCCGACCAAGGTGCGCGGCCAGCTCACCGAGTTCGGTCTGGTGGCCGAGGAGTACGGCGGCGACACGATGTTCGTCGACATCTCCGCCAAGCAGGGCCTCAACATCGAGGCCCTCCTGGAGGCCGTCGTCCTCACCGCCGACGCCTCGCTCGACCTGCGGGCCAACCCGGAGCAGGACGCGCAGGGTATTGCGATCGAGTCCCACCTCGACCGCGGCCGCGGTGCCGTCTCGACCGTCCTCGTCCAGCGCGGAACGCTGCGCATCGGCGACACGATGGTCGTCGGCGACGCGTACGGCCGTGTCCGGGCGATGCTCGACGACAACGGCAACAACGTCCAGGAAGCGGGTCCCTCGACCCCCGTCCTGGTCCTGGGTCTCACCAACGTCCCGGGTGCCGGCGACAACTTCCTGGTGGTCGACGAGGACCGTACGGCCCGTCAGATCGCCGAGAAGCGTGCCGCCCGTGAGCGCAACGCCAACTTCGCCCGCAAGGGCGTCCGGTTCTCCCTGGAGAACCTGGACGAGGCGCTCAAGGCCGGTCTGGTCCAGGAACTCAACCTCATCATCAAGGGCGACGCGTCCGGTTCGGTGGAGGCTCTCGAGTCCTCGCTGCTCCAGCTCGACGTCGGCGAAGAGGTCGACATCCGGGTCCTGCACCGCGGTGTGGGTGCGGTCACCGAGTCGGACATCAACCTGGCGACCGGCTCCGACGCCATCGTGATCGGCTTCAACGTGCGCGCCGCAGGGCGTGCCGAGCAGATGGCCGAGCGCGAGGGCGTGGACGTCCGGTACTACTCGGTCATCTACCAGGCGATCGAAGAGATCGAAGCGGCCCTCAAGGGCATGCTCAAGCCGGAGTACGAAGAGGTCGAGCTCGGCACGGCGGAGATCCGCGAGATCTTCCGCTCGTCCAAGCTGGGCAACATCGCCGGTGTGCTGGTCCGCTCCGGCGAGGTCAAGCGCAACACCAAGGCGCGCCTGCTGCGCGATGGCAAGGTCATCGCGGAGAACCTCAACATCTCCGGTCTGCGCCGCTTCAAGGACGACGTCACCGAGATCCGCGAAGGCTTCGAGGGCGGTATCAACCTCGGGAACTTCAACGACATCAAGATCGACGACGTCATCGCGACGTACGAGATGCGCGAGAAGCCGCGAGGCTGATCAACGGGGACACCCGGGGGGAGACCCCCGGGTCCCCCTGCACAGTCGGGGCCGGTCGACGGGTCGTATTTCCGTCGATCGGCCCCGGCCGTTCCGTGTACGGTTCTGGTGTCCCTGCCAAGTGATGGCGGGGCGTGAACCCGAACCGGCGGGACATCCGGACATACATGTATGTGGGGACTCTGTCCTTCGATCTGCTCCTCGGCGACGTACGGTCGCTGAAGGAGAAGCGTTCCGTCGTCCGCCCGATCGTCGCCGAACTGCACCGCAAGTACGCGGTGAGTGTCGCGGAGACGGGTGGGCAGGACCTCTACCGCAGGGCCCAGATCGGTCTTGCCGTGGTCTCCGGGGACACCGGGCACCTCACAGATGTACTCGACCGCTGCGAACGCATGATCGCGGGCCGGCCGGAGGTGGAGCTGCTGTCCGTACGGCGGCGGCTGCACAGCGACGAAGACGATTGAGCAAGGCTTAAGAAGGAGACGGACCAGTGGCCGACAACGCGCGGGCGAAGAAGCTGGCGGACCTCATCCAGGTGGTGGTCGCCGAGAAACTGCAGCGCGGTATCAAGGACCCGCGTCTGGGCACGCACGTGACCATCACGGACACCCGTGTCACCGGCGACCTGCGGGAGGCCACGGTCTTCTACACGGTCTACGGCGACGACGAGGAGCGGGCCAGCGCGGCCGCCGGGCTCGAGAGCGCCAAGGGCATCCTGCGCTCGGCGGTCGGTGCGGCGGCGGGGACCAAGTTCACCCCGACCCTGGCCTTCGTGGCGGACGCCCTGCCGGACAACGCCAGGGCGATCGAGGACCTGCTCGACCGGGCACGTGCCTCGGACGCCAAGGTCCGCGAGGCGTCCTCGGGCGCCACCTACGCCGGTGGCGCGGACCCGTACCGCAAGCCGGAGGACGAGTCCGACGAGAACGACGGGGACTCGCCTTCCGCATGACGCAGAACAAGCAGGACAAAACGCCGGACGGCCTTGTCATCGTCGACAAGCCGTCCGGCTTCACTTCGCACGACGTCGTGGCCAAGATGCGCGGCATCGCCCGCACCCGGCGGGTCGGGCACGCCGGAACCCTGGATCCGATGGCGACGGGCGTCCTCGTGCTCGGCGTGGAGAGGGCGACCAAGCTTCTCGGTCACCTCGCGCTGACCGAGAAGGAGTACCTGGGGACGATCCGGCTCGGCCAGGACACCGTCACCGACGACGCGGAGGGCGAGATCACCTCGTCCACCGACGCCTCCGGGGTGACCCGTGAGGGCATCGACGCCGGGGTGGCCGCGCTGACCGGCGCGATCATGCAGGTGCCGTCCAAGGTCAGCGCCATCAAGATCGACGGCAAGCGGTCCTACGCCCGGGTACGCGGCGGCGAGGAGTTCGAGATCCCGGCCCGTCCGGTGACCATCTCGTCCTTCCGGGTCTACGACGTCCGCGAGGCGGTCGCCGAGGACGGCACCCCCGTCGTCGACCTGGTGGTCTCCGTCGTCTGTTCCTCGGGCACGTACATCCGGGCCCTGGCCCGGGACCTCGGCGCCGGGCTCGGCGTCGGCGGACATCTGACCGCACTGCGCCGGACCCGCGTCGGACCCTACGGCCTCGACGCGGCGCGCACCCTGGACCAGCACCAGCAGGAACTGACCGTGATGCCGGTGGCCGAGGCCGCCGCCTCGGCCTTCCCCCGCTGGGACGTGGACGAGAAGCGGGCCAAGCTGCTCCTCAACGGTGTGCGGCTGGACATGCCGTCCTATCCGCCGGGGCCCGTCGGGGTCTTCGGTCCCGACGGAGCGTTCCTGGTCCTCGTCGAGGAGCAGAAGGGCAAGGCGAAGAGCCTCGCCGTCTTCGCCTGACGACCGCTCTTCCCTGTTTCCGGACCGTCGTGGAGCCGGCAGCCTCCCCCGGGTGCGTGCCGGCTCCACGATCCCCCTCCCGCGACCATTCCTGTCCACCCGAACTCGCTGATTCACCCCAATGGGCGGGCGCTCGGAGTGACGGAGGGGTGTGAGGGGGGCGCTTCGGCCCTTCCGGTTTCCGCCGTGGATCACCTGGGATCTACCGTCGGACCATGGGCAGCGGGGACCGGTCGAAACTTGTGCGGATCTGCGATCAGGCCGGCCGGCCGCAGGGGACCGGATTCGTCGCGGACGACCGGGGCACGGTCGTCACCAGTCATCAGGCCGTCGCGCGCTCGACGCCCCTGATCCTGCACGCGGCCGACGGCCGCAGCTGCCCGGTCGGTCCTGACGACATCGTCGCGCTGCCCGCCCAGGGGCTCGCCCTGCTGCGCACCGGTGGCCCCGGGGCCCTCGGGGTGGAGCCGCTCCCCATCGCCGTACGGGAGGGGATCGGCACGGGCGCCTACGTGCGGATCGCCGCCCACGGCTGGCGCGAGGCACGGGTGCTCGGGACGACTCCGGCGACGTACTCCGAGGGCGGGCGCGAGCACGCCGTGTACGGCGCGCTGGAGCTCGCCCTCGGGACGGACGGGCGCGACGCGCTTCGCTCCGGCGGAGCCGCGGTCGGCGGGCCCGTCACGGATCCGCGCACCGGAGCCGTCCTGGGCGTGCTCTCGACCGCGCTGGACGCCGGGCGCGAGACCGCGGGACTCGCGGTGCCACTGGCCCTCCCGGACGCTCCCGGTCCGCTCACCGAGGTGCTCGGGCGCAACGCGAGCGGCGTCCCGGGGTACGGCTGCGACCTCAACGTCGCGGGGGCGCTGCAGCTGACCGCCACCTCCCTCGGCCACACGGACGGCAGGCCCTGCGGCGCGGAAGCGGTCGAACGCCCCCACATCAGCGCGGAGTTCACCTCCTTCGAGACCGGCACGGGGCCCGTGCTCGGCCTGGTCGGCGCCCCGGGGAGCGGTCGCACCACGGAGCTCGCCGCCCTGGCCGCCCGCCGGACCCGTGGCCCGGTGCCCGCCCTGACGCTCTGGCTGCGCGGAGCCGATCTGCTCGCCGACGACACCTCGGTCGGCGACGCGGCGGCCCGGGCGCTCCTGCGCTCCGGGCGGATCCTCACCGCCGCCGGGGCCCGGGGCGACATGGAGGCGGCCACCCCGGAGCGGGTGGCGCGCCTCGCCGCGGCGTCCGGGAAGGAGCTCCTCCTCGTCCTCGACGGCCCGGAGGAGATGCCGCCGCTGCTGGCCCACCGGTTCGCCGGCTGGGCCGGGGCGACCGCCGAGTGGCTCCTGGCCCACGGGACGCGGCTGCTCGTCGCCTGCCGCCCCGAGCACTGGGAGACCGCCGGCGCGCTGTATCCGCCTGGCGCCCTGCACCGTCCCGAGCGGCCGGCCCGTGGCCTGCCGCCGGCCGTCCGGCTCGGCGACCTCACGGCGGAACAGGCCGAGCGGGCACGGGAGCGGTACGGCATCCCGCCCGGCGCGATCGAACCGGGCCACGACCGGCATCCCCTCACCCTGCGCCTGCTGGCCGAGGTACGGGCGGCGCTGCCCCCAGACGTTCCCGGGCGCCCCGGCACGGAGGAGGTCTTCGCCGCGCATCTGGACCTCACCTGTGTCCGGATCGCCGTCCGCATCGGGGCCCAGGCGGAGCCCCGGCTCCGGGGCACGGCGGTCCGCCGGCTGGCGGCGAAGGTGGCAGGACAGGTCCACGAGGCGGCCAGGCGCTGCCTCGGCCCGGGACAGGGCGAGCTGGACCGGGCGTCGTTCGAGGAGATCTTCCCCTGGCGCACCGGGTGGGCCTCGGCGGTCCTCACCGAGGGACTGCTGGTCCCGGCGGGAGCGGGTTACCGCTTCGCCCACGAGGAACTGGGCGACTGGGTGCAGGGCGCGCACCTGGACCTCGACGCGGCGCTGCACTCGCTGGTCCACCGCTGGCACGCGGACGGTGCGCCGGAAGCCCCCGAGCCCGCCCCGCAGGACCCGGCCGAGCCGCGCAGCCTTCCCGTGCCGCGTCACCGCACCGGCCCCGTGCTCCAGGCGATGCTCCTGCTGGAGCGGCGTCAGGGGCACGCTGCGCTGGCACACCGGATGGCCGACCTGATCGAGGCGATGGACCGCCTGACGTCCGGCACGCGGCAGTGGCACACCGACGCCGCCTGGTGGGCGGCCCACCTGCTCCGGGAGAGCCTCCTCCGGGTCCCCGACGCCCGGCCCTGCCTCGGAGTGCTGCGGGTGCTCGCCGGACGGATCACCCGGCGTTCCCTGTCCGGCGGCGGGCCGGCCGCCCTGGGCCCCTACGCGGAGTTCGGGCCCTGGTTCTGGCGCCGCGTCCGGCTGCCCGAGGAGGACCGGATCGACCTGCTGCGACGACTCCTGCCGGCCGACGGGGCTCCCCGCACGGACGGCGGCGAACGCTACCTCGACGCGGTGGCGCGGCGGCTGGCCGCCCACCCCGAGGCCGTCCAGCCGCTGCTGTGCGGCTGGTTCACGGACGACCGCCCACTGCCGGCCGAGGAAGGCGTGCCGATGCGGCTCACCGTGGCCGCGGCCGCCCAGGCACTCCTCTACGCACGGCGGGACCTCGCCGTCGACGACCTCACCGAGGCGCTCGTCGACACCACCCACCCGCGCGCTGCCGAGCTGCTCGCCACCCTCGCCGAGGACGAGCCGGCCGCTCTGTGCAGGGCACTGGAACGCTGGGCGCGCGACGACGAGCGGCCCGCGCGCCGCGCCGCCGCGGCCGTGCACCTCCCGCTCACAGCCGCCCGGGAGCTCCACGACGCCGACCGCGCACTGCTGCGCCGCACCGCGCTCACCCTGCTGGCCCGGCCGGACGACACGGTCCTGCACGCCCAGGCGCTCACCGTGCTCGTACGGGACCCCGGGACAGGCGGCCGCTACCTCCCACAGGCCCTTCGTGTCTTCGCCGCGGGTGATCCCCGGCTGCCGTTGGCCCTGCTCACGGAGGTGTTCCCCGAGCACCCCGAGCCGGTGCTCGCCGCGCTGCGCGCGCGCCTGTCGCTGCCGGGGGAGGCCGCCGACGGCGTCCTGCGGGAACTGGCCGCGCTGGACACCCCCGCCCTGGCACTGCACGCCCCGGGACTCGTGCGCTGCTTCATCGACAGCCGGCCCGGCCCGGACGCGGCGGCGCAGGCAGCTTCCTACGTCGACCACAGGCTGGAGCACAGCCCGGCCGCCCGGGCGCTGCTCCTGCCCCTCATGACCGGACTGCTGCGGGACCACCCGGCGCCGCCTCCCGTACGCGCGGGGCTGGCCCGGGTGCTCGCCGCCCCGGGGAGCGCCGCCTCGAGACCGCTGAGGGCCGAGCTGCTGGAGGTCCTGCTGGAATTCGAGCAGGACACCGGCAGGGACCCCGAGGTGCTCGACGCCCTGCTGAGGGCGGCCGCCGCGGGGTCCGGACGGCGTCCGGAGGCCCGCACCCGGGCCCTGGTGCACCGCACCGGGACGCTCCTCGTGCGGACGGCGGAGGGCGCGGGCCGGTTCGACCGGGGGCTGGCCGAACTCGCCCGGGACAATCCCGGATTCGCGGCCCTCGTCTCCCGGTGGCTGGCGGACGCCCCGCAGGAGTGGGACGCCGTCGTGGGGCCCGCCGTGCGACGGACCATGGCGGCGCCTGACGGGCCGCGGCCCGGGATCCCCATGCCGATGCAGGCCGCAGGACGTGAGCATGGCAGTCTTAGACCTGCGTAATGGACACACACACGTACACAGGTTCGGGCGAGGAGCGGTCACAGTGCACTGCTGGCGTGGCTTGGAGGACATCCCTGAGGACTGGGGACGCAGCGTCGTCACCATCGGGTCCTACGACGGGGTGCACCGCGGACACCAGCTGATCATCGGCCGTGCCGTGGATCGGGCGCGCGAGCTCGGCGTGCCCTCGGTGGTCGTCACCTTCGACCCTCACCCCAGCGAGGTCGTCCGCCCCGGCACGCATCCGCCGCTGCTCGCACCGCACCAGCGCCGGGCCGAGCTGATGGCCGGACTCGGTGTGGACGCGGTGCTGATCCTGCCGTTCACCGCCGCGTTCTCGCAGCTCTCGCCCGCCGACTTCATCGTGAAGGTGCTCGTCGACAAGCTCCACGCGAAGCTGGTCATCGAAGGCCCGAACTTCCGGTTCGGGCACCGCGCGGCCGGCGACGTCACGTTCCTCGCCGAGCTCGGCGCGACGTACGACTACGGCACCGAGGTCATCGACCTCTACGTCAGCGGTGACGCGGGCGGCGGCGAGCCGTTCTCCTCGACACTCACCCGTCGTCTGATCGCCGAGGGCGACGTCGCGGGGGCCGCGGAGATCCTCGGCCGCCCGCACCGCGTCGAGGGCGTCGTGGTGCGCGGTGCCCAGCGCGGACGCGAGCTCGGCTTCCCCACGGCGAACGTCGAGACCCTGCCGCACACCGCGATCCCCGCCGACGGCGTCTACGCAGGCTGGCTCACGGTGAACGGCGAGGCGATGCCCGCCGCGATCTCCGTGGGCACCAACCCGCAGTTCGACGGCACGGAGCGGACCGTCGAGGCGTACGCCATCGACCGCGTCGGCCTCGACCTGTACGGGCTCCACGTGGCGGTGGACTTCCTGGCCTATGTGCGCGGCATGCTGAAGTTCGAGTCGATCGACGACCTGCTCGTGGCGATGGCCGCCGACGTGAAGCGTTCCAGCGAGCTGATCGCGGCGTACGAACGGGCCTGACGCCGTCCTGTGGTGCGCGCGCCGGCACCGGGGCATCCTCGTGGGCAGGAGCCGTCCACCCGGGAGGAGTCCGCACGTGCGTGAGCTGCTGTCCCCACTGCGTGACTGGCTGACGGCCGGTACGCCCTTCGCCCTCGCCACCGTCGTCGCGGTGCGGGGCAGCGCGCCCCGTGCCCCGGGTGCCGCGATGGCGGTGACCTCCACCGGTGCGGTGGCGGGCAGCGTCTCCGGGGGGTGCGTGGAGAGCGATGTCTACGAGGTCGCCACCGAGACGCTCACCACGGGCCTCACGGAGCTGCGGACCTACGGCATCAGCGACGACGAGGCCTTCGGCGCCGGGCTGACCTGCGGCGGCACGATCGACGTCCTGGTGCGGCCCTGCGTCGCGCCGGCGGACCGGCACGGACTGCGGGAGCTCGTCGACACCGTCTCCGCCGGGGTGCCCGTCGCGCTCGCCACCGTGGTGTCCGGAGCCGCGCGGAGGGGCGCCCGGCTGATGGTCCTGGACGGCCGGGTCGACGGCTCGCTCGGCGACGAGGGGCTCGACGCCGCCGTCACCGACGACGCACGCGGACTGCTCGCGCAGGGCGCCACCGGCAGCATCCGGTACGGCGCGCACGGGGAACGCCGGATGCAGGACGTCACCGTCTTCGTCCAGACGTACGCCCCCGCGCCCCGCATGCTCGTCTTCGGAGCCATCGACCACGCAGCGGCCACGGCGCGGATCGGGTCGTTCCTCGGCTACCGCGTGACGGTGTGCGACGCCCGTCCGGCCTTCGCCACCCCGGAACGCTTCCCCACGGCCGACGAGGTCGTCTGCGCCTGGCCGCACACCTACCTGGAGTCGACCCCGGTGGACGCGCGCACGGTCGTCTGCGTGCTGACCCACGACCCGAAGTTCGACGTGCCCCTGCTCGCCGCGGCGCTGCGGACCCCCGCCGCGTACATCGGGGTGATGGGCAGCCGCCGCACCCACGCCGGTCGGCTCGCCCGGCTGCGGGAGGCCGGGGTGGACGAGGCGGGACTTGCCCGCCTCGCCTCACCCGTCGGCCTCGACCTCGGAGCCCGGACACCGGAGGAGACGGCCGTCTCCATCGCCGCCGAGATCATCCAGCACCGCTGGGGCGGCACCGGCCGGCCCCTGGCCGAACTGTCCGGCGCGATCCACCACGCCCCGCTCTAGACCGCCTCGGCCGTCTCCGCCGCCGCCCAGTGGCAGGCGACCTGGGTACGGCCGCCCCCCTCCAGTACCGGCAGGTCCTTCGTGCGGCACGCGTCCGCGACGCCCGCCCGCTCGGCCTCACCCGAGGCGAGCACCTGGCAGCGGGCGTGGAAGCGGCAGCCGGACGGGACCTTCGAGGGGTCCGGCGGCTCGCCCGTCAGGACCACCGGCTCGCCGTCCGCCTCCGGCAGCACGGACAGCAGGGCCTGGGTGTACGGGTGCCGGGGGGCCGTCAGGATCTGCTCCACGTCACCCGTCTCCACGATCCGGCCGAGGTACATCACCGCCACCCGGTCGGCGATGTTCCACGCGAGACCCAGGTCGTGCGTCACCACCAGGGCCGACAGCCCCAGTTCGTCACGCAGCCTCAGCAGCAGTGCCAGGATCTCGCCGCGGACGGAGGCGTCCAGCGACGCCACGGGCTCGTCCGCGACGATGAGCTCCGGCTCCAGGACCAGGGCTCCCGCGATCACGACGCGCTGGCGCTGACCTCCGGACAGCTCGTGCGGGTACCGCAGGAGGAAGCGCTCCGGAGGCCGCAGTCCCGCGCGGGCCAGCGCCCCGGACACGGCCGCCCCCTCGTCACCCGCGCAGCCGTGGATGCGCAGGCCCTCCGCCACGGCGTCGTACACCGTGTGGCGGGGGTTGAGGGAACCACTGGGGTCCTGGAGCACCAGCTGCACCCGCTTGCGGTACGCCTTCAGCGCCCGGCCCGCGTAGTCGAGCGGCTCGCCGCCGAAGGTGACCCGGCCGGCCGTGGGAGGCACGAGGCCGAGCAGGGACCGGGCCAGCGTCGTCTTCCCGCAGCCCGACTCGCCGACCAGGGCGACGATCTCACCGGGACGGATGTCGAGATCGACCCCGTCGACGGCCCGCGCGGTCGCGGCCCCTCGCCGGCCGGGGAACGCGACCTCCAGCGCCTGCGCGCTGAGCAGGGGGGTGATCATGAAATGCTCCTTGCTTCCTCGGTGCCGTCGAGCGGACCGGGTGTGGCCGTGACCTCCGGCTCCACCAGCACGCAGGCGACACGCCTGGACGGGCCGGCCGGACGCAGTTCCTGGTCCTCGGTGGCGCAGGAGTCCAGAGCCGCCGTGCAGCGCGGGTGGAACGTACAGCCGGAGGGCAGCGCCGAGGGGTCCGGCGGGTCACCGGGCAGACCTCGCGGAGCGTGCCGCGACGCGGGGTCCCCGATGCGGGGGAAGGCGGCCGACAGGGCGCTGCCGTAGGGGTGCCTGGCGTTCTCGTAGACCTGCTTGGCCGGGCCCTCCTCGACGACCCGGCCGGCGTACATCACCGACAGCCGGTCGCAGGTGTCGGAGAGCACCGCCAGGTCGTGGCTGATCATGATCAGCCCGAGGTTCTGATCGCGGACGAGCTGTTCGATCAGCCGCAGGATCTGCGCCTGGATCATCACGTCGAGCGCGGTCGTGGGCTCGTCGGCGATGATCAGCCGTGGGTCGCAGGCCAGCGCCATCGCGATCATCACGCGCTGGCGCTGACCGCCGGACAGCTCGTGCGGATAGGCCTCCGCGCGCGCGGCCGGCAGCCCCACCTGCTCCAGCAGCTCACCGGCGCGCCTCCGTGCGGCGGCCGGGGTCGCCCTGCTGTGCAGCAGGATCGGTTCGGCGATCTGGTCGCCGATGCGGTGCACGGCGTTCAGTGAGTGCATCGCCCCCTGGAAGACGATCGACGCCCCCGCCCAGCGCACGGCGCGCAGCCGGCCCCACTTCATGGTCAGGACGTCCTCGCCGTCCAGCAGGATCTGGCCGGTCAGGGTCGCGGACGCGGGCAGGAGGCGCAGCAGGGCCAGCGCCAGCGTCGACTTCCCGCAGCCGGACTCCCCGGCGATGCCGAGCTTCCGGCCCGCCTCCACCCGTAGGTCGACACCACGGACCGCGGGGACGGCCGACGCCCCGGAGCCGTAGGTGACGTGCAGGTTCCGCACGTCGAGCAACGGCTGCCCGGTCTCCGGCTCGGTGACGCTCTCGGTCTTCACGGCGGTCAACGGGACACCCCCAGCTTGGGGTTGAGCACGGACTCGATGGTGCGGCCGCAGAGCGTGAACGCGAGGGCGACGACCGCGATGGCGAGTCCGGGCGGAGCGAGGTACCACCAGTTGCCGGAGCTGACCGCTCCGGCCTCACGGGCGTCCTGGAGCAGCCCGCCCCAGGAGACGATCGTGGGATCGCCCAGCCCGAGGAAGGCGAGGGTCGCCTCGGTGAGGATGGCGGTGGAGATCACCAGCGTGGTCTGTGCGAGCACCAGCGGCATCACATTGGGCAGGACGTGGCGGGACATGATGTGGCCGTGTCCGCCCCCGAGCGCCTTGGAGCGTTCGATGTACGGTCGGGACTCCACGGACAGCGTCTGCGCGCGCACGAGCCGCGCGGTCGTCGGCCAGGTCGTCACCCCGATGGCGAGGATCGTCGTCCAGAGCGAACGCGAGAGCACGGTGGCCAGGGCGATGGCGAGCACCAGCGTCGGCATCACCAGGAACCAGTCGGTGATCCGCATGACGACGTTGCCGTACCAGCCCTTGAAGTGGCCGGCCGTGATGCCCACCAGGGTCCCGATGGCCACCGAGAGGAACGCGGCCAGCAGACCGACCGTCAGCGACACCCTCGTCCCCCACACCAGCAGGGCGAGCAGGCTGCGGCCGAACTGGTCGGTGCCGAGCGGGAACTCGGCGCTCGGCGACTCCAGCGGGCCGCCGGGCGCGGCGGTGACGCTCTGCGAGTCCGCGCCGACCAGCAGCGGGGCGGCCAGCGCGGTCAGGGCGATCACCGCGAGTACGGCGAGGCCGGCCAGGCCGGCCCGATGGCCGCGGTACTGCTGCCAGAAGCGGGCCGCCGCCTGGCGACGGCGGGTCCAGGTCAGTGCGCGCGGGCTGACGGCCCGCGCGGCGTCGGTCGTGGTCGTCATCGGCCCACCCGGGGATCGAGCAGCGGATAGATCACATCGGCGAGCGTGTTCATCAGGATCACCGCGGCGGCGAAAATGAAGAACAGCGCCTGCACCAGTGGCAGGTCGGGCACGCTCAGCGCCTGGTAGAACAGACCGCCGAGGCCCGGCCAGGAGAACACCGTCTCCACCAGGATGGCGCCCGCCACCGTGTTGCCCAGGTTGACGAAGAGCAGGGTCACCGTCGGCAGCATCGCGTTCGGGACGGCGTGCCGGCGGCGCACCAGGTCGTCCCGGAGGCCCTTCGCGCGTGCCGTCGTCAGGTAGTCGCTGCCCATCTCGTCGAGCAGGGAGGAACGCATCACCAGCAGGGTGCGCGCGTACTCGACCGCGACGAGGGTGACGACCGGCAGCACCAGGTGGTGGGCCACGTCGAGGACGTAGGCGAAGCCGCTCTCGTCGCCGGACTCCATGCCCCCGGTCGGGAACATGCCGGGGACGGGCCCGATGCCCACCGAGAGCGTGACGATCAGGAGCAGGCCGAGCCAGAAGGAGGGCACCGAGTACAGCGTCAGGGCGAAGGCCGTGTGGAAGCGGTCGCCCGCCGAGCCGTTGCGCCAGGCGGACCTGGCGCCCAGCCAGATGCCGATCGCCGTGTAGATCACGAACGCCGTGCCGGTCAGCAGCAGCGTCGCGGGCAGCGCCTCGGTGATCTTGTCCATGACGGGCGCACGGAACTGGTACGACGTACCGAAGTCCCCGGTCAGGGCCTTGCCGCAGTATTCGGTGAACTGCTGCCACAGCGGCAGGTCCAGGCCGAACTCCGCGCGCATCGCGGCGATCTGTTCGGTCGAGACCTGGCGGCCGCCGGTCATCTGCTTGACCGGGTCACCGGGGATCAGGCGGAACAGGAAGAAGCTGGTGACGAGCACGGCGAACAGCGAGACGGCCGCGCCGGCCAGCTTGCCCGCCGCGTAGCGGAGATAAGCGGTCGTGCTGCGGGAACGCGGGCTGCGGGCCGACGGCCCGGCCGGAGCCGGGCCGTCGGTCGACACAGCGTCCACGCCCGCCGCGCCCTTCACGAGCGCGGGAGTGCTTTCTGTGCTCATGGACTATTCACGGTCTTCCGCGGTGGAACGACGACGCATGGCGAACAGCAGTCCGCCACCGGCGAGGACGACTACGGCGACACCGACACCGATGAGGACTCCCGTGGAGTTGCCGCCGCCGTCGGACGAGCCGCCCGACGCACCGGCTGCCGGGACCGCCGACCACCAGCTCCAGTAACCGTCCTGACCGTAGATGTTGCCCGCGTCCGAGGGCATGGTCGTGATGGACTTGATCTGGTCGGTTCGGTAGGCCTCGACGGCATTCGGGTACGCCATGACATTCATGTACCCCAGGTCGTACAGCCGCGACTCCATCTGCTTCACGAGGTCGGCCCGTTTGGCGGGGTCGTACTCCGCCAGCTGCTTCGCGTAGAGCTCGTCGTACTGCTTGTCGCAGATGAAGTTGTCCGTCGCCGCGGACTCCTTCGCCTTGGCCGGGAGAGCGGCGCAGGTGTGGATCGACATGACGAAGTCGGGGTCCGGGTTGACGGACCAGCCGTCGAAGGCGAGGTCGTACTCACCGGCGTACCAGGGGTCGGAGACGTTGTCGAGGCAGTCGACCTTCAGCCCGATGCCCAGGTCTCCCCACCACTCCTGGAGGTACTTCCCGATGGCCTTGTCGTTCGGGTCGGTGGCGTGGCACAGGATGCGGAAGTCGAGCGGCTTGCCGTCCTTGCCGGTCCGCTTGCCCGCCCCGTTCTTCTTGTAGCCCGCCTCGTCGAGGAGGGCGGCGGCCTTCGCCGGGTCGTAGGCGAGCTTCTGCCCGGCCGACGGCTTCCAGAAGTACGAGCCGTAGCGCGGCGGGATGTAGCCCTCGCCCTCTATGGCGTAGCCCTGGAAGACCTTGTCGATGATGGTCGTACGGTCCACGGACATGAACAGAGCCTGACGGACCTTCTGGTCCTGGAGCGCCGCGTGCCCGTCGCCGAACTTCTTGCCGTCCTTGGTCTGCGCGCCCGGGTTGGTGGCCAGTGCGTAGAAGCGCCTGCCGGGGGCGTCGTTCACCTTGATGTCCGCGGTGGTCTTCAGCGACGCGGCCTGGGCGGGGGTCAGACTCGGGCTCCCCGCGACGAAGGAGACTTCACCCTTTCGGAGGGCGGCGACGGCCGCGTCCTGGTCCTTGTAGTAACGGAAGACCAGCTCGTCGAACTTGGGTGCGCCCCGCCAGAAGTCCTTGTTGGCCTTCAGCTTGACGTAGCTGTCGACCTTGTAGTCCGTCAGGATGAAGGGCCCGTTGCCGACGATCGGGAACTTCGTGTCGTTGTTGAACTTCGAGAAGTCGCCGACCTTCTCCCAGACGTGCTTGGGGACGATGGGGACGTCCAGCGCCGTCATCGTGGCCTGAGGCTGCTTCAGCTCTATGACCAGCTTGTCCGGGCCGGTGGCGGTCACCTTCTTGAAGTTGCCGACGAAGCTGCCGTTCGAGGTCGCCGCACCCTCGTCGGTCATCATCGTGTTGAAGGTCCACGCCGCGTCCTCGGCGGTGGCCTTCTCGCCGTCGGACCACTTCGAGTCCGACCGGATGGTGTACGTCCACGTCAGCTTGTCCGGCGAGGTCTCCCACTTCGTGGCGAGCCCGGGGATCGTGTGGTTGTCCTTGGCGTCGTAGTTGGTGAGGTAGTCGTACATCAGACGATGGATGCTCGTGGAGAGCAGCCGCTGTGCGAGGAACGGGCTCAGGGAGTCGACGCTCTGCGCGACCGCGACCGTGAGGGTCGACTTCCCGTCGGCTGCCTGCGCCTCCTGCGGGGCGGGGCCGAGCGGGTTTCCGGGTACGACCGATCCGGCTGCCAGCGCCAGGGCGGCGGCTCCGGAGGCGAGAAGGATACGCAGACGGCCGCGTGGGCGGGAGGGACGTGGAGGGAATCTTGTGACCATGGACGTGGACCTCGCGTCATGACTCGCACGGTGAAGGCGGGCAGATCTCTGGTTCGCCAGTTGGTGAAGCGAAGGTTTATCAGCGGCGGTCGAGTCGCGTCAACGGTCCGCCAAACCGCGTGTGGTCTGCGGGAATGCGATGAGGGCCCGCACCGTGTGAACGGTGCGGGCCCTCATTGGTTTAGACCTCTACTGCCTTACTGCTGAGGCGCCGGCGGCGGCTGCGGAGGGTACTGCTGCCAGCCCGCCGGCGGAACGGGGCCTTGCGGTTCGGGCTGCCCGGACTGATGTGCCTGGCCATCGGGTTGCGCGGGCGGCTGGGGCGGTCCGGCCGGCGTCCCGCCGGGGGGCGCGGGGGCGGACGGTGCCTGCTGCCAGCTGTTGTTCTGCGCACCCTGACCGGGGTACGGCGGGTACGGCTGCTGCGGCGCGGCGGCCTGCTGGGGCGGTGGCTGCTGTCCCCCGTACGGCTGCTGCCCGCCGTACGGCTGCTGGGGTGGATACGGCTGCTGCGGCTGCGCGGGGTACGGCTGTCCGGGGTACTGCTGACCCGGATACGGCTGACCGGGCTGAGGCTGCGGCGCGTACGGCTGCTGTCCGGGCACCTGCTGACCGGGCGTCTGATGTCCCGGCATCGGCGGGGCGAACTGCGGCGGCGGGTTGCTGCCGTCCGACGTCCACAGCCCCTGCTGCTGCTGGGCCCGCTGGAAGTCCTCCGCGACGAGCGCGGAGAGGTTGAAGTAGGCCTCGCGGGTCTTCGGGCGCATCATGTCGAGGTCGACCTCCGCGCCCGCGGACAGGTGCTCGTCGAACGGCACGACCACCACACCGCGGCAGCGGGTCTCGAAGTGCTGCACGATGTCGTCGACCTTGATCATCTTGCCGGTCTCGCGGACACCGGAGATGACCGTCAGGGAACGCTGCACGAGTTCCGCGTAGCCGTGCGCGGACAGCCAGTCCAGCGTGGTGGACGCACTGGACGCGCCGTCGACGGACGGCGTGGAGATGATGATCAGCTGGTCGGCGAGGTCCAGCACACCGCGCATCGCGCTGTAGAGCAGGCCGGTGCCCGAGTCCGTGAGGATGATCGGGTACTGCTTGCCCAGGACGTCGATCGCCCGGCGGTAGTCCTCGTCGTTGAAGGTCGTGGAGACCGCCGGGTCGACGTCGTTGGCGAGGATCTCCAGGCCGGAGGGGGCCTGGGAGGTGAAGCGCCGGATGTCCATGTACGAGTTGAGGTACGGGATCGCCTGGACCAGGTCCCGGATGGTGGCCCCGGTCTCGCGACGCACCCGCCGGCCGAGCGTGCCGGCGTCCGGGTTGGCGTCGATGGCGAGGATCTTGTCCTGCCGCTCGGTCGCCAGGGTGGAGCCCAGTGCGGTGGTCGTCGTGGTCTTGCCGACGCCGCCCTTGAGGCTGATGACCGCGATCCGGTAGCAGGACAGCACCGGCGTGCGGATCAGGTCCAGCTTGCGCTGCCGCTCGACCTCCTCCTTCTTCCCGCCCAGCTTGAAACGGGAGGCGGCGGAAGGGGTGCGGCTGCTCTTGGCCTTCTGCTTCCCCCGGACCAGCCGGTCCGAGGACAGCTCCACGGCGGCCGTGTAACCCAGCGGGGCCCCCGGCACTGAACGCTCGCGCTGGTCATGGGTGACCGGCGTGGGCCAGGCGCCCCCGCTGCGCGGGTCGACGGGCGGGGCCTGGGGACCGGGCGGCGGAGGCTGGAAGGCCTCGGGCTGCTGCTGTGCAGGCAGGTTCGGCGTGCCGTGGGCCGACTGCTGAGGGAGCGGGGCCCCCTGCGCGGGGAGGTGCGGCGGCGGGCCGGGCTGCGGAGCCGGGAATCCGTAGCCGCCCTGAGGCTGTGCGGACGGGGGCAGTTGGGGCGCGCCCTGGGCGGGCGACTGCGGCGCCTGCTGCTGGGGCGCCGACGGCTGGGGTGTCTGTTGCCGGGGTGCCTGCGGGAACCCGTATCCGCCTTGCTGGGGTGCCTGCGGGAACCCGTATCCGCCATGCTGCGGTGCCTGCGGGAAGCCGTAACCACTCTGCGGTGCGGGCGGGTTGGGGTGAGCCTGCTGGGGTACGGGCGGTGCCGGCTGGGCGGGCGCCGGGGGAGCGGGAGGCTGCGGGAATCCGTAGCCTCCCTGCGCCTCGGCTGTCGGAGCGGGTTGCTGGGCGGGCCACTGCGGTGCGGACTGCGGCGCGCCCGGCTGCGGCGCGGCCGGCTGGAACGCGGGCGGCAGCGGCGGGAGAGCGCCTTGTGCGGGCGGCGCCGGCGACCACGGGGCCGGTGCGTTCGACGGGGCGGAGCCCTGGGGCGCGTCGGTGGGCGACGGTGTGCCGGCCGACGGCGGCGTGTCCTGCGGGGCCGCGTCCACCACGGAGTTCACGGGCTCGTCGGCCCGCGCGTCATCCGTCCCCGGAGTCTCGGTGTCCGGCGTCCTCGTCCCCGGAGCACCGGCCTTCTCGTCGGCCGCCGCTCCGGACTCCGCTGCCGCGTCACCCGCGGCGCCCTCCTCGGGGGCGGCGATCCCGTCACCGTCCCCGGCGCCCTCCTCGCCCACCGGGCCGCTCGGCTCAGCAGCTTCTCCCTCGGCGTCGGCCGGGGGCGGAGTCGGGGCGACCGCGGGCGTGGGCTCCGCGGAGTCCCCGGAGCCGTCGGCGGGGCCGGAAGCAGTGGCTCCGGCGTCGGTGTCAGCCTTGACCGCCTCGCGCTCGGCGATCTCCTGCTTCAGGGCGGCCGGTGAGAACCGCATGGTGGCGCCGCTCTCCACGTCGCCGCCACCGAACGCGCCGGACGTGCCGCTCCCGGAGTCCGGTTCCGCGGAGCCGGCCACGGGAGGTGCCGGTGCCGGCACCGGGGGAGTGGGCTGGAAAGAAGGCGACGGTGGTTCGGCCGAAGCCGCCGACGCCGCTTCGGACGATGCCGCCGGAGCCGGCCGCCAGGCGGGCTCGAACCCGCCGGAGGAGGGGCCGGGTACGGACAGCGGAGGCCCCTGCGGCGGCGGAGGCGGTGCCAGGTGCGACCCCGCCCCTCCCGACGAGTCGCCCGGCGCGTTCTGCGTGTACCAGGCGGGAGGGGTGTAGTCGATGGTGAACTCACCCGTCATCTCGGCGGGATCCGCGTCGGACGACTCGTCGACGGGCGTGTTCCATCCCCCGCTGATCTCGTCCCGATCGCCGTTCACTTTGCCTCCTGGTGTGGTCGAGCACCCTTGTGCCGTGGTGGGTGGGGGCGACCGTTCCCGTCGTCCGGTCCGCCCGGCTCTCCCCCTTGCGACGCGCAGTGCCTGTCCGCAGGTTCCTCTGCCGCGCCCCCACCCACCCTAATCGCCATGGGGCGCACTACGGCAGGCCGTATCGCTCAGGGGCGACCGTCCCTCGGGTCACGTCCGGTCCCCGGGTGAAGCGGCTGTGGCGGAACATGAGGAATCAGACTGTTTGTCACTTTCCGGCGGGCGGCAGGACACCCGGTGGACACGTCGCCGGGCAAGTCGTCCCACATGTGGCCGGACACGGCGAGAGGGCGGCAGTCGGTGACAGCCGCCCTCCTTCGTCGCGCGCGGTCGCCTACGTGAGGTCGAACTCACCGTCCCGCGCGCCCAGTACGAAGGCGCGCCACTCCGCCTCCGTGTACCTCAGGACCGTCTCCGGATCCAGCGACGAGCGCATGGCGACCGCACCGCCGGGGAGGTGGGCGATCTCGACCCGCTCCTCGACGTCCTCGGTCCCGGGTGCGCTCAGCCACTCCACATCCGAGATGTCGAGAGCGTAGAGCTCGTCCTTTTCCTGCTGGGTGCCCATGCGCACGTCCCTTCGGTCGAACCGATCCGTTCCCTCGCCATGATCCTGAAATGCGGCGGGCCCGGGGAGCAAACGAGACTTCAGTCCATCCTGCGGGCGGTGCCGAGCAGTCCGGTCTCCACATCCGTCGCACTCGTCATCACCCAGTGGCGGTCGCGTCCCGCCACCCAGAGCGTGACACCGTCCGCCAGGGTGGGCAGGGCCTCGCTCTCGGCCCGTGCCAGTCCCAGGATCCGGCCGATCTGCTCCGCCTCGGCGGGCGAGACCCGCTGGATGCCCACGAGCGTCGCCGACCGCATCAAACGCGGAGCCACCGGGCTCAGGTACGGCAGCAGCGTCAACACCGACTGCCACGGAGAGGACACGACCCGGCCGCGGGGCGGACGCATGCCGCAGTCGCGTACCACCACCACCGGGCTGCCGACGGTCGCCCCGGTCGGCGGGACCCGGCCCACGTCGTGGAGCGAGATGCACTCCAGGCCGGCGCCCGCCGCCTGCGCCAGCGTGGTCCACACCTGGGTGCGGCCCGTCTCCACCGCGACCCGTGCACCGGTGCCGGCGGCGCGCAACGCCAGTACCTGGGCGGTCCACAGGCCACCGATCAGCAGGACGTCGTACGGGGCCGGGCGGTGGAAGCCGATCATCTGAGGGCGCCCCTCGGCGTCATCGCCGATGATCACGCCGTCGTCGCCCACCGGAAGCGACAGCGCTCCCAGGTGGTCGGCGGCCAGGGTGTGGCCGGCATGGCGGGGGCCGAGCAGTCCCCGCCTCGGTGCGATGTGCTTCGTCACTGCGCGCCTCCGAGCGGGAGCGTGGCCAGGGCGCCCGGCAGCTGTTCGCGGTCCAGCCGTACGAGACCGACCTCGGCGTGCCGTGCCGCCTGTTCCAGCGTCCGGCGTACTCCCACCAGTTCGGTGTCCGAGCCGCCGGTGATCCGCACATGGCCGCGCACCGACACATGCCCCTGGTGCGTACCGCGGCGCACGGTCAGGCTGAACGTCGTCGCGTAGGCGGGGACCGAGGTCAGCAGCGCGACGAGCCGGGGGAGCGGAGTGGCGCCACGACCCAGTTCGGGCCAGCGGTCCACCGCGTAGGTGGTGTGCCACCGGTCGTCGCAGCGCCAGACCCGCGTCGTCTCGCTCGTCCGCCTCTGCGGCGCGGCGTCCGGGCGTCCGGCGCGCGCCGACAGGATGGCGTTGGCACACGCGGACGTCGCCACGGCGGAGTTCAGCTCGTCCTGGTCCAGCACCGCGGCCCGGAATCCCGCGCCGGTGATGCGGCTCGCCACATGGTCCGCGACCCGGACCAGACAGCGCTGGGCTCCGCCCATGCCGCCGCCGCGTGCCTCCACGGCCTCCCGGCACAACTCCGGGTTCAGCTTGACCGCCACCCAGGTCATCCGCAGTGCGGGCGCCCCGGTCCGGTCCTGGAGAGGGCCGTACGAGAGCCGGGCCACCGACCGCTCCGGCAGGTGCGGCGCAGGGGCGGGCCGTACCTGCTGCACGAGCTGCGCGGACTCCAGCACGATGTCGTCCACCGCGAGCGCGTCGCCCAGGAGCGACAGCGGGAGCGACCGGGCGCCCATGGCCTGGCGCAGCGACTCACCGCTCGCCTCGACCCGTACGACCGCGGTCAGGAACGTGCCGTCCCCGACCATGCCGACCGTGCGGCGGGCGCCGTCCACATAGATGTAAGGAGCGAACCCCGGAACGTTCTCCGTCACGGGCGCCAGCTGGGGTTCCGTCTCGGCGGACGGCACCTCGGCGGTCCGCCTGCGGTGACGGAGGGAGGACACGGTCGACAGCCAGTCCTGCACGGCCCGGCCCCGACGGCGCACCAGGGCGAGAAGAATCAGCAGACAGGCGATCACACCGGCGGGGATCATCCACGCGCCGCCGAGCGCCGCGCCCACCGAGGCGACGGCCAGGGCCGCTTCGACGAGTACCAACTGCCGCAGTGCGGGGCCGACACGGCCGGTCCTGGAGATCGAGTGGAGAGTGGTCGCCGCGGGGGCGTCCGCCGACGGGCGGGGAGCTGTGCCTTCCGGACCGTTGCTGCGTTGCCGCCGGGAAGGGCCGGGCGTTCGGTGGGCGGACCGCCTCGTGCGCTCCCCCGTCGCTGCACCCATCGCCGCGTTGCCCCCTCGTGTCCGTATTCACCGTTTTTTGCACGCGCGTTGATCGGGCGATCACCCTACCTGAGCGGTGAGAGCCAAGTGCCAACAGGCATAGTAGGGGTCCCGGTCGGGGGCAGCGGCCCGCGGAGGGTGTGGGAACCTGGTCGCCCACTGGGGAGAAGGGGCAGCGCGCACATGGCATCACGGCGGGACGAACTCAATGCCTACACCTTCGCGAAGCGGAGGTTGGTCGCACAGTTCCTGCAGCCCCACCCGTCGGGATCGGAGGAGGGCGCGCCCCGCCCTCTCCGCGCGGTGGTCCCCGGAGCGATCGTCGGTGTGGTCGTCCTCGCCGTGTTCGGCGCCTGGGGAATGTTCAAGCCCGTCGCGCCCCAGAAATGGGACACCCCCTACGAGAACGTCATCATCGCCAGCAAATCCACCACCCGTTACGTGGTGTTGAAGACGGGCGACAAGATCCAGCTCCACCCCGTGCTCAACATGTCCAGTGCCAAGCTCCTCCTCCTCCCGGACAAGGGCACGGTCATCAACGTCGACGAATCCGTCCTCGACAACGGGAAGATCCCGCACGGTGCGACCCTGGGCATTCCTTACGCCCCGGACCGGCTGCCAGACAAGAAGGAAGCCGGTTCCGCGAAGCGCTGGGCGGTCTGCGAGCGGCCCGGCGAGGGCGGACGGGCCATACAGAAGGCGGCGTTCGTCTTCGCCGAGCGTGAGCAGGGCAAGACCGAGGGAACGGCCAAGCTGGGGGGCGGCGACGTGATGTACGTCGAGGGCCCGGGGCCCGGCCGGACCCGCTACATCGTGGACGCCACCGGGAAGGCGTACCCGGTCAAGAACGACGAACTCCTGCTGCGCACCCTGGTCGACGCGGGCCGCACCGCCCAGCGGGTGTCCGCGGACTGGCTCGCCACACTGCACATGGGGGACGAGGTCACCTTCCCCTCCATCGAGGGAACTCCCGGTGCCGACGCCGGTGTCGCGGGAGCGCTGCAGCCCGAGGACAACAAGGTGGGCATGGTCCTCGCTGCGACCTCCGGCACCAGGACCCAGCAGTACGTGGTCCTGCCGGGCAGGGTCGCCCCGGTCTCCGACTTCGTCGCCAAGCTCCTGCTGAACAGCCGCGCCCTCGTGAACCTCGATCAGGACGGCAAGGCGAAGGACGTGAGCGCCGGAGCGTTCGAGCCCGGCAAGGCATTCGGGCAGGAGTTCGACTGGCCTGCGGCTGAGCCCACGCCCGTCAACTCCGCGGACACGTCGAGCGGAAGCCGTAACACCGTGTGCAACGTCCTGCGCGGTGTCGCGGACAAGGACGGCGCCAGCACGCTCAGCACCTGGGCGGGCACCGGCTTCCCCGCCACGCTGCCCACCGGTTCCAGCAGCGCCTACGTCACCCCCGGATCCGGTCAGCTCTTCCGGCAGTTCAAGGGTTCCAGCCCGGAGTCCGGCCCACTCTTCCTGGTGACCGACACCGGCCTGCGTTATGCCATGCAGTCCAACGGCGACAGCGTGCAGGACGACTCCGGAATCGGCGAATCCGGTACGCGGGAGGAGAAGGAGCAGCGTCAGAAGGAGGCACAGCAGGCGCAGAACCGGCTCGGATACAAGGACGTCGACCCCGCGCCCGTACCCGCCGCCTGGTCCGCCTTCCTGCCGACGGGCCCCCGCCTGTCCACCGGTGCCGCCCGCCAGCCGCAGGGTTCGTGAGGAGCGACCAGGTGACCACGCATCCGTCCCGTCGCCGACGCCTGTTGTCGGCCGCCGGCGCCACCGCCGTCCTCCTCGTCACCCTGCCGGTGCTGCCGGCGGCGGCGGACGACTCCACCCAGTGCACCTTCCCGTCGAAGAAGTACGCGGGCCGCCCCTGGGCACTGCAACGCGTACTGATGGACGAGCTCTGGGAGCAGTCCACCGGCAAGGGCATACGCGTGGCGGTCATCGACACCGGCGTCGACGTCAAGAACCCCCAGCTGACGAAGGCCGTGGACACCGGGAGCGGCATCAACCTCCTGGACAAGGACCTCAAGGACGAGAACGGCAACAAGCTCGAGCGCGGCAAGGAGAACGGCACCACCGACCTGGTCGGCCACGGCACGAAGGTCGCTGGCATCATCGCCGCACGCGAGGCGAAGGGCACCGGCTTCACGGGCCTGGCTCCCGACGCCACGATCATTCCGATCCAGCAGAACGACGCCGAGGGCCACGGAACCGCGGAGACACTGGCCACCGCCATCCGGCACGCCGTCACGAAGAATGCCGACGTCATCAACATCTCCCAGGACACGGCCAACGCCGTGAAGCCCACGCCCCTCCTGGAGGAGGCGGTGAACGCGGCCCTGGCCAAGGAGATCGTGATCGTCGCCTCGGCGGGCAACGACGGCCTGGGCGGAAACGTCAAGGAGACCTACCCGGCCTCGTACGACGGCGTCCTGGCCGTGGCAGCGTCGGACCGCAACAACGAACGGGCGGCCTTCTCCCAGTCCGGCGAGTTCGTGGGCGTCGCCGCCCCGGGCGTGGACATGATCTCCACGGTGCCGGGCGGGGGACACTGCGCCGACAACGGGACCAGCTTCTCGGCCCCGTACGTCGCGGGCGTCGCGGCCCTGATCAAGGCCAAGCACAAGAACTGGACGCAGGAGCAGATCGTCGCCCAGATCGAGCAGACGGCCGAACGCTCGATCGCGGGCCACGACCGCCTGGTCGGATGGGGAGTCATCGACCCGGTGCGCGCCCTGACCGAGGACGACAAGCCCATCGAGGAACCGGTGGCACACGAGGGCCTGAGCAAGGGCGAGGCCCCCGTACCCGCCGCACTCCACCTGGGCGAGACCGCCGACGCGCGCAACGCCAGGCTGGCGACCTACGTCGTGGTGGGCGGGGGCGTCCTGGTCGCGGCGATCGCGGGCGCGGCGGTGGCCGTGCGGGACAGGCGTCGGCGGCAGGAACGACAGGACCGGCAGAGCGTTGCTTGACGCCCGGGTGCCACGGTCTTCCGGAAGTTACGTGACGGATAAGACAGTTGGTCATGTCAGTGCCATTGGCTACAGTGATGTGATGGGGCCAGTGCTGTTCGCGCGAGTGCGATAGCAACGCGAAACAGACTGTGCAAACGGGGAAATCGGGGAGAGGTAGCAACGTGACCAAAGGAAAGGGAGATCTCCGGAAGGGCGTAGGGGCCCTGGAGAAGTTCCAGAGGAGCGTGAACACGTTGCTCGCTGACCTCGAGAGTTCACCGGCGGGCAAGACGGAGGTCGCGGCACAGACGGTGTCGCGTTCCTCCCTGAGCGGCCAGAATGCATGCTTCGCGGAAGCGGATGGGCTGTACACCCAGTACAACCGTGTGCACGAATCCCTCGTCACGCTGTCGAAGTCGCTGGGCGACCAGATCGAGTACCTGAACCTCGGGGTGCACGCGGCTGCGGTCGGCTTCGACAACGTGGACGACGACACGCGGCGGCGGTTCCATGAGATCCAGACCCGTCTGGACAAGGAGCACGAGAAGGCGCGGGCCGAGCACGAGAAGACGGTTAAGCCTGAGCAGAACGCCGACAAGAAGAGCGACGCGGGGTGGGCAGCCGAATGAGCGAACCGAAGAAGCCGGGATCGGGCTCCGAAGCGGAACCGGAACTGACTCCTGCGGAACAGCAGAAGCAGGACCAGGAGCGCGTCCAGGGCCAGTTGCTCGTCACGGACGTCACGCGGCAGGTCCAAGGCGCGATGGAGTCGTTCGGCTTCGGGTCGGGCCCGTCGGGTCGTACTTCTTTCGAGGGGCACGAGCTCAACGCGATGATCGACCTCATCGCGAACTCCAAGCCGGAGGACCTCGAGAGCGCCGGTCAGTCGCTGCTGCTGGCACGGACCGCGCTCAGACGTGCGGCGGACGACCTGCGAGGCTTCATCGAAGGCGTGGACTGGGAAGGCGAGTCCGAAGTCGCCTTCCGTAACTGGGGCAACGGCCTGGCCGCTCATGCCGAGAAGCTGGCCGACTTCGCGGATGCGGCCGGTACGCAGATCACGGTCGCGGGCACCGGCCTCGCCTCGGTCCGCAACTCTCTCCCTCCTCGCGACACTCGCCTGAGCCGCAAGTCCCCCGACGAGATCGAGGCCCCGAAGCGGGTCGAGGGCAATGCGGAGTACGCGGCGGCGGTCAAGGTCGAAAAGGACCGTCAGGAAGCGATCAACCAGGCGAACCGGCTGGCTTCGTACTACGCGGTCTCCGAAGAGACGCTGGCGGCGCAGGAGCCGCCTCGGTTCGAGAAGAAGCTTGATGTTGCAATGCCCAGGCCGGGCGGATACTTCAACCCTCCAACAGACTCCGGAAGCTCCTCAGCAGGCACTGAGTCGTCCGGCCGGGTGAGCTCCGGAAACGTAGTGGGGCATGGGGTGACCGGTGATCAGGCCGGCCATGCGGCAGATGCTCACGGATACGAGGCGCCGGTAGCGGTGGCACCGGTCTTGGACAACAGCACATCAACGGAGATCAACAGCGTCGCGGCCCCACCGTCTCCGGTGACTACGCCTGGCGGCGCCTCACCACAGCCGAATCCAAGTCATGCGGGGTCGAGCGGAGGCACGACTCCGCCTATGGCTTCAGGATTTGTGAACCCCGTGTCAGCCAGTTCACGCAGGCTTCAGGGACCGACGGGCGTGCCTCGAGGTCCAGGCCAGACACAGAGCGGTGGGAGCCGTACAAGCGGCCCCACAGGGGGCGGTGCTGCTGCGAACGGCCGCGCCGGATCACCAGTGGGACGTCCTTCGTCCATGAGTGGGGGATCCGCTTCAGGCGCTGCCGGACGTGGAAGCCCCGGGTCGCAGTCTCCCACTGCCGGTCGCTCCGGCGTCACTGGCGGCAGGCCCATGGCTGCAGGCCAGTCAACGTCCGGTTCGTCCACCCCGCGTGCAGGCCGCGCGAGCGGCATCGTGGGCGGCACCCCGCAACGCGCAGGTGCAGGTACACCTGGGGGCGCTCGTGGCGTCCCGCGAGGCACAGTGATCGGATCCGGAGGCGCGTCGCGAACGGGCGGTCCCGCTGGGGCATTCGGCCAGCGGGGCGTTGTCGGATCCAATGCGACGAACAGAGTGCCCAAGCCTGGCGGGCGAGGCACTCCCAGTTCAAACGGTGTTGTCGGAACACCCCGCGGTGCAGGGGGCGGCGCCGGAGGAAAGGGCTTCACCGCAGGTGGCGCGGGTCTCGTGCGTGGGCCTGTGGGGCGCAAGGACGCCAGAGACGACGACCAGGACGAGGGCACACAGCGTCCTGACTACCTGACGGAAGACAGAGAGACGTGGGAGGCCGGCCGACGTGGAGTCGCCCCGCCGGTGATCGAGTAGGTACAGGGAAGATTCGGAAGTCAGGATGACAGCAGGAATGAGCCAGACCCGGAAGCGTCGTGTTTCTCTCGGATCGCGAGGGCGCCTACTCGGCACGATGGCTGTTGCCGCCGCGTGGAGCGTGGGCTTCACCGGTGTTACTCCTGTAGCCGTCGCGGCTGACGTGCAGTCCAAACAGTGGTACCTCAGCGCGATGCAGGCGGAGGAGATTTGGAAGGTCACCACGGGTGACGGCGTCAAGGTAGCTGTCATCGACTCCGGTGTTAATCCTTCGTCCCCATCACTGAAAGGCCAGGTCCTCAAGGGACTGGACGCTTCGGGAGCTGAAGGCGATGAGCACGATGACTATCGCGGACACGGCACCACCATGGCCGAGCTGATCGCGGGCACTGGTGAGGGTGGTGGCTTGAAGGGCCTTGCCCCGGACGCGAAGATCATTCCCATGCGGATCACTGATACACAGTTCCAGAATGAGCATTCAGTGAACGCGCGTGACACCGAGGACGCGATCCGGGCTGCGGCGGACAGTGACGCACGGATTATCAGCATGTCGTTCGGTAGTGAATTCCCGACAGAGGGTGAGCGAAAAGCAGTCGAGTACGCCTACAGCAAGGGAAAGATCTTTTTCGCGGGAGTAGGGAATAATGCGAAAGAGGGGAACGAGGAGCAGTATCCTGCGGCCTATCCGCAGGTCGTGGGAGTTTCGTCTGCGGACAGCGAGGGTAAAGTAGCCGAATATTCCCAGAATGGGAATATTGTGGATATCGCTGCTCCAGGTAACGAAATTCCCCGCTGGTGTGACTCGACATTTAAAAGCTATTGCGACGGCGACGGCGGAACCAGTGCCGCGACCGCAATTGCGTCCGCCTCCGCCGCTCTGATCTGGTCCGCTCACCCGGACTGGACCGCTAATCAAGTCCTCAACGTTCTCTTTGACACTGCCAGCCGGGATTGGAAAGACGGCACGCTGAGCAAGTACCTCGGCCACGGTCTGATCCGCCCTTCCATGAACATCCTCAAGGGCAAGGGCGATCCCGGCGCCCCGGACATCAGTCCCCTCACCAAGGAGAAGACGTCCGGTTCCGCGGGATCGGCAGCCCCCTCTGCATCAGCCTCGTCACAGCCTGAGAAGAAGGACAAGGCTGAGGACGCCGCCATGGCAGGCTCCAGCACTGAGAAGAACGACAGCGGCCAACTGGGTCTGATCCTCGGTGGAGTGGCAGTGGTGCTCGTGCTCGGCGGCGGGGCCTTCGCTCTCATTCGCAAGCGCCGCACCGCCTGACTGACCGCAGTTCCTCCAATGCACTTTCCGGCGGTGACGCCGGACCGAACAAGAGCACCAGAAAGGAAGCCAGCACCATGGCAGATCAGAAGCTTTCAGATGAAATGCTGCTCAAGCTCGAGGGTGAGCTCACCAAGCGATTCGACTCCGTGAGGGGTCAGCTGAAGACGCTGCAGGCGACGATCGACAGCCTGGAAGGCTCCTGGAAGGGTATCGGCGCCAGCGCGTTCAACGCCAAGCAGGCCGATATCAACCTCAAGATGGGCAACATCGCCACCCGTCTGGTCAACTTCCAGGAAGCCATCAAGGCGGCCCGGACGATCTCGGGCAACACCGAGGACGAGATCCGGCAGGCCCTCCAGGGCGTGGACGTCGTCCCCGGTCACTCCGAAGGTGCGCAGGCCAAGACCTCGGCCCTCAACGCGCTCTGACACTTGCTTCACCCGTACCTCGTACGTACGGGTCATCACATCGAACCGATTTGAACTGGAGGACCGTATGCCGACCAACGACGGCACGATGGTTGTCACCTATGCAAGCCTGGAGCAGGCCGCGGGTGACATCGACCGGCAGGGCAGGCAGCTTCAGGAGGACCTCGCGGCGATCAAGCGGATGGTCGCCAGCGTGTCCGAGCTCTGGGTGGGCGAGGCCAAGTCGGCGTACGACACCGCGCAGGCCGGCTGGGACCGCGATGCCACGGGCATTCAGACCGCTCTCGCGGAGATCTCCCGCAAGGTGCGCGACGCCGGTACCGCCTACCACGCCGGTGACAAGCGGGCTCGCGCCAACTTCGAGTAGGCCGCGGCGGTAACCGGCAGGCAATCAGGTCAGGGTGGGCACGCACGGGAGGTGCCCACCCTGACCTGTTGCATGAGCCGGTTCCGAAACGCCAAGGCTGGTCGGTCGTCCCGGCCGAAGAGTCCAACAGGTCCTCTCCTCGGACCACCGGGCGCCCGGGTGTACAGCGCCGGGGCCTTCCCTCTCAGGAAGCCGCTCCCGTGCGCAGGCGCCGTACGTCGCGCGCCAGTGTGCACGAGGTGACGAGAAGGATCAGGGCTCCGGCCGCGATCCAGAGGGCCGATGCTCCGGAGAGGTAGTCACGGACGGCAGCGGTGAGCAGCAGCAGGCCGGTAAGGACTCCGCAGACCGAGATCAGGGCGCTGATGCGGTGAGTCATGCGGAACATCATCGCGGATCGCCGCGGTCGACGGGAGTGCCCCGATGACTCGATGACGTATCTAGTCCTTCAACAGGGTCCACCACCAGGCGATGCCGGCGATCGGAAGGGGCTGGTCCGCCTCCCGTTCCTCGAAGGGAGATGCCGCGCTGCCTGCGGGTAGATCGGCGGGGTCCTCGGGGTTGACGTAGCGATTGGTGGTGAGGGACCAGTCGTAGTCGGCGCGGATCCAGGAGTCGCAGTCCGTGATCCACTTGCGGAGTTCAGGGCCGGCGTCGCGGAGGATCTGGTCGCGGAGACGGAGGTAGAGGGCCATGGCCCGGGTGTGCATCGTGGCGGTCGCATCCACCGCCTCTTCGACGGAGCACTGCCGCTCGTGTGCGATCAGATCGACTATGTTGCCGTATCCGTCCTGACTGCGCTGCCGCTCCTTGTGGTACGACACCAGGTCGTTCGACCAGCCGATGATCGCGGCGAAGACCTCCACGAAGCCGCGGACGTCGTGACGGTCGTAGTCGGCCGCGGGAAGGTCGTATCCGTGGATGATCTCGCTGAGCGTCGAGAAGATCTTGACGCCTGAGGAGTCCAGCCGGACCGCCAGGTGGTCGGAGAGGCTGGGGATCCGCCCGTACGTGCTGTTCGCGGCCATCCAGATCTGGCCCTGGAGGTAGGCCCGGAAGCTGGCGGCCCAGCGCGCGGTCTGCACGGGCGTGGTCAGATCGTCGAGCCGCAGACGCAACTCGCGTAACGCGGCGCTGTAGTTGTCGTCCACCGGAGCGGCCCAGGGGACTTCGACGACTCGCTGGAGTTTCGTGATGACGAGCAGGGTGGCGTCGGGGGAGGCCGCGGCCGGACCTTCGTCGCAGTACTCGTCGTCGAACGCGAACAGCCACATCAGGAAGTCCGCGGTCCACTGCAGAGCCGCCAGACGCCCGTCGGGGCCCCCTCGCCCGGTGATCTCGCCCACGGAGATGCGTGTCAGCCGTTCACGTTGCGCTTGATCGGAGTAGAGGCCGAAGCGATCGAGCCACGCGGCGGAACCTTCGTCGATCTCACGCCAACTCGGGTGGATCCCCGAGGGGAGCGGGACCCACAGCTGAGGGATCTTCGGCGCTGATGCTTGCGAGGTCATGAACCACCTTTTCGCATGTACTTCCAATGCCTCTGAGCCCCGGAAGTTAGCAAGGCGGGGGAGGAACTGGTACAGCCCTTTCAAGCCGGGTTGGCCGACGGGCCGGTATCTGCTCCGCCACGGAGTGAGTACGTCCGGCTACGTCTCCGATGCCTGTGACGGGCGCGAAAGCCATTGATCACGCCGTGTTTGCGGTTGATCGTCCGTGGCGCGCAGTTGGCCCGAAAGTGACTCTCGTCAGTTCAGGATTCACCAATTCTGTGACGCAGCGCCCAGATTCCGCCGATACCGAGCCCCCGGAGGCTCAGCGAACCGCGTCCGTTGCCACCCCCGACGGCTCGTCGGCCTTGCCCTGCGGGCGCCGACACATCGTGCAGCTTGTGGCCGTGGAGTTCCGGCCACGGCGGTCGGCGTGTCGACCGTTGGCAGGCCCTGGCCGGTGGACCGTCACACGGGGGCGTGGCGCCACTCCGGGCGGGGGTCACCGGCCACCGGGCGTGCGTCACCATCCGTCGTGAGACTCCGTCAGGGGGTGCCGTCGCGGGCGGAGCGCGGAGTCGGGACGTCCCGTTCCGGAATCCCCGCCCCCTCACGAGCCGGTGCGGGCCACGTCCGGCAGCGCCGGAGCCGACAGGTCGGGAGGGAGAGTGCTCAGCACGCACCTTTGCGGCTCGTCACCGCGAAGTCGTAATTCGGGACGGTCACCGTGCTGGGGTTGCCCGCTATGCCGGGGGGGCTCGTAGTCCCCGTCCTCCGACCGTGTGCGTACGACGTGTACGCAGAAGGCTGCGTCGGCGCCGGAGGCCGTGACCGTGTAGTCGGCGTCGGACGGTTTGTTCGAGCCTGTGGAGCCGGCGTCCACGCCGCTCTGAGGGGCGCCACCGCCACCGTTCTCGACGACCTCCTCCTCGATCATCGTGGCGAACTCCTCATCGAAGCCGCTGTCGTCGCCGAAGATCTCACCGAGGCGTGAAGTGCCGTCCAGTTCTGCGGAGGCCTGACTGACCGCGCTGCCCAGTTCGTCGTCGCTCCACTCGCCGTTTGCGACCACGGCCATGAACTGGAGCGCCGAATAGATGCCCAGCCCCGCCATCCCGAAGAGAACGACCCGCGCAGCGACGAAGGCAGAATCGGGAATCTCGGGTGCTGACGGATTGAACGACCCTCGCCACCGGCGTACCCGGTCCGCCTTGACGCAGCCCATGGCAATGAGGCCGGCGGCCAGCAGGAAGACGACCACGTTCAATGTGTTCAAGGTTCACCTTTTCAGACGTCGGGTCCACAGGCGCTGATCTTCCGGTCGGGCGCGGGCGACTGCGTGAGTTCGCCCTTGAGCCTCGGAAGGGAGAGTGTGGTGAGGCCCGCGTGGGCATGTTTCGCCGTGCCGGTGGCTGGACCGAGACTTCGACCAGGCATTCCATGTCCCCGGTCCAGGCGTGGCAGCCGAAGGAACGGATGATGGCCTGGCCTCCCAGGTTCTTCTGTTCCCTGAACGCATGCTCCGGTTCGTCACTGACCATCGGCCTGCCCGAACGCCGAAGCGTGTGGTGACGGGCCAACTCCGTCACCACACGCTTCGCACCAGCCACAGGCTCTACCGGTCCCCGTCCATGAGCCCCGTCTGCACCAGCGGGTTGCCGCGCCGGCGCGTGACGAACACCCCGCGCCCCGGGGGCATCGGCCGCGGTCGTACGTTGCCGAGGATGTCGCCCTCGATCGGGTCACCGGACAGCATCACGCCCTGCGCCCCCAGTTCCAGGATGCGCTGCAGGAACGGCTCGTACAGCGCACGGCCCGCTCCCGCCGTGCTGCGCGCGATGATGAACCGCACCCCGACGTCACGGGAGAACGGCAGCATCTCCGTGAGCTTCGACAGCGGGTTGCCGCTGGACGTCGAGACCAGGTCGTAGTCGTCGACGACCACGAACACCGACGGGCCGCTCCACCAGCTGCGGTCGCGCAGTTCCTGGGCCGTGACGTCGGGCGACGGCGTACGGCGCTTCATCAGGTCGTACAGCGCGTCGGCATGGTGCTCCATGTTGTTGGACATGGGTACGTACTCCGCGAGGTGCGTCGCGGGGGTGACGTCCAGGAGCGCGCGCCGGTTGTCGATGACGAAGAACTTCGCGGCGTTCCCGTCGTACCTCTCGGTCAGCTGCTTGATGAGCATGCGCAGCAGGTTGGACTTGCCGGACTCGCTCTCACCGAACACCAGGAAGAACGGGTCCCGCTCGAAGTCGAGCCAGACCGGTTCCAGGTTGTTCTCGTCGATGCCGAACGCGATGCCCCGCTCCGGCTGCGCGTAGCCCGCCGGCAGGTCGTGGACCGGGAGTTCGCGGGGCAGCAGCCGGACCGCGGGGGCGGGCGCCGCCGTCCAGTGCCGGGCGACCTCCTGGTTCATGGCCGCCGTGGCCTCGGAGAGGTCGCTGTCGGAGTTGATGCCGTCGATCCGCGGCACCGCCGCCATGAAGTGCAGCTTCTCCGGTGTGAGGCCGCGTCCGGGAACGCCGGCGGGGACGTTGACCGCGGCCTTGCGGTCCAGTTCGGAGTCCATGACGTCACCGAGCCGCAGTTCGAGCCGGTTCATCAGGTGGTCCTTCAGGTTGGCCCTGACCTCCATGGAACGCGACGCCGTGACGATGAGGTGGATGCCGTAGCCGAGACCGCGCTGAGCGATGTCGATGGCGGCGGCCTCCAGGGCCTCGTAGTCCGTACGGAAGTTGCCCCAGCCGTCGATGATCAGGAAGACGTCGCCCCACGGCTGGTCCGTCACCGAGATCTCACCGCGCGCCCGCAGCCTGCGGAACGTGGCGATGGAGTCGATGCCCGCGCTGCGGAAGTACTCCTCGCGGCGCGCCATGATCCCGTACACCTCGGAGACCGTACGGCGCACCCGCTCGGGGTCGAGCCGTGAGGCGACCCCGCCGACGTGGGGCAGGCCCGACACCGAGGCCATGCCGCCGCCGCCGAAGTCCAGCCCGTAGAACTGGACCTCCTGCGGTGTGTGGGTGAGCGCGAAGCCGGCGATCAGCGTCCGCAGCAGCGTCGACTTGCCCGACTGCGGCCCGCCGGTGATCTGCATGTGGCCGGCCGCGCCGGAGAAGTCCCGGTAGAGGGTGTCGCGGCGCTGCTCGTACGGCTTGTCGACCACACCCAGCGGTACGACGAGGCGCCCCGAGCCCTCGAACCCGGGCTGGGTCAGACCGCGGCCCTCGACCGCCGAGAGCCCCGGAAGGAGCTCGTCCAGCGACGGCGGATTGTCCAGCGGAGGCAGCCACACCTGGTGCGCAGACGCCCCACGGCCCTCCAGCCGGCGCACGATCACGTCGAGGACCGTGTCCGCCAAGGCGTCGTCCTCGGACTTGCGTGCCTCGGGCACGCCCGGCTCCGCCGTGGGCTGCACGTAGCGCACGGGCACCGGAGCGGCGGTGAACACCACCGGCCTGCGATCGACGGGCAGGGGACCGGAGGACGCGGCGGGCTGCGCACCCGTGCGGTACACCCCGGAGACGTACGCCGCCTTGAAGCGCACCATCTCGTCCGTGCCGTACTTCAGATACCCCGATCCGGGGACGTTGGGCAGGTGGTAGGCGTCGGGCACGCCCAGCGCGGCCCGGGACTCGCCCGCGGAGAACGTACGCAGACCGATCCGGTACGACAGGTAGGTCTCCAGGCCGCGCAGCCGCCCCTCCTCGAGGCGCTGCGAGGCCAGCAGGAGATGGACGCCGAGCGAACGGCCGATGCGCCCGATCTGGACGAACATCTCGATGAAGTCCGGCTTCGCCGTCAGCAGCTCGCTGAACTCGTCGATGACCAGGACGAGTGAAGGGATGGGCTGCAGCGGGGCACCCGCGGCACGTGCCTTCTCGTAGTCGTGGATGTTGGCGTAGTTGCCCGCGTCGCGCAGCATCTCCTGGCGGCGGTTGAGCTCACCGCTGATGGAGTCGCCCATGCGGTCGACCAGCGTCAGGTCGTCCGCGAGGTTGGTGATCACCGCGGCGACGTGCGGCATCTGCGCCATGCCGGCGAAGGTGGCGCCGCCCTTGAAGTCCGCGAGGACGAAGTTCAGGGTTTCCGAGGTGTGGGTGACGGCGAGACCCAGGACGAGCGTGCGGAGCAGCTCCGACTTGCCGGAACCGGTGGCCCCGACACACAGGCCGTGCGGCCCCATGCCCTCCTGTGCCGCCTCCTTGAGGTCCAGCATCACCGGGCCGCCGTCCTCGCCCACGCCGATCGGGACCCGGAGCCGCTCCGCCTGCGAGCGGGCCCGCCAGGTCCGGCTCACGTCGACCGAGGCCGCGTCGCCGAGATTCAGCAGGTCGGTGAACTCCAGATTGGCGAGCAGCGGTTCGTCGTCGTCGCCGCCCGTGGCCACGTGGAGTGGCGCCAGCTGTCGCGCCAGCGCCTCCGCGGCCTCGTGGCTCAGCAGGTCGGGAACACCGTCGTAGACCAGGCCGTGCCCCGACTCCAGCTGCAGCGTGTGGGGGTCCACCACGATGGAGAGACCGCCGCGCGCCCCGTTGACCTGGCCCGTGACGACCTCGACGACGGTGACGCCCTGGAGGCCCTCGGCCGACGCGAGTGCGGACGTCGCCGGCACGGACTCGCCGTCGAGTACGACGACGACGTGCGGCTGGTCGAGGAGCGGCTGACCCCCCGGCTGGAAGCGCGGGCGGCCGTCGAGGCGGCCCGCGAGCATCTCCTCGAGCTCGGCGACGCTCGTGCTGATCAGGCGGCGGCTGCCGGCGCCGTCGATGGACCCCTGCACCTGGACGTGCGGGAGCCACTTCGTCCACTCCCAGCGCGGAGCGGCGTCGCGGCCGGTCGCGACGGCGATGACCAGGTCCTCGGGGGAGTGCAGCGAGGCGAGCGCCCCGACCATCGCACGGGCCGTGGCACGCGCGGATTCGGCCTCACCGCTGATCGTCAGGTGGTAGAAGGCACGGAGCGAGACCGCCATGGGCAGCCCGTCCAGCGTGCTGTGGGTCGTCAGGAACTGCTGCATCGCCCCGGCGGTCAGCGGCTCCAGCTCGTCGACCGGCGCGGTGTCGGGGGCGATGAGAGGCGTGGCGAGCTCCTGACCGCCCAGACCGATGCGTACGTGCGCGAAGTCGGCGTCCCCCACCCGGCGCTCCCACACCCGGCTGCCCTCGGCCACGAGGGCCCACAGCTGCTCCGGGGACGGGTGGAGGTAGAACTGCGCGTCGCGCTGCTGCCGGGCGGTCCTCAGCACGGCGCGCCGGGTCTGCGTCAGATACTTCAGGTAGTCGCGCCGCATGTCCGCCAGCTGACCCTGGGTGCCGCGCCGGAAGCGGATGATCATCGAGATGGCCATGGCGATCGTCGACGCGATCATGACCATGCCCATGATCCGCATGATCGGGTTCGGGGTCATGAAGAAGAAGACGACGGAACCACCCATGCCGAGCATCGGCAGCAGCTGCATCATCACCCCCTCCTGCTGCCCGCGGGGCAACTCGGGCGGAGGTTGCAACTGCACCTGCTCGCCCGGAACTTCGGAGGGGAGGGCCCGCGGTGGGCGCTTGACGACAATCTGGCTCACAGCTCACCAATTCCCTTGCCGGACGGAACTGTTCCTATCGGCGCCCCCGTGGCGACGGGTTCCGTGCGCGGGAGGATCCTACTGGCGTGCCCGGTGACTCGAGGGCGGTAGGGTGTCGCGACGCGTGTACGCATCCGCTAACTACCGCAAAAAAACGGGTCAATCGGGACGCAGGTGGAGCCCTCGATCCAGGGTGCGTTTCACAGGAGGCCGAGAAGCATCATGAGGGGGAGCAGCACGTGACTATGACGGCCCAGACCGCGGCCACCGGACCCGGCCGGCCGGGTCCCGGAGCGCCGGCCGCCAACGGAACCGGCTTCTGCCGGGTCACGGTCGTCGCGCCCGACAGCCGTGTCGACGTGGCGCTGCCCGAGGACATCCCCGTCGCCGACCTCTACCCGGAGATCCTCCGGCTGTCGGGCCAGAGCCCCGCCCAGGGCGCCCCGGTCGGCTACCACCTGGTGCGCCGCGACGGAACCGTCCTCGACAGCGGGCGCACGCTGGCCGGCCAGCGCATCCTCGACGGGGAACTCCTGTCCCTGCGGCCCTTCTCCGAGTCGCTGCCCCCGGCGGTCTTCGACGACGTCTCCGACGCGGTCGCCACCGCGGTCGCCAAGGACCGCACCCTCTGGGGCGACAGCCTCATGCGCTCGGCCGGGCTCTTCGGCGGTTCCGTCCTGCTGGTCCTCCTCGGCTTCGTGCTCTGGACCTCCGACATCCGGCACGACATGCACGGCCTCCCGGGCATCCTGGCCGCCGTCACCGCCGTACTCCTTCTCGCGCTCGCCTGCGTACGCGCGCGCGTCTACGCGGATCGCGGTTCCTCCATCGCGCTGGGGATCGGCGTACTCACCAACGCCGCGGTAGCCGGTGCAGGGCTCCTTCCGCTCAGCGAGGGACAGGGCATCGGCAGGCTGCAGTTCCTGCTCGCCTGCGCCGCCGTGCTGGTGGCGTCCGTGATCCTCATGATCGCCGCCCCCGAGGGCGACGGCACCTTCGTCGCGTTCGTGTTCGCCTCCGCCATCGGCGTGCTGGTGACCTTCGTCGCGATCATGACCGGCATGGAGCCGGCCGAGACCGCAGCCGTGTGCGCCCCCCTCTCCGTCGGCCTCCTCGCCTTCCTGCCCGGGCTCTCCACCCGCTTCGCGCGCCTTCCGATCGGCTTCGAGCCGCCCCGCACCACCGTCGGTGACTACGGGACGTCCGATCCGGCGCCGCAGGGCCCGGTCGACGCCGACCGCATCGCCGCCCAGGCGCGTCGAGGGCACGAACTGCTTCTCGGCCTCGCCGGAGGCTGCGCGCTGGTGGCCGTGGGAGCCGCGGCGGTGCTCGGCTTCTCGGACAGCGTCTGGGGCCAGCTCCTCGCACTCGCCACCGGCGTCGCGATGCTGATGCGCGCCCACCTGTTCCGCTACACCGCCCAGGTCGGCTGCGCCCTGGGCGCGGGCCTCACCGCCCTGGTACTCCTCGGCCTCGGGCTGTCGCTCAACCCGCCGGCCGACCTGATCCGCGGGGCGCTCAAGGGGGACAGCGGGGGCCTCGACATCCGTACGATCTGGCTCACCGCCGCGGTCGCCGGGGTCGCCGCGCTGATCACCGCCATAGGGCTGATCGTCCCGCGCAAGGGCGTCACCCCGTTCTGGGGCCGTTTCCTGGAGATCGCCGAGGCCTTCGTCCTGCTGACCCTGCTGCCGCTGTGCCTGGCGGTCTTCGACGTCTACCACTCGATCCGGGCGCTCACCAGCTGACCCGTGCGGCACGACGGACGGACGGGTCCGCGGCGGCTGGTACGCTGGGTGACGGCCGTTTGTGTACGCGCCTCCGGGAATCATCCTGAGGGCTGCGCTCATCGGACCTTCGCCTCCGAGTCACGGAAGCTCCCCTGAGATCAAGACCAGGGGCACTCGTGGGCGCATCGAACATCAAGAGGAGTACGCGTGCCGCTCGACGCCGCTACGAAGAAGCAGATCATGTCCGAGTTCGCCCAGAAGGAGGGTGACACCGGATCCCCCGAGGTCCAGGTCGCCATGCTCTCCCGCCGGATCTCGGACCTGACGGAGCACCTCAAGACGCACAAGCACGACCACCACTCCCGTCGTGGTCTGCTGATCCTGGTCGGCCAGCGTCGCCGCCTCCTTCAGTACCTCGCCAAGAAGGACATCCAGCGCTTCCGTGCGCTCGTCGACCGCCTCGGCATCCGCCGCGGTGCGGCCGGCGGCGCCAAGTAAGGACGCTGTGAGAGGGAGCGGCACCCGATTCCAGGGGGCCGCTCCCTTTGCTGTACGTGCGTGACCGGGGTCAGTCTCAGTAACCTGGACGTACGACAACAGAACGAGGAGAGGCGCGCCTCGGCCGCCGCCGGTCCTCGGTAGTGGCCCCCGGGGAAACGCCCGGGAGCTTCGATCGAAGACCGGCCCGCACACACGGCGCGCCTCTCCGCACCGTCCTCCGCCACACGGGCGGCAGGACGAAAGACGACGAGTATGGAGAAATCACTAGTGGAGAACGAGACCCACTACGCCGAAGCCGTGATCGACAACGGTACTTTCGGCACCCGCACCATCCGCTTCGAGACGGGCCGCCTGGCCAAGCAGGCCGCCGGCTCCGCCGTCGCGTACCTGGACGACGACACCATGGTGCTGTCGGCCACCACCGCTTCCAAGCGGCCCAAGGACCAGCTCGACTTCTTCCCCCTCACGGTGGACGTCGAGGAGCGGCAGTACGCGGCCGGCAAGATCCCCGGCTCCTTCTTCCGTCGTGAGGGCCGGCCCTCCGAGGACGCGATCCTCACCTGCCGCCTGATCGACCGCCCGCTGCGCCCCTCCTTCAAGAAGGGCCTGCGCAACGAGATCCAGATCGTCGAGACGATCATGGCGCTCAACCCCGACCACCTGTACGACGTGGTCGCGATCAACGCCGCCTCCGCCTCCACGATCCTGGCGGGCCTGCCCTTCTCCGGCCCGATCGGCGCCACCCGCGTCGCCCTGATCAAGGGCCAGTGGGTCGCGTTCCCGACGCACACCGAGCTCGAGGACGCCGTCTTCGACATGGTCGTCGCCGGTCGCGTCCTCGAGGACGGCGACGTCGCGATCATGATGGTCGAGGCCGAGGCCACCGAGAAGACCATCCAGCTCGTCAAGGACGGCGCCGAGGCCCCGACCGAAGAGGTCGTCGCCGCCGGTCTGGAAGCCGCGAAGCCCTTCATCAAGGCGCTCTGCAAGGCCCAGTCCGACCTCGCCTCCAAGGCCGCCAAGCCCACCGGCGAGTTCCCGGTCTTCCTCGACTACCAGGACGACGTCCTGGCAGCGCTCAGCAAGGCCGTCAGCACCGAGCTCGCCAAGGCGCTCACCATCGCCGGCAAGCAGGAGCGCGAGGCGGAGCTGGACCGCATCAAGGAGATCGCGGGCGAGAAGCTCCTCCCGGCCTTCGAGGGCCGCGAGAAGGAGATCTCCGGTGCCTACCGCGCGCTGACCAAGAAGCTGGTCCGCGAGCGCGTCATCAAGGACAAGGTCCGCATCGACGGCCGCGGCGTCACGGACATCCGTACGCTCGCCGCCGAGGTCGAGGCCATCCCGCGCGTGCACGGCTCGGCGCTGTTCGAGCGTGGCGAGACCCAGATCCTGGGCGTCACCACCCTCAACATGCTCCGCATGGAGCAGCAGCTGGACACCCTCTCCCCGGTGACCCGCAAGCGCTACATGCACAACTACAACTTCCCGCCGTACTCCGTCGGTGAGACCGGCCGCGTGGGCTCGCCCAAGCGCCGCGAGATCGGCCACGGCGCACTCGCCGAGCGCGCCATCGTGCCGGTGCTGCCGTCGCGCGAGGACTTCCCCTACGCGATCCGCCAGGTCTCCGAGGCGCTGGGCTCCAACGGCTCGACGTCCATGGGCTCGGTCTGCGCCTCCACGATGTCGCTGCTGAACGCCGGTGTGCCCCTCAAGGCAGCCGTCGCCGGTATCGCCATGGGCCTGATCTCCGAGGAGATCGACGGCAAGACCCACTACGTCGCCCTCACCGACATCCTCGGTGCGGAGGACGCCTTCGGTGACATGGACTTCAAGGTCGCCGGCACCAAGCAGTTCGTGACCGCGCTCCAGCTCGACACCAAGCTCGACGGCATCCCCGCCTCGGTCCTGGCCGCCGCGCTGAAGCAGGCCCGTGACGCGCGTCTGCACATCCTGGACGTCATGAACGAGGCCATCGACGTCCCGGACGAGATGTCCCCGAACGCCCCGCGGATCATCACCGTCAAGATCCCGGTGGACAAGATCGGTGAGGTCATCGGCCCCAAGGGCAAGATGATCAACCAGATCCAGGAGGACACCGGCGCCGACATCACGATCGAGGACGACGGCACCATCTACATCGGTGCCCAGCAGGGCTCGCAGGCCGAGGCCGCCCGCGCCACGATCAACGCCATCGCCAACCCGACCATGCCGGAGGTCGGCGAGCGCTACCTGGGTACGGTCGTCAAGACCACGACCTTCGGTGCCTTCGTCTCCCTGATGCCCGGCAAGGACGGTCTGCTGCACATCTCGCAGATCCGCAAGCTCGCCGGTGGCAAGCGCGTGGAGAACGTCGAGGACGTGCTCGGCGTCGGCGCCAAGGTCCAGGTGGAGATCGCGGAGATCGACTCCCGCGGCAAGCTCTCCCTCATCCCCGTGATCGAGGGCGAAGAGGACGAGACGAAGGACGACACCGACAAGTGACGTCCCGTAGTTCCGTGACGACGGCCCGCCCCTCCTCGGAGGGGCGGGCCGTCGCCCGTACCCAAACGCTTCTCAAGGGCACCAACGGCATCGGTACCGTCCGGCGCACCGTCCTCCCGGGCGGTCTCCGGGTCGTCACCGAGACGCTGCCCTCCGTACGCTCCGCCACCTTCGGGATCTGGGCCAACGTCGGATCACGCGACGAGACGCCCACCCTGAACGGCGCGACCCACTACCTCGAACACCTCCTCTTCAAGGGCACGGCCAAGCGCAGCGCCCTCGACATCTCGTCCGCGATCGACGCGGTCGGCGGCGAGATGAACGCCTTCACGGCGAAGGAGTACACCTGCTACTACGCGCGGGTCCTGGACACCGACCTCCCGCTGGCCATCGATGTCGTCTGCGACATGCTGACCGGCTCCCTGATCGCCCCCGAGGACGTCGACGCCGAGCGCGGCGTCATCCTCGAGGAGATCGCGATGACGGAGGACGACCCGGGCGACTGCGTGCACGACCTGTTCGCGCACACCATGCTCGGCGACACCCCGCTGGGCCGCCCGGTCCTCGGCACGGTCGACACGATCAACGCGCTGAACCGCGGCCAGATCGCACGCTTCTACAAGAAGCACTACGACCCCACGCACCTGGTGGTGGCCGCGGCCGGCAACGTGGACCACGCCACCGTCGTCCGGCAGGTCCGCAGCGCCTTCGAACGCGCGGGCGCCCTGACCCGCACCGACGCCGTCCCCACGGCGCCGCGCGAGGGGTCCCGCACGCTGCGCGCCGCCGGCAAGGTCGAGCTCCTGAACCGCAAGACCGAGCAGGCGCACGTCGTGCTCGGCATGCCCGGCCTGGCCAGGACCGACGAGCGCCGCTGGGCCCTCGGCGTCCTGAACACCGCGCTCGGCGGCGGCATGAGCTCACGCCTCTTCCAGGAGGTAAGGGAGAAGCGCGGCCTCGCCTACAGCGTGTACTCGTACACCTCGGGCTTCGCCGACTGCGGGCTCTTCGGCGTCTACGCGGGCTGCCGGCCCAGCCAGGTGCACGACGTCCTCAAGATCTGCCGCGACGAACTCGACCGCGTGGCGACGGACGGCCTCGGAGACGAGGAGATCGGCCGCGCCGTCGGTCAGCTCGCCGGTTCCACCGTCCTCGGCCTGGAGGACACGGGCGCGCTCATGAACCGCATCGGCAAGAGCGAGCTCTGCTGGGGCGAACAGATGTCCGTCGATGACATGCTGGCCAAGATCGCGGCGGTCACCCCCGACGAGGTCCGTGCCGTGGCGGCCGACGTCCTCGGACAGCGGCCCTCGCTCTCGGTCATCGGCCCGCTGAAGGACAAGCAGGCCGACCGCCTCCAGGAAGCGGTCTCCTAACCACCCGTAAGGAAAGAACACAGATGAGCAAGCTGCGCGTGGCCGTTCTCGGTGCCAAGGGACGCATCGGGTCCGAGGCGGTACGAGCCGTGGAGGCCGCCGACGACATGGAGCTGGTGGCCGCGCTCGGCCGCGGAGACCGGCTGGAGACCCTCACGGAGACCGGTGCCCAGGCCGTCGTCGAGCTCACCACACCCGCCTCGGTGATGGAGAACCTCGACTTCTGCGTCCGCCACGGCATCCACGCCGTCGTGGGCACCACGGGCTGGACCGACGAACGGCTCGCGCAGCTGGACACCTGGCTCTCCGGCTCCCCGGAGACCGGTGTGCTCATCGCGCCGAACTTCTCCATCGGCGCCGTCCTCACGATGAAGTTCGCGGAGCAGGCCGCCCGCTACTTCGAGTCCGTCGAGGTCATCGAGCTGCACCACCCGAACAAGGCGGACGCCCCCTCCGGCACCGCCACCCGCACCGCCCAGCTCATCGCCGCCGCCCGCGAGAAGGCAGGCGCGGCGCCCCAGCCCGACGCCACGTCCACGGCGCTCGACGGAGCGCGCGGCGCCGACGTCGACGGCGTGCCGGTCCACTCGGTGCGGCTCCGCGGGCTCCTCGCCCACCAGGAGGTCCTGCTGGGCGGCGAGGGCGAGACCCTCACCCTGCGCCACGACTCGCTCCACCACAGCAGCTTCATGCCCGGCATCCTGCTCGGCACCCGCCGCGTGGTGACCACTCCCGGCCTCACCTTCGGCCTGGAACACTTCCTCGACCTGAACTGACTGGGCCCCACCCCGATGCGCGCAAAGCTCACCTACTTCGTCACCGCCGCCGTCCTGGTCTTCTACTTCGTCCTGGCCGGCAGCCGTGGCGTCCTGCTCATCCGGCACGGCACGCTGCTCACGGTCACCTTCGGTGTGGCGGTGCTTATCCTGCCGGTGATCGGCCTCTGGTTCCTCTGGAAGAACACCCAGTTCGTGCGCAGGGCCAATGCCCTCGCAGCCGAACTGGACGCCGAAGGGGGCCTCCCTGTCGACGAGCTGGTGCGCACCCCTTCGGGGCGTATCGACCGCGACTCCGCCGACGCCGTGTTCGCCCGGCGTCGCGAGGAGACCGAGGACAGCCCGGACGACTGGCGCTGCTGGTTCCGGCTCGCGGTCGCCTACCAGGACGCGAGGGACACCCCGCGCGCCCGCAAGGCGATGCAGCGTGCCATCGCCCTGCACATGAACAAGCCGGTACGCGCCTGAGTGGCGCCGTACCGGCTCGTCGGTGACCTCGCGGCCCTGCGGGGCCCGGGCCCGTGTCAGGCGGTGCGGTATTCGTCGCCCCAGGCCTCGATGGAGTCCGTGGCGCGTTCGAACGCCTCGGCCCGGGCCAGGAAGTCCGCGTTGTGATCGGTGACCAGCGGGGGCAGCGGTTCACCGCTCCTCCGCACCACGACCAGGGCCTGTCCCTGGACGGTGCGTGGGAAGCCGAGCCACTTCACCGGTTGCTGGACGGTGCGGACCGCCGCCGCGTTCGCCCACGGCACCGTGGTCGTACGGAAGAAGCCGACCCGGCGCACGCCGTGCAGGCTCACCCACGCGCCGACCCGCAGGAGACGCAGCGCACCGGTGATCATCAAGGCGGCGAGGACGAAACACGCGGTGGCGCCGGACAGGGATCCGGCGAACGTGATGATCATCGCGGCGAGCAGCACGAAGGACGCCAGCAGCAGCACGCCGGCTGCCGCCGCGACCCGCCAGGGGCCGGGGCGGTAGGGCCGTCGCCAGCTGTCGTGGTCGTCGAACGGCAGCGCGATGTCCTCCGCGTCCGCGTCGAATGCGCGGTCGGCCGTCAGGAAGGGCAGGGGCACGACTGATCCTCACTCACAAGCACGCTCGATTGCTGTGCCCGGTGAGGCTACCGAGCAGCCCCCCGGCCGACCACCCCAGGGGGCCCGTACGGGTCAGCGGTGCTGGGACGCCTCGGAGGTCTGGCTGTGGGACGGGGTCCGCTCGGTGTCCAGTGCGGGCAACCCGAAGAGCAGCGATCCGGCGAAGCCGGCGACCAGCGTCAGCCCTACGAGGGAACGAGCGGCCAGCTGTGAGCGGCTGGCGCGCCGGCGGGGAGGCGGAGTGACATTACTGCGGAACCGGTCGGCCTCGGCAACGAACGAGAACGGGACGGATTCACGCCGGCGGAACATGAGGAAACTCTCCTTGAACTCTGTGACGGGTGCTGCTAATGAGTCAGACGTACGAGAGGCCTGTTCGGTGCCCCGAATCGCCGAACTCATCCAAATTTCCTGCTGACGGATGCCCTCTCCGAGGCCCGTAGAGTGGACGCCGCCCGAGCGAAGCAACTGGAAGGACCCCCGCCGGTGACCGACACCCCCGAGCCCACAAAGGCCCACTTCCGCAGCGATGTCACCGTTGACCTGGTGAAATCAGCCGCGGCCGACTCCGACGTGCTGTTCGCGGCCCGTGTGTCCACCGCCGGCGAGCAGTCCCTGGAAGAGATCACGAAGGACCCCGAGCGCTCGAAGGGGCTCATCAACTACCTGATGCGGGACCGGCACGGCAGCCCGTTCGAGCACAACTCGATGACCTTCTTCATCAGCGCCCCGATCTTCGTCTTCCGCGAGTTCATGCGGCACCGCGTGGGCTGGTCCTACAACGAGGAATCGGGCCGCTACAGGGAGCTCGAGCCGGTCTTCTACGTCCCGGGGGAGTCCCGCAAGCTCATCCAGCAGGGCCGCCCCGGCAAGTACGAATTCGTCGAAGGCACCCCGGAGCAGCACGCGGTCACGAGCCGTGCCATGGAGGACTCCTACCGCCAGGCGTACGACGCCTACCAGGAGATGCTCGCCGCCGGGGTCGCCCGTGAGGTCGCCCGCGCGGTACTCCCCGTCGGCCTGTTCTCCACGATGTACGCCACCTGCAACGCCCGGTCACTGATGCACTTCCTCGGCCTGCGCACGCAGCACGAACTGGCCAAGGTGCCGTCCTTCCCGCAGCGCGAGATCGAAATGGTCGGGGAGCAGATGGAACAGCACTGGCAGACCCTGATGCCGCTCACTCATGCCGCCTTCAACAAAAACGGACGGGTCGCCCCGTAGGCGGTGTCCGTATTGCGGCGTTTCGTGAAGTTCATCTAGGCTGATCAAACGGACCCGGCACTGCTTGAACCCCCGAGCAGGCAGTGCCGGGCTCCTCTTCCCCGTCCCCCCGAGGGGGCACGACGCTCCGAGCAACGAGTAGCGTGTTACCCATGGCTCCGATCTCCACTCCGCAGACCCCCTTCGGGCGGGTCCTCACCGCTATGGTCACGCCCTTCACGGCTGACGGCGCACTCGACCTCGACGGTGCCCAGCGGCTCGCCACCCATCTGGTGGACGCAGGCAACGACGGCCTGGTCGTCAACGGCACCACGGGCGAGTCCCCGACCACCAGCGACGCGGAGAAAGACCAGCTCGTCAGGGCCGTGCTGGAGGCCGTAGGAGACCGGGCCCACGTCGTCGCGGGCGTCGGTACCAACGACACCCGGCACAGCATCGAGCTGGCCCGCACCGCCGAGCGCAGCGGCGCCCACGGACTCCTCGCGGTCACGCCCTACTACAACAAGCCGCCTCAGGAGGGCCTCCTCCGTCACTTCGGGGCCATCGCGGACTCCACCGGACTCCCGGTGATGCTGTACGACATTCCGGGCCGCAGCGGTGTGCCGATCGACACAGAGACGCTCGTACGCCTCGCCGAGCACCCCCGGATCGTCGCCAACAAGGACGCCAAGGGCGACCTCGGCCGCTCCAGCTGGGCCATCGCCCAGTCCGGTCTCGCCTGGTACTCCGGCGACGACATGCTCAACCTCCCGCTTCTCTCGGTCGGCGCCGTCGGATTCGTCTCCGTCGTCGGCCATGTCGCCACCCCGGAGCTGCGCGCCCTCGTCGAGGCGCACCTCGGTGGAGACGTGCAGAAGGCCACGGAGATCCACCAGAAGCTGCTTCCGGTCTTCACCGGGATGTTCCGCACCCAGGGCGTGATCACCACCAAGGCCGCGCTCACCCTCCAGGGCCTCCCCGCCGGCCCGCTGCGCCTCCCCCTGGTGGAACTCACCGCACAGGAGACGGCCCAGCTCAAGATCGATCTGGCTGCCGGTGGGGTACAGCTCTAACCACGGACTTCACAACTGAATACGCGAGGACACTCGCGGCGGTAACACCACCTGACAACAGCAAGTGCACGAATGACATGCGCGCCACGTGCCCTCAGCGGTACGTGGCGCGCGTGGTAAGGAGAGTCTTTTGAGTCATCCGCATCCTGAACTCGGTACCCCGCCGAAGCTCCCCAAGGGCGGCCTGCGGGTCACCCCGCTGGGCGGCCTCGGCGAGATCGGCCGCAACATGACGGTCTTCGAGTACGGCGGCCGCCTGCTCATCGTCGACTGCGGTGTGCTCTTCCCCGAGGAGGAGCAGCCTGGCATCGACCTGATCCTGCCGGACTTCACCACCATCCGGGACCGTCTGGACGACGTCGAGGGCATCGTCCTCACGCACGGCCACGAGGACCACATCGGCGGTGTCCCGTATCTGCTCCGCCTGAAGCCGGACATCCCGCTGATCGGCTCCAAGCTGACCCTCGCACTCATCGAGGCCAAGCTCCAGGAGCACCGGATCCGTCCCTACACCCTCGAGGTGGCCGAGGGACAGCGCGAGCGCATCGGCGTGTTCGACTGCGAGTTCATCGCGGTCAACCACTCCATCCCGGACGCTCTCGCCGTCGCCATCCGCACTCCCGCGGGCATGGCCGTCGCGACCGGTGACTTCAAGATGGACCAGCTCCCGCTGGACGGCCGTCTCACCGACCTGCACGCCTTCGCCCGGCTGAGCGAAGAAGGCATCGACCTCCTGCTCTCCGACTCGACGAACGCGGAGGTCCCCGGATTCGTCCCGCCGGAGCGGGACATCTCCAACGTCCTGCGCACGGTGTTCGCCAACGCGCAGAAGCGCATCATCGTGGCGAGCTTCGCCAGCCACGTGCACCGGATCCAGCAAATCCTGGACGCCGCCCACGAGTACGGCCGCAGGGTCGCCTTCGTCGGACGCTCCATGGTCCGGAACATGGGTATCGCGCGTGACCTGGGCTATCTCAAGGTGCCCGCCGGTCTGGTCGTCGACGTCAAGACCCTCGACGACCTGCCCGACGACGAGGTCGTGCTGGTCTGCACGGGCTCCCAGGGTGAGCCGATGGCAGCACTCTCCCGTATGGCCAACCGGGATCACCAGATCCGTATCGTCCCGGGCGACACGGTGATCCTGGCGTCGTCCCTGATCCCGGGGAACGAGAACGCGGTCTACCGCGTGATCAACGGCCTGACCCGGTGGGGCGCCAACGTCGTCCACAAGGGCAACGCCAAGGTCCACGTCTCGGGTCACGCCTCGGCCGGCGAGCTGCTGTACTTCTACAACATCTGCAAGCCGAAGAACCTGATGCCGGTCCACGGTGAATGGCGCCACCTCCGGGCCAACGCCGAACTCGGTGCGCTGACCGGGGTGCCGAAGGACCACATCGTCATCGCGGAGGACGGCGTGGTCGTCGACCTCATCGACGGCAAGGCGAAGATCGTCGGCAAGGTCCAGGCCGGCTATGTGTACGTCGACGGCCTCTCGGTCGGCGACGTCACCGAGACCTCCCTCAAGGACCGCCGCATCCTGGGCGACGAGGGGATCATCTCGGTCTTCATCGTGGTGGACAGCTCGTCCGGAAAGATCGTGGGCGGGCCGCACATCCAGGCCCGTGGTTCCGGGATCGACGACTCCGCTTTCAGCGCCGTCGTGCCGAAGGTCCAGGAGGCCCTCAACAAGTCGGCACAGGACGGGGTCATGGAGCCGCACCAGCTCCAGCAGCTGGTCCGTCGCACTGTGGGCAAGTGGGTGTCGGACACCTATCGCCGGCGTCCGATGATCCTTCCGGTCGTCGTCGAGGTCTGACGTGAGCGCGGCCGGCAGGCCGCCAACCAGGAGCGGGGCGCCTCGATTTGCATCGAGGCGCCCCGCTCCAGTACGTTTGCGATTCCGCCGAACGGGAAGCACCCCGCGCACACGCGTGCCGGGAGCGTTCGTTCAGCCCTTGTCGAGGGGGCGGGAAATCCGACTCAGATTCTCTGATAAAGTCGGATCCGCCGAAAGGCAAAGGCCACTCCGAAGGCCACTGGAATCTAAATCCGGACCGGAAACGGAACGGAAAAGAGTCTGGTAAAGTCGGACTCGCCGGAAAGGGAAACGCGAAAGCGAAGAACTGGAAAGCACGGTGGTAAATTAACCGCCAAGCAGTAACCCGCTTCGGCCGGGAATCGGACACGAAAGAGTCTGATAGAGTCGGAAACGCAAGAACGAAGGGAAGCGCCCGGAGGGCCCCGGTGAAACGGGACCGAAGGAAGCGTCCGTTCCTTGAGAACTCAACAGCGTGCCAAAAGTCAACGCCAGATATGTTGATACCCCGGCCTGCATCACGCAGGTTGGTGGTTCCTTTGAAAAGTCCTGCACGATCTTCGGGTCGGGTAGGCAACAACAGCGAGGACGCTGTGAACAACCGGTCATATTCCGACCTGGTTGTTCCGCTCTCGTGTTGTGATCCCGATTACGGGAAAACATTCACGGAGAGTTTGATCCTGGCTCAGGACGAACGCTGGCGGCGTGCTTAACACATGCAAGTCGAACGATGAAGCCCTTCGGGGTGGATTAGTGGCGAACGGGTGAGTAACACGTGGGCAATCTGCCCTTCACTCTGGGACAAGCCCTGGAAACGGGGTCTAATACCGGATAACACTCTGTCCCTCATGGGGCGGGGTTAAAAGCTCCGGCGGTGAAGGATGAGCCCGCGGCCTATCAGCTTGTTGGTGGGGTAATGGCCTACCAAGGCGACGACGGGTAGCCGGCCTGAGAGGGCGACCGGCCACACTGGGACTGAGACACGGCCCAGACTCCTACGGGAGGCAGCAGTGGGGAATATTGCACAATGGGCGAAAGCCTGATGCAGCGACGCCGCGTGAGGGATGACGGCCTTCGGGTTGTAAACCTCTTTCAGCAGGGAAGAAGCGCAAGTGACGGTACCTGCAGAAGAAGCACCGGCTAACTACGTGCCAGCAGCCGCGGTAATACGTAGGGTGCGAGCGTTGTCCGGAATTATTGGGCGTAAAGAGCTCGTAGGCGGCTTGTCACGTCGGATGTGAAAGCTCGGGGCTTAACCCCGAGTCTGCATTCGATACGGGCTAGCTAGAGTGTGGTAGGGGAGATCGGAATTCCTGGTGTAGCGGTGAAATGCGCAGATATCAGGAGGAACACCGGTGGCGAAGGCGGATCTCTGGGCCATTACTGACGCTGAGGAGCGAAAGCGTGGGGAGCGAACAGGATTAGATACCCTGGTAGTCCACGCCGTAAACGTTGGGAACTAGGTGTTGGCGACATTCCACGTCGTCGGTGCCGCAGCTAACGCATTAAGTTCCCCGCCTGGGGAGTACGGCCGCAAGGCTAAAACTCAAAGGAATTGACGGGGGCCCGCACAAGCAGCGGAGCATGTGGCTTAATTCGACGCAACGCGAAGAACCTTACCAAGGCTTGACATATACCGGAAAGCATCAGAGATGGTGCCCCCCTTGTGGTCGGTATACAGGTGGTGCATGGCTGTCGTCAGCTCGTGTCGTGAGATGTTGGGTTAAGTCCCGCAACGAGCGCAACCCTTGTTCTGTGTTGCCAGCATGCCCTTCGGGGTGATGGGGACTCACAGGAGACTGCCGGGGTCAACTCGGAGGAAGGTGGGGACGACGTCAAGTCATCATGCCCCTTATGTCTTGGGCTGCACACGTGCTACAATGGCCGGTACAATGAGCTGCGATGCCGCGAGGCGGAGCGAATCTCAAAAAGCCGGTCTCAGTTCGGATTGGGGTCTGCAACTCGACCCCATGAAGTCGGAGTTGCTAGTAATCGCAGATCAGCATTGCTGCGGTGAATACGTTCCCGGGCCTTGTACACACCGCCCGTCACGTCACGAAAGTCGGTAACACCCGAAGCCGGTGGCCCAACCCCTTGTGGGAGGGAGCTGTCGAAGGTGGGACTGGCGATTGGGACGAAGTCGTAACAAGGTAGCCGTACCGGAAGGTGCGGCTGGATCACCTCCTTTCTAAGGAGCATCTAGATTCTCTTCGGGGAGTCCAGAGGCCATTTCGTCGGCAAATGTTCGACGGTGGTTGCTCAAGGGTGGAACGTTGACTATTCGGCACGACAGGTAACTCATTGCTAGTACTGCTTCGGCGTGGAACGTGGTGAGGGATCGGTCGGGTCGGGCACGCTGTTGGGTATCTGAAGGTACGGCCGGTTATGGTCGCCTTCGGTTGCCGGCCCCAGTGCACTCACCTGTAAGGGTGGGGTGATGGGTGGCTGGTCGTTGTTTGAGAACTGCACAGTGGACGCGAGCATCTGTGGCCAAGTTTTTAAGGGCGCACGGTGGATGCCTTGGCACCAGGAACCGATGAAGGACGTGGGAGGCCACGATAGTCCCCGGGGAGCTGTCAACCAAGCTTTGATCCGGGGGTTTCCGAATGGGGAAACCCGGCAGCCGTCATGGGCTGTCACCCGCTGCTGAACACATAGGCAGTGTGGAGGGAACGAGGGGAAGTGAAACATCTCAGTACCCTCAGGAAGAGAAAACAACCGTGATTCCGGGAGTAGTGGCGAGCGAAACTGGATCAGGCCAAACCGTATGCGTGTGATACCCGGCAGGGGTTGCGCATGCGGGGTTGTGGGATCTCTTTTTCACAGTCTGCCGACTGTGAGGCGAGTCAGAAACCGTTGATGTAGGCGAAGGACATGCGAAAGGTCCGGCGTAGAGGGTAAGACCCCCGTAGCTGAAACATCAACGGCTCGTTTGAGAGACACCCAAGTAGCACGGGGCCCGAGAAATCCCGTGTGAATCTGGCGGGACCACCCGCTAAGCCTAAATATTCCCTGGTGACCGATAGCGGATAGTACCGTGAGGGAATGGTGAAAAGTACCGCGGGAGCGGAGTGAAATAGTACCTGAAACCGTGTGCCTACAAGCCGTGGGAGCGTCGCTGTTGTTCTTCGGAGCAACAGTCGTGACTGCGTGCCTTTTGAAGAATGAGCCTGCGAGTTAGCGGTGTGTAGCGAGGTTAACCCGTGTGGGGAAGCCGTAGCGAAAGCGAGTCCGAATAGGGCGATTGAGTTGCACGCTCTAGACCCGAAGCGGAGTGATCTAGCCATGGGCAGGTTGAAGCGGAGGTAAGACTTCGTGGAGGACCGAACCCACCAGGGTTGAAAACCTGGGGGATGACCTGTGGTTAGGGGTGAAAGGCCAATCAAACTCCGTGATAGCTGGTTCTCCCCGAAATGCATTTAGGTGCAGCGTCGTGTGTTTCTTGCCGGAGGTAGAGCACTGGATAGGCGATGGGCCCTACCGGGTTACTGACCTTAGCCAAACTCCGAATGCCGGTAAGTGAGAGCGCGGCAGTGAGACTGTGGGGGATAAGCTCCATGGTCGAGAGGGAAACAGCCCAGAGCATCGACTAAGGCCCCTAAGCGTACGCTAAGTGGGAAAGGATGTGGAGTCGCAGAGACAACCAGGAGGTTGGCTTAGAAGCAGCCACCCTTGAAAGAGTGCGTAATAGCTCACTGGTCAAGTGATTCCGCGCCGACAATGTAGCGGGGCTCAAGCGTACCGCCGAAGTCGTGTCATTCACACATATAGGGCCAACGCCTGTGTGGATGGGTAGGGGAGCGTCGTGTGCCGGGTGAAGCAGCCGCGGAAGCGAGTTGTGGACGGTTCACGAGTGAGAATGCAGGCATGAGTAGCGATACACACGTGAGAAACGTGTGCGCCGATTGACTAAGGGTTCCTGGGTCAAGCTGATCTGCCCAGGGTAAGTCGGGACCTAAGGCGAGGCCGACAGGCGTAGTCGATGGACAACCGGTTGATATTCCGGTACCCGCTTTGAAACGCCCAATACTGAATCAGGCGATGCTAAGTCCGTGAAGCCGGCCCGATCTCTTCGGAGTTGAGGGTAGTGGTGGAGCCGACGAACCAGACTTGTACTAGGTAAGCGATGGGGTGACGCAGGAAGGTAGTCCAGCCCGGGCGGTGGTTGTCCCGGGGTAAGGGTGTAGGCCGTGTGGTAGGCAAATCCGTCACACATTAAGGCTGAGACCTGATGCCGAGCCGATTGTGGTGAAGTGGATGATCCTATGCTGTCGAGAAAAGCCTCTAGCGAGTTTCATGGCGGCCCGTACCCTAAACCGACTCAGGTAGTCAGGTAGAGAATACCGAGGCGTTCGGGTGAACTATGGTTAAGGAACTCGGCAAAATGCCCCCGTAACTTCGGGAGAAGGGGGGCCATCACTGGTGAGGGAACTTGCTTCCTGAGCTGGGGGTGGCCGCAGAGACCAGCGAGAAGCGACTGTTTACTAAAAACACAGGTCCGTGCGAAGCCGTAAGGCGATGTATACGGACTGACGCCTGCCCGGTGCTGGAACGTTAAGGGGACCGGTTAGCTGACTTTCGGGTCGGCGAAGCTGAGAACTTAAGCGCCAGTAAACGGCGGTGGTAACTATAACCATCCTAAGGTAGCGAAATTCCTTGTCGGGTAAGTTCCGACCTGCACGAATGGCGTAACGACTTCTCGACTGTCTCAACCATAGGCCCGGTGAAATTGCACTACGAGTAAAGATGCTCGTTTCGCGCAGCAGGACGGAAAGACCCCGGGACCTTTACTATAGTTTGATATTGGTGTTCGGTTCGGCTTGTGTAGGATAGGTGGGAGACTTTGAAGCAGCCACGCCAGTGGTTGTGGAGTCGCCGTTGAAATACCACTCTGGTCGTGCTGGATGTCTAACCTGGGTCCGTGATCCGGATCAGGGACAGTGTCTGATGGGTAGTTTAACTGGGGCGGTTGCCTCCTAAAGAGTAACGGAGGCGCCCAAAGGTTCCCTCAGCCTGGTTGGCAATCAGGTGTTGAGTGTAAGTGCACAAGGGAGCTTGACTGTGAGACCGACGGGTCGAGCAGGGACGAAAGTCGGGACTAGTGATCCGGCAGTGGCTTGTGGAAGCGCTGTCGCTCAACGGATAAAAGGTACCCCGGGGATAACAGGCTGATCTTCCCCAAGAGTCCATATCGACGGGATGGTTTGGCACCTCGATGTCGGCTCGTCGCATCCTGGGGCTGGAGTCGGTCCCAAGGGTTGGGCTGTTCGCCCATTAAAGCGGTACGCGAGCTGGGTTTAGAACGTCGTGAGACAGTTCGGTCCCTATCCGCTGTGCGCGTAGGAATATTGAGAAGGGCTGTCCCTAGTACGAGAGGACCGGGACGGACGAACCTCTGGTGTGCCAGTTGTCCTGCCAAGGGCATGGCTGGTTGGCTACGTTCGGAAAGGATAACCGCTGAAAGCATCTAAGCGGGAAGCCTGCTTCGAGATGAGTATTCCCACCACCTTGAGTGGTTAAGGCTCCCAGTAGACGACTGGGTTGATAGGCCAGATGTGGAAGCCCGGTAACGGGTGGAGCTGACTGGTACTAATAGGCCGAGGGCTTGTCCTCAGTTGCTCGCGTCCACTGTGTTAGTTCTGAAATAACGAACGGCCGTGTTTTTGCCCGGTGTTGGTTAATTTCATAGTGTTTCGGTGGTCATTGCGTTAGGGAAACGCCCGGTTACATTCCGAACCCGGAAGCTAAGCCTTTCAGCGCCGATGGTACTGCAGGGGGGACCCTGTGGGAGAGTAGGACGCCGCCGAACAATTATTCCGGGAAAGCCCCGTGCCCTTGTGGCACGGGGCTTTTCTGCGTTCCGGATCAGTAGGGTGCGGCCAGGGCCCGTCCCCGGACAGCCGGCCTCGGCCGCCGCTGACTCCTGCCGGGCCTGCCCGTGTGCCGCCTGCAACAGCCCTTGCGGCGCAAGCGGCAGATGGCCCGTCAGGATGGTTTTGAGCACCCCCTCGTCCGGGGTATGCTTTATCTCGTTGCCGCAGGGTGACAGGCCCCAATAGCTCAGTCGGTAGAGCGTCTCCATGGTAAGGAGAAGGTCTGCGGTTCGATTCCGCATTGGGGCTCAGAAGAGAAGGCCTCCGCCCGTGGCGGGGGCCTTCTTCTGTTGTGTCCCGTCTTCCCGGTGTTCGACGGGCGGGAAAGCCTCCATGCCGTCCGTGGTGGTGCCGTCCGGTCTCCGGCCGAAGGAGGCCAGCAGGACTCCCGGAAGGTCCGCCTCGGGGACCCTGGCCCGGACCTCCTCCAGAACGGCGGGAAACTTCTCGTCACTTATGACGCCCAAGTACTCCTGTCGCAACCCGTGGATCGTCTCCACGAGTTCCGGACGCATTCCCATCCAGCCGCGGGACGTGCGGATCTCAGCCTCGACCTGGTTCATGAACCAGTGGATCACCGTGTAGGGGATGTCCAGGTGATCCCCGTGGACGTCGAAGCACACCGTCGGCTCCCGCGTCGGATCCTCATCGGGGACGATGGCGGTGACCACCGTCCGCCGCACGGCGACGAGATCCAGTTCCAGGTACCAGGCGTCGTCGGGCACGGAGTACATCGTGGTGAGCGCATAGTCGCCGTCGGGCGAAGGGATGGCCATGGCGACATGCTGCCAGGCGATTCCCGCCCCAGCTGCTTGAGCCCGCACGGAACGGCAGGCAATGTGGGCGCATGACTTGGAGAGCGCCGGCCTCCGGACGAACTGTGGACCTCGCCGGCCTGGGTGCCGCGTCCGAGCGGCAGATGCTGGACGGCTGGCTGCGTTGGCACCGGGAGGTGCTGCTGGCGAAGTGCGCCGGGCTCGAGCCGGCGCAGTTGGCCAGGACAACCGTGGAACCGTCCGACCTGAGCCTGCTCGGACTGGTCCGTCACATGACGGAGATCGAGCGCTGGTGGTTCCGGAGAAGCTTCGCGGGCGAGACCCTCGGCGACGTCTTCACGGGCCCGGAGGACGGGAACGAGGGGCTGGACGGAGTCGAGGCGGAGGACGCTCCTGAGGTCTTCGAACGCTTTCGTGCGGAGCTCGTCCTCTGTGACGCGGCAGCCGCCGGACACGGCCTCGACGAGACGTTCCTGACCGCACGTGGCGTCCTGCTGAGCCTGCGCTGGGTCTACGTCGCGATGATTCAGGAATACGCCCGGCACAACGGCCACGCGGACCTCCTGCGGGAGCGGACCGACGGGGCGACGGGCGACTCCGGATGAACCAGCAGCGACGACCACCGCACGCGGAGGGCGGCGGGAGCTTCAGGAGAGCCCACCGCCGCATTCCACGTCCCTGCCGGTGCGGAGCCCCCCGGAAGGGGCCCGGCGCGGCGGCTTAGAAGTTCTGCGGCTCCGGGACACGCATGGCCAGGATGGCCATGTCGTCGGACGCGGGCTCCGCCGCGAAGCGCTCGACGGCCCTCAGGATCCGTCCCGCCACCGCGCCGGCCGTCAGGCCCGTGCACATGGCCAGCACATCGGCGAGGCCGTCGTCGCCCAGCATGCGGGCACCCTCACGGCGTTCGGTGACTCCGTCCGTCACGCACAGGAGCACGTCGCCCGGCTGCAGGGTGACCTCCTGCTCGTACAGCTCGAGGTCCTCGATGACGCCCAGCAGCGGCTGCGGTTCCGCCGCCGGCTCGACGGAGCCGTCCTGGCGCAGACGCAGGGGAAGCGGGTGGCCGGCGCAGACCACCTTCAGAAGGGCGCTTCCGTCCTCCTGGGGCCACAACTCCCCGTAGAGCAGGGTGAGGAAGCGGCTGCGCGCCCCCTCGTCCAGGATGGCGGCGTTGAGCCGCTCGAGCACCGCGGGCCCGCCGAACCCCTCACGGGCCAGGAGCCTCAGGGCGTGGCGGGCCAGGCCCGTGACGGCTGCCGCCTCCGGACCCGTACCGCAGACGTCCCCGATGGCGAAACCGTAGGCACCGTCCCGGATGGGGAACACGTCGTAGAAGTCGCCGCCGACCTCGTTGCCCTCGCCCGCGGCCCGGTAGATGACCTCGATCTCGACGTTGGGCACATCAGGAAGGCCGGGCGGCAGCAGGCTGCGCTGGAGCGACTGGCTGATGGCCATGCGCTCCGAGTAGAGGCGGGCGTTGTCGAGAGCCAGAGCGGCCCTCCGGGACAGGTCCTCGGCCAGCTCCAGGATCTCCTGGCGGAAGTGCTCGTCGGACGGCTTGCCGAGCGTGAGCATCCCGATCACGCGGTTCCTCGCCACCAGGGGCAGGACCACGGTCTCACCTCCCACGGCGACCGCCGTGGCGAGAATCGTGCGAGCGGCCGTCCCCATGCTCAGCGGTGCGTCCGTGCTCAAGGTGCGCTTGGACGTCCGCAGGGCTGCCTCGTGACCGGCTTCGGTGGGCACGGGCCAGAGGCGGGCGCCAGGAGCCGGTACGGGGTCCGGCGGGTCGATGGAGGAGAGCAGGGCCTTCAGGCCGTCGATGCGCTCCTCGTCCTCGTGCAGCACGTAGGAGAGATACGGCTCCGACGACTGGTCCGCGATGGTGTAGACGGCGCACCAGGTGGCCAGCGTGGGTACGGTCATCTGTGCCATCAGGGCCAGTGTCTGGTCCCTGTCCAGCGTTCCGGCCAGCAGGTCGGAGGCCTCCACGAGGAAGGACAGCGAGCCACGCCGCAGGCGTTCGAGCTCGCCGAGCCGGGCCGACTCGACGGCCAGCGCGATCCGGTCCGCGGCGAACTGCAGGCGTAGCGCCTGCTCGTTCGAGTACCGTCCGGCCGCTTCGGCCGCGACCCCCAGGGAACCGGTGAGACGGCCCTCGACCTTCAGGGGCACCGTGACGACCGAGCGCATCCCGGTGTCGCTGAGCAGTGGTACGGCGCCCGGCACGACGGTGAGGTCGTCGTGGACGGCGGGCATGCGCGCGGAGCCGTAGCGGCCCGTGCCGGCCTCGACGGGTACCCGGGCGAAGCGCTGCCGGGCCGAGGGGAGGCCGGTGGTCGCGCGGACCTCGAGCTCGGTCTCGTCGTCGGTGGCCAGGAGCAGGAACGCGGCGTCGGCATCGAGCATGTCGCGTGCCCGCTCGACCGTGCGCTGCAGCAGTCCGTCGAGGTCGTCCGGGGCGGGGGAGCCGATGAAGATCTCGAAGGGGTCCGTGCTGCGGTTTTCGGCCGAAGCGTCGGAGACGGGGGCGCGTACCGGGGTCTGGAGCACGGCGCGTTCGTAGTCGCGCACGAGGAGGCAGACGGTGGACGGCTCGCCGTCGGCGTCGCGGACCCTGAGGTGCGAGGCGTACACCGGGATGACACGGCCGTCGGCCCCGCGGATGCCGTAGCTGCCCTCCCAGCGGGAGAGCTGCAGTGCGTCGGCGATGCCGGTGGAGGTGCCCGGGGTGTGCGGCCAGGCGACGAAGTCCGTGAACTGCTTGCCGTCGACCTTCTCGGCCGCGTGACCGAAGAGGAACGAGGCGTCGTCGTTCCACGCGGCGACGCAGCCGGCGCCGTCGATCTGGACGACGGCCACCCGTACGCGCTGCTCCGCCACCGGCAGCAGCGCCGTGGGCAGGACCGGGCTCGCCGAGCGGATGCCCACAGGCCGTTCGGGAAGGTCTAGCTGGAACCAGACGTGCTTGTGGGTCGGCGTGTACTCGACGCCCCAGCGGGAGGCGAGGGCCGCGCAGAGCAGCAGGCCGCGCCCGCCTTCCCGGTCCGGGCTGCCGAAGTCGAGGCCCGAACTCTGGAGCGGGACCTCCCGCTCCGGATAGTGGTCGGAGACCTCGACGCGTACGCCGTCCTCGGTGCGCAGACAGAGCACATCGGCGGCGGTGCCGGCGTGCACGACCGCGTTGGTCACGAGTTCACTGGTAAGAACGACGGCGTCGTCAACGACGTCCGTGTAACCCCACCCCTGAAGGGTGTCCCGGACGAACGCGCGGGCGGTCGCCACCGAGCGTCCGACCGGATCGAAGGTGGCAGCCGCGCGCGCGGTGATCACAGCACTCCCCATTTGGTGTCTCGTCGCTTCCCCGAGTCCTGTGCCCGTATGTCGCCGCTTCGATTCGCCTGCCAGGCTAGACGTTCGCCCGGCGTCCCGGGTACACGAGGGCAGACTTGGGTACTCAGGCCACCCGTGGTCGTGCGCCGGGCGCACAACTTCGGGGCTCCCGGTGAGGGAAATGGGACGACCAGGCGACTTTCCTCGCCCTCCCGTTCCGGCCTGGTACGTTTCAACGATTTGACGACCGCATAGTCACCCGTCGACGGTGTGCTGTGGCGGTGAGCCAAAGTGGAAGTGGGCAAGCTTCCGACAACGGCCCGAGCGATACGGTCAACCCCTGCGGGAGGGACACGGTGGAGTCTGGCGTGGCGGCGCGGGGTTCAGGAACGCGCACAAAAGGCGGGCAGTCCGTGAAAAAGCAGCGCAATGGAACCGTCGATGTGGACGCGGCAGCTCTCAACAGACTGCTCGCGGCCCTCGTGGCGATGCGTGACGGCAACTTCCGCAGGCGGCTCACCGTCTCCGGCGACGGCGTGCTCCCGGAGATCGCCGCTGTCTTCAACGAGGTGGCCGACCGCAATCTGCACCTGACGGGTGAGCTCGCGCGTGTGCGCCGGGTGGTCGGGCGCGAGGGGAAACTCACCGAGCGCCTGGAGACGGGCGCCTGCGAGGGCTCCTGGGCCGCCGCGATCGATGCCTCCAACGAGCTCGTCGACGACCTGGCGCGCCCCGTGTCCGAAGTCGGACGTGTGCTCTCCGCTGTCGCCGACGGTGACCTCGAGCAGCGGATGGAACTGCGTACGCACGCCGCGGACGAGACGGTGCGCCCGCTGCGCGGGGAGTTCCTGAAGGTCGCCCGCACGGTCAACAACCTGGTCGACCAGCTGTCCGCGTTCACCGAGCAGGTGACGCGGGTCGCGGTCGAGGTGGGCACCGAGGGCAAGCTCGGCGGTCAGGCCCAGGTCCGCGGTATGTCCGGGTCCTGGAAGGACCTCACGGACTCCGTGAACACCATGGCCTACCGGCTCACGGCCCAGGTGCGCGACATCGCCCTGGTGACGACCGCCGTGGCCAAGGGGGACCTGTCACGGAAGGTCACCGTCCATGTGGCCGGTGAGATGCTCCAGCTGAAGAACACCGTCAACACGATGGTGGACCAGCTGTCCTCGTTCTCCTCCGAGGTGACCCGGGTCGCCCGTGAGGTGGGTACCGAGGGTGAGCTCGGCGGGCAGGCGACGGTCCCGGGGGTCGCCGGGGTCTGGAAGGACCTCACCGACTCCGTCAACACGATGGCCGGGAACCTCACCTCCCAGGTACGTGGCATCGCCGAGGTGACGACGGCCGTCGCGAACGGTGACCTGTCGCAGAAGGTCACGGTGAGCGCCCGCGGCGAGGTCGCGCAGCTCGCCGAGACGATCAACCAGATGACCGAGACCCTGCGTACCTTCGCGGACGAGGTGACGCGCGTCGCGAGTGAGGTCGGTGGCGAGGGTCTCCTCGGTGGCCAGGCCCAGGTGCCGGGCGCCGCGGGCACCTGGAAGGACCTCACCGACTCGGTCAACACGGTCTTCCGGAACCTGACGACGCAGGTGCGTGACATCGCCCAGGTGACCACCGCGGTGGCCAGCGGCGACATGACGCAGAAGGTCACCGTCGACGTGGCCGGCGAGATGCTGGAGCTGAAGAACACCGTCAACACGATGGTCGACCAGCTCCAGGCCTTCGGCTCGGAGGTGACCAGGGTCGCCCGGGAGGTCGGCGTCGAGGGCCGCCTCGGCGGTCAGGCGGAGGTCCCCGGAGCGGCCGGGACCTGGAAGGACCTCACCGACTCGGTGAACACCGCCTTCCGGAACCTCACGGGTCAGGTGCGCGACATCGCCCAGGTGACCACCGCCGTCGCCAACGGTGACCTCTCGCAGAAGGTCACCGTCGACGTGGCCGGCGAGATGCTGGAGCTGAAGAACACCGTCAACACGATGGTGGCGCAGCTGTCCAACTTCGCCGACCAGGTGACGCGGATGGCCCGGGACGTGGGTACGGAGGGCCGCCTGGGCGGTCAGGCGCGCGTCGACGGTGTCTCCGGTACCTGGAAGGAGCTCACCGACTCCGTCAACTTCATGGCCGGCAACCTGACCTCCCAGGTGCGTCAGATCGCCCAGGTCACCACGGCGGTGGCGCGGGGTGACCTGTCGCAGAAGATCGACGTGGACGCCCGGGGCGAGATCCTGGAGCTGAAGAACACCATCAACACGATGGTCGACCAGCTCTCCGCCTTCGCCGACCAGGTGACGCGGGTGGCCCGCGAGGTGGGTACGGACGGGCGCCTCGGCGGCCAGGCCCAGGTGCCCGGCGTGGCAGGTGTGTGGCGCGACCTGACCGACTCGGTGAACGGCATGGCGGGGAACCTCACCGCTCAGGTGCGGAACATCGCGCAGGTCGCGACGGCGGTGGCGCGGGGTGACCTGTCGCAGAAGATCGACGTGGACGCCCGGGGCGAGATCCTGGAGCTCAAGAACACCCTCAACACCATGGTCGACCAGCTCTCCAACTTCGCGGAGCAGGTGACGCGGGTCGCCCGTGAGGTGGGCACGGAGGGCATCCTCGGCGGCCAGGCGGAGGTGCAGGGCGTCTCCGGCACGTGGAAGGACCTCACCCAGTCCGTCAACGGCATGGCGAACAACCTGACTCTTCAGGTGCGCAACATCGCCGAGGTGACCACGGCGGTCGCGAAGGGTGACCTCTCCAAGAAGATCACCGTCGACGCCAAGGGCGAGATCCTCGAACTCGTCACGACCGTCAACACGATGGTCGACCAGCTGATGAACTTCGGTGACGAGGTGACCCGGGTCGCCCGTGAGGTGGGTACCGAGGGCATCCTCGGGGGCCAGGCCCGGGTGCGGGGTGCCACGGGCATCTGGAAGGACCTCAGCGAGAACGTCAACCTGATGGCCAACAACCTGACCAGCCAGGTGCGCAACATCTCCCGGGTCTCGTCGGCCGTCGCCAACGGCGACCTGACGAAGAAGGTGACGGTCGAGGCGCGCGGCGAGGTCGCCGAACTCGCCGACACCGTCAACACGATGGTGACGACGCTGTCCTCCTTCGCGGACGAGGTCACCAGGGTGGCGCGCGAGGTGGGCACCGAGGGCGAACTGGGCGGCCAGGCGCGCGTACCGGGTGTCTCGGGCACCTGGAAGGACCTCACCGAGTCGGTGAACTCGATGGCGTCGAACCTGACCGGTCAGGTGCGCCAGATCGCCACGGTCACCACGGCCATCGCCAAGGGCGATCTCACCAAGAAGATCGACATCGATGCGCGCGGTGAGATCCAGGAGCTGAAGAACACCATCAACACGATGGTCGACCAGCTCTCGTCCTTCGCCGAGCAGGTGACCCGGGTCGCCCGTGAAGTGGGTACCGAGGGGCAGCTGGGCGGACAGGCCCGGGTCCGGGACGTCGACGGAACCTGGCGCGACCTCACCGAGTCGGTGAACGAGATGGCCGGGAACCTGACGCGTCAGGTGCGCGCCATCGCGGCCGTCGCCACCGCGGTGACCCGTGGCGACCTCAACCTCAAGATCGACGTAGATGCCGCCGGCGAGATCCAGGTCCTGCAGGACAACATCAATACGATGATCGCCAATCTGCGCGACACCACGCTGGCCAACAAGGAGCAGGACTGGCTCAAGGGCAACCTCGCCAGGATCTCCGGCCTGATGCAGGGCCGCCGCGATCTGGACGACGTCGCTTCGCTGATCATGAGCGAGCTGACGCCGGTCGTCTCCGCGCAGCACGGCGCGTTCTTCCTCGCCATGACCACGGGTGACGGGGACGAGGTCGGGGAGGGCGGCAAGGACAGCTCGTACGAGCTGCGCATGCGCGGCAGTTACGGGTACTCGGCGGGCTCCATGCCGACCTCGTTCCGTCCGGGCGAGACCCTCATCGGCACGGCGGCCGAGGAGAAGCGGACGATCCAGGTGGACAACGTGCCGCCGGGGTACCTGAAGATCTCCTCCGGGCTCGGCGAGGCGCCGCCCGCGCACGTGATCGTGCTGCCGGTGCTCTTCGAGGGCCAGGTGCTCGGTGTCATCGAACTGGCGTCGTTCCAGCCGTTCACGCACATCCAGCGGGACTTCCTCAACCAGCTGGCCGAGATGATCGCCACGAGTGTCAACACGATCAGCGTCAACACGAAGACCGAGAAGCTCCTCGAGCAGTCACAGGAGCTCACCGAGCAGCTGCGCGACCGTTCGCAGGAGCTCGAGAACCGGCAGAAGGCCCTGCAGGCCTCCAACGCCGAGCTCGAGGAGAAGGCCGAGTTGCTGGCACAGCAGAACCGCGACATCGAGGTGAAGAACACCGAGATCGAGGAGGCGCGGCAGGTACTGGAGGAGCGCGCCGAGCAACTCGCCGTCTCGATGCGCTACAAGTCCGAGTTCCTCGCGAACATGTCGCACGAGCTGCGTACGCCGCTCAACTCGCTGCTCATCCTGGCCAAGCTGCTCGCGGACAACGCCGAGGGCAATCTCTCGCCGAAGCAGGTGGAGTTCGCCGAGACGATCCACGGGGCGGGCTCCGACCTGCTCCAGCTGATCAACGACATCCTCGACCTGTCCAAGGTCGAGGCGGGCAAGATGGACGTCAGTCCGACGCGGATCGCCCTGGTCCAGCTGGTCGACTACGTGGAGGCGACCTTCCGGCCGCTCACCGCGGAGAAGGGGCTCGACTTCTCCGTACGGGTGTCCCCGGAGCTTCCCGCCACGCTGCACACGGACGAGCAGAGGCTGCTACAGGTCCTGCGCAACCTCCTGTCCAACGCGGTCAAGTTCACCGACAGCGGCGCCGTGGAACTGGTCATCAGGCCGGCGGGCGCCGATGTGCCGAACGCCATCAGGGAGCACCTGCTGGAGGCCGGCTCGCTGCGTGACGCGGACGGCGATCTGATCGCCTTCTCGGTCACCGACACCGGGATCGGCATCGCGTCCAGCAAGATGCTGGTGATCTTCGAGGCGTTCAAGCAGGCGGACGGTACGACCAGCCGCAAGTACGGGGGGACGGGCCTGGGCCTCTCCATCAGCCGGGAGATCGCCCGTCTGCTGGGGGGCGAGATCCACGCGGCGAGCGAGCCGGGGCGTGGTTCGACCTTCACGCTGTATCTGCCGCTGCACCCGAGCGAGCTGCCTCCGCAAGGCTATCCGCAGCTGGGTGCCGGTCCGGTCGAGGCCCAGGCGGGCCCGGCAGAGGGTGGTGCCCTGCGCCTCGAGGCGTCGCGGTCCGCCGGGACCGAGCAGCCGCTCGGGGATCCCGCCAACTCGGCCGGGGTGTTCCGGCGCCGCCGCAAGGCCCTGGGCGGAGCGGCGCAGCGGCCCGCCCTGGCGAACGGCAACTCCCGCGAGGAGGCCGCCGCGACCCCGGAGGAGTGGGTGCAGAGCGCGCAGGAGCAGCCGGAGGACCGCCGGACGTTCCGCTTCCACGGGGAGAAGGTGCTGATCGTCGACGACGACATCCGCAACGTCTTCGCCCTCACCAGCGTGCTGGAGCAGCACGGGCTGGCGGTGCTGTACGCGGAGAACGGGCGGGAGGGCATCGAAGTCCTGGAGCAGCACGATGATGTGACGATCGTTCTGATGGACATCATGATGCCCGAGATGGACGGCTATGCGACGACGACGGCGATCCGCAGGATGCCGCAGTTCGCGGGGCTGCCGATCGTCGCCCTGACCGCCAAGGCCATGAAGGGTGATCGCGAGAAGGCGATCGACTGCGGGGCCTCCGACTACGTGACGAAGCCGGTCGATTCCGATCATCTGCTGTCGGTGATGGAGAATTGGATGCGCGGAGAGTGACCGGGCGGGCGGCGGCTCGCCGGATTCCGCCGGCCGGCTGTGCCCGGGCGGGTGTGAGTGGGCGGATTCCGGGGAACCTTCTGGTCTTCGACCGCGTTTTCGCTGTGTGCACAGTGACATCGCGGTGACAGGGTGTGGTGACGGGCGGGGTGCGGCTACCATGACCGGCACAAGGACGGACGGCGTAAGGGAGTCGTCCCCTGGGGCGGCACCCGGTGCGATTCCGGGACGAGGAGGGCGGGCCATGGTGCAGAAGGCCAAGATCCTCCTGGTCGATGACCGGCCGGAGAATCTGCTGGCGCTGGAGGCCATCCTCTCTGCGCTCGATCAGACACTGGTCCGGGCATCGTCAGGGGAGGAGGCGCTCAAGGCGCTGCTCACGGACGATTTCGCGGTCATCCTGCTGGATGTGCAGATGCCCGGTATGGATGGATTCGAGACGGCTGCGCACATCAAGCGGCGGGAGCGGACCCGGGACATCCCGATCATCTTCCTGACCGCGATCAACCACGGCCCGCACCACACCTTCCGTGGTTACGCGGCGGGCGCGGTCGACTACATCTCGAAGCCGTTCGACCCCTGGGTGCTGCGCGCCAAGGTCTCGGTCTTCGTCGAGCTGTACATGAAGAACTGCCAGCTGCGGGAGCAGGCGGCGCTGCTGAGGCTCCAGATCGAGGGCGGCCCCCACCAGGGCCCCGACGAGAAGGAGCCGGCCGGTCTGCTCGCCGAGCTCTCGGCGCGGCTCGCCGCCGTCGAGGAGCAGGCGGAGGCCCTCTCCAAGCAGTTGGACGACGAGTCCGCGGACGCGGCCGCCGTGGCCACCGCAGCGCATCTCGAGCGCAAGCTCACCGGGCTGCGGCGCGCCCTCGACGCACTGGAGCCGGGCGCGGGCGGTTCCGCGGCCACGCTTCCCTCGCAGAGCTGACCCGCCGCGGCTGAAGGGCCGTCAGTTCCGCGTCCGTACAAGGGCGACACGGACGGGTGAAGCCGTGGGCACACGTGTCCACCGGCGTAAGCACCGGTAACCTCAGTCACATGGCCTCACGTACGTCCGGCAAGGGTTCCCTGGGCACGGCGGGCACCGCGAAGGGTGCCGGCCGTACGCAGGGACCGGCAAAGAAAGCCGCACCCGCCAAGAAGGCTGCGGCGAAGAAGACAGTGCCCGTCAAGAAGGCACCCGCCAGGAAGGCGGCGGCGAAGAAGCCGGCGCCGAAGCCCGCGCCGTCCCCCACGGGGGGCGTGTACAGACTCGTGCGTGCGCTGTGGCTGGGCACCGCGCACGGAGTCGGGGCGGTGTTCCGCTCCATAGGGCGCGGTGCGAAGGGACTTGACCCGGCCCACCGCAAGGACGGACTCGCCCTGCTGCTCCTCGGCCTCGCGCTGGTCGTGGCGGCGGGCACGTGGTCCCATCTGAAGGGCCCCGTGGGCGATCTCGTCGAGATGCTCGTGACCGGGGCGTTCGGCCGGCTCGACCTGCTGGTGCCGATACTGCTGGGCGCGGTGGCCGTGCGGCTGATCCTGTACCCGGAGAAGCCCGAGGCCAACGGCCGTATCGTCATCGGGCTGTCCGCGCTCGTCATCGGGGTCCTCGGCCAGGTCCACATCGCCTGCGGGTCGCCCGGCCGTGAGGACGGCACCGGCGCCATGCAGGACGCGGGCGGGCTCATCGGCTGGGGAGCCTCGCAGCCCCTCGTCTTCATGATGGGCGAGGTACTCGCCGTACCGCTGCTCCTGCTGCTGACCGTGTTCGGACTCCTCGTCGTCACCGCGACCCCGGTCAACGCCATCCCCCGGAGGCTGCGGCAACTGGGCGTCAGGCTCGGCATCGCCGACCCGGTGTACCCGCCGGGCGAGGAGGACGGGAGTGATGACGAGCGGTACGAGGACCAGTGGCGCGAAGCGCTGCCCGAGCGCTCGCGGCGGTCCTCGGCGCGCCGCTCTGAGGCGGACGGCGTCTACGATCCGGATCACTCCGAGGGAGAAGCGCCGGCCAAGCGCCGGCGCCCCCGCAAGCCGTCCGCACAGCCCGCGATGAACCGCTCCATGGACGCCGTCGACGTCGCGGCGGCCGCCGCTGCCGCACTCGACGGGGCGGTGCTCAACGGGATGCCCCCGTCGCCGGTCGTGGCCGATCTGACCCAGGGCGTGTCCACGGACCGGGAGCGGACCGGGACCCCGGTCCCCGGCGCGCGGTCGGCCGAGAAGGCGACGTCCGGTGGCGGGGGAGCGGAGAAGGGCAGCTCGCCCTCCGGCGGCGTCCCCGATCTGACGAAGCCGGCACCCGAGCGGTCCGGGTCGCTGCCCGCCCGCGCCGAGCAGCTCCAGCTCTCCGGCGACATCACCTACTCGCTCCCCTCGCTGGACCTGCTGGAGCGGGGTGGTCCCGGTAAGACGCGCAGCGCCGCCAACGACGCGGTCGTCGCCTCGCTGACCACCGTCTTCACGGAGTTCAAGGTCGACGCGTCCGTCACCGGCTTCACCCGCGGCCCGACGGTCACCCGGTACGAGGTGGAACTCGGCCCCGCAGTCAAGGTCGAGCGGATCACCGCCCTCACCAAGAACATCGCGTACGCGGTCGCCAGTCCGGACGTCCGGATCATCTCCCCGATCCCGGGCAAGTCCGCCGTCGGTATCGAAATCCCCAACTCAGACCGGGAGATGGTCAACCTCGGCGACGTCCTGCGCCTGGCCGACGCGGCCGAGGACGACCACCCGATGCTCGTCGCGCTCGGCAAGAACGTCGAGGGCGGCTACGAGATGGCCAACCTGGCGAACATGCCGCACGTCCTGGTCGCGGGTGCGACCGGTTCCGGTAAGTCCTCCTGCATCAACTGCCTGATCACCTCCGTCATGGTGCGGGCGACACCGGAGGACGTACGGATGGTGCTCGTCGACCCGAAGCGGGTCGAGCTCACCGCCTACGAGGGCATCCCGCACCTCATCACTCCCATCATCACCAACCCGAAGAAGGCCGCCGAGGCACTCCAGTGGGTCGTGCGGGAGATGGACCTGCGCTACGACGACCTCGCGGCCTACGGCTTCCGGCACATCGACGACTTCAACCACGCGGTGCGCAGCGGCAAGGCGAAGGCTCCCGAGGGGAGCGAGCGGGAGCTCTCGCCCTACCCGTACCTCCTGGTCATCGTCGACGAGCTGGCGGACCTCATGATGGTGGCCCCGCGTGACGTCGAGGACTCCATCGTCCGGATCACCCAGCTGGCGCGCGCCGCCGGCATCCACCTGGTGCTCGCCACTCAGCGCCCCTCGGTCGACGTCGTCACGGGCCTGATCAAGGCCAATGTGCCGTCCCGCCTCGCCTTCGCCACCTCGTCGCTCGCCGACAGCCGGGTCATCCTCGACCAGCCCGGAGCCGAAAAGCTCATCGGAAAGGGTGACGGTCTGTTCCTGCCGATGGGGGCGAACAAGCCGACCCGTATGCAGGGGGCCTTCGTCACCGAGGACGAGGTCGCGGCCGTCGTCCAGCACTGCAAGGATCAGATGGCGCCGGTCTTCCGCGAGGACGTGGTGGTCGGCACCAAGCAGAAGAAGGAGATCGACGAGGACATCGGCGACGACCTCGACCTGCTCTGCCAGGCGGCCGAACTGGTCGTGTCCACCCAGTTCGGCTCGACATCGATGCTGCAGCGCAAGCTGCGGGTCGGCTTCGCCAAGGCCGGTCGGCTGATGGATCTCATGGAGTCACGCAACATCGTGGGTCCCAGCGAGGGTTCCAAAGCCCGCGATGTCATGGTGAAACCGGACGAGCTCGACGGAGTATTGGCCGTCATCCGCGGGGAAACCGCTCCGTAGGAGTTTTGTGGGCAACCGTTTCGCCCGGCCGTACGTCAAGTTGAAAGAAGGAGCAGCGGCATGATCCGTCCGGTGCTCCGTCCACCGTCCTGCCCGAGGGGTTGCCCGGCGAACCCGATGGCGTACAAAGTCGTCGCTCCCGGTTGCCCCACCCTTTCGTACCACCCCTAGACTGAACGTCCAGCAGGTGGCTCACGCTCGAAAGGCGCCCCCCGTGTCCATCGGCAACTCCCCCGAAGACGACCGGCCTTCGATCGGTCGCGCGCTTCAGCAGGCCCGCATCGCCGCGGGTCTGACGGTCGAGGAAGTCAGCAGCTCCACCCGGGTGCGCATCCCCATCGTGCACGCGATCGAGGAGGACGACTTCTCCCGCAGCGGCGGTGACGTGTACGCCCGCGGCCATATCCGCATGTTCGCCCGCGCCGTCCGGCTCGACCCCGATCCGCTGATCGCGGAGTTCGACGCCGAGCACGGCGGCCGTCCCGCTCCCACACCGGCGGCACCGCTGTTCGAGGCGGAGCGGATCCGCTCCGAACCCCGTCGGCCCAACTGGACCGCGGCCATGGTCGCCGCGATCGTCGCGGTGGTGGGATTCGTCGGCTTCACGCTCTTCAACGGTGAGGACGAGGGGTCGGGCTCGGCGCAGGTCGCCGAAGGCTCGACTCCGGACAGGACCACGACCAAGCCCGCCACGACCAAGCCCGCCGACCCCAAGCCCGCTCCCTCCGAGAGCGTCATCGCCGCGGCTCCGCGGGACAAGGTGACGGTCCGGCTGAGCGCCACCGAGGGCAAGAGCTGGATTTCCGCCAAGGACCACAACGGGCGGCTGCTCTTCGACGGTCTGCTGAACCAGGGCGACTCCAAGACCTTCCAGGACAAGGAGCGGGTCGACCTCGTCCTCGGGGACGCCGGGGTGATCGATCTCTTCGTGAACGGCAAGAAGGTCGACGACGAGTTCGAATCCGGTCAGGTCGAACGGCTCTCCTACACCAAGGGTGACCCCGAGGTCGGCTGACCTCTCCACCCGTGTCTCCCCGACGGTGTGTGGCCGGCAGAAGTGCCGGGCACACACCGTTGTCGTTGTACGGCCGATTCCCCCGCTTCACCAGCTGTTCGGTCACTCCCCGTAGCGATGAACCCTGCTCTGCAGGGCGGGTGCCGGGACAAAGTAGTCTTGAGCCCATGCCCGAACGCCGTACCGTCGCCCTTGTCACTCTTGGCTGCGCCCGTAACGAGGTGGACTCGGAGGAGCTCGCAGGCCGCTTGGCAGCGGACGGCTGGGAGCTCGTCGAGAACGCCACGGACGCGGATGTCGCAGTAGTCAACACCTGTGGGTTCGTCGAGGCCGCCAAGAAGGACTCGGTCGACGCCCTGCTCGAAGCCAACGATCTGAAGGATCACGGCAGAACCCAGGCCGTCGTCGCCGTCGGCTGCATGGCCGAGCGCTACGGCAAGGATCTCGCCGAGGCGCTGCCGGAAGCCGACGGAGTCCTCGGCTTCGACGACTACGCAGACATCTCCGACCGCCTGCAGACCATCCTCAACGGTGGCATCCACGCCTCCCACACCCCGCGCGACCGTCGCAAGCTGCTGCCGATCAGCCCGGCCGAGCGCCAGGACGCCACCGTCGCGCTGCCGGGGCACGCCCAGGAGATCACGCCGGCCCCCGCGGACCTTCCCGAAGGAGTCGCACCGGTCTCCGGGCCGCGGGCGCCGCTGCGCCGCAGGCTGGGAACCAGCCCGGTCGCCTCGGTGAAGCTCGCCTCGGGCTGCGACCGCCGCTGCTCCTTCTGCGCCATCCCCTCCTTCCGGGGTTCCTTCGTCTCGCGTCGCCCCTCGGACGTCCTGGGAGAGACGCGCTGGCTCGCCGAGCAGGGCGTCAAGGAGGTCATGCTCGTCTCCGAGAACAACACGTCGTACGGCAAGGACCTCGGGGACATCAGGCTCCTGGAGACCCTGCTGCCCGAGCTCGCGGACGTCGACGGGATCGAGCGCATCCGCGTCAGCTACCTCCAGCCCGCCGAGATGCGGCCCGGTCTGATCGACGTGCTCACCTCGACGCCCAAGGTCGCCCCCTACTTCGACCTCTCCTTCCAGCACTCCGCTCCCAAGGTGCTGCGGTCGATGCGCCGGTTCGGCGACACGGACCGCTTCCTGGAGCTCCTGGACACCATTCGGTCGAAGGCGCCGCAGGCCGGTGCGCGGTCGAACTTCATCGTGGGATTCCCCGGTGAGACGGAAGCCGACGTGGCCGAGCTGGAACGCTTCCTCACCGGCGCGCGCCTGGACGCCATCGGCGTCTTCGGCTACTCCGACGAGGACGGCACCGAGGCGGTCGGTTACGAGAACAAGCTGGACGCCGACGTCATCGCCGAGCGCCTCGCGCACATCTCGCAGCTGGCCGAGGAACTGACCTCGCAGCGCGCCGAGGAGCGGGTCGGAGAGACCCTCCAGGTCCTCGTCGAGTCCATCGAGGACGAGGAGGACGGACCCGTGGCCGTGGGCCGAGCCGCCCATCAGGCTCCCGAAACGGACGGCCAGGTCGTCTTCACCACACGCGAAGGTCTCGTGCCGGGCCTTATGGTCGAAGCGAAGGCAGTGGGCACCGAGGGAGTGGACCTCGTGGCCGAACACCACGAGCTTGCGGAGGCAGCCAGATGACGGGAGCCCCGGCATCCGCGGCGAGCGGCTCCGGCGCGACGCCGGCGCCCCGCGGCGGCAAGCTGGGCGCGGCGGCCGTCAACCAGGCCGGCCTGTGGAACATCGCGAACATCCTTACGATGCTGCGACTGCTGCTCGTCCCGGGCTTCGTGATGCTGCTCCTGCACGACGGCGGCTACGACCCGGTCTGGCGGTCGTTCGCATGGGCGGCCTTCGCCGTCGCGATGATCACCGACGTCTTCGACGGCCACCTGGCGCGTACGTACGACCTGGTCACCGATTTCGGGAAGATCGCGGACCCGATAGCGGACAAGGCGATCATGGGTGCTGCCCTGATCTGTCTCTCGTCGCTGGGGGATCTGCCGTGGTGGATCACCGGAGTGATCCTCTTCCGTGAGCTCGGGATCACGCTCATGCGCTTCTGGGTCATCCGGCACTCCGTGATCCCGGCCAGCCGGGGCGGCAAGGTGAAGACACTGGCCCAGGGCATCGCCGTGGGCATGTACGTCCTGGCGCTGACGGGCCCGCTGGCCACCCTGCGCTTCTGGGTGATGATGGCCGCGGTCGTTTTGACGGTCGTCACCGGTCTCGACTACGTGCGCCAGGCCGTCGTCCTGCGCCGCCGTGGGCTCGCGGCGGAGCGGGCTGCGGCCGTGGAGGCCGTCGCGGTGGCCGCGGACGTGGAGGGCGCCGCCGGCGGGCAGTGCGCCACGGACGCGGTGCACGGAGCGGGCGAGGGCGTCGTGGAGCCGGTCGTGGAGCCGGCGGTCGACCCTCTCGGAGGACCTGTCGGGGAACCGGTGGGGGAGCGCGTGGCAGGTGGCCGGGGCGCCACGGAGGCGGAGCGGTGACGTCCGCGGCGGCCCGGGTGCTGCGGCAGCTTCAGGAGCGTGGTGAGACGCTCGCGGTCGCCGAGTCCCTCACCGGCGGCCTGGTGGCCGCCGCGCTCACCGATGTGCCGGGTGCCTCGCAGTGCTTCCGCGGGTCCGTCACCGCCTATGCCACGCCCCTTAAGCGGGACGTGCTGGGCGTCGACGGCGCGCTTCTGACCGAGCGCGGAGCGGTGGACCCCACGGTCGCCCAGGCGATGGCCGTCGGCGTACGCCGGGTCCTCGACGCGGACTGGGGAGTTTCCACCACCGGTGTCGCGGGCCCCGAACCCCAGGACGGCAAGGCCGTCGGCACGGTCTTCATAGCGGTTTCGGGGCCCGGTGGCGTACAGAAAACCGCCGAGCTGAGGTTGAACGGCGGGCGGGCGGACATCCGTAAGGAAAGCGTACGGAGCCTGCTCGCGCTGCTCTCCGGCGAACTCGGCGAAAATGCGAGGGCACAGGATACGGAACAGAACGGGGGGAATTGATGTTTGCAGCCCTGAGTGAACACGACATCGCTCCCCGCACGGCCGCAGCGCAAGGCGGTACGGTGGGGCGTGAAGGATGCGGCTACGCGGTCCGAGGAGGGAGCCACCGATGATTCTGCTCCGTCGCCTGCTTGGTGACGTGCTGCGTCGGCAGCGCCAGCGCCAAGGCCGTACTCTGCGCGAAGTCTCCTCGTCCGCCCGAGTCTCGCTCGGCTATCTCTCCGAGGTGGAGCGGGGGCAGAAGGAGGCATCCTCCGAACTGCTCTCCGCCATTTGCGACGCGCTGGACGTACGGATGTCCGAGCTCATGCGTGAAGTGAGCGATGAACTGTCCCTGGCCGAGCTGGCCGAGTCGGCAGCAGCCAGTGATGCGGTGCCTGTACCGGTACGCCCGATGCTGAATTCCGTCTCCGTTGCGTCGGTCGCCGGCGTACCGACGGGACGGGTGACCATCAAGGCGCCCGCGGAAGCGGTGGATGTCGTCGCCGCCTGACCGCACGGTTCGTGGTGAACGAAAGCCCCGGCCGGCCCCTCGTGGGCCGGCCGGGGCTTTCGTGTGCCGGGTGTGTGTCCGCCGATTCGCGGGGCAGGCGCGTGATGAGACCGGAGGGCAGCTCTCCGGGACGGCCACTCGTATGACCGTTTTGCCTCATGTGTGACATTGTGGACGAATGGTCAGTCGAACAGTCATCTGAACGGAGAAGTGCATGTCTGTCGTGAAGAGCGCCCTGTCCGATGGCGACCGCAAGGTGGTGGGAGACGCGCTGCAAGGCGCGCTGGTCGACCTGGTCGATCTCTCGCTGGTGGCCAAGCAGGTCCACTGGAACGTGGTCGGCCCGCGCTTCCGATCCGTGCACCTTCAGCTGGACGAGGTCGTCGACACGGCGCGTCAGCACTCGGACACCGTTGCCGAGAGGGCCTCCGCGGTCGGCGTCAATCCGGACGGCCGGTCCCGCACGCTCGCGAAGACCACGGCCATCGATTCCGTGCCTGACGGCTGGATCAAGGACGCCGACGCGGTACGTGTGCTCGTCGACGCCCTCCGTGTGGTCATCGACCGCATGCGGGAGCGGATCGAGGCGACCGACGAGCCGGATCCCGTCAGCCAGGACATCCTGATCACGCTCACCGCGGATCTCGAGAAGCACGCATGGATGTTCCAGGCTGAGAGCGCCTGAACCCGAATTCCAGAGGAAGGAATCGCTGTGACGGACAAGAAAGCCATGGACAAGCTCAAGGGCAAGGCCAAGGAGGCGACCGGGAAGGTCACGGGCGACCGCCGCAAGGAGGCCGAGGGTAAGACCGACCAGGCCAAGACCGGGGCCGAGGGCGCTCTGGGCGCCGCCGGTGACCGTGCCAAGGGCGTGAAGGACTCCCTCACCGACGACGACAGGTGACAGCAACCCCACCCGGTGCGCTCGGTGTGCCCCCGCGGATCTCGATCGCGGGGGCACCGGCATGTCCGGGGCCGGACGGGTCCGCGCTCCAGGGGTGCCCGGAGCCGGTCAGATCTGCGGACGGGGCCGGCGTGCGGGGCCGGCGGTCGCGGGATGCAGTCGGCGCCGCCCCGGGGGAAACTGCGGGAGAGGGCCGTTGCTCTCCTCTTGTCGCACACAGCATTCCGAGGAAAGGGCGCATTGCCGTTCAGCTCGCGCCGGTGGTGCACCGATGCGCCCTCCCGGCAGGAGATCGTGCCGTACTAGCGTCGGCCGGAGGAGGCAGCCATGGTGCGGCGGTGGGTGCCGGTGCTCGTCCTCGGTGGCGTGTGGTGGTGGGCGGTGCTGCGACTGCTCCTGGAGCCGGAACACGCTGGACTCGTCGAGGGTGCGGTGGCGGCCGGGGGATGGGGGCTGAGCCTCCTGCCGGTGCACGTGGCCGCCGCGGTGCGGCCGGAGCGCTCTGCCGACGGGTCCGGGGAGACCGCCGGGTCCGGCGAGGACCGGACGGACATATCGACCTAGAGACTGTCTCTTCGACCGGTGATTGCCTCGTGGTGGGGCTGGTTGGTCTGCTGCGATGACGGATAGCGAGCCGGTCGTTGAACCGCGCGGGCGGCTGATCAAGACACTGGACGACTTCTGGGACGCGGTGAGCGAGCCGTGCGGGCTGCCGGAGTGGTTCGGCCGGAACCTGGACGCCGGTCGGACGCGATCGAGACCCGGGGCGTCTCTGGGGTGATCGACAGCCACGACATCCTGATCGCGCATGTCGACCAGCGGTCTCTCTTCGGCGGGGACCGGCGGGAGGCCGATGCCCTGGCCGGCATCTTTGACGGAGAGCAGAGCCATCTCGTCGTGCATGGGGCTGACCTGACGAACCCTGCGGCCGCCTTGCTCAGCGCCGAACCCATATGAGGGTGGCGGGCACGGTGGAGCGCGGCCCACCCAAGAGCCACGCTCTTCAGGCCTCAGGGGCGGGTCATGGCGGGCTCGTGTACCCCGGCTCCGTGTCCGGCGGATGCCGGTCGGCGCCTTCGTGCGGATGCGAGGCTCTCAGCCGGTGGGACCGGACTGGCAGTGCGGGCACCAGTAGGTGGGACGGTCGTCGCGATCCGCCTTACGGATGGGGGTGCGGCACCGCAGACAGGGGCGTCCGGCCCTTCCGTAGACGAACAGACGCTCCGTGGGGCGCCTGCGTGACATGACGGGGGTGGCTCCGGTCGTGGTCCGCACAGGACGGTCGCGATTGGCCTCCAGCAGTTGCTTGGCCGTGCTGACCAGGCGGGTGGCGATGGGGAGGGACACCTCGCCCACCGGGAGCCACGGCGTCGCACGGGCCATGAAGCAGAGCTCACACATGAAGACGTTGCCGATGCCCGCCAGATTGCGCTGGTCCAGAAGCGCGTCCCCGACGCGGCGCCCGGGATCGGCGAGCAGATTGCGCAGAGCGGTGTCCGGGTCCCAGTCGGGCCCGAGCAGATCCGGTCCGAGGTGGCCGACCACCTGCTCCTCGTCCTCGGTGCGGATGAGTTCCAGGACGGGCAGCCGGTAGCCGACGGCGGTGTGCTCCGCGGTGGCGAGCACGGCTCGGATCTGGTGGTTCGGGCCGCCTCGCCAGCGCTCGCCGTGGTCGTACACGCGCCAGGCGCCCTCCATGCGGAGATGGCTGTGGAGGGTGAGGCCGCCCTCGAAACGGGTGAGCAGGTGCTTACCGCGCGCAGTGACGCCCAGCACCTCCCGGCCGGTCAGATCGGCTGTCGCGAACCGGGGGACCCGCAGGTCGGAGACGGTCAGCACCCCGCCGCCGAGCGCGGAGTCGAGACGCCGGGCGGTCTGGAGGACCGTGTCACCTTCAGGCATGCATCCATCATGCGCGGTCACTGCGGTCACTGCGGTCACTGCGGTCACTGCGGTCACCGCGGTCACTGCCGTCATGGCGGTCACTGCGGTGCGGGGCTGTGGCCGCGAGCCGAGCCGTTCTCAGGCGCGCAGCCGCAGACCTCGCGGCGTGGCGAGGAAGCCGGCGGCCTCCAAGGTCCTGCCGAGGGGGGAAGTGAGGGAGGAGGCGCCGTTGGTGCGCTCCACCGTGACCGTGCCGAGCGTGCCCGCGCGTGCTGCCGAAGCGAGCGCGTCGGCGGCCGCGCGGAGTGCCGGGTCGGCCGGGTCGGTGGGCCACGCGAGAAGGGATTTGCCGCCGCGTTCCATGTAGAGCGTCAGTTCGCCGTCCACCAGGACCACCAGCGCGCCCGCCTTCCGGCCGGGCTTGTGTCCCGCACCGTCCGGTGACTCGGGCCAGGGCAGAGCCGCACCGTAGGCGTTGGCGGGGTCGGCCGCCGCGAGGACCAGGGCCCGGGGCGCAGCTCCCGGGTCGGCCCGGTCGCGCGCGGTGGAGGCCGCCCTGAGGCGGTCCACCGCACCGTCCATGGAGAACTGCGCGGCGCCGAGTCCTTCGACGACGTAGCCACGGCGGGCCTGCCCGCTGTCCTCGAAGGCCGCGAGAACACGGTAGACCGCCGAGAAGCCGCCCTCGACACCCTCGGCCTGCACCGCGCCCCGGGTCACCACGCCATGGCGGTCGAGGAGCGTCCGGGCCAGGGCGTGTGCGCGATGGGTGGGATCGGGCTCGGCCTGGGGCAGCAGCGACCATCGTCCCGACACGGTCGGCGGACCGGTCCGGGAGGTCGGGCGGGCGGCCGCCGTCAGCGAGCCGTAACGGCCGCGCGGAACATTGCGCCTCGCGCGGTGCGCGGTGGATCCCGCAGTGCGCCCCGAGCCGAGGAGTGAACGCAAGGGGGCGAGCGTGTCGTTGGTGAGACGGCCGGACCAGACCAGATCCCAAAAAGCGTCGGCCAGCTGCGGATCGGTGCAGTCCGGGTGGGTAGTGGCCCGGACCTGATCGGCGATCTGCCGGAAGAAGAGGCCGTACCCGCCGGAAAGCGCGGTGAGAACCGATTCGTGCAGCGCGGTCTTCTCCAGCGGGTGAGGCGGCGGGAGCAGCAGCGGCGCACTGTCCGCCAGGTAGACGGAGATCCAGCCGTCCTTTCCCGCCAGGGCCCCCGCCCCGGCCCAGACGACCTCGCCGGTGGTCGTGAGCTCGTCGAGCATGGCGGGGGTGTATCCCCCGACGCGGCTCGGCAGGATCAGCTTCTCGAGGGCGGACGCGGGAACAGGTGAGCCCTGCAACTGCTCGATGGCGCGTGCCAGTCCGTCGATCCCGCGCAGGCTGTTGTCGCCGAGGTGCTGCCACTGGGGCAGGAAGCCGGCGAGCGCCGCGGGCGGGACCGGCTCCAGCTCCTGGCGGAGCGCGGCGAGCGACCGGCGGCGAAGCCGTCGCAGGACCGTGGCATCGCACCACTCCTGGCCGATACCGGCCGGGTGGAACTCCCCCTGGACCACACGGCCCGACGCGGCGAGCCGCTGAAGTGCCCCGTCCGTGACGGCGATGCCGAGGCCGAAGCGGCTCGCGGCCTGTGTGCTGGTGAACGGGCCGTGCGTACGGGCGTAGCGGGCGAGGAGATCGCCGAGGGGGTCCTTGACCGGCTCGGTGAACGCTTCGGGGACGCCTACCGGAAGCGCGGTGCCGAGTGCGTCGCGCAGCCGGCCCGCGTCCTCCACGGCTGCCCAGTGAGCCGTCCCGCCGATGCGGACCTGGATGGCGCGTCGCGACGTCTCCAACTCCGGGGCCCAGGGGGCGTCCGCGCCGCGCTCCGACAGTTCGGCGGCGGTGAGGGGGCCGAGTACGCGCAGCAGATCGGCGACGCCCTCGACGTCCTTGATCTTCCTGTCGTCCGTCAGCCACTGGAGTTCACGCTCCAGTTCGCCGAGGACGTCGGCGTCGAGCAGCTCGCGCAGCTCCGCCTGGCCGAGCAGCTCCGCCAGGAGGTGGGAGTCGAGCGAGAGGGCTGCCGCCCGTCTCTCAGCGAGGGGCGAGTCGCCCTCGTACAGGAACTGGGCGACGTATCCGAACAGGAGCGAGCGGGCGAAGGGTGACGGCTCGGGCGTGGTCACCTCGACCAGGCGCACCCGGCGGGCCTCCAGATCGCCCATCAGCTCGGTGAGTCCGGGCACGTCGAAGACGTCCTGGAGGCATTCGCGGACCGCTTCGAGGACGATCGGGAACGAGCCGAACTCGGATGCCACCTGGAGCAGTTGAGAGGCGCGCTGACGCTGTTGCCACAGCGGGGTCCGCTTGCCGGGGCTCCGCCGGGGCAACAGCAGGGCACGCGCGGCGCACTCGCGGAACCGGGAGGCGAACAGGGCCGATCCGCCGACCTGTTCGGTGACGACCTGGCTGATCTCTCCCTTGTCGAACACCACGTCGGCGGCCGCGACGGGAGGCTGATCGTTGTCGTACCCCGCGGCGGGGAATCCCGGGCCGGTGTCGCCCCGCCCCGCCTCCCCGCCTGTCCCGGCCGCGTCCGCCTGGACCGGGTCGAAGTCGAGGAGGTCGAGCCCCATCAGATCGGCGTCCGGAAGCCGCAGAACGATGCCGTCGTCGGCGTGCATCACCTGGGCGTCCATTCCGTACCGCTCGCTGAGCCGGGCGGACAGGGCGAGCGCCCACGGGGCGTGCACCTGGGCGCCGAACGGTGAATGCACCACGACCCGCCAGTCGCCCAGCTCGTCGCGGAACCTCTCGACGAGGACGGTCCGGTCGTCCGGGACATGGCCGCAGGCCCGGCGCTGCTCGTCGAGGTAGGACAGGATGTTGTCCGCGGCCCAGGCGTCGAGCCCGGCCGTGAGCAGCCGCAGCCTGGCGTCCTCGGGGGACAGCCCCCCGAGCTCACGGAGGAACGCGCCCAGCGCGCGGCCCAGCTCCAGCGGCCGGCCCAGTTGGTCGCCCTTCCAGAACGGCAGGCGGCCCGGGACACCGGGGGCGGGCGAGACGAGCACACGGTCCCTCGTGATGTCCTCGATCCGCCAGGACGTGGTGCCCAGGGTGAAGACATCGCCGACCCGGGACTCGTAGACCATCTCCTCGTCCAGCTCACCGACGCGTCCGCCGCCCTTCTTGGGGTCCGCGCCGGCCAGGAAGACACCGAAGAGCCCGCGGTCTGGGATGGTGCCGCCCGAGGTGACGGCGAGCCGCTGGGCACCGGGGCGGCCCGTGACCGTGCCGGTGACGCGGTCCCACACCACGCGGGGCCGCAACTCCGCGAAGGCGTCGGACGGATAGCGCCCGGCGAGCATGTCGAGCACCGCTGTGAACGCGGACTCGGGGAGTGAGGCGAAGGGAGCGGCCCGGCGTGCCAGGGCGAGCAGGTCGTCGGCCTGCCAGCTGTCGAGTGCGACCGTGGCGACGATCTGCTGGGCGAGCACGTCCAAGGGGTTGGACGGGATCCGCAGAGCCTCGATGGCGCCCTCGCGCATCCGCTCGGTGACGACGGCCGCCTGCACCAGGTCGCCCCGGTACTTGGGGAAGACCACGCCGGTGGAGACGGCGCCGACCTGGTGTCCGGCGCGTCCCACCCGCTGCAGCCCCGACGCCACGGACGGCGGTGACTCGACCTGGATCACCAGGTCGACCGCGCCCATGTCGATTCCCAGCTCCAGGCTGGACGTGGCGACCACGGCGGGCAGCCGGCCCGCCTTCAGGTCCTCCTCGACCTGGGAGCGCTGCTCCTTGGAGACCGAGCCGTGATGCGCGCGGGCGAGGACCGGCGGAGCCCCTTTCGCCGCCCCGGACTGCGCCATGATCTCGGCGGGGGAGTGGGCCTCGGGCAGGGGCCCGCCGGTGCCCGGCTCCTCCTCGAACGCGGCGCCGGTCGCCCGCTCGTAGGCGATCTCGTTCAGCCGGTTGCACAGACGCTCCGCCAGCCGCCGTGAGTTGGCGAAGACGATCGTGGAGCGGTGGGACTGGACGAGATCGGCGATCCGCTCCTCGACATGCGGCCAGATCGACGGCTTCTCCGCCTGGCCGCCCTCGTCACCCGTGGCAGGGGAGCCGCTCAGCTCGCCCAGATCCTCCACCGGGACCACGACGGAGAGGTCGAATTCCTTGGCGGACGGGGGCTGGACGACCTCCACCTTCCGCTGCGGCGACAGGAACCGCGCGACCTCGTCGACCGGGCGGACCGTGGCCGACAGCCCGATACGCCGTGCGGGACGCGGCAACAACTCGTCCAGGCGCTCGAGGGACACGGCCAGATGGGCGCCGCGCTTGGTGCCCGCGACGGCGTGCACCTCGTCCACGATCACCGTCTCCACCCCGGCCAGCGCGTCCCGGGCCGAGGAGGTGAGCATCAGGAACAGCGATTCGGGGGTGGTGATCAGGATGTCCGGGGGCTTCGTCGCCATCGAACGGCGCTCGGCAGGAGGGGTGTCCCCGGAACGGATCCCCACCCGTACCTCGGGCTCGGGCAGACCCAGGCGCACCGACTCCTGACGGATCCCGGTCAGTGGCGACCGCAGATTCCGCTCCACGTCCACGGCGAGCGCCTTCATCGGTGACACGTACAGCACGCGACAGCGCTTCTTCGCCTCGGCGGGCGGCGGGACGGCAGCCAGCCGGTCGAGCGAGGCCATGAACGCGGCCAGTGTCTTGCCCGAACCGGTCGGTGCGACGACCAGCACGTCCGAACCCTCGCCGATGGCCCGCCAGGCCCCCTCCTGCGCCGCGGTGGGCGCGTCGAAGGCGCCCGCGAACCAGCTGCGGGTCGCGGGCGAGAACGAATCGAGTGCGGAACCTGCCATGCCCCCCATCGTGCACCCCACCACCGACAACGGCCGGTGGACGTGCCCGCCGCTCACCTCCACGGACTTCCCGCACTGCCTGGACCTGCGAGAATACGAATATGCCGGAGGTGGACACGACACAGGAGTGGGCGAGGCACTGGCAGTACACGGAGCTGCCCCAGCTCGATCTGCTGCGCGCCCGCTATGTCGGCCACACCTTTCCGCGCCACAGCCACGAGGGCTTCGTGTTCGGCTCGGTCTCCAGAGGTGTGGAGGACGTGGGCCTCCCCGGCGGCACCGTGCACGCCGGCCCCGGCACCGTGGTCATGATCAACCCGGAGGTGCCGCACAGCGCCCGCGCCGGAGTGGCCGAGGGATGGGTGTACGCCACGCTCTACCCGTCCGCCCAGGTGGTCAACGACATCGCGGCCGACCTGACGAGCCTCCGCGGGACGGTCGCATTCACCGAGACCTGCGTGCGGGACCCGTTCGCCGCCCGGCTGATCACCGAGGTCCACCGGGCGGCCGAGGAGGGCAACGCCCTGGCCGCCGACAGCGTCCTGCGCGTCCTGGTGGCCGGGCTGCTCGACCGCCACGGCAGTGTGCTGCCGACCAGGACCTCGCACCGCGCCGGTGCCCGCGACGCCCTACGCGCCCGGGCGGCGCTGGAGGAACGGATGGAGCGCCCGCCCACCCTGGAAGCACTCGCCACGGAACTGGGGACCAGCCCCTTCGCGCTGCTGCGCGCCTTCAAGAAGGAGTACGGGATGCCCCCGCACACCTGGCTCACCGACGCCCGCGTGCGGCGTGCGCGGCGCATGCTCGACGCGGGGACCGCCCCCGCCGAGGCGGCGGCCGCCGTCGGCTTCACCGACCAGCCCCACCTCAACCGTCACTTCACCCGGATCGTCGGGGTGACTCCGGGGGCCTACCGGCGCGAGCGTGCAAGAACGTACAAGACCGGCGGGGGCACCTCGACGTAGCGTCTCGGGCGTGGCAGAACAGACAGCATCCCCTCAGAGCACCGGCGCCCTCGGGACGCCGGGCGCCGGCACCGAGAAGCCGGACGCCGCCGTCGTCCGGGACGCCCTCGGCGTGGGCACAGCCGTGGGTCTCTCCGGATTCGCCTTCGGCGTGACCTCGGCAGGCTCCGGACTCACCCTTCTCCAGACCTGCGCGTTGAGCCTCCTCGTCTTCACCGGCGCCTCGCAGTTCGCCCTCGTCGGCGCCCTCGCGGCCGGCGGCAACCCCTACACCGCCGCGGCCGGGGCGTTCTTCCTGGGCGTCCGCAACGCCTTCTACGGGCTCCGGCTGTCGCAGCTCCTCGCCCTGCCACGCGTACTGCGCCCCTTCGCCGCCCAGTGGGTCATCGACGAGACGACCGCCGTCACCCTGCCCCAGCCCACCAGGCGTGCCGCACGCATCGGGTTCACCGTCACCGGGCTCACTCTCTACGCCCTGTGGAACCTGACCACGCTCGTCGGAGCGCTCGGGGCGGAGGCGCTCGGCGACACGGATGCCTGGGGGCTGGACGCCGCGAGCCCCGCCGTGTTCCTCGCCCTGCTCGCACCGATGCTGAAGAGCACCACGGAGCGCGTCACAGCGGGGCTCGCGGTCCTGCTGGCGCTGGGCCTCCTGCCGGTGCTGCCGGCGGGCGCGCCCGTGCTCGCCTCCGCGCTGGCGGCGCCGGTCGTCCTCTTCCTCAAGGGCCGCGGCCGGAGCTCCACGGACCGAACCGTCACCGAAGGCACGACGCCCACGGAGGGCCGATGAACATCTGGATCGCCATCGGGCTCACCGCCGTGGGCTGCTACCTCGCCAAGCTCCTGGGACTCCTGGTCCCCGCCGGAGTCCTGGAACGCCCCCTCGTGCAGCGGATGGCGGCGCTCCTGCCGGTGGCCCTGCTCGCCGCCCTCACGGCCCAGCAGACCTTCGGCGCCGGACAGCATCTGGTCCTGGACGCCCGAGCGGCAGGGCTCGCCGCGGCCGCACTCGCCCTCGTCCTGCGGGCTCCCTTCCTGGTCGTCGTCGGTGCCGCCGTGGGGGTCACCGCCCTCGCGCGGGCGCTGCTCTGATCCGGACGCGTCAGAGCGGTCCGCGACCGTGGTCCCTGAGGGTCCGCAGGGCTTTCAGCGTCTCGATCGGGCGGCCCTCCAGGGCCGTTCCGGGCGCCCACTGACGCCAGTTGACCGGCCAGCCACCGTCCTCCTGCTGTTCGGACTCCAGATGGTCCAGAGACCTCTGCAGCTCACCGTCACTGAACCACCGCCGGGCGAGCGATCCGGGCGTGCGTGCGTAGTCGTGCGGGAAATGGTGCTCCCCCGGGGCATAACCAGGGGCCACCGGGTATTCCCTGCGGCGCTGCGGGTCGAGCACCACCAGCCTCTGCTCCCGCACCAGTTGTCCGAGTCGGTCGGCGGCCGCCTCGGCACGTGACCGGTCCGGGACGCCGTCGAGGAACGCGACCGCCGCCTCGATCTCGTACGGGTGGGACTGCTCCAAGGCGTCGACGGCTGCCCAGCAGAAGTCGGTGGCCCGGAAGAGCCAGGCGTGCCACACCTGATTGCGGTGCAGGAGCCCGACCACAGGTCCGGTCGCGAGGAGTTCGGCGGGTGGGTCGTCCACGACGGGGATGAAGGGGGCCGCGGGATATCCGCGCTGGGACGGAAGGAGCGCGGGCAGGGCGCCCTCCTTGGTCGACACGTCCGTCAGATAGCGGCAGATCCGCTCCACGCGCAGACCGTCGCAGCGGCCGATCGAATCGAGGACGCTCAGCGCGTGAGCGGTGTGCAGCGGCTGGCTCACAGGGCCGCGAAGATCGGGTTCGAGAGCGTGACCGTAGCCGCCGTCCTCGTTCAGATGGGCGGCGAGTGCGGTCTCGACGGCGTCCGCGCCCCCTCCCAGGAAGAGATGGGCGAACCGCCGCTGCTCGAGAACGCGTGCGGTGAGCCAGATGAACTGCTCGGCGCGGGCAAGGGAATGTGCTCCGGTTCCAGCCATGGACCGACCGTAGAGGGGAAAACGCCGACGGCAGGGGCTCCCGGCCCGGCTGCACTCTCAGGAGCGGGATACTGGGGTCATGCGGTTGACGATTTTCTGGGAACGGATGGCGGATCACTTCGGCGAGACGTATGCCGACTCCTTCGCGCGCGATCACGTCATGGCGGAGCTCGGCGGCCGCACGGTGCACGAGGCCCTCGCCGCGGGCTGGGAGGCCAAGGACGTCTGGCGCGGGGTCTGCTCGGCGGTGGGCGTACCCCCCGACAGGCGCTGAGCGGCGGGGTACCGCCACACCGGTACGAGCGTGTCACCTGGTCACGCCGGGCGACGGGGCCGCTCGCGGCGGGCGCCGCCGGGCCGGGCGGCCGGCTGTCACCGCGGTGAGCGAAACTTGTCCCGTGGCACTGACAGACGAGACCGCCCAGACCCAGCCGCCCGCCTCGCCGCCCGTCCCGCCGGCCGCACCACCCGGTCCGCCGCACGGCGCCGGCCCCGTCCGCATGCCCGGCTGGCTGCCGCGCGCGATGGTCCTCGCCCTGGCGCTCTACGGGTGCTTCCAGCTGGGCAGCTGGGCCTTCTACCAGCTCATCGGTCTGCTGACCAATGTCCTCATCGCCTTCTTCCTCGCGCTGGCCATCGAGCCTGCCGTCAGCCGCATGGCAGGGCGCGGGATACGCAGGGGCCTCGCCACCTTCCTGGTCTTCATCGCCGTGCTGATCGCCGGTATCGGCTTCGTCGTCCTGCTCGGCTCGATGCTCGCCGGCCAGATCGTCGACATGGTCGAGGAGTTCCCCAAGTACCTCGACTCGGTGATCAACTGGGTCAACCAGACCTTCCACACGGAGCTCTCCCGAGTCGAGGTGCAGGACAGCCTGCTGCACTCCGACTGGCTCCAGAGATACGTGCAGAACAGTGCGACCGGCGTGCTCGACGTCTCCACCACCGTGCTGGGCGGGCTGTTCCGGCTGCTGATGATCTTCCTGTTCTCCTTCTACTTCGCCGCCGACGGCCCCCGGCTGCGGCGTGCGCTGTGCTCCGTGCTGCCGCCGTCCCGCCAGGCCGAGGTCCTGCGCGCCTGGGAGATCGCGGTCGACAAGACCGGTGGCTACATCTATTCGCGCGGCCTGATGGCGCTGTTCTCCGGCGTGGCGCACTACATCCTGCTGGTGTCCCTCGGCGTGCCCTACGCCCCCGCGCTCGCGGTCTGGGTCGGTCTCGTCTCGCAGTTCATCCCCACGATCGGCACGTATCTGGCGGGTGCTCTGCCCATGCTGATCGCCTTCACGGTCGACCCCTGGTACGCGCTGTGGGTGCTCGGTTTCGTCGTGGTCTACCAGCAGTTCGAGAACTACGCACTGCAGCCGAAGCTCACGTCCAAGACGGTCGACATCCACCCGGCGGTCGCCTTCGGCTCGGTGGTCGCGGGTACCGCGCTGATGGGCGCAGTCGGGGCACTGATCGCCATCCCGGCCGTCGCGACGCTCCAGGCGTTCCTGGGTGCCTACGTGAAGCGGTACGAGGTGACGGACGACCCGAGGGTCCAGGGCGGTCACCGCTGGCGCCGTGGCGAGCCGGTGCTGTCCAGGATCCGCCGCGCGGCGCGTGGCCGCGGGGCGGGGGACGACGCGCGGTAGCCGGTCCGCGAGTGTTTCGCGGCCGTGGGGGCAGGGGTGTGCCTACGACACGGCGTGTCTACGGCACCCTTTCCACCCTTCATCCTCGCGCATTCCTCTGATATGTCCGCATATCACCTGAAACTAGAATGAGGTCTGTCATGGCTCGTCGAGTGCGTCGAACTCGTCGATCCTGACGGTCATGAGCCGCGGCGGCCGTCGGCGCCGGTCCGGCGTGGTGTGCTTGACACCGAAATCGAACATCCATTCTTATGGAATTCCGGCCGGGTTTTGCCGGGCCCGACCGTGGAGTTGTCCACAGGCCGGGAGGACGTCGAGGCCCATTGTCAGTGGCAGGGGTTAGCGTCTGTGACGTGAAGCGATCGACTCAAGCAAATCGGGTGGAACCCATGGCAGGAACCGACCGCGAGAAGGCGCTGGACGCCGCGCTCGCACAGATTGAACGGCAATTCGGCAAGGGCGCGGTGATGCGCCTCGGTGAGCGGCCGAACGAGCCGATCGAGGTGATCCCCACCGGGTCGACCGCGCTCGACGTGGCGCTCGGCGTCGGCGGTCTGCCGCGCGGCCGTGTGGTGGAGGTGTACGGACCGGAGTCCTCCGGTAAGACGACGCTGACGCTGCACGCCGTGGCGAACGCGCAGCGGCTCGGCGGTTCCGTGGCGTTCATCGACGCGGAGCACGCCCTCGACCCGGAGTACGCGAAGAAGCTCGGCGTCGACATCGACAGCCTCATCCTCTCGCAGCCTGACAACGGTGAGCAGGCCCTGGAGATCGTGGACATGCTGGTCCGCTCCGGTGCGCTGGACCTGATCGTCATCGACTCCGTCGCGGCCCTGGTGCCCCGTGCGGAGATCGAGGGGGAGATGGGTGACTCGCACGTGGGTCTGCAGGCGCGTCTGATGAGCCAGGCGCTCCGTAAGATCACCAGTGCGCTGAACCAGTCCAAGACCACCGCGATCTTCATCAACCAGCTCCGCGAGAAGATCGGGGTCATGTTCGGCTCCCCGGAGACCACGACCGGTGGCCGGGCACTGAAGTTCTACGCCTCGGTGCGTCTGGACATCCGTCGGATCGAGACGCTGAAGGACGGCACCGACGCCGTGGGTAACCGCACCCGCGTCAAGGTCGTGAAGAACAAGGTGGCGCCCCCCTTCAAGCAGGCCGAGTTCGACATCCTCTACGGCCAGGGCATCAGCCGCGAGGGCGGTCTGATCGACATGGGCGTGGAGCACGGCTTCGTACGCAAGGCCGGCGCCTGGTACACGTACGAGGGCGACCAGCTCGGCCAGGGCAAGGAGAACGCCCGCAACTTCCTCAAGGACAACCCCGACCTCGCCAACGAGATCGAGAGGAAGATCCTGGAGAAGCTCGGCGTCGGCGTCCGTCCCGAGGACCCGGCGGCGGAGCCCGCGGCCGATGCCGCGGTCACCGCGGGTGCCCCGGCCGATGCCGCGGCCAAGTCGGTGCCGGCTCCCGCGACCAAGGCCAAGACCGCCAAGGCCGCAGCGGCCAAGAGCTAGACCGTGACGCGTCGCACGGAGTGGCCGGGCACCGACGCCGGTGCGGCACCCGGCCCCGAGTACGCCGCAGAACCGTCCGGGGATTCCCCGGAGCCCGGCCCGGGGGCCGGGTTCGGCGAGGGGGCGGGTCGTGGTTCCCGCTCCCGCTCTAGAAGCAGCGGTTCCCCTTCCTCGTCGAGGGCCGAGAAGGGGGAACCGCGGGACCCGGTCGAGCAGGCGCGCAACATCTGTCTCAGGCTGCTGACCGGGACCCCGCGGACCCGTAAGCAGCTGGCCGATGCCTTGCGTAAGAAGGAGATTCCTGACGAGGCCGCCGAGGAAGTGCTCTCGCGGTTCGAGGACGTGGGACTGATCGACGACGCGGCGTTCGCGGACGCCTGGGTCGAGTCCCGGCATCACGGCAGGGGGCTGGCCCGCCGCGCCCTCGTGCGGGAACTCCGCACCAAAGGGGTCGACCCCACGGTGATCGACGAGGCGGTCGGGCAGCTCGACCCCGAGCAGGAGGAGGAGACCGCCCGGGAGCTCGTGGCGCGGAAGCTCCGCTCCACCCGTGGGCTGGACCGGGACAAGCGGTTGAGGCGGCTCGCGGGCATGCTCGCGCGTAAGGGGTACGGCGAGGGGATGGCACTGCGCGTGGTGCGTCAGGCGATCGAGGCGGAGGGGGAGGACACGGAAGGGCTGGACGAGCCCTTCTGACAGGTGACCGGGGGAGCGGGGGAACGCAGTCGTCCGGCGGGTGGAAACACGGGACGCTGCCCGGTCCTCGACGTGAAAGGGGCCGGGCCGGGGGGACGGGGGAACCGCATCGGGACGGGGACCGGGTGCGTACGTCATGTGAAGCGGGCTGCGGCGGTGGCGGAGGGGGCTATCGCCGACAGGCAGGCTGCTCACGGGGCGGTGCTGTGCAGTGAGGAACGGTGCGGTGAGGGACGCGGTGAGGGGCGGTGCGGTGAGGGGCGTAAGGCTTCGGCGACCACCCTGTTCGTGGTCGCTCGGCCCCTGTCTCAGTGGCCTGCCAGCGACGCCCGGCTGATCGTGGCGTCGATCAGGGCCAGGGCGTCCTCGGCGGTGCGGCCGGGATGGCGGTTCCAGGGGCCGATCAGGCCCGTCCAACCCTGTGCGCGCAGCTCGGTGATGAGCCAGGCCCCGGCCCGGTCGACGGTGTCGAGCGACCCGTAGCCGAGGCGGTGCGCGGTCAGCATGGCTCCGCAGACGCAGCGTGCTCCTCGGGCGTTGCGCAGGCGGTAGGGCGTGTTCTGCCAGCCCCACTCGGTGAGGATCCGCCGCGCGTGGGCGAGGTGCGTCGACGGGCGTACATCGGGCTGTCCGATGCGGCGCCAGGCGTGCAGACGCTCGGGCAGCACGGCGCCGAAGCGTCCGGGGAGCGGTCGCTCGTGGGCCTGCCGTGCCGGCAGGGCCCGCAGAGAGTCCGCGATGAGCCGGTCGACGGGCACGGACAGCAGATCTCGCCAGTCGCCCCGGTACACGGGCGGTGCCGCCCGCCGCGTCTCCCCGGCCGGTACGGGCACAGGGGGAGCAGGTTCCTGAGTGGTGCGCTCCCAGCCGGTGACGATGCGCTGCCATGCGTCCGTGTCATGGAGACGGGAGGACTGTGAGTCGAGCTGTTCCGGGGTGAGCTGAGCGGTTTCCATCGGCGCGACATCTCCGTACATTCCGGTCCTCAGGGATGAGGCGAATGTCCGTCGCGCGCGGCGATCGCTCCACCGGAGTGGAGCGATCGGGTGGGTCGGAGGGGCATCCGGCCCTGTCCTGCCGGTCCAAGCGCGAAGCCCGGACAGGTAGGACAACCCGGACAGGCAGGACAGCCCGGACAGGTAGGACAGCCCGGACAGGCAGGACAGGACAGGGAAAGGCGATGGCGACAGCTTTTGGCAGCCGATGGCAGCCGGTACCGCGGCGCGGGCCCGGTCCTCGGTCGGCGGTTTCCAGGGACCGGGCCCCGGCCGGGCCCTGGAGGGACGGGCTGGTTGCCGACGTGGGCAGGCCGGTGGCGGGGGAGGCCGCGTCCCCAGGGTTGGAGGGCGTGACCAGTACGCCAGAGGTCCGGGGTCCGGGCACGCACGCGCAGGGCCCAGTCAGATGCACACGGCCCGGGGGCTCGGCGCCCGCTGAGCCGAGTGCCCCGGCCGGGGCCCGGGGGCCACCGGTCAGAGGGCGACCGGGAGCCCTGCCGCGCGCCACGCCTGGAAGCCGCCGGTCAGGTCCGTGGCCCGGCGCAGCCCCAGTGCCCGCAGCGAGGCGACCGCAAGACTCGACGCGTAACCCTCGTTGCAGATCACCACGACCCGCAGGTCGTGGCTGGTCGCCTCGGGGGCACGGTGGCTGCCCCGCGGATCGAGCCGCCACTCCAGCTCGTTGCGCTCGACGACCAGAGCGCCGGGGATCAGCCCGTCCTTCTCGCGCAGCGCCGCGTAGCGGATGTCGACCAGTAGCGCGCCCTCGGTAGCGGCGGTTGCGGCCTCCTCGGGGCCTACCCGCTCATAGCCCGCCCGCACCTGTTCGAGCAGTTCGTCGATGCCCACCGGGTCCTGTTGTTCCTGGCTTGCGTCGCTCACTGCCAGTCCTCCGGGCGTTCTGTCTGCTCCAGACGCAGCACCGCTCCCGAGCGGCTGTAGCGGCGGATCTGCGGCAGGGGCGGGTAGTAGGCGTGCACCGACACGGCATGCTCGTCTCCGGCCTCGTTGAGCACCTCGTGGACATGGTGCCGGCCGAAGGCCCTGCCCTGGCCGGTCCCCAGAAGCCGCGTCCGGTCGACGCCCTCACTCAGTTCGAGGGTCTTCCAGCCGTCGGTGGGCAGCCGTGCGGCGAGCGAGTGCTCCCTGAGGGCGCCTGCGGCGACGGTGAACGCTCCCGTCGACTCTGCGTGGTCGTGCCAGCCGGTGCCGGTGCCGGGCGGCCAGCTGATCAGCCACGCCTCGCTGCCGCCCGGGCCGTCGAGCCGGAGCCACGTCCGCCCCTCGGGATCGAGAGGGAGTGAAGCCACGAGCGCGGCGTCCTCGGCGGTACGGCGGACGAAGTCGAGCAGCTCCGCGGCGGTCGGCGCCGGGGCCTCCGCGCCGCTGCCGGCGGGGACACCGGCCGGGACATCGACCGGGGCCTCCGCGCCGACGACGGGTGGTGAGTCGGCGGGCTGTGAGCCGACTGCCAGCGTGGAATCGGAAGAGGACGCGGAAGTGGGAGCGGGAAAGGAAGAAGAGAGTGCAGACACAGGGGCCGTCCTGAGAAGTTCGCGCGGGAGCACGGCCGCGCGCGGGACAGCACGGCGTGCCGGGGAAGGCGATTCAGCAGGACGGGCGACACACGCAGCCCGCGTAGCGGACGAGGTCCATATGGACCCTCCGCCACAGGCGCACATCGGTGTCGGTCATGTTCCGGAGTACACCATGTGCGCCTGCGGCGGTCAATTGACGTCCGCAGTCCGGTCGGAGCTCGTAGTGGTGCGCGTCCGGTCGTCCTGCGCCGTTTCCGCGCCACCCCCGCGCGCGGCGTCGGCAGCCGCGAACAACTCGGCCGGCCGTACCCCGTTGAAGGCCGCGACGAGATGCCCGTCCGGCCTGACCAGCAGCACCGTGTGGGCCGTCGCACCCGGGTAGTTCTCCGTCACCAGCAGTTCGGCCTTCACCGGGAGGGCACCCACCGCGTCGACCAGCCGGGGCATGACCCCGGCGGTCAGCCAGTGCCGCCGGTCCCACACCCCGGTGCCCGGTGCGACCAGGATCACCAGCAGATTTCCCAGTCCCAGCCGGTCACGCAGCCGCACGGCTTTCCCGTCGGGCGCGGTCACCCGCACATCGGCGACCGGTGCACCCGGGGCGGTCCCCACCGGCGTGTGTCCATCAGCGTGTCGAGGCGAAAGGGGGGAGTGCGTGTACGAGGGGGGCGCGCCCAGCGGCCCGCATCCCAGATGACCATCCGCCAACAGCGTGTCGTGTCCCCGCGAGGCGCCGGGTACGAGCGTCCGGAGGCCCGCACCGCCCCGCAGTATCGGCAGGGACTGGTCGGCGGCGCGCAGCCGGGAGGCGACGGCGGCCCTGCGCTCGGCCTGGTAGCTGTCGAGGAGGAGTTCGGAGGCGTCCTGGTGCCAGGCCTGCGCCAGCTTCCAGGCCAGGTTCTCGGCGTCCCGAAGCCCCTCGTCGAGGCCCTGGGTTCCGAGCGCGCCCAGCAGGTGCGCGGCGTCCCCGGCGAGAAAGGCACGCTTCGACCGCCATCGCCTGGCCAGCCGGTGATGGAGCGTGTACACGCCCGTGTCCAGCAGTTCGTAGGCCGGCGTCTCGCCGCACCAGCCCTCCAGGGTGTCGCGGATCCTGGTGATGAGGGCGTCGGGGGTGACGAGTTCACCGCGTGGCGGTAGGAGCCAGTCGAGCCGCCAGACCCCGCCGGGCAGCGGGCGGGCGGTGACCTCCGTACCACCGGAGCGCCAGGGTGGCGAGCGGTGCAGTACGGCTTCGCCCGGCCAGGGCAGTTCGGCGCGGAGCGCGGCCACCGCGTGCCGTTCGACCGCCGTACGGCCGGGGAACCTGATGTCCAGGAGCTTGCGCACCGTGGACCTCGCTCCGTCGCAGCCGACCACGTAACTCCCGCGCCACCAGGTCGATCCGGGCTCACGGGTGTGGACCGTGACGCCGTGTGCGTCCTGCTCCAGCGTGTCGATCCGGCTGAACGGCACCATCTCGACCAGATCGTGCGCCGCGACGGCCGCCCGTAGCCCACCGGTGAGCGCGTGCTGGGGCAGGTGCACGGGCGACGGCAGTGGGACGGTACCTTCGTCGTCGCCCAGGGGCACGGCCCGTACCAGCTGCTTCCGCCGTACCGAGCGCCAGCCCGACCACCGCAGTCCTTCGGCGTGGAGCGCCGGGCAGCCGAGCCGTTCCACCAGGTCGGCCGTGTCCTCGCGCAGCACGACGGTGCGTGCCGGACGCGGTTCGTCCTTGCCGGGCCCTTCGTCGAGCAGCACGGACGGGACACCCTGGGCCGCCAGGGCGAGCGACAACGCCAGCCCGACCGGCCCGGCACCGACGACGATCACCGGGTCCACGGTGCGAACCCTCCAGCGGTGGTCGAGGAGTTGGCGGAGGAGAGGGAGGAAGGAGGGGGCGCGGCGGCGGTGGTTCGGGACGCGATCACAGAACGAATGCAACCCACTGCCGCTGTCCGCGTCAAGCGACAGCGGGACGGAGCGCCCACGTAGCCGCCCCACGCAACCCGTGCAGCTCTCGGGCCTCCTGCCGTACCAGGGGTCGGAGCACCGGCCACAGCGCGCCGCCTTCCCGGGCGTGGGGCCGGGAACCCGGACAGCCCGCCGGTGGACCGACGGGCTGCCTTGTGCGCGGAGTGGGCTGACGACGCGTCATGACGACGCGGGCGTCCTGGACCCGGTCAGTCCTTCTTGACGGTGCCCCCGTCGGTGGGCTTGCCGTCGGCCGCGCCGTCCTCGGTGGGGGGCGCCGTGATGCTGCCGGCGGGGAGGACCTCCGGGGTCTCGGCGGCCGCGGCCACCGCGATACCGGTCTTGGCCCGACGGCCACGCTTCTCGATCCAGGTGGCGAGCGCCGACAGGATCAGGCACATCGTCACATAGATCGTGCCGATGACCGCGATGGTCGAGACGTACGGGTACTGGGCGTTGACCTGCGTGTTGGAGGCGATCAGACGCGCGGTCTGGAGCAGCTCCGGGTACAGGATGATGAAGCCGAGCGAGGTGTCCTTGAGGGTCACCACCAGCTGGCTGATGATCGTCGGCAGCATCGCACGGACCGCCTGCGGCATCAGCACGCTGACCATGACCTGGGTCTTGCTCATCCCGAGGGCGTAAGCGGCTTCGCTCTGCCCCTTGGGCACGGAGTTGATGCCGGCGCGCAGCACCTCGGCCTGGACGCAGCCGTTGTAGACGGACAGGCCGAGCGCCAGGGCCCACATCGAGTAGTCGGTGAGGAAGCCGACCCAGATGGCGTAGATGGTGATCAGCAGCGGGATCGAGCGGAAGAGCTCGATGAAGGTGATGGCGAACCAGCGGACCGGCTTGTGGTCCGAGAGCCGGCCGACGGCGAGCAGTACGCCGAGGATCAGCGACCCGACCGCCGCGAGCCCGAAGGCCTTGAGCGTGGCGAGGACGGCGTCGGCGATGTTCTGCCGGATGCCCGCGTAGTTGAAGATGTCCCACATCTCGGGGGCGAGGTGCCCCTTGTCGGACAGCCGCATCACGCTGGCACCGATCAGGGCCAGGATGGCGAGGCTGCCGACCACGGCGTAGATCCGGTTGCGGACAGCGGCCTTCGGGCCCGGTGTGTCGTAGAGAACGCTGGCACTCATCGGGCGACCTCCATACGGCGCTCGAGCAGCCGGAAGAGACCGCTGATGGCAAACGTGACGACCAGGTAGCCGAGGGCCACCCAGATGAAGACGGGCGTGATCTCGTAGCCCCGGTCGCTCATCAGCTTCTGCCATCCGAAGAGTTCGGCGACGCTGAAGGCACCGGCGATCGCCGAGTTCTTCGTGAGGGCGATGAAGATGCTGCTCAGCGGCGGGATGACGGACCTGGTGGCCTGCGGAAGTACCACGATCCGCAGGGTCTGGGTGAACGTCATACCGATCGAGCGCGCGGCCTCGGCCTGTCCCAGGGAGACGGTGTTGATGCCCGACCGGACCGCCTCGCACACGAACGAGGAGGTGTAGAAGCCGAGGGCCAGTGAGCCGAGCAGGAAGGGGCTCATCCCCGGGAAGAGGATCTCCGGCACCACGAAGAAGAAGATGAGGAAGAGCAGGGTGAGCGGGGTGTTGCGCAGCAGGGTCACCCAAGCGGTACCGAAGTAGCGCAGCGGCGGCACCGGCGAAACCCGGCAGCCGGCTATGGCGACGCCCAGGACCAGAGCGATGACCGAGCTGATGACGGTGATCGACACGGTGCCTATGAAGCCGTCGCGGTATTCCGGGAAGTTGTCGAGCAATACGTTCATGGGGTCTCCGCGTCGGCGGTCAGCGGCATCAGGGCAGGGGAAGGTGGCGTCCCGCAGGCCGCCGTGCTCAGGGAAGGCGGCCTACGGGACGGCCTCACTCACGCGGGAGGCGTCAGTGACAGGACGTCAGTGACAGGACGTGAGTGACAGGACGTCAGCGACGGAGCTGCGTCAGTAGCGCTCGATGGCCGGCGGCTCGGTGTAGTCCGAACCCGACAGGCCGAGGGTCGCCTCGTAGATCTTCTTGTACGTGCCGTCCTTGACGTGGGTCTCCAGCGACTTGTTGATCGCCTCGCGGAGCACCTTGTCGTCCTTGGCCAGGCCGACGCCGTAGGGCTCGTCGGTGAAGGGCTTGCCGACGACCTTGAGCTTGCCGGAGTTGGCGGCGGCGTAGCCCTTGAGGATCGAGTCGTCGGTGGTGACGGCGTCGACCTGCTTGGTCAGGAGCTGCTGCACGCAGTCCGAGTACTTGGCCAGCTCGACGACCTGCGCGCCGTACTCGGGCTTCTTGATCTCCTGGAGCGGGGTGGAACCCACGATCGAGCAGACCTTCTTGTCCTTCACCGACTCCTTGCCGGTGATGGAGGTCTCGTCCTTGCGCACCAGCAGGTCCGCGCCGGCCTTGTAGTACGGGCCCGCGAAGCCGACCTGCTTCTTGCGCTCGTCGTTGATCGTGTACGTACCGACGAAGTAGTCGACCTGGCCCTTGGAGATGGCCGTCTCACGGATGCCGGAGTCGACCGTCTTCCACTCGATCTGCTTGTCCGAGAAGCCGAGGTCGGCCGCGAGCATCTTGGCGATCTCGATGTCGAAGCCGGAACGCTCCTTGGTCGACTGGTCCTCGAAGCCGAGGTACGGCTGGTCGGCCTTGGCGCCGATGACCAGCTTGCCGCGCTTCTTCGCCTCCTTGAAGGCCGCCGAGTCCAGGTCGACACCGGTCGCGACGGTGTACGTCGGAAGCTTCGGCGCCTCCGAGGAACCGGGCTTGACGCCCGACGGCTTGTCGCCGGCGGAGCCCTCCTTGCCGCCACAGGCGGTCGCGGTCAGGGCGATCACGGCGATGGCCGCAACGGCGGCCGACTTGCGGAGCTTCATGTGAACAATCCTCGTGTCGTAGGTCGTCGATATCAGTGGTGCAGGATCTTCGACAGGAAGTCCTTGGCCCGGTCGCTGCGCGGGTTGCTGAAGAACTGGTCCGGCGTGGCCTCTTCGACGATCTTGCCGTCGGCCATGAAGACGACCCGGTTGGCCGCCGAGCGGGCGAAGCCCATCTCGTGGGTGACGACGACCATGGTCATCCCCTCCCGGGCCAGCTGCTGCATGACCTCCAGGACCTCGTTGATCATCTCCGGGTCGAGCGCCGACGTGGGCTCGTCGAAGAGCATGACCTTGGGGTCCATGGCCAGCGCGCGGGCGATCGCGACGCGCTGCTGCTGGCCGCCGGAAAGCTGCGCGGGGTACTTGTCGGCCTGTGCGCCGACCCCCACGCGGTCGAGCAGCGCCCGGGCCTTCTCCTCGGCGAGGCCCTTGTCCGTCCTGCGGACCTTGATCTGGCCCAGCATCACGTTCTCGAGCACCGTCTTGTGCGCGAAGAGATTGAACGACTGGAAGACCATGCCGACATCGGCACGCAGCCTGGCGAGCTCCTTGCCCTCCTGGGGCAGCGGCTTGCCGTCGATCGAGATCGCGCCCGAGTCGATCGTCTCCAAGCGGTTGATCGTGCGGCACAGCGTGGACTTCCCGGACCCTGAGGGTCCGATGACTACGACGACCTCGCCGCTGGCGATGGTCAGGTCGATGTCCTGGAGCACATGCAGCGCGCCGAAGTGCTTGTTGACGTTGCTCAGTACGACAAGGTCGTCCCCCGCAGGTGCGGCATCCTCGGCGGCCTTGGTCACTGACACTCCGCTCATCGGCTTCTTGCTCCGTCCTCCTCGGTTAGGGAAGGACCCTAGTGACGCCGTGCGATCATCGTCAGTACATCTGAGCGGAAATTGAGCATAACGATCCGGCCTCAGCCCGGACACTCCGTGTGAACGGGACGCCACGGCGCGCACGTCGGCGTACCGGGTGGGTAACGGAAACCCACTGGTAACGACCATGGTCTTGACTGGCACACCTGTCATCGGCGTGGATGCCCTATTGCGGGACCGTGTGAATCGACGGCGTACGCGAGGATTCACCCTGCGGAACATCCGCGGGCCGTCACGGAAGAGTTCCGACCGTCCCGGACGACACGAACGGAAGAGGAGGGCGCGTGAGGCTGTTGCTCGTCGAGGACGACGACCACGTCGCTGCGGCCCTGTCCGCCGTTCTCGGGCGGCACGGCTTCCAGGTCGTGCACGCCCGCAGCGGCGAGGAGGCGCTGCAGGCGCTGCTGCCCGCCGACAAGGAACCCTTCGGCGTCGTGCTCCTGGACCTCGGGCTGCCCGACCAGGACGGCTACGAGGTGTGCGGGAAGATCCGCAAGCGTTCCGCGATCCCGGTCATCATGGTGACCGCGCGTTCCGATGTGCGCTCCCGCATCCACGGTCTCAACCTGGGCGCCGACGACTACGTCGTGAAGCCGTACGACACCGGTGAACTCCTCGCCCGGATCCACGCCGTGGCCCGGCGCAGGACGGCCGGCGAGGAGACGGGCCCGACCCCGCTCGCGGCCCTCCGGATCGGTTCGGTCCACATCGAGCTGCCCACCCGCAGGGTCAGCGTGGACGGCCAGGAGGTCCAGCTCACCCGCAAGGAGTTCGACCTGCTGGCGCTGCTGGCCCAACGTCCCGGCGTGGTCTTCCGCCGGGAGCAGATCATCAGCGAGGTGTGGCGGACGAGCTGGGAGGGAACGGGACGCACCCTCGAGGTGCACGTCGCGTCGCTGCGCTCCAAGCTGCGGCTCCCCGCACTGGTCGAGACCGTACGGGGCGTCGGCTACCGCCTCGTACCGCCCTCGGCCTGAGGATCCACGCCCTGTGCGCACCCGCCTGCTCCCCCTGCTCATCGTCCTCATGGCCGCCGTGCTGCTCGCCCTGGGATTTCCGCTCGCCGTGCGGGTGGCCGCCGCCGAGCAGCAGCGGGTCGTCATCGACCGGATCGACGACACGGCCCGCTTCGCCGCACTCGCCCAGTTCGTCAGCGAACCGGTCGAGGGCTCGGACGAGCGGCGGCGGATCCTGCAGACCGAACTCGAGGCATACGACTCGGTGTACGGGATCAGAGCCGGCGTCTTCTACCGGGACGACAGGGCCCTCGCCAAGGCCCCGGACGGCTGGACCCTGCCCGACGAGGGGGAGGGCCGCGACGCCTTCCGCGAAGCCCTGCTCGGCCGGCGGTCCCACGACCCGGCGCAGGTCTGGCCGTGGCAGAGAGGCCGACTCGCCGTGGCCTCCCCGGTGGTCCGGGACGGTGACGTGGTCGCGGTCGTCGTGACCGATTCGCCCACCGATGAGATGCGCTCCAGAACCATGCGCGGCTGGCTGCTCATCGCCCTGGGCGAGGCCCTGGCCATGCTGGTGGCCCTGGGTGCCGCCTTCCGTCTCACCGGCTGGGTGCTGCTGCCGGTACGGACCCTGGACGCGGCCACCCACGACATCGCCAGCGGCAGAATGCGCTCACGGGTCGTCGTGTCCGAAGGCCCACCGGAGCTCAGGCGGCTGGCCAAGTCGTTCAACGAGATGGCCGACAACGTCGAGGACGTGCTGGAGCAGCAGCGCGCCTTCGTCGCCGACGCCTCCCACCAACTGCGCAACCCCCTGGCGGCGCTGCTTCTGCGGATCGAGCTTCTCGCGCTCGAACTTCCCGAGGGCAACGAGGAGATCGCGTCCGTCCGGACGGAGGGCAAGCGTCTGGCGAACGTCCTGGACGACCTGCTGGACCTCGCGCTGGCCGAGCACGCGGAGGCGGACATCCGGCTCACGGACATCGGCGCCCTCACCGGTGAGCGTGTCGCGGCGTGGCGGCCCCTCGCCGAGGAGAGGGGCGTCCGCCTGACGCTGGACGGCGCCCCCGCGGTCACCGGCTGGGCCGATCCGATAGCCCTCTCCAGCGCGCTCGACGCCGTCATCGACAACGCGCTGAAGTTCACGCCCGAGGGCGAGGAGGTCCGGGTCACGACGGGCACCGACGGGACCGGTGCGACGGTCGTCGTCGCCGACCGGGGGCCCGGGCTGACCGAGCAGGAACTGGAGCGCGTCGGCGACCGGTTCTGGCGCAGCGGACGGCACCAGAACATCAAGGGGTCCGGTCTAGGACTCTCCATCTCGCGCGCGCTGCTCACCGCGGGGGGCGGAACCATCCGCTACGGCACGCACGAGCCGCACGGCCTGCTCGTGACGGTCACCGTGCCCCGCGAGGCCCCGCAGGTCTGAGGCGGCACGGCCCGCTCGTGACGGTCACCGTGCCCCGCGGGGGCCGCGCCGACGGGCTCAGGGCTTGGCCGAGCGGTAGTAGCGCTTGGCCCCTTCGTGCAGTTCCAGCGGATCGGTGTAGATCGCCGTCCGCAGGTCCACCAGCTGCGCGGCGTGCACCTCGCGCCCGATCCGGTCCCTGCTGTCGATCACGGTTCGGGTGAACGCCTCCGTCATCCGTGGATCGGCGCGGTCCGCGGTGATCAGCAGGTTGGCGACCGCCACCGTCTGGACCGTCTCACCCCGCTGCGCGTGGTCGTAGGCGTCGGCCGGTATCACCGCGGACCTGTAGTGCCGGGTGGACCCGCCCGCGGCCTGGAGCTTGCTGATCAGGGACGACTCCAACGGCACCAGCCTGACGTCGAGCTTCTGCGAGAGCTCCTCCACCGCACCGGTCGGCAGCCCGCCGGACCAGAAGAAGGCGTCGAGTTCCCCGTCGGCCAGCCGCTGCGGCATCGTGTCGATCCCGGCCTCGACCGGGGTGATGTCCTCCGAGGGGTCGACGCCCGCCGCGGTCATGAGCCGGTCCGCGACGAGGAGCACGCCCGAGCCCTTCTGCCCGACGCCGACCCGTTTGCCCCTCAGGTCCGACACCTCGCTGATGTCCGAGCCCCTGGGCACGACCAGCTGGACGTAGTCGTCGTACAGCCGCACACACCCGCGCAGCCGCTCGCCGCCCGGCTTGCCGCTCTGCAGGTAGGCGGCCACCGCGTCGACGGTGGCGATGGTGAAGTCGGCCTTGCCGGTGGCGACGCGTTCGATGTTCTGCTGCGAACCCTCGCTGTTCTGCAGCTGTATCGACACCTTGGGCATGTCCTTGGCCAGCGCGCCCTCGAGCCGCTGTCCGTACCGCTGGTAGACCCCGCTGCGCACGCCGGTGGAGAAGGTGAGGGAACCGCTCGGCTCCGCGTCGCCGAGCGGGAGCACCCACCACGACAGCAGTCCGAGCACGACCACGGCGGCGCCGCCACCGAGGAGGGTACGGCGCCGGCCGAATCTGGACAGTGCGTGCAGCATGGCGCGATCCTGCCAGGCGGTGCCCCGTCCTGGCCAGGCCGGACCGGGGCCACAGGCTCCGGCGGCGGGAGAGTCGCGGTCACCGCCTACCCTTGTGCCATGACCAGCGGCAACCGGAGCGAAGCAGTGGACGTCCAGAAGAGCTACGAGGTACGCACTTACGGGTGCCAGATGAACGTCCATGACTCCGAACGCTTGTCGGGGCTGCTGGAGGGCGCCGGTTACGTGCGTGCCCCCGAGGGCTCGGACGGCGACGCCGACGTCGTCGTGTTCAACACCTGCGCGGTGCGTGAGAACGCCGACAACAAGCTCTACGGCAACCTCGGCCGCCTCGCCCCGATGAAGACGAAGCGCCCAGGGATGCAGATCGCCGTCGGTGGCTGTCTGGCCCAGAAGGACCGCGACACCATCGTGCGGCGCGCCCCCTGGGTGGACGTCGTCTTCGGCACCCACAACATCGGCAAGCTGCCGGTGCTGCTGGAGCGCGCCCGCGTCCAGGAGGAGGCGCAGGTCGAGATCGCCGAGTCCCTGGAGGCGTTCCCCTCGACCCTGCCCACCCGCCGCGAGTCCGCCTACGCGGCGTGGGTGTCGATCTCCGTGGGCTGCAACAACACCTGCACCTTCTGCATCGTCCCCGCGCTGCGCGGCAAGGAGAAGGACCGGCGTACCGGCGACATCCTGGCCGAGATCGAGGCCCTCGTCGCTGAAGGCGTCAGCGAGATCACGCTGCTCGGACAGAACGTGAACGCCTACGGTTCCGACATCGGTGACCGCGAGGCCTTCTCCAAGCTGCTGCGGGCCTGCGGCGCCATCGAGGGGCTGGAGCGCGTCCGCTTCACCTCGCCCCACCCGCGCGACTTCACCGACGACGTGATCGCGGCGATGGCCGAGACGCCGAACGTGATGCCCCAGCTGCACATGCCGATGCAGTCGGGCTCGGACACGATCCTCAAGGCCATGCGCCGCTCGTACCGCCAGGAGCGCTTCCTCGGGATCATCGAGAAGGTGCGCGCCGCCATGCCGGACGCCGCCATCTCCACCGACATCATCGTCGGCTTCCCCGGGGAGACCGAGGAGGACTTCGAGCAGACGATGCACGCCGTGCGTGAGGCCCGCTTCGCGAACGCCTTCACCTTCCAGTACTCCAAGCGCCCCGGGACACCCGCCGCCGACATGGAGGACCAGATCCCCAAGGAGGTCGTGCAGGAGCGCTACATGCGCCTGTCGGCCCTCCAGGAGGAGATCTCCTGGGAGGAGAACAAGAAGCAGGTCGGCCGCACCCTCGACGTCATGGTCGCGGAGGGCGAGGGCCGCAAGGACGGCGCCACCCACCGGCTCTCCGGCCGCGCCCCCGACAACCGGCTCGTCCACTTCACCAAGCCGTCCGAGGACGTACGCCCCGGCGACGTCGTCACCGTCGAGATCAGCTACGCCGCCCCGCACCACCTGCTCGCCGAGGGCGCGCCCCTGGGCGTCCGGCGTACGCGGTCCGGGGACGCCTGGGAGAAGCGCAACGCGACCCCCGCCGACCGGCCCGCGGGCGTGATGCTGGGCCTGCCCGGCATCGGCGCTCCCGCCCCGCTTCCCGCGGCCGCCACCCCGGGATGCGGCTGCGACTGAGTACGCTGACCGGCATGCTTGCCGCCGCCGCTGTCTGTCCCTGCCCGCCGCTCCTGGTGCCCGAGGTGGCCGCGGGAGCCGGGCCCGAGCTCGACGCCGCCAGAAGCGCCTGTCTCGACGCGCTGGGCGTGCTCGCCGCCGCGCAGCCGGACCTGCTGATCGTGGCCGGGCCCGCGGGGCCGGACGGCCGGGGGCCGTTCCCTCCGGGCAGCGTCGGCTCCTTCGCCGGATTCGGCGTCGACCTGACCGTGCGGCTCGGGAAGTCGCCCGCCGGAGCGCCGGCACCGGAACGCCCGCTCCCGGCGTCCCTCGCCGTCGGCGCCTGGCTGCTGGACCTGGCAGGGTGGGACGGCGCCCCGGCCGAGGGGCTCGGAGTGGGGGGAGACTCTCGCCGCGGACCGCTGCCTGAGCGCCGGCGAGGAGCTGGCCGCCAGGGCGGACCGCGTGGCCCTGCTGGTCATGGGCGACGGCAGTGCCTGCCGTACGGTCAAGGCGCCCGGCTACCTGGACGAGCGGGCGGCGGACTTCGACGCGGCGGCCGTGCGGGCGCTGGGCAGCGCCGACCTCGCCGCGCTCAGCGCCCTGGACGAGTCGCTCGCGCACGAACTGAAGGCGGCGGGCCGGGCTCCCTGGCAGGTGCTCGCGGGCGCCGCCCGGGGCGCCGGCCTCGACGGGCGGCTGCTGTACGAGGACGCCCCCTACGGCGTGGGATACGCCGTCGCGGCCTGGTCCTGACCGGCCGGTCCCTCCACCGGCACGGCCGAGGGCCGTGGAGCGGCTTCGCTCCACGACCCTCGGTTCCGGGACCCGCGTCAGGAAGCGGGCGGCGGAGGCGGCGTGCCGCCCTCGTTCTTGTTGCCCAGGCGGTCGACCGCGTCCTTGGCCTTCTGCGTGCCGGACACGATCTTGTCGCTGTACTTGCCCTTGGTCTTCTCGTCGACCGTGCGGGCGGCCTTGTCGAGGCCCTGGTCGATCTTGTCCCCGTGCTGCTGCGCGAGGTCGCCGACCTTCTCCTTGGCCGGAGCCAGCTTGGCCTTCAGGTTGTCCAGGAAACCCATGGGGTCACCTTCCGTGCTGGGGGGCTGTGCTCACATTTTACTCGGCTGTGAGCAAACTCGCGTCACTCGCCGTGTCCGTCCGCGCGGGGCGGAGTGAGAGGTTCCGTGCCGGGCGGAGCGGGAGCACCCGGCCGTCCGGTCCGGACGCGTCCCGAAGTTTGGGACACTGTCCCGGTGAGAACCCCAGCTCCCGCCCCCCGCGTCATCACCGTCGTCGGTCCCACCGCGGCCGGGAAGTCCGACCTGGGAGTGTTCCTCGCCCAACAGCTCGGCGGCGAAGTGGTCAACGCCGACTCCATGCAGCTGTACCGCGGCATGGACATCGGCACGGCGAAGCTGACGCTTCCCGAGCGTGACGGTGTCCCTCACCACCTGATGGACGTCTGGGACGTCACCGAGGCCGCGAGCGTCGCCGAATACCAGCGGCTCGCCCGCACCGAGATCGACCGGCTCCTGTCCGAAGGGCGGACCCCCGTCCTGGTCGGCGGATCGGGCCTCTACGTGAAGGGCGCCATCGACGCCCTCGAATTCCCCGGGACGGACCCCGAGGTGCGCGCCAGGCTCGAACAGGAGTTGACGGAGCAAGGTTCCGGCGTCCTGCACGCCCGGCTCGCCGCCGCGGACCCCGGGGCGGCCCGGGCCATCCTGGCGAGCAACGGGCGCCGTATCGTCCGGGCCCTGGAGGTCATCGAGATCACGGGCAAGCCCTTCACCGCCAATCTCCCCGGAGACGAGTCGGTCTACGACGCCCTCCAGATCGGTGTGGACGTCGAGCGCCCCGAACTGGACGAACGGATCCGCGCCCGCGTGGACCGGATGTGGGAGGCCGGGCTCGTGGAGGAGGTGCGCGCTCTGGAGGCCCGGGGGCTGCGCGAGGGGCGTACCGCCTCGCGTGCGCTCGGATACCAGCAGGTCCTCGCGGCGCTCGCGGGGGAGTGCACCGAGGACGAGGCCCGCGCGGAGACCGTACGCGCCACCAAACGCTTCGCGCGCCGTCAGGACTCGTGGTTCCGGCGTGACCCGCGTGTGGAGTGGCTGAGTGGCGCCGAGGAGCAGCGCGGAGAACTCCCGGGCCGGGCGCTGGCGTTGGTCGAACGAGCGGTTACAGCCTGATCGCATGACCACGAGAACGACGTGTAGCGGGAAGCTTCAGTGCTGCATCGACGCAGCTCAGAGCGATTCCAAGGTTTCGGGGCTTTATCGATGGTGCGCGGGATCGCCGGTTTGGTTAACCGGCGATCCCGCGCTATGTTGCCCCGCTCCGAGGTATGCGTGTTCAGCCCGTACGGCTGCAGCGGGGGCGGACGAACCCACGTCCAAGGTTCGCCTCAGCCCCGGGCGTGCACGACTGGGAGTGACACGTCCAGGGCGCCTGGCCGACCGGCTACCGCCGCCTCAACCACCGATACGAGAGGAAACCAGGCAACAACCTGGCCTTTCCCGGACTCGCAGCCGCTCTCTGCCGCTACAAACGATTCCTCGAACTGAGAATGTAGGACACGGTCTGAAAAGCGCCCCCGACGCCCCCCGGGCCCGGTGATGCCAGCCCCCAAGCCGTGCTTCGACAGGGGCTGCAGTCATGCCGGGTCCGGAGGGCGTCGGACTCATTACAGGACCGCGAAAGAGATGACGGGGCAGGGCCGCGCGTCCGTCCGCACCCGCGCGCAAACGTGATTGAGGACGACTCTCTCAGTGGTCCCACACGGTCGGTACGAAGCGGAAGGCGTTGTCGGCGGTCGCCACTTGGCAGACGGACGGGAACGGCAGGTGAGAGGCCATCAGGTGCTCGCCGGTCGCCGCCATCTCCTTCAGCAGACCCATCCGGACCCGGGCCGACTCCTCGGGATCGTGTTCGAAGCCGTTGAACCAGTTGGGCTGGTCGAACCCGCACTGGAAGATGGCATCGCCGGCGAATGTCAGCCGTTGGCCGCCCGACTCCAGGCGGATGATGCTGTGGCCGGGGGTGTGACCGCCCGTGCGCTTGATCAGCACGCCCGGAGCCACCTCGCGTTCAGTCTCGAACGGCTGCAACTGGCCGCGGTACACGTCCAGGAACCGCGCGGCCGTCGTACGGAGTACCTCGGGCACCGGTGCGGGCATGGCAGTGCGGGAGAAGTCCGGCGCTTCCCAGAACTCGGCTTCGGCCGCTGCCAGATGTACGCGCAGATCCCTGCGGAGCCGCCCCCTCAGGCCTTCGACGAGCAGCCCTCCGATGTGGTCCATGTGCAGGTGGGTGAGCACCACGTCGGTCACGGACGCGGGTGAGATCCCGGCCGCCTCCAGCCTCATGGCCAGCTGCCCGGCCCTGGGGAAACCCGGGAACTCCGTCCCCAGCCCGGAGTCGACGAGGATGGTCTGCTCCCCGCTGCGCACCACCGCCACGTTCAGCGGGTAGTCGATCACATCAGGTGAAAGGAAGTTGTCACTGAGCCAGGCCGACAGTTCGGCCTTCTCCGCGTTGGTGGCAAGCGTCGCGGGATCGATGGCAAGCACCCCGTCGCTGATCACCAACACCTCGATGTCGCCGACGTTCAACGCGTAACGCGACGGGACAAGTTCATCCCTCCGAAGTGCGTCAGGCTGTGCGGCGTGGCTATGCGTCATGCTGAACTCCTCCTGCAGAGCGTCCACCGAGGGCATCGGCGGGAAACGGTGTCACTCCGTCCGTTCTCTCTCTGAGACCGGACAGGGCCCCGGCCTGTGACATGTGCTCTGCTCGCACCACTCACGTGGTTATTCGGAACTCGCCCCTGCAGTAACTCATTTGGCCATCCGCCCAGGTCATCGAACGGCCGGCCGGCCGGTCCTGGTCGACCGCGACCGCACCGCCTTGCGGCCGCATCATCTGTGGGGCCGGGCATGACGTATGTCCGCACATGGTTGGGTGGGCGTGCACGTGGTGTCCGACAGCGAGCAACGGATCTGTCCGAGGCCGGCCGGTACTTCAAGTCCCGGCGTCCCCAAGTGGACAAGGCATGCAGCGGCCGTCACCTGAGCGAATGGCTCTGTGGCGTGCGCACTGGGGTGCGTACCGCCCGCAAGCGAGTCGAGTCCGGGCAGCATCGGCTTTGACAGGTCACCCACGCGATCGGATGGGCGAACGCGCATGATCGATCCGGCGAGGCCGCCGCGCGTTCGGATCGCCGCGGCGTCGATGACGAGGTCCGCGCGCATGTGGCCGGCGATCGCCCAGCGGGCCAGACGTCGCGATGCGAGGTCGATGACGGTGAAGCGTTCCACCACGAAGCTGTCGAAGGAGCGCATCCTGCGTGAGCCGGTCTCCGGATAGGCGTGGGTGCGCATCCGGGACTCGGTCGCGGCTTGCCTGCTGCCGGTGAGTCCGCGCTTGCGGGCGAACCATGCCTTCGCGTACTCCTCGAAGGCCATTTCGTCGAGGGTCTCCTGTTGTTCGGCGAAGGTCCTCGGGGTGGTTTTGCGGGCGGTGCAGAGCTCGGTCAGGCGCTCGACGGCGGCGTCCTGGGTGGGGAAGCCGGACTCCTCGGCCTGCTTGCCCCGGGTGTTGCGGAAGCGGATCGTGCAGAGGTGCGCGCAGCCTGGCGGGCGGCGGCACTCGCAGGGCTGAAGAAGCTCCCCATACTCCGCGCAAGCTTGTTCGACATGGTTCCTTCTCTGGCTGGCCGCGGCTGGTCAATCCGGCGCTGACCTGCGGCTATTGCTGACCTCTGGCTGACTCGCCGACCAGCGGCAGGCGCCTGACCTGCATAAACCCTCAAGCGGGGCTATAACAGCCTGATCACGTGATGGCATCGGGAAGCTCCGCCCGTCATTTCGGCGGCCGGCGGCGTGCCATCATCGAGCATCGATCGACCAGTGGAGTCCGAGTTGGGAGGGCGCGTGGCGATGGAGGCCGGCCCTCGCGACACAGACCGAGACGCACCGCACACGCGGCACGAGGCAGGACGTCTGAGCCCTGACGGGCCGGACGAGCACGACATCGTCCCCGAGGTCGAGGTCGAGCTCCGCCCCGCCCGCCGGGTGCGCATCTGGCAGCTCGCACCGATCGTGGTGCTGGCGGCGGCCGGTTCCCTGATGTTCGCCTTCCCGCTCGCCTTCGAGTTCGGCGGGGGCGGCGCCGTGGTGGCGATGCTGGGGCTCCTGATCAGCTGCTGCGCCGCGGGCTGGGGCATGATGGCGGCGCGGCGTGTCGGTCACAACTGGCCCGGTCTGCCGGTCGGAGGAACGAACGAGCGCGCCGACTGGCGGGTGATCGCGCTGTACGTCGGCGTGTGCGGGGTACTGGTCGCCCTGGCCGTCTGGCGCGTGGCCCGCCTCCGCTGAGGAGCCGCGGCCGACGGCGCGGCCCCCGGACCGGCGAACCGCCGGCACGGCCTCGTACAGTTGATCCGTGAGCACCTCGCAGATCGCCTTCCTCAAGGGACACGGCACCGAGAACGACTTCGTGATCGTTCCGGACCCGGACAACTCCCTCGACCTGCCTGTTCCCGTCGTGGCCCGGCTCTGCGACCGCCGCGCGGGCATCGGCGGCGACGGACTCCTGCACGTCGTCCGGTCCGCCGCGCACCCCGACGCCCGCGCCATGGCGGAGGACGCGGAGTGGTTCATGGACTACCGCAACGCCGACGGGTCGGTCGCCGAGATGTGCGGCAACGGGGTCCGTGTGTTCGCCCGCTACCTGCAGCGTGCCGGGTTCGCGGCCGAAGGCGACCTGGCCGTCGCGACCCGGGGCGGGGTCAAGCGCGTGCACATCGCCAAGGACGGCGACATCACGGTCTCCATGGGGCGGGCGGAGCTCCCCGACGCCGGAGTCACGGTCACCCTGGACGGCCGTAGCTGGGACGCCCGGAACGTGAACATGGGCAACCCGCACGCCGTCGCGTTCGTCGAGGACCTGGACCACGCCGGGGACCTGCTCTCCGTACCGCCGTTCAGCCCGCAGTCCGTCTACCCGGACGGCGTCAACATCGAGTTCGTCGCGGACCGCGGACCGCGGCACGTCGCGATGCGCGTCCACGAGCGCGGCTCCGGCGAGACCCGCTCCTGCGGCACGGGCGCCTGCGCCGTGGCCGTCGCGGCGGCACGCAGGGACGGCGTGGACCCCGCGCAGACGGGAGCCCCTGCGACGTACACGGTGGACCTCCCCGGCGGCACCCTGGTGATCACCGAACACGCCGACGGCGGGATCGACATGACAGGCCCGGCGGTCATCGTCGCCGAGGGCGTGATCGACTCCGCATGGGTCGAAACGGTGATCGGTTAGAGCTTCGCTCGAATGGGTGATCCGTTTCACGCTGGGCGAGAGCTGGACTGCGCCACGTGGTGGGGTCGATAGCATCAAGCACCGGCCCTGGGGTGCATCCGCATCCCTTCCCTGCCGGTCGACGTCGCCGGAGGTGCCCCATGAGCGCAGAGGCCGCCAATCCAGGTGCTCCCCTTCGCAAGCGCGGTCGTGCGCGGATCGATCTGCGCAGGCTGGGCCGTGTCGCCCTGCTCGGGCCGGCCTCCCGTGACCGGCTCCCCGACGCCATCGGGCACGTGGCGGAGGCGCACCGCGCGCACCACCCGGACGCCGACCTGTCCATTCTGAGCAGGGCCTACGTACTCGCCGAGTCCTCCCACCGCGGCCAGATGCGCAAGAGCGGTGAGCCCTACATCACCCATCCCCTCGCGGTCACCCTCATCCTCGCCGAACTCGGTGCCGAGACGACGACCCTGACGGCCTCCCTGCTCCACGACACGGTCGAGGACACCGAGGTGACCCTCGATCAGGTGCGGGAGGAGTTCGGCGACGAGGTCTGTTACCTGGTCGACGGCGTCACCAAGCTCGAGAAGGTCGACTACGGGGCCGCCGCCGAGCCCGAGACCTTCCGCAAGATGCTCGTCGCCACCGGGAACGACGTCCGCGTCATGTCGATCAAACTGGCCGACCGGCTGCACAACATGCGCACCCTCGGCGTCATGCGGCCCGAGAAGCAGGCCAGGATCGCCAAGGTCACCCGGGACGTGCTCATCCCGCTCGCCGAACGCCTCGGCGTGCAGGCGCTCAAGACGGAACTCGAAGACCTCGTCTTCGCGATCCTGCACCCGGAGGAGTACGAGCGCACCCGTGCCCTGATCTCCGCCTGGGAAGGTGCGCAGGACCCGCTCTCGGAGATCGCCGACAGGGTCAGATCCACCCTGCGGGAAGCCGGCATCAACGCCGAAGTGCTCATCAGACCCCGCCACTTCGTCTCGGTGCACCGGGTCAGGATCAAACGCGGCGAGATGCGGGGCACCGACTTCGGACGGCTGCTCGTGCTGGTCGGGGAGGACGCCGACTGTTACGCCGTCCTGGGCGAACTGCACACCTGTCTCACACCGGTGATCTCCGAGTTCAAGGACTTCATCGCGGCCCCCAAGTTCAACCTCTACCAGTCACTGCACACGGCGGTGGTCGGTTCCGAGGGCGCGGTCGCCGAGGTCCTCATCCGCACGCACCGGATGCACAAGGTCGCCGAGGCCGGAGTCGTCGCGCTCGGCAACCCCTACACCCAGGACGGCACCACCGCCGGGCAGCAGCCGGAACCCGCGGACGGCGAACGTGCCGACCCGACCAGGCCCGGTTGGCTCTCCCGCCTCCTGGACTGGCAGGAATCGGCGACCGACTCCGACACCTTCTGGGCCACACTGCGCGCCGACCTCGCCCAGGACCGGGAGATCACGGTCTTCCGCACCGACGGCGGGACGCTCGGACTGCCGGCCGGCGCCAGCTGCGTCGACGCCGCCTACGCGCAGTACGGCGACGAGGCCCACGGCTGCATCGGAGCCCGTGTCAACGGCCGGCTGGCCACCCTCAGCACCGCACTGAACGACGGCGACACCGTGCAGCTCCTGCTCGGCCAGGACGCCTCGTCCGGACCCTCCCCGGAGTGGCTCGACCACGCGCGCACTCCCGCCGCCCGGATCGCCATCACCGGGTGGCTCGACGCCCATCCCGACGGCGCGCAGGGGGCGGGGAAGAGCCGGCCCGACACGCCGAGGCCGCAGGCGCAGCCCGCCGAGGACACGGCGAACAGCCGGAGCCGGGCCGCCGACCGGGCGGCCGACGTGGTCGTCGACATGCCGGGGGCGCCGGTCCGGCTCGCCGGATGCTGCACCCCCGTGCCGCCCGACAGCATCATCGGGTTCACCGTGCGCGGCGGGGCGGTCACCGTGCACCGCGAGGAGTGCCCGGCGGTGGCCCGTATGCGGGGGATCGGCCGGGCGGCCGTCGGGGCCCGCTGGAACGACCCGGGCGACTGGAGCGGCACCACCGACTACAAGGTCACCCTCGTCGCGGAGTCCTTCGGGCGTCCCCGGCTCCTCGCCGACCTCACCGAGGCCATCGCGACCGCGGACGCCGCCATCGTCTCGGCGACCGTCGAGCCGCCCAGCGAACAGCGTGTCCGGCACACCTACACGCTGCAGCTGCCGGACGCCGCAGGCCTGCCGGGCCTCATGCGGGCGATGCGTGACGTGCCCGGCGTGTACGACGTGAGCCGCGCCCAGCAGCCCGCCGCCACGGGCTGACCGCCGCCCCGGCCTCTCCTTGCCGCTGCGGGGCGACCCCGTTCGGGTGGTGCGGCGCGCGCCACTCCCGCGCGGACGGCGCACGCTGGTAGCCGTAGTCCATGCCGCTCACCTCCCGCCGACTGCGTGCAGCCCTGCTCGCCACCGCGTCGGTCACCCTCGTCGCCGCCACCCTGCCCGCACCCGAGCCGCTCGGCATCGGCGACCGACTGTTCCCCCACCTGGGCAACCCCGGATACGACGTCCTCTCGTACGACATCTCGTTCACCTACACGGGCGTCAACACCAGGCCCCTCGAAGCGGTCACCACCATCGACGCGCGGACCACGGCACCCCTGGACCGGATCAACCTCGACTTCGCGCGGGGCACCGTCCGGTCCGTCGAGGTCGACGGGCTCGGCTCTGAGTTCGCCACCGCGGGTGAGGACCTGGTCGTCGACACCCCCTCGTGGCTCCCGGCGGGAACGCCTGTGCGGATCACCGTCCGGCACACGAGCGACCCCTCGGGGGACAAGGCCAACGGAGGCTGGGTACCGACCTCCGACGGACTCGCGATGGCGAACCAGGCCGACGCCGCTCACCGCGTCTTCCCCGGCAACGATCACCCCGCCGACAAGGCGTACTTCACCTTCCGGGTGACCGCGCCGAAGGAGTTCACGGTCGTCGCCGGCGGTCTGCCCGCCGGGAGGCGCGAACACGCCGGCGCGACCACCTGGACCTACCGCACCGAGCATCCGATGGCGACGGAACTGGCCCAGGTGTCCATCGGCCGCTCCGCCGTCCTGCACCGAACGGGACCGCGGGGACTGCCGGTGCGTGACGTGGTGCCCGCCGCCGACCGGGCGAAGCTGGAGCCCTGGCTGAAGAAGACCCCGGCGCAGCTGGCCTGGATGGAGGAGCAGGTCGGCCCGTACCCGTTCGAGACGTACGGGCTCCTGGTCGCCGACGCCGAGACGGGCTTCGAGCTGGAGACCCAGACGCTCTCGCTCTTCGAACGCTCCCTGTTCACCGGGGCCGGCTACCCCGAGTGGTACGTCGACTCCGTGATGGTGCACGAGCTCGCCCACCAGTGGTTCGGCAACAGCGTCTCCCCGCGGTCCTGGTCCGACCTGTGGCTCAACGAGGGACACGCCACCTGGTACGAGGCCCGCTACGCCGAGGAACACGCGCGGAAGCCGATGGAGCGGCGGATGCGTGAGGCCTACGCCCGTTCCGACGCCTGGCGCGCCGCGGGCGGCCCGCCCGCCCGCCCCGACGCCCCCACCCCCGACCACAAGATCAGCCTGTTCAGGCCGGTCGTGTACGACGGGAGCGCGCTCATCCTGTACGCGCTGCGCGAGGAGATCGGCGAGGCCGCGTTCGACCGTCTGGAACGCACCTGGGTCCGGGCCCACCGGAACGGGTCGGCGACCACGCGGCAGTTCACGGACCTCGCGTCGAGGATCGCGGGGCGGGACCTGACGGCGTTCTTCGACGGGTGGCTGTACGGGGAGAAGACCCCACCGATGCCGGGGCACCCCGACTGGCGCAGCGAGACGCCCAGGAGCGCCGGAGGCGGTGGGAGTCCCGCGCCCGCCGTGCACGGGCAGGGCCCCGGGCAGGCACCGAAACCCCGGTGACGCGCCGGGCGGGAACATGTCACTATCGACGCGTCGGCACGGCGGCCGGCCGGTGGATCGCCCCACGGGGGAATCTTCCGGCGGGGTCACACGTTGTGACTGACGTATCGGACTTCTATCGACGTAAGGATCCAATGACCTCCTCTTCCTCCCTTCCCCAGGACGCGCAGGACGCGCAGAGCGCCACGGAAGCCAACTCCGAGAGCCTCACCGAGAGCCTTCGGGCCGACGCCCTGATGGAAGAGGACGTCGCCTGGAGCCACGAGATCGACGGAGCGCGGGACGGAGACCAGCTCGACCGTTCAGACAGGGCGGCACTGCGCCGTGTCGCGGGACTCTCCACCGAGCTCGAGGACGTCACCGAGGTCGAGTACCGGCAGCTGCGCCTGGAGCGCGTGGTTCTCGTCGGTGTCTGGACATCGGGGACCGTCCACGACGCGGAGATCTCCCTCGCGGAGCTCGCGGCCCTCGCCGAGACGGCGGGCGCCCAGGTGCTCGACGCCGTGTTCCAGCGGCGCGACAAGCCCGACCCGGCCACCTACATCGGCTCGGGCAAGGCGCTGGAGCTGCGTGACATCGTCCTCGAATCCGGGGCCGACACCGTCGTCTGCGACGGTGAGCTCAGCCCCGGCCAGCTGATCCACCTGGAAGACGTCGTCAAGGTCAAGGTGGTCGACAGGACCGCGCTGATCCTCGACATCTTCGCCCAGCACGCCAAGTCCCGCGAGGGCAAGGCGCAGGTGTCGCTGGCACAGATGCAGTACATGCTCCCGCGCCTGCGGGGCTGGGGTCAGTCGCTGTCCCGTCAGATGGGCGGTGGCGGTTCCAGCGGCGGTGGCGGCATGGCGACCCGTGGTCCTGGTGAGACCAAGATCGAGACGGACCGTCGGCGGATCCGCGAGAAGATGGCGAAGATGCGCCGGGAGATCGCGGAGATGAAGACCGGCCGCGAGATCAAGCGCCAGGAACGCAGGCGCAACAAGGTGCCTTCGGTGGCCATCGCCGGATACACCAACGCCGGGAAGTCCTCGCTGCTCAACCGGCTCACCGGCGCGGGCGTACTGGTGGAGAACGCCCTGTTCGCCACCCTCGACCCGACCGTGCGCCGCGCCGAGACACCGAGCGGCCGGATCTACACCCTCGCCGACACGGTCGGCTTCGTGCGGCACCTTCCCCACCACCTGGTCGAGGCGTTCCGCTCCACCATGGAGGAGGTCGGCGACTCCGACCTCATCCTGCACGTGGTCGACGGCGCGCACCCGGTGCCGGAGGAGCAGCTCGCCGCCGTGCGTCAGGTGATCCGGGAGGTCGGCGCGGTCGACGTACCCGAGATCGTCGTGATCAACAAGGCGGACGCGGCGGACCCGCTCGTGCTGCAGCGCCTGCTGCGCACCGAGAAGCACGCGATCGCGGTGTCGGCGCGTACCGGAGCCGGTATCGACGAGCTGCTCGCGCTGATCGACGCCGAGCTCCCGCGCCCGTCCGTCGAGATCGAGGCACTCGTGCCGTACACCCAGGGAGCGCTCGTCTCCCGGGTGCACGCCGAGGGCGAGGTCCTCTCCGAGGAGCACACCCCGGAGGGCACGCTCCTCAAGGCCCGGGTCCACGAGGAACTGAGCGCGGACCTCGGGATGTTCGCACCGGTCGCCCACTGACGCGACCGACGCACGGAGGCCGGGCCCCCTTCCTGGGGGCCCGGCCTCCGTGCGTCGTCCCGCTGTCGGTCATGCCCGGGACACCGTGGGGAGCCCGGGCACGACCGTCCGGCGACGGCCGCGGTCTACCGTCCCGCGTACTTCTTGCTCACGGCCTCGTAGACGCCCTTGGCCTCCTTGCCCAGGCGCGGGCCGGCCAGCCAGCCCGCCCTCACCGGGCCGATGGAGGTGTTCGAGACCAGGGCGGGCTCACCGTCCTGCCCCTCCGCGACCCAGCCACCACCGGAGGAACCACCGGTCATCGTGCAGCCGACGCGGTACATCGTCGGCTGCGCCTCGAAGACCGACAGGCGGCCCGGCCGGTCGGTGCACTGCAGCGCCTTCTGCCCGTCGTACGGCGGGGCCGCCGGGTAGCCGGTCGCCGTCATGCTGTCGATCTCGGGGACGGCCGGGGCGTTGAACTCCACCGGGAGCGCCGAACCGACGGTCTCCTCGAGGGACTTGCCTGTCGAGCCCTTCTCCGGAGCGACCTGCAGCACGGCGAAGTCGTAGGGAGCGCCCTGCCCGCCGGTCGCGGCGCCCTGGTTGATCCACTGGTCGGAGGTCTGCGCCCACTGGCCCCACCACAGGCCGTACGGAGCGATCTCCTCCTTGGAGGCGTTCTGCAGCTCGGCCGTCGACATGCCGCTGTCGTTGTACGAGGGCACGAAGGCGATGTTGCGGTACCAGCCGCCGTTCTTGCCCGCGTGCACACAGTGGCCGGCCGTCCAGACCATGTTGGACTTGCCCGGGTGGGCCGGGTCCTGCACGACGGTCGCGGAGCAGACCATCGAACCCTCGGGGCCGTCGAACAGGAGCTTCCCGGACGCGGGCGCGCTGTCGTGGTACGGGGTCTTCAGGCCCGCCGCCTCGACCGGTGCGGGGGTCGGGTCAGTCACACCCTCGTCGCCGGAGATGTCGTTGTCGACGGGGTTCTCCGGGGGCTTGTCGGCCTCCCGCATCCGGTCCGGGTCCCAGAGGTCCTCGATGATCGGGTTGACGTAGTCCTTGGCCTCACGCAGCCACGTGTCCTTGTCCCAGTTCTTCCACTCGCCGTCCCGCCATTTGTCGAGGTCGATCCCGTGCTCCTTGAGCCGGTCCTTGAGATCGTCCGGGATGGTGACCTTCCCGTCGGAGGACTGGCCGGTGGAACTGCTCGGTTCGCTGATCGCGCCGTTCTCGTCCGGCCCGCAGGCGGCGGCGGTGAGCGTCAGGACACCGGCGAGGGCGGCTGCGGCGAACACTCGGGGGGTGCGGCGGGCACTCCCCACGCGGTGTGCGGTATCGGTCGGGCGCATGGGTCGCATCTGGTGATCCCCCTGGGACTTCGTCACTGACGTCGGTACTGCACTGCGGACTCGGGGTGCGCGGTACGGAGTTGCCTCGACCGCGCACGCTTCGGAGCGGCGGCTCCGCCCCCGGTGCGGCCCCTACTATGCCGGTGCCGATGGGGACGGTGCGCGCCAGGGCCGCGGTTCCGCCTGCGCAAGGATCTTCCGATTCAGCCGTGATCTCCCGCGTTCCGCGTCGTTGGTACGTACGGGGGACACCCGGACGGCGTTCATGGGCGCGGTCCGTCTTCGCGGGACCGTACGCATGGCAACCCAACTGTTACAGCAGGAGGACCGAACAGCCGTGGCCGTGACCGAACCAGCTCCGGTGGGACTTCCCCCCGCGCACGAAGGCATCCTGCGGCGTCAGGCCCTCCGCGAATCGGCCGCCCGCACCTATGCGCGGTCCCTGCCGATCGTGCCCGTACGCGCGCGGGGCATGACCATCGAGGGGGCGGACGGCCGGCGCTACCTCGACTGCCTGTCAGGGGCGGGAACCCTGGCCCTCGGTCACAACCACCCCGTCGTGCTCGAGGCAGTCAGGAAGGTCATCGACTCCGGCGCGCCGCTGCACGTGCTGGATCTGGCCACACCGGTCAAGGACACCTTCACGACCGAGCTGTTCTCCACCCTGCCCAAGGAGCTGGCCGACAACGCCCGGATCCAGTTCTGCGGTCCGGCGGGCACCGACGCCGTCGAGGCGGCGTTCAAGCTCGTCCGTGCGGCGAGCGGACGCAGTGAACTCCTCTCGTTCACCGGCGCCTACCACGGGATGACCGCGGGCGCGCTGGCCGCATCGGGCGGCGCGACGGACGTGCGCGTGACGAGACTGCCCTTCCCGCACAGCTACCGCTGCCCCTTCGGAGCGGGCGGCGAGCGCGGCGCCGACATCGCCGCGCGCTGGACGGAATACCTCCTGGACGACCCCAAGGGCGGTGTGCCCGCACCGGCCGCCATGATCCTCGAACCGGTCCAGGGCGAGGGCGGGGTGAACCCCGCCCCGGACGGCTGGATGCGCCGGATGCGGGAGATCACCCAGGAGCGGTCCATCGCCCTGATCGCGGACGAGGTGCAGACCGGGGTCGGCAGGACCGGCACCTTCTGGGCGGTCGAACACAGCGGTATCGTGCCCGACGTGATGGTGCTCTCGAAAGCCATCGGAGGCTCGCTTCCCCTTGCCGTGATCGTCTACCGCTCGGAGCTCGACCTCTGGCAGCCGGGTGCCCACGCGGGCACCTTCCGGGGCAACCAGCTCGCCATGGCGGCCGGCGCCGCGACGCTCGCCTACGTGCGGGAGAACCGGCTCGCCGAACGCGCCGGAACGCTGGGCGCGCGCATGCTCGCCAGGCTCCAGGCCCTGAGCGCGGACCACCCGAGCATCGGTGACGTCCGGGGCCGCGGTCTGATGATCGGCATCGAGCTCGTCGACCCCGAGGCCGGGCCGCCGACCGTCACCGCGGAGAACGGCTCCGCCCCACCGCCCGACCCCGCGCTCGCCGCGGCGGTGCAGCAGGAATGCCTGCGCCGGGGCCTCATCGTCGAGATCGGCGGTCGCCACGGTGCCGTGGTCCGGCTGCTCCCTCCTCTCACGCTCACCGACGAACAGGCGACGGCGGTCGTCGACCGCCTCGCCGACGCGCTGAGAGCGGCCGAGTGCTCGCCGAACCGCCGGGCGGCCGCCGGGCCGACCCGCTGACTCCGGACCCCTCACAAGGAAGACAGCCGTGAACCCCACCCCCACGCCGCCCGAGGCCGACGGCCCCCCCACCGGCCGCCAGCGCGGACACGACCTGCCGGAGGGCCCGCTCGCCGTCGAGTCGACGACCGTGCCGCGCCAGAAGGCCGGTCCGCACGGAACCCCGCGTGCCGGGGCGACCGACCCCACCGGCGCCCCGGCCGACCGCCCCTGCCCCACGGAGCCGGATCCACTGGACCATCCGGATCCGCTCCGGGCCGCCGACTCGGCCGGTACGGAGAACCTGCTGCGCTGCTGGACCAGGGAGAACGACCTGCCCCGTCCGCAGGGCGACACCCTGCGCGTGCCCCTTCCCGCAAGCGGTACCGCACTGATCGTCCCGGTCACCCACTGGTCCGCCACCGGCTGGCACCGCTTCGGGTCCCCGGCCCTGGAGGGCGCGCCCGCGGGCGCACCGGGCGTCGACGCCGTCACCGTGGCCGCGCTCCTGAGCCGTGAGAGCGAGCGGAACTCCGCGGTCGATCTGGTGGCCAGGGTCGCCGACTCCGTACGGCACACGGCTGCCTTCATCGCGGCCCGGCGCCGCACACCCATCACGTCGTCCGAGGCCGACCTCTTCCTCACCGCCGAGCAGTCCCTGGTCCTCGGCCACCCCCTGCACCCCACACCCAAGAGCCGCGAAGGCCTCTCCGAGTCCGAAACGCTCCTCTACTCACCCGAGTTGCGCGGTTCCTTCCCGCTCCACTGGATCGCCGTGGACCGCTCCGTGCTGGCCACGGAGTCGACATGGACGAAGGCCGGCAGGCCCGTTCCGGCGGAAGCACTCCTCGCTCCGCACGCCGAAGGCCTGAGCCTCCCCGAAGGGAGCGCGGCCCTCCCGCTCCACCCCTGGCAGGCCGCGGAGGTCCTGCGACGCCCCGACGTCGTCGCACTGTGCGAGAAAGGCCTGCTGCACGACCTCGGCCCGCACGGGGAACGCTGGCACCCCACCTCCTCCGTCCGCACCGTGCACCGTCCCGGCTCCGACGTCATGCTGAAGCTGTCCCTGGGCGTGCGCATCACCAACTCCCGCCGGGAGAACCTCCGCAAGGAACTGCACCGCGGGGCCGAGGTCCACCGCCTGCTGCGCACCGGTCTGGCCGACCGGTGGCAGGAGGCGCACCCGGGCTTCGACATCGTCCGGGATCCCGCATGGCTGGCGGTCGACCACCCGGACGGCGGGCCCGTCCCCGGCCTCGACGTGATGCTCCGCCACAATCCCTTCGGCCCGGCCGACGACGCCGTGTGCATCGCCGGCCTCACCGCCCCCCGCCCGTGGCCAGGCCGGGCGGGCACACACTCGCGGCTCGCCGACACGATCCACTCGCTGGCCGCCCGCACGGGCAGGGCGACCGGTGCGGTGTGCGCCGAGTGGTTCCTGCGCTACCTCGACCGCGTCGTCCTCCCCGTCCTCTGGCTCGACGCGCACGCCGGCGTCGCACTGGAAGCCCATCAGCAGAACACGCTCGTCATCCTCGACGCGGACGGCTGGCCCGTCGGCGGCAGGTACCGCGACAACCAGGGCTACTACTTCCGGGAGTCCCACCGGTCCGCGCTCGAACGACGGCTTCCGGGCATCGGCGCCGTCAGCGACACCTTCGTCTCGGACGCCGTCACCGACGAGCGGCTCGCCTACTACCTCGGCATCAACAACGTGTTCGGTCTCATCGGAGCGTTCGGCGCCCAGCGGCTCGCCGACGAACAGCTCCTCCTCGCCGCGTTCCGACGCTTCCTCGAAGGCGCCGTACGGCTGGGCTCCCCCCTGCCCGCCTACCTTCTGGAAACCCGGCAACTGCGCTGCAAGGCCAACCTGCTGACCCGGATGCACGGCCTCGACGAGCTGGTCGGGCCGGTGGACACGCAGTCCGTGTACGTCACCATCGCCAATCCACTCCGCGGCGACACGGCATGACCGTCTGAACCCACGAGAGGAGAGCGTCACGGTGCATCACGCCGATGCCCACACCGAGACCGATGGCGATCCGTCCGACGCCACCGGCACCGAGGACACCCTGGAGCTGCGGCTCACCGAGGAACTCCTCGCCCTGCTCGGTGACCCCCCTGCGGCCGCGGCCGCAGGGGGTGACGCCTCCGCTCTCGTCGGCCGGCCCGGAGGGTGGAGCCCCGTCACCACCTCCGCCGGGGTGTTCCAGCTGGTCACGGTGGAACCGGAACGCGACCTGGCGGTGATCAGCCGCTGGATGAACGACCCCGCGGTCGCCGCCTTCTGGGAGCTCGCCGGACCGGATTCGGTCACGGCCGCCCACCTCGGCCGGCAGCTCGCGGGGGACGGCCGCAGCGTCCCCTGTCTGGGCGTCCTCGACGGTGTGCCCATGAGCTACTGGGAGGTCTACCGTGCCGATCTCGACCCGCTGGCCCGCCACTACCCGGCACGGCCGCACGACATGGGGGTCCATCTCCTCATCGGTGGCGTGGGCAACCGGGGACGGGGCATCGGGAGCGTCCTGCTGAGGACCGTCGCCGATCTCGTGCTCGACAACCGGCCCCTCTGCGCACGCGTCGTCGCGGAGCCGGACCTGCGCAACACCCCGTCCGTGTCCGCCTTCCTGAGCGCCGGCTTCCGCTTCTGCGCGGAAGTGGACCTTCCCGACAAGCGAGCCGCCCTGATGGTCCGTGACCGAGCCCACCGCGAACACCTGTGAACAACTCGCCGCACCGTACAGCCCGCTCGAACCCCATCGGTCCCACCCGGAGGAGTCAACGTGCCTGCATATCCCGCGAGTCACCATCAGACGGAGCCGCATACGCCGATCGACACACCGGAACTCAACCGGACCGTCTGGGACCGGGTGGCCGCGAGGCTCCTCGCCAAGATGCTCGGTGAGCTCGCCTACGAGGAGGTCGTCGAGCCAGTGCCCCGGTCCGGCGACGACGCGGGGCGGACCGGCCACTACGCCGTGCGCCTCGACGACGGGGCGACTCTGGTCTTCCACGCCAGGCGCGGCGTCTACGGCGGCTGGCGCGTCGACCCCGCGACGATCCGTGAGCTCCCCGGCGAAGGGCCCGGGGACCGGAGCGGCGACGGGACACCCTTCCGGGACCCACTGCGTTTCCTCGCCCGCGGACACCGCCTTCTGGGCCTCGACGGCGCCACGCTCGCCCACCTCATCCGCGAGCTGACCACCACACTCACCGCGGACGCCCGCCTCGACCACACCGCGCTCAGCGCGGCACAGCTCGCCGAGCTCCCCTACGCCGAGCTCGAAGGGCACCAGACCGGCCACCCCTGGCTCGTGGCGAACAAGGGACGCATCGGGTTCTCCGCCGGTGACGCGGCCCGCTTCGCACCGGAAGCCCGCTCCGCCACCACACTGCCGTGGATCGCCGTGAGCACCCGCATAGCGGACTACCGGGGAGTGGGCGGTGTCGCCACCCCCGACGACCTGTACGGCCAGGAACTCGACCCGGACGTCCGGGAGTCCTTCACCAGGATTCTGCGTGGACGCGGGCTCGACCCCGCCGACTACCTGTTCCTCCCCGTGCATCCGTGGCAGTGGGACGAATGGGTCGTCCCACTCTTCGCCCCCGCGATCGCCGGCGGCGACATCGTGCCCCTGCACCCCGACGCCGACCTCCGGCTGCCGCAGCAGTCCATCCGCACCTTCACCAACGTGGGGTGTCCCGACCGGCACACGGTCAAGCTGCCCCTGTCGATCCTCAACACCCTGGTCTGGCGCGGTCTGCCGACCGAACGCACGCTCGCCGCCCCGGCCGTCACCGCGTGGGTCCAGGGGATGTGCGAGAGCGATCCGTTCCTGCGCGACACCTGTGGCGTCATCCTTCTCGGAGAGGTCGCCTCGGTTGCCGTCGAGCATCCGCTCTACGACCATCTCCCCGAGTCGCCCTACCAGTTCAAGGAGATCCTCGGGGCGATCTGGCGGGAGCCTCTTCAGCCGCGGCTCGCCCCGGGCGAACGCGCCCGCACCCTGGCCTCGCTGCTGCACACGGACCCGGCCGGCCGCTCCTTCACCGCCGAGCTGGTCGCCCGCTCGGGACTGGCCCCGGCCGCCTGGCTGACCCGGCTCTTCGCGGCGCTCCTGCCTCCGCTCCTGCACTTCCTGTACCGCTACGGCACGGTCTTCTCCCCGCACGGTGAGAACGCCATCGTCGTCTTCGACGACAACGACGTGCCGGTGCGCCTCGCGATCAAGGACTTCGTCGACGACGTCAACGTGAGCGCCAGGCCGCTGCCCGAGCACGCGTCGATGCCGCCGGACGTCCGCGCCGTCCTGCTCACGGAGGACCCCTCCTTCCTCACCCAGTTCATCCACTCCGGACTCTTCGTGGGCGTCTTCCGCTATCTGTCCCCGCTCTGCGAGGAACAGATGGGCGTACCGGAGGGTGAATTCTGGTCACTCGTCCGTGCGGAGATCCTGAGGCACCACGGCCGCTTCCCCGACCTCAAGGAGCGGTTCGAGATCTTCGACATGCTGACGCCGACGATCGAGCGTCTGTGTCTCAACCGCAACCGTCTGCATCTGGACGGCTACCGCGACCGGCCGGAGCGCCCCCACGCCGCCGTCCACGGCGTCGTACCCAACCCGCTTCACCCCTCCGTGTGAGTCCGGGACCGGCTGCTGTTGTCAGTGGAGCGCCGTAGGGTGGACGCGCTATGACGAAGCCATCTCTCTCCGAGCTCCTCCACGCCGCCGTCACCGCTGTCGGCGGTACGGAACGGCCCGGCCAGGTCTCCATGACCGAGGCCGTCGCCGAGGCCGTCGACGACAACGCCCATCTGCTCGTCCAGGCCGGCACAGGGACGGGCAAGTCGCTCGGCTACCTGGTGCCCGCGCTGGCACACGGCGAGCGGGTGGTGGTGGCCACGGCCACACTGGCCCTCCAGCGCCAGCTGGTGGAGCGGGACCTTCCGCGCACGGTCGACGCGCTGCACCCGCTGCTGCGCCGCCGGCCGCAGTTCGCGATGCTCAAGGGCAGGTCGAACTACCTCTGTCTGCACCGGCTCCACGAGGGAGCCCCGCAGGACGAGGAGGAGGGGCTCTTCGACCAGTTCGAGGCGGCGGCGCCGTCGAGCAAACTGGGCCAGGATCTGCTGCGCCTGCGCGACTGGTCGGACGAGACGGAGACCGGCGACCGGGACGACCTGACACCCGGTGTCTCGGACCGCGCCTGGGCCCAGATCTCGGTCTCCTCGCGTGAGTGCCTCGGCGCCACCAAGTGCGCTTACGGTGCCGAATGCTTCGCGGAGGCGGCCCGTGAGCGGGCCAAGCTCGCCGATGTCGTCGTCACCAACCACGCGCTGCTCGCGATCGACGCGATCGAGGGAGCCCCGGTGCTCCCCAAGCACGAGGTGCTCATCGTCGACGAGGCCCACGAGCTGGTCTCCCGGGTCACCGGGGTGGCCACCGGCGAGCTCACCCCCGGCCAGGTGAACCGGGCGGTGCGCCGCGCGGCGAAGCTGGTCGACGAAAAGGCCGCCGACGCCCTGATGACGGCGTCGGAGGGGTTCGAGCGGGTCATGGAGCTGGCGCTCCCGGGGCGCCTCGAAGAGGTTCCGGAGGACCTCGGCTACGCGCTGATGGCTCTGCGTGACGCCGCGCGCGCGGTGATCACCGCGCTCGGTGGCACCCGCGACAAGTCCGTCCAGGACGAGGACGCGGTGCGCAAGCAGGCCATGGCGTCGGTCGAGTCCATCCACAGCGTCGCGGAGCGCATCACGCAGGGCTCCGAGTACGACGTCGTCTGGTACGAGCGCCACGACCGCTTCGGCGCCTCGGTGCGGGTCGCGCCGCTGTCGGTGTCCGGGCTGCTGCGGGAGAAGCTCTTCGCCGACCGCTCGGTGGTGCTGACCTCGGCCACGCTCAAGCTCGGCGGCGACTTCAACGGAGTGGGAGCGTCCCTGGGACTCGCTCCCGAAGGCACGGCCGGCGACGACATCCCGCAGTGGAAGGGCCTCGACGTCGGCTCGCCCTTCGACTACCCGAGGCAGGGCATCCTGTACGTCGCCCGCCACCTGGCCACGCCGGGGCGGGAGGGTTCCCGCACCGACATGCTCGACGAGCTCACGGAGCTGGTGGAGGCGGCGGGCGGCCGCACCCTGGGCCTGTTCTCGTCGATGCGGGCGGCTCAGGCGGCCGCGGAGGAGCTCCGAGGCCGGCAGGACAAGCCGATCCTGCTGCAGGGCGAGGAGACACTCGGCGAGCTGATCAAGAATTTCGCGGCGGATCCGGAGACCTGTCTGTTCGGGACGCTGTCGCTCTGGCAGGGCGTCGATGTCCCCGGTCCCAGCTGCCAGCTCGTGGTCATGGACCGGATCCCGTTCCCCCGGCCCGACGACCCGCTGATGAGCGCCCGCCAGAAGGCGGTCGAGGAAGCCGGCGGCAACGGGTTCATGGCCGTGGCGGCGACCCATGCGGCGCTGCTGATGGCACAGGGTGCCGGGCGGCTCGTCCGCGCCACGGGTGACAAGGGTGTCGTCGCGGTGCTCGATCCGCGGCTGGCCAACGCCCGGTACGGGAGCTACCTCCGTGCCTCGCTGCCCGACTTCTGGTACACCACGGACCGCAACCAGGCGAGGCGCTCGCTCGCGGCCATCGACGCGGCTGCCAAGACCACGGAGTGAACCGGCGGGCCGCGGTCGATCGAGATACGGCCCGTCAGGTGTCACGGGCGGGCCCTACCGCGCTCGGTCCGACGCCTGTGCGGTCGTAGGGCCTGTCGACTCGCGGCACGCACCGCAGACGCGTCAGAGCCCCGGGACCGGCGCAGGGGTCCCGGGGCCCAGGCCGGGCCGGCGGAGCTCAGACCCGCCGCAGCACAGCGACGACCTTGCCCAGGATCGTCGCTTCGTCACCGGGGATCGGCTGGTAGGCGGCGTTGTGCGGGAGCAGCCACACATGGCCGTCCTCGCGCTTGAAGCGCTTGACCGTGGCCTCCCCGTCGAGCATGGCGGCGACGATGTCGCCGTTCTCCGCGACGGGCTGGCGGCGGACCGTGACCCAGTCTCCGTCCATGATCGCTGCCTCGATCATCGAATCGCCGACGACCTTGAGCACGAAGAGCTCGCCGTCACCGACGAGCTGGCGGGGGAGCGGGAAGACGTCCTCGACGGACTCCTCGGCGAGGATCGGCCCACCGGCGGCGATCCGGCCGACCAGTGGCACGTACGAGGCGGCGGGCTTCCCGGTGGTGTCGGTCGGCTGCGTACTGGGCTGGTCCGAGCCCCGGACCTCGTAGGCGCGCGGCCGGTGAGGGTCGCGGCGCAGGAAGCCCTTGCGCTCCAGAGCCATCAGCTGGTGGGCCACGGACGAGGTGCTGGACAGCCCCACCGCCTGGCCGATCTCGCGCATCGACGGGGGGTATCCACGCCGCTGCACGGAATCCCGGATCACCTCGATCACGCGCCGCTGCCGGTCGGTGAGCCCCGAACTGTCCGCCCGGATTCCTGGGGGGCGGCCGGGCAGGGAGCGCGCGGGTCGCGCCGACTCTGGCCCCTCCGCGTTCATGACTGGGTCATTCATGGCATGCACCGGCTCAAGTCGGCTCTGGGAGCGGTGGTCATGGGCAGTGATGGTTGCACTGTCTGCGGTGGTGGTCACGTCGGCCCCTCTCGAGTGTTCTCCCTAGTTAGCCAACGGTAGTAGCTTTCGAAAGGTTGCGCCAAACACACGTTCGAGTGAAAAACAAATAAAGGGCTGTCACGGTCTTGCCGAGAGGTGTATGAGCTGGCGAGCGGACCTGGATCGAGCGGTGGCTCCCGGGGTCCCACGCTAGCCTCCGGCGGGTCCGGCCCCGCGTGCGGGGTGCGTGTCCCGGGCGGTCCCTGAGGCGCCTTTCCGGGCCCTGCCCGGGGCCGCGGCCGCGCGGGCCCGAGGGTCAGCCCTCCGCTCGCTTCCCGTACCCTCGTGCCGGGCCGTAGGCTGCCTCCCGGCCCCGGGGAAGCGCGACACGCGCGGGGGGCGGAGGCGGAGTAAAACCCTAGATGTAGTGGTTGCGTCGCTGTCGCCACCCACAAGTAGTGGTCCCCGGTCGGACGGGGTCTGGTTCATCGCCTATGCTTGTGACCGTCCTCAGGGGCCCTGAACAGGGCACGGAGGGCTATTCAGTCGTGCTGTGAAGGAGGGTTCGGAGACATGCACTGCCCCTTCTGCAGGCACCCCGACAGCCGGGTCGTGGACAGCCGCACGACGGACGACGGGACGTCGATCCGGCGGCGGCGTCAGTGCCCCGACTGCTCCCGTCGCTTCACGACGGTGGAGACCTGCTCGCTGATGGTGGTCAAGCGCAGCGGCGTGACCGAGCCCTTCAGTCGCACCAAGGTCATCTCGGGAGTCCGTAAGGCGTGCCAGGGCCGTCCCGTCACCGAGGACGCCCTGGCGAAGCTCGGACAGCGGGTCGAGGAGGCCGTGCGTGCCACGGGCAGCGCCGAGCTGACGACCCACGACGTGGGTCTGGCCATACTCGGCCCCCTGCAGGAACTCGACCTCGTCGCGTACCTGCGTTTCGCTTCGGTGTACCGGGCGTTCGACTCGCTCGAGGACTTCGAGGCCGCCATCGTGGAGCTCCGCGAACAGCGGCCCCGCGCAGAGCGGTGCGGGAGCGGTGAGGCCCCCGGGGTCCCCGCCCCCGCCGCGGTCGCCGCTGATTGATCATCGAGCCGGCCGCCGGAGGCGGAGGAGCCGGCGGCGGGCTGCACCAGACCTGTTCCGAGACGTGTGCGTGGCGTCCGGAGCATTCAGACACACACTGTGCCCTGGGAAGAACTGGGCACTTCAGGGCGTTTTTGCCCACATATGGGAGGCGGCATGACAGAGACGGCGAGCGGCCCGGCACGAGGTTCCCGCACCAAGGGAGCCAAGTCGACTGCGACCAAGCAGGGCCTGCGCATCGAGCGCATCCACACGACCCCCGGCGTGCATCCGTACGACGAGGTCGCGTGGGAGCGCCGTGACGTCGTCATGACCAACTGGCGCGACGGCTCGATCAACTTCGAGCAGCGTGGCGTCGAGTTCCCCGACTTCTGGTCGGTGAACGCGGTCAACATCGTCACCAGCAAGTACTTCCGGGGGGCTGTCGGCACGCCGCAGCGCGAGACCGGTCTGCGGCAGCTGATCGACCGGATCGTGAAGACGTACCGGAAGGCCGGCGAGGACTTCAGCTACTTCGCTTCCCCCGCCGACGCCGAGATCTTCGAGCACGAGCTGGCCTACGCCCTCCTGCACCAGATCTTCAGCTTCAACTCCCCGGTCTGGTTCAACGTCGGGACGCCCCAGCCGCAGCAGGTCTCGGCCTGCTTCATCCTGGCCGTCGACGACTCCATGGAGTCGATCCTCGACTGGTACAAGGAAGAGGGCATGATCTTCAAGGGCGGCTCCGGTGCCGGCCTGAACCTGTCGCGCATCCGCTCGTCCAAGGAACTGCTGTCCTCCGGCGGCAACGCCTCGGGTCCTGTCTCCTTCATGCGGGGTGCCGACGCCTCCGCAGGAACGATCAAGTCCGGTGGCGCCACCCGCCGCGCGGCCAAGATGGTCATCCTCGACGTCGACCACCCCGACATCGAGAACTTCATCGAGACCAAGGTGAAGGAGGAGGAGAAGATCCGCGCCCTGCGCGACGCGGGCTTCGACATGGACCTGGGCGGCGACGACATCACGTCCGTCCAGTACCAGAACGCCAACAACTCGGTGCGCGTGAACGACGAGTTCATGAAGGCCGTCGAGGCGGGCGGGAAGTTCGGCCTGCGCGCCCGGATGACCGGTGACGTCATCGAGGAGGTCGAGGCCAAGTCCCTCTTCCGCAAGATGGCGGAAGCCGCGTGGGCGTGTGCCGACCCCGGCATCCAGTACGACGACACCATCAACCAGTGGCACACCTGCCCGGAGTCCGGCCGCATCAACGGCTCGAACCCCTGCAGCGAGTACATGCACCTGGACAACACGTCGTGCAACCTGGCTTCGCTGAACCTCATGAAGTTCCTCAAGGACGACGGTGAGGGCCACCAGTCCTTCGAGGTCGAGCGCTTCGCGAAGGTCGTCGAGCTCGTCATCACCGCGATGGACATCTCCATCTGTTTCGCGGACTTCCCGACGCAGAAGATCGGCGAGAACACCCGCGCCTACCGCCAGCTGGGCATCGGCTACGCCAACCTGGGCGCCCTGCTGATGGCCACCGGTCACGCGTACGACAGTGACGGCGGCCGCGCGCTCGCCGGTGCCATCACCTCGCTGATGACCGGCACGTCCTACCGCCGCTCCGCCGAGCTCGCCGCGGTCGTCGGCCCGTACGACGGCTACGCCCGCAACGCCGAGCCGCACCAGCGCGTCATGAAGCAGCACTCCGACGCCAACGCCGTGGCCGTCCGCATGGACGACCTCGACGCACCGGTCTGGGCCGCCGCCACGGAGGCCTGGCAGGACGTGATCCGACTCGGCGCGAAGAACGGCTTCCGCAACGCCCAGGCCTCGGTCATCGCACCGACCGGCACCATCGGTCTCGCGATGTCCTGCGACACCACCGGTCTCGAGCCCGACCTCGCCCTGGTCAAGTTCAAGAAGCTCGTCGGCGGCGGATCGATGCAGATCGTCAACGGCACGGTCCCGCAGGCGCTGCGCCGGCTCGGCTACCAGGCGGAGCAGATCGAGGCGATCGTCGCCCACATCGCCGACCACGGCAACGTGATCGACGCCCCCGGCCTCAAGACCGAGCACTACGAGGTCTTCGACTGCGCCATGGGCGAGCGTTCCATCTCGGCCATGGGCCACGTCCGGATGATGGCGGCCATCCAGCCGTGGATCTCCGGGGCGCTGTCCAAGACGGTGAACCTGCCGGAGACGGCCACCGTCGAGGACGTCGAGGAGGTCTACTTCGAGGCGTGGAAGATGGGCGTCAAGGCGCTCGCGATCTACCGCGACAACTGCAAGGTCGGCCAGCCCCTCTCCGCCAAGACCAAGGAGAAGGAGAAGGAGGCGGTCACCGCCAAGGCCGAGGACACCATTCGGACGGCCGTCGAGAAGGTCGTCGAGTACCGCCCGGTCCGCAAGCGTCTGCCCAAGGGCCGTCCCGGCATCACCACCTCCTTCACGGTGGGTGGCGCCGAGGGGTACATGACCGCCAACTCCTACCCGGACGACGGTCTCGGCGAGGTCTTCCTGAAGATGTCCAAGCAGGGCTCCACCCTCGCCGGCATGATGGACGCCTTCTCGATCGCCGTCTCGGTCGGTCTGCAGTACGGCGTGCCGCTGGAGACCTACGTCTCCAAGTTCACGAACATGCGCTTCGAGCCGGCCGGTATGACGGACGACCCGGACGTGCGGATGGCGCAGTCGATCGTCGACTACATCTTCCGCCGCCTGGCGCTCGACTTCCTCCCGTTCGAGACGCGTTCCGCGCTCGGTATCCACTCGGCCGAGGAGCGTCAGCGCCACCTCGACACCGGTTCGTACGAGCCCGCGTTCGGGGACGAGGACCTGGAGGGCCTGGCCCAGTCCGCTCCGGTGCCCGTGGAGCCGCTGAAGGCCGTCGCCCCGTCCGAGGAGAGCGTCGCGGAGAAGCCGGCCCCCAGGGCCGCGCACACCTCGGCCGAACTGGTCGAGATGCAGCTCGGTATCAGCGCGGACGCACCGCTGTGCTTCTCGTGCGGTACGAAGATGCAGCGTGCGGGCTCCTGCTACATCTGCGAGGGCTGCGGCTCGACCAGCGGGTGCAGCTGAGCATGACCGCAGCCGCACCGGACGGAACGTCCGGTGCGGTCCGCGGGGACAGCTGATCAGCAGTTGACGAAGGGGACCGGCCGACGGCCGGTCCCCTTCGCCCTGCCGGGGCTGAGGCCCGCCCGTGTCAGCCCGCGCGGCTCCCCATCACGGCGGCGAACGAATCAGGATCGCCGTCGAATCCGCGTAGGGTCCCGAGGAAGCCCCAGGCCCCCGAGGTGTCCCGGACGAACTCCGCGACGACCGCGGCTGTGGCGGATCCCACCGACGAGAAGTCGTCCTCCGCCAGATTCGTGTAGCCCTCGCGGATCTGCACGGCCGTGTGCTCTATCCGGTCGAAGGTCTTGTGGCCGTCCCGCTGCTGGATGGCCACACCCACCACGACCCTCGCGTAGGCGTCCGACAGCCGGTCCAGTTCGAGCGTCATGACCTCGTCGAAGCCGAAGCCCTGCCCCGTCCGGCTGTCCCGGTTCAGTGTGATCGTCCCGTCCGGTGACCGGCTGTCGAAGTGCACGAGATAGGCGGGGCTGCCGTAGGGGGCGTCCGTCCCGTACGTGGCCGCGATGATGTCGAGGTCGTTGGCCGGCTCACCGGCGGCGCTGGGGTCCCATTTGACCCTCACCTCGACCTTCTCGATGTCCTTGTTGGGAGTGCTCATCACACGTGCCTCCTCGCTGCTGAACCGACGGACCTCATCCATCCTCAGATCATGTCGGTAACTGTCGGTGAAACCAACCGTGTTGGAAACGGACGTCACTTTCGGGCCATGGTGTGGCCGGGGAAGGTGCGCGGAGCGGTGCCGGCCGGCCCCCGTACGTCCGGAGCGTGACCCGCGCCGTGCCGGGCGCCGTACGATGGCGCAGTGCTGGTCAAGTGGATTCGCTGCACCGTGGTGGACCGCCACGGTTTCGAGCGGGGGCAGCGGAAGTGGGCGGGGCTGCTCGGTGAGCCGGGATTCCGGACACAGAGCGGTGGGTGGAGCCGAGGGCAGCCCGATGTCGCCCACGTGTTCGCGTTCTGGGAGAACAGGGTCTTCTACGACTCGTTCATGGCCCGAGGGCACGACCGGTTGGCCGCCCCGCAGTCCGGCATGTACAAGGACATGCAGGTCAAGCTCTTCGAGTACCGCTTCGACGTGAAGACCGGCTTCGAACCGGATTTTACGGACGCGGACGTGGTGAGGGTCGCGCACAGCCGGGTGTACGAGGACCGTGTCGACCACTTCTCGCTCGTGCAGCAACGGGTGTGGAACCCGGCCATGGCGGGTTCCCCGGGAATGCTGCGCGGAGTCTTCGGAGAAGCTCCGGGCCCTGAGTTCCTGGTGCTGTCCATGTGGCAGTCGAGCGCGGAACGCGGCAAGTACCGGCCCCGGAGCGCCGCCCGGCTCGCGGCGCGGGCGGAGACGGAACGGGACGTCGAGGCGCTCACCGGGGACGTGGTGCAGCTCGAACCGTCATGGACGGTCTGACGCGCGCCCCAGGACGGTTCCCTTGGTCACATACGCTCGATGGGGTCCGCGCAATTGCTCGATCGTGTCGGGCGGCATCTAGGGTCGGTACATGGCACGACCGCAGCGCATCGTCCTCGTCCGGCACGGTGAGTCCGAGGGCAATGCAGACGACACGGTCTACGAACGCGAGCCCGACCACGCTCTGAAGCTCACGGCGAAGGGCCTGGACCAGGCGCGGGCCGCAGGCTCCCGGCTGCGTGAGACCTTCGGCGGCGAGCGTGTGAGCGTCTACATCTCGCCCTACCGGCGCACCCACGAGACCTTCAGGGCCTTCGGCCTCGAAGCGGAACTCGTGCGTGTCAGGGAGGAGCCCCGGCTGCGCGAGCAGGACTGGGGCAACTGGCAGGACCGTGAGGACGTCAGACTGCAGAAGGTCTACCGGGACGCCTACGGGCACTTTTTCTACCGGTTCGCACAGGGCGAGTCCGGGGCTGACGTGTACGACCGGGTGGACGCGTTCCTGGAGAGCCTCCACCGCAGCTTCGAGGCGCCCGACCATCCGCCGAACGTCCTGCTGGTCACACACGGGCTGACGATGAGGCTCTTCTGCATGCGCTGGTTCCACTGGTCGGTGGCGGAGTTCGAGTCCCTGTCCAATCCTGGGAACGGCGAATCCCGGACACTGCTGCTCGGCGAGGACGGCCGCTATACGCTCGACCGGCCCTTCGAGCAGTGGCGCACCCCTGAGCCGTACGGCAGCACCGGATAGAGTGGCAGAGCGATGACCGCTGACTCCGCTTACGACCGCTTCGAACGCGCTCTGGCCAGCCTGCGTGGACTGTCCGTGGGAGATGCCCTCGGCTCCCAGTTCTTCGTCCCGGCCAATTACCCCCTGCTCAAGAACCGGACCCTGCCGCCCGGCGACTGGCAGTGGACCGACGACACCGAGATGGCCTCGTCCGTGCTCGCGGTGCTTGCCGCACACGAGCGCGTCGACCAGGACGCGCTCGCCCACTCCTTCGCACGGCACCATGACTTCGACCGGGGCTACGGGCCCGCGGTGAACCGGCTGCTCAGGCTGGTCAGGGAGGGTGGGGACTGGCGCGAGCTGGCGTCCGCGCTCTTCCAGGGCCAGGGTTCGTGGGGGAACGGTTCGGCGATGCGTATCGCGCCGCTGGGCGCCTGGTACGCGGACGACCCGGAGCAGGCCACCCATCAGGCCGAGGTCTCCTCGTACACCACGCATCAGCACCGCGAAGCCGTGGTGGGAGCCATGGCCGTCGCGGCGGCGGCCGCTCTCGTCGCCGCGCCCGGGCGGCCTCCGACGCCGGAGGCCCTGATCGACGGCGTGGTCGCCCTGATTCCGCGCAGCGCGGTCGGCGCAGGGCTGCGACGGGCGCGCGACATGCTCGACTACGGGGACGCCGGGACGGTCGCGGCGGTGCTCGGCAACGGACGTCGCACGAGTGCGCACGACACGGTGCCGTTCGCCCTCTGGTCCGCGGCACGGAGCCTCGGCGACTTCGAACAGGCCTTCTGGGCGACGGCTCAGGCGGGCGGCGACGTGGACACCACCTGTGCCATCGTCGGCGGAATCGTCGCCGCCGAACCGGTCGGCGCTCCTCCGGCCGACTGGCTGGCCCGGACGGAAGAACTGCCCGAATGGCTTCCACCGGGCCCGGTGCGCCGCTGAGACCAGGGCTCCCCCTGTGGGCTGCTGAGTACGAGGTTCCGTTCGGGATGCTGAGCACGAGGTCTTCGGAAGGCTGCTGAGCACCAGGTCTCCGATGAGCTGCTGAGTACCAGGATTCCGGTGAGTTGCTGACGGTCCGACGACGCGCTGCACAGTCGGGACCTCCACCGGGCCCCGCGCTTCCCTTGTCACGGTCCTGCCACAGCGCCGGCCCTGGTCGGCCGAACGCCCCGGGCGGGACTTACTCTTTCGCCCACGCCGCCCTCATCGATCTTGGTGGGCGTGCGCCTAGAGACGCCGGGGCCGACGCGCCGCGATGTGGCCGTGCGAGCGGACCTCGGTGAGGGAGGGGTCCCATGTCCGAACAGTCGTCCGATGCGTCCAGCAGGCCCGATGCGTCCGACAAGCCCGATGCGTCACCGGAGCCCGGTGACGCGGGACAGCCCGCGTCCGGCACCGCGCCCGAGCCGGGGAGCGACGCGGTGGGGGCCGTCGTATCACCGCGGCCCGGTGACGCGGACGCTTCCGACGGCGCGGGCGCTGCCGGTGATGCGGTGGGTTCGGGTGATGCGGGCGCTGCCGGTGATGCGGTGGGTTCCGGTGATGCGGTGGGTTCCGCTCCCGAGCCGGGTTCCGAGGAGCCCGCCAGGACGAGGGCGGCGGCCGGGGCGGCGCAGACTTCCGGTCGGCCGGTACCCACGCAGAACGCCGGTCCGGACGTGCCGAAGGTGCCCGCCCAGCCCCGGCCCGCGCAGCCGGCGGACGTCTGGCAGCGCCGGGGGCAGCAGCAGCCGCCCGGCGTGCTGACCCGGCTGCGTGCCGCGTCCCCGCCCGCGATCGGAGTGGGCACCCTCTGGTCGGTCTTCGCCACGGCCCTTCTGAGTGCCCTGCTGCTCGGCGACGGCCTGGGGGCGAACCTTCTGATCGTGGCTGTTCCCGCAGCCCTGGGGGCCTTCTTCGCCGCCCGCTCGGCGGGACGCCGGTTGCGGCCCTGGACCGCGGTCTGGGCGCTCGGCGGCCTGGCGCTCCTGGCGATCCCCGCCCTCCGCGACGCGGGGTGGCCGGTCTTCCTCGCCGTGGTGTCGGCCCTCGCCCTGGGTTCGCTCGCCCTGCACGGAAGCCGCAGCTGGCCAGGTGTGCTGCTCGGGTCGGTGGGCCTCGTCCCCTCGGTGGCGGGTGGGGCGCGCTGGGGGTGGCGCGGGGTGCGTGCCAGGGCGGACGACTCCCGCGGCCGGGTGCGCACAGTGGCGCGAACCACGGCGGTGGCCGTCGTCCTGCTCGTCGTGTTCGGCGCACTCTTCGCTTCAGCGGACGCCGCCTTCGCCGATCTGCTGGGCGGCCTCATCCCCGACGTGTCGATCGGTGACAGTCCCTGGCGTGTCTTCCTCTTCGTCCTCGGCCTCCTCGGGGCCCTCGCCGCCGCCTACAGTGCCGCGGCGCCGGTGCACTGGGACAACATCACCGTCCGCCCGGGCAAGGCCCGTAACAGGGCGGAGTGGGCGCTGCCGCTGATCGTGCTCAACCTGCTCTTCGCCGTTTTCATCGGACTCCAGCTGGTCGTTCTCCTGGGCGGGTACGACAAGGTGCTGGAAGAGACCGGCCTGAAGCCCGCCGAGTACGCACGACAGGGCTTCTGGCAGCTGCTGTGGGCCACCGTGCTGACCCTGCTCGTCATCGCGCTCGCCCTGCGCTGGGCCCCGCGGGGCAGACCAGGCGACCGGACGCTGGTCCGGAGCGTCCTCGGGGTCCTGTGCGTGCTCACGCTCGTCGTCGTGGCCTCCGCGCTGCGGCGCATGGACCTCTACGTGGACGCCTTCGGCCTGACCAGGCTCAGGATCTCCGTGGCCGCCGTCGAGCTCTGGCTCGGCGTGGTGCTGGTCCTCATCCTCGCGGCCGGAGTGTTCGGTGCCAGGCTGCTGCCGCGCGCCATCGTGGTGAGCGCCGCCGCCGGTGTGCTCGCCTTCGGGCTGATCTCGCCCGACGGGCTGATCGCCGAACAGAACGTCCAGCGGTACGGCAGCGGCGGGACGATCGACATCGAGTACCTCAAGGGGCTCTCCGCAGATGCCGTGCCGGCTCTGGACGGGCTGCCCGAACCACTGAGGTCGTGCGCCCTCGAGGACTTCCAGCGTGACCTCGCCCTCCCGGACGCTCCCTGGTACTCCACCAGCTGGGGCGAAGTCAGGGCCCGGGACATCCTCGAGGAGCACCCGGCGGAGAGCCACGGGGTCAAGTGCTACGACCTCGGCCGGGATGCCGACGAGCGGGACGGCTACGAGGAGGAGGACTCCTACGACCCGTACTGAGCGATGTCCCCCGGCCCCACCGAGCGCGGGACCGCCGGTTCTCGTCCGTAGTCACCCGCCGACACGAAGTTACCCGCCGGCACCCCGAGTCCTGGAACAACCCCTTGAGCGAGTGGTGTTCGAGGGGACTCTCCCGCGGGGACGGCCGACGGCGCAGGGGTGATCGGCACCCGGTGGGGGAGAGCTCGGCGACCAGTCGCCCTGCCCCCGGCTGAGTCGGCCCCGGGCCGGGGGCACCCAGTACGTGATGTTCGCTCCTGCGATGACGGGGTCGGGGACATGTTGGTGGGTGTGCGTCCCAGGTGGACGCAGGCGGTCGGACCGAGCTCTCGTAAGGGGCTGTGTAATGCGGTGAGGACCGCCTCGGCTCCTGGGTGCGGGCCATCGGCGCATGATTTTCGGTAGCGGAGATCGATCACACCGGTATGTGCAGAAGTGAAAGTCTGGGCCTGGGTGCAGGATGCGTGACGACCGGGCCGCGAAGCCGGTCGTCACGCCACGGCGCGGTCGCACCCCCGCAGCGACACCTTGTCCCCGCTCACCGTTCGCGGTGTCCCGGACGTGGCCGGACACAGGCCGGAGCGACGGACGGTGCCCCGGGGTGTTCTTGCCGTGGCCATCGGCGTAACCTGGCATGCGCCATGCCGTACGAACCACCCACGCACACCGTCGAGCGCTCACTGCGCGCCACATCCGGTGCCAGGACCGTCGCCGGTGTCGACGAGGTCGGACGCGGAGCGTGGGCCGGCCCCGTCACCGTGTGCGCGGCCGTCACCGGTCTCCGCAGACCCCCCGAGGGCCTCACCGACTCCAAGCTGCTCACCCCCAAGCGCCGGGCAGAACTCGCCCCGACGCTCGAGAAGTGGGTCACGGCCTACGGGCTGGGGCACGCGTCACCACTGGAGATCGATGACCTCGGCATGACCGCGGCGCTGCGTCTCGCGGCCGTAAGGGCGCTCGAAGCGCTGCCCGTTCGGCCTGACGCCGTGATCCTCGACGGCAAGCACGACTACCTCGGCCCGCCCTGGAACGTCCGCACCGTGATCAAGGGCGACCAGTCCTGCGTCGCCGTCGCCGCGGCCTCGGTGATCGCCAAGGTCCACCGGGACACGCTGATGGCCGAACTGGGCGCGGAAACGGGGCAGTACACAGACTTCGCCTTCGGTGCGAACGCCGGTTATCCGTCACCGGTACACCGGGCAGCACTGGAGGAGCGGGGGCCTACGCCTCACCATCGCCTCAGCTGGGCCTATCTCGACGCGCTGCCGAGGTGGCAGCACCTGAAGAAGGTCCGATTCTCCGCCGAGGCGGCGGCACTGGAAAGCGGGGGCCAGCTCGGCTTCGACTTCTGATCGCGCAGGCGCAACCCGTCCGCCGACACCTTCGCGTCGGCGGCGACAGACAACCATTCATGCCTCTCACCCCCGAGGAGCCTCAGATTCCCGAGAGCGCCCAGGGTCCCCGCGTAGCTCCGGCCGCCGGCCGCACCGCGCCGACCCCCCGTCCCGTCCCCGGCCCGCGTTCCGCGGCCACACCGCGTCCCGGAACCCCGGGCCGCAGCCCCGTGCGGCCCGCGCCCCCGGCGCAGCGCCCGCACCACACCCCCGCCTCTCCGGCTGTACCGGCTCCTGCCGGACGGAAGGGGACTGAGGCGACTTCCGTAGTACAGCTCCAGCTGATCCCTGCGACGGCGGAAGGCGCGGTCGACGCTGCCGACGAAGCCGTCGACCTGCTGCTCGACTCCGGTCAGGCACCCGGCGGCATCCTGGTGCTCACCACCGGTGAGCAGCACCCCTGGGCCGCTCACGAACTCTCCTTCGGAGAGGCCGCGTACTGGGCCCAGCACGACGCGGGTGACGACGTCTTCTTCGCCCGCACGGCGAACGCCGACCGTTGCGCCTCCCGTTCCGTCGTCGTTGTCGCCGTCAACGGAGAGCTCGACGAAGCGGCTGCCCGCGCGCTGTCCGGTCTGCGGGAGCGAGCCGGTGCGCTGCTGATCGTGTGCGGAGACCCGCAGAAGATCAACTCCGTGCTGGGCGCGGCGGTCTGAGCCGTTCGTCCGTGGGTCCCGGCCGTCTGTGAGGACGTCCGGGACCCACGTCCTGTTTCATCGTGCGGCGCTCCGCCGCAGTGCCTCTGCGGCCCCGCCGCCGGTGCGCAGCGGAACGAGGTCATGGTCGGTGGAGGTGTCCGCCAGGGCCGACGGACTGGACAGCAGCGTCGGTCTGCGACCGCCCCGGCCCTCGCCGAGCACCTGCCAACCTCCGCGCGTCAGAGTGATGTAGGCCCCGCAACGAAGACCGTGCAGTGTGCAGGCGTCTCTGAGCCCCCACATCCACGCACCGTCCTCCTCCGTCCAGCGCTCGTCGCCCTCACGGCAGTAGAGCAGGACTGCGGTGCGCACCGGGGTGCGGCGGCGCAGGTCGTGCGGTATCACCCGGCGCAAGTGCGCCAGCAGGGCGTTCCGGAACTCCCAGCCGTCCGGGGGCATGGTGGACCGTCGGACGAACGAGGCGCTGGCTGTGAGGCGTTCCTCGTGGTCGAGCACGGCGACGACCGCGGTGGCCGGGGTCGGCCGGTGTCGTGCGTGGAGCCCACTGACGACCTCACGCGGACTGCGCAGCAGAGGTATGCCCGCCGCGGCCCACTCGGCCGGTTCGAGCAATCGGGCGAGGTGGTTGACGGAGCCCGCGGACGCCGACAGTGAAGTGGCTGCGGACGGAGCGAATCCGAAGGTCACGGTCCTCCCTTCGCTACGCGCCCACGATGCGGGCAGGGTCGAGTGAGGGCGCGCCGCGGCACAGCCCTTCCGGGCCCGCTGGAAGACCGTGCGGGGAGCGACTCCAATTCTTCCTGTCGTATCGGCAGGCGGCAACGAGCAATTGGCTCGGCTGACGGGTATCTGACGGAATGACACGGATATCCCTGCCCGTTTCGGTGACGAGCAAAGCCAGGTGTCAGGCCTGAACCGCGAGGACCAGCGGAAACACCCCCTCCGCTCCCGCCCGTCGGAGCAGTCGTGCCGCCACGGCCAGTGTCCATCCGGTGTCCGAGAGGTCGTCGACGAGCAGCACGGGCCCTCCCGCCGCCGTGAGTGCCTCCGCGAGTGCGGGCTCCACGACCAGGCTCTCGTGCAGCGTCTTCACCCGCTGGGCGCTGTTGGTCTGCGAGATCCGCAGATCCTCGCCACCCGGGGCGTAGGTGACCGTACCCAGCAGAGGCATCCGTCCGACCTCGGCGATGCGGCTGCCGAGTGAGTGGACCAACTGCGGCCTCCGGCGCGAGGCGATCGTGACGACACCCACCGGCCGGGGAGCCGCGTCCGGCCCCCCGGACGCCCAGCCGCCGGGGCCCTTCGCCCAGTCCGCGATCACCGTGACCACCGCGCTCGACACGTCGTCGGGAACGGGAGCGTCCTGCGCCTGGGGCGCGAGCAGCGGACGGAGCCTGTTGCCCCAGCCGATGTCCGAGAGCCTGCCCAGGGCCCGGCCCGGGCGGGCAAGTTCGCCCGCCGGGATCCGGCCCTTGAGATCGACACCCACCGCTGAGAGTCCCGTGGGCCACATCTTGCGCGGCTCCACCTCCACCCCGGGCCTGCCCAGCTCACCGCGCGCTCCGTCGAGAGCGGCCGTGGAGACCTTGTCGTCGAAACGCGCACCCGCGCAGTTGTCACAGCGTCCGCAGGCGGTGGCCTCGTCGTCGTCCAGCTGGCGCCGGAGGAACTCCATGCGGCAGCCGGTCGCCGACGCGTAGTCGCGCATGGACTGCTGTTCGGCGGCCCGCTGCCGCGCGACCCAGGCGTAGCGCTCCGAGTCATAGACCCACGGCTCGCCCGTGGAGATCCAGCCGCCCTTGACCCGCTTCACCGCACCGTCGACGTCCAGCACCTTGAGCATCGTCTCCAGGCGGGTGCGCCGCAGGTCGACCAGCGGTTCCATGGCGGGCAGTGACAAGGGACGGCCGGCCTGGGCGAGGACATCGAGAGTCCGGCGGACCTGCTCCTCCGGGGGGAAGGCGACGGAGGCGAAGTACTGCCAGATGGCTTCGTCCTCCTTGCCCGGGAGCAGCAGCACCTCGGCATGCTCGACGCCGCGGCCCGCGCGACCGACCTGCTGGTAGTAGGCGATGGGCGAGGACGGCGATCCCACGTGCACGACGAACCCGAGGTCCGGCTTGTCGAAGCCCATGCCGAGCGCGGACGTGGCCACCAGGGCCTTGACCCGGTTGGCCAGGAGATCGTCCTCGGCCTGTTGCCGGTCGGCGTTCTCCGTCCTGCCGGTGTACGAGGCGACCGGGTGCCCGCACTGGCGCAGATAGGCGGTGATCTCCTCGGCGGCTGCGACGGTGAGCGTGTAGATGATGCCCGAGCCCGGCAACTCCCCGAGATGGTCACCCAGCCAGGCGAGACGGTGCGCGGCGTCGGTCAGTTGCAGTACCCCGAGGCTGAGGCTCTCCCGGTCCAGAGGGCCCCGCAGCACCAGGGCGTCGGTGCCCGCCCCGGTGCCCAGCTGCTCCGCGACGTCCGCGGTCACACGGGCGTTGGCGGTGGCCGTCGTGGCGAGCACGGGGACGCCCGCGGGAAGATCGGCGAGCATGGTCCGAAGTCTCCGGTAGTCCGGGCGGAAGTCGTGGCCCCAGTCGGAGATGCAGTGCGCCTCGTCGACCACCAGCAGGCCCGTCGCAGCGGCCAGACGAGGCAGCACCTGGTCGCGGAAATCGGGGTTGTTGAGTCGCTCCGGACTGACCAGGAGGACATCCACCTCGCCGGCCGCCACCTCTGCCTGGACCGTGTCCCATTCCTCCGTGTTGGAGGAGTTGATCGTGCGGGCGCTGATACCGGCCCTGGCCGCCGCCGCCACCTGGTTGCGCATCAGGGCGAGCAGCGGCGAGACGATCACCGTCGGCCCGCTCCCCTGCGCGCGCAGCAGTGACGTGGCCACGAAATACACCGCGGACTTGCCCCATCCCGTCCGCTGGACGACCAGGGCTCTGCGCCTGTCGGCGACGAGGGCCTCGATGGCCCGCCACTGGTCCTCGCGCAGCCGGGCGGTGCCGGTGGCGTCCCCGACCAGTCGGGCGAGTACGGAGTCGGCCGAGGCCCTGAGCTCTGCGCGGTCTGCGTTGGTCATGCCCCCATGCAACCCGATGCCTACGACAAACCGCGAACGGTGGCCGACCCCCTGTGGACAAAGTTATCCACAGGGGTCGCGCGAATCGGCGGCCCGGGGGACGGTCGTGCCATGAACAAGCACGATGCAACCACCGGACCGTCCGACGTGCAGCAGATCACCCTGCGCGGCCCCGCAGAGCTTGCCGACGCCCTGCCGTATCTCATGGGCTTCCACCCGAACGACAGCGTGGTCATGGTGGCCCTGCACGGAGGCCGGGGCCGCTTCGGGGGCAGGCTCAGGCTGGGCATCCCCAAGGATCCGGAGGAGTGGGCGCCGGTCGCCGACCAGCTGGCGCAGAGCCTGATCGCGGGGAGCGAGCGGCGTGAGTCACGTCCCGACGCGATCGTCGTCTTCCTCTGCCAGGACCCGGTCGAGGGTGAGAGCGCTCCTCAGGCCATGGAGCGGCTGAGGCCGCTCGCGCAGCGCCTGCGCACGGCCTGCGGGGCGCTCGACGTTCCCGTGCTCGAGGCGCTGTGCATCTCCGACGGCCGCTACTGGTCCTACTGCTGTCCCGATGCCCGGTGCTGTCCGGCCGAGGGCAACCCGCTGGCGCTCCCCGGCACCACGGTGATGGCGGCCGCCGCCGCGTACGCCGGGGTCCAGGTGCGCGGATCACTGAGGGACATGGAGGCGCGGCTCACGCCGTGGGAATCCGTGGCGGCACAGGAACAGGAGCTGGCTCTGGACTCGGCGGGCGCCGTGCTGGTCTCCCGCATCCTCGACGTGGACGGCCGCGGAGAGGTGGCGAGGGAGACCTTGCGGCTCGCGCGTGAGCTCATGGAACGCCTCGGGAGCGCACCGGCGGCGGTACCCGTCGAGGCGGACAGCAGCGACGACGGTCTGATCGCCCATGGTGAGGCGGCGGCCGTGATCCTCGGGCTGCAGGACCGTGAGACGAGGGACCGGGCCGCCGAGTGGATGGAGGGCCGCGAGGCCGAGACGGCGCTGCGGCTGTGGCGAGCCCTCGCCCGTCGGTGCGTCGGCCCGTACGTGGAACACGCCGCCGCTCCGCTCACACTGGCCGGCTGGGTCTCCTGGTCCAGCGGCGACGAGGCGGCTGCCAGGGTGGCGCTGGGGCTCGCTCTGCGGGCCGACCCCGACTACACGTTCGCTCAGCTGTTGCACCAGGCGTGCAATCAGGGCCTGGACCCGGAAACCCTGCGTCGCTGTCTCCGCGGGGAGCGTGTGCTGCGCGACGGGACCGGGGGCGACACCGCCGCCGGGCAGCGGGGCGGAGGGCGGGCGGAGCGTCGGAACAAGCCGCGGCCGGGGCGCGCACCGGCCGGGAAGCGGAGGGGCGGCACAGCGCACCGGCGGGCACCAGGTGGCGCCTCCCGTCCGGCGCCGGTCGCGGGCCGGGCCGGGGACACGCGACCGCTGGGGCAGCGCGGAGCCAGGAGCCGCGATTGAGCGACCGCCTTCCGCAAGGTGGGCGAAGTCCCGTGCCGGTCTTGTCGGGGCCGGAGGAGGAACGCCGGAACGGGTGTCGCGAAGGGAGTGTTTATCGTCAGGCAGACGACTATGATTTCGGCATGCCGCCCTACGACCCGTCGACCTTCCCGCCCTTCGCCGTCACCGTCGACCTGGTCGTCCTCACGGTGCGACGTCACGCGCTCTGTGCGCTGGTGGTACGCCGTGGCGAATCGCCGTTCCAGGGACGGTGGGCGCTACCGGGCGGATTCGTCCGGACCGATGAGGATCTGGGTGCGGCCGCGGCGCGTGAACTCGTCGAGGAGACCGGGCTCTGCGCACATGACCCGGCCGCCCCGGCCGTCGGGAACGGCGCCCACCTGGAACAGCTGGCCACGTACGGCGACCCGGGGCGTGACCCCCGCATGAGAGTCGTCAGCGTCGCGCATCTCGCTCTGGCACCCGATCTGCCCGCCCCGCGGGCCGGCGGTGATGCGAACAGCGCCCGCTGGGCCTCGGTCGCGGACCTGCTCGGGCCGGGGGGCGGTTTCGGCCGCGAGGACGAGCCGGCCGCGCAACTGGCCTTCGATCACGCGAGGATCCTCGAGGACGGGGTGGAACGCGCCCGCTCGAAGATCGAATACTCCTCGCTGGCCACGGCGTTCTGCCCGCCGGAGTTCACCGTCGGCGAGCTGCGGCGGGTGTACGAGGCGGTGTGGGGCGTGGTTCTGGACCCCCGCAATTTCCACCGCAAGGTCACGGGCACCCCCGGCTTCCTGGTTCCGTCCGGGGGGACGACCACCCGTCAGGGGGGACGCCCCGCACAACTCTTCAGGGCTGGGGCGGCGACCGTACTCAACCCTCCGATGCTGAGGCCCGAAGTCTGACCGGGCTCGGTGTCGGAGGCTCACACCGAGCGAGTCGGCGGAACGCCCACAGAAGCATCGGTGCACCAAAAGTCTGAAATGTCGCGTTATCTTGCTGAGGTACCCCGCCCTGCCGCCGGGCGGTCACACCCTCCTCGAGAGAAGCGATGCTCCAGGCCATCGGACTCACCAGCGCCCCTCGCCGCGACGGCCCTCCCGTCGTGGACGACCTGACCTTCGAAGCGCGGCCCGGCAGTGTCACGGCGCTGCTCGGCGCTCCTGGCTCCGGCAAGACCACGGCCCTCCGCCTGATGCTTGAACTCGAAGCGGGGAGGGGGGTCACCTACTTCAGGGGCCGCCCGCTGCACCGCATCGGTCACCCTGCCCGCGAGGTCGGGGTGCTCTTCGGGGACGTGCCTGGTCATCCCGCACGCACCGCGCGCGGCCAACTCCGCATGCTCTGCGCGGCAGCAGGGGTCCCCGCTTCACGAGCCGACGAACTGCTCGAGGTCGTCGGCCTCGCGGGGCTGGGGGACCAGCGCATCGGTACCCTCTCGGCGGGCATGGACCGGCGGCTGGGTCTAGCCTCGGCGCTGCTCGGCGACCCGCACACGCTCATCCTCGACGAGCCGGCCGACGGGCTCTCGCCACGGGAGAAGAGCTGGCTCCACGGCCTGCTCCGCGCGCACGCGGCCGAGGGCGGAACGGTCCTGCACACGACCGGGGATCCCAAGGAGGCGGCCCGCGCGGCCGACCGTGTGGTCACCATCGACGAGGGGCGCCTCGTCGCGGACCAGGACGTCGCCGACTTCTCCCGTACCCGCCTGCGGCCCCGGGTCGCCGTGCGCACCCCCCATGCGGCCCGGCTGGCCTCCGTGATGGGCCGTGAGGCCCGGGCCGCCCGGCGCTCGGTCGAGGTGGTGGCGGAGGGGGGCAATCGGCTGTCGGTGTACGGCAGCAGCTGCGCGGAGGTCGGGGACACGGCCTACCGGCACGGTGTCCCGGTGCACCAACTCGCGGACGAGACCGGGGACGCCGGCCCCGTGGCTCGTGCGGGAGGCGGTGCGGAGGGTCCGGGTGGTGGACCGGTGCGGGCCGCGCTCCCCGGTCCCGCGTCGACCGTGGCGCTCTCGCACCTGCCCCCGCCCATCCCCGTGCGTCCCGCACGGGGTCCGCTCCGACCTCTGCGGTACGAACTGCGGCGCCTCTTCGGTGTCAGGACGACCGCGCTGATCATGGCGGCCGTTCTGATCGTCTCCGCCGGTCTGTCCGTGCTCCTGGCCCGCTCCGGGAAGGTGCCCCTGCCCGATTTGCTGGTCGCCTGGCCCGACCTGTTGCCGCTTCCGCCCGCAGCGTTCGCCGCCGGACTGCTGGGCGCTCTCTCCTTCGGTGACGAGTTCCGCTATCCGGCGCTTGCCGCAGGGCGGGGGACGGTGCCGCGTCGTATCGGCCTGTTGATCGCCAAGCTGGTGGTCTCGGCGGGTGTCGCACTGCTGGTCGCCCTGCTCGCCGTGCTGGCGGACGCTCAGGCCCTGCGCCTCGCCTACGGCGGGGACTTGGTGACGGTGCCGGAGAACGCCGTGCAGCTGGCCTTCAGTTGGGCTGGACTGGCGGTCGGGTGCGCGTGGGCCGGGCTGCTGGGGGCCGGTGTGTTCCGGCTGGCGGTCGCCGGTGTAGCGGCCGTGCTCGCGGTTCCGGTACTCGTCGTACCGCTGATGCGGAAGCTCCTGGAGGGGCCGTCCGCCCGTTCGGTCGGCGGGCTGCCGGGCCGGTTGCGTGAACTCGGCTGGCTGCAGTGGCCGTACGAGGCGGACCGATGGGCCTTGATCGCTGTACGGGTTGTCGCCCAACCCGTGGGGTTGGCGCTTTCCTTGTCGTTGTCCGCCTTGATCTGCGCGTATGTGTTCACGAGCCTTCGCGGGAGGGCCCGTTGGTGACCACGTCGACAGCGCTTGATGTCACGCAACGGACAAGTGCCCTGAAAACATATGATTTCTACCGGTAACCCGTCAATTGCGGGGTGAGTGCCGATCACCCTTTCGTGTGCTTTTCAGCAAAGACCTCAAGGGGTGGGTGAGCCGCGCCGACAAAGGATGCGTGAGTACCCTTGCGCACACCATGATGACCGCCGCCCGCTCCGCCGACTCCGGCCTCGCCGGCCCGGGCGAACTCGACCGCTTTCCCTATACGGAGTCGCCGGCCGGCGAGCGTGCCGCCGTCCGTCCTCCCTGGGGTGGCCCCGAATCCGAACTGGGGCGGGCGAGCCGGCGTGGCACGGCCAGTCGAGGCCGTGGACTTCACGGCCAACTGGTCCAGCAGTTGGGTCAGATGATTGTTTCCGGTGATCTCGGTGCCGACCGTCCGCTCGTCCCGGAGGAGATCGGCCAGCGATTCGAGGTCTCCCGCACCGTCGTGAGGGAGTCCCTGCGCGTTCTCGAGGCCAAGGGCCTGGTCAGCGCCCGGCCCAACGTGGGCACGAGGGTCCGGCCCGTGAGTGACTGGAATCTGCTGGACCCCGACATCATCGAATGGCGCGCCTTCGGCCCGCAGCGTGATGACCAGCGCCGCGAGCTGGACGACCTCCGCTGGACCATTGAGCCGCTCGCTGCCCGGCTGGCCGCAGGCCATGGACGTGAGGACATTCAGCAGCGCCTCGGCGACATGATCGAGATCATGGGGCACGCCATGGGGCAGGGGGACGCCATCACGTTCTCCCGGGCCGATGCGGAGTTCCACGCCCTGCTGATCCAGGCGGCGGGAAACCGCATGCTCGAGCACCTTTCCGGGATCGTGTCGGCGGCCCTGCATGTCTCCGGTGGGCCCGTGACCGGCTGTGACCGCCCCGCCGAGGCGTCCCTCGGCCACCACGCGCGGATCGTCGAGACTCTCGCGTCAGGTGATTCCGCCGGTGCCGAGGCCGCCATGCGGCAGCTGCTGGTCGGCCCCACCGACGCAGGGGTGGTTCCCGCGCCCCGCGAGCACTGAGCGCCGCACGACCGGGTATGCGCACCGTGTGCCGCCGGGCCCGAGCGGCTCGGCGGCATGATTACACGGAAATGTGATCTCTGGTTCTGTTTGTCGCGAATGAGGTGTGACTGGGGCCACGCGAATTGGGCGTAACACTCCTCGAAACAGTGCGATGACCTAAGAGGTGACCGCCGCGGAAGGAATACAGCAGCCACGTAGTGCGCTGTGCAGTTCTGAGGCCAAGCCCGCGACGTCGGCGACATCCCCAGCCGACGGTCGTCGGTTCCAGCCCTCTCCAGGGCCGGGCCGGAAGCCGTTTCCATCGTTCCGAGAGGTTGTTCGTGTCGGCCAGCACATCCCGTACGCTCCCGCCGGAGATCGCCGAGTCCGAGTCTGTGATGGCGCTCATCGAGCGGGGAAAGGCTGATGGGCAGATCGCCGGCGATGACGTGCGTCGGGCCTTCGAGGCTGACCAGATTCCGCCAACCCAGTGGAAGAATGTTCTGCGCAGCCTCAACCAGATCCTCGAGGAAGAGGGTGTGACGCTGATGGTCAGTGCCGCGGAGTCGCCTAAGCGCGCCCGCAAGAGCGTCGCAGCGAAGAGCCCGGTCAAGCGCACCGCCACCAAGACCGTCGCCGCCAAGACCACCGTGACGCGGACCGTCGCGGCGTCTGCCGCCTCGACGGCCCCGAGCGCGGACGTGGCGGCCGACGACGCTGCCGCTCCTGCGAAGAAGACCGCAGCCAAGAAGACGGTTGCCAAGAAGACCGCCGCGAAGAAGACCGCGGTCAAGAAGACCGCGGCGAAGAAGGCCGGCAAGCAGGACGACGAACTGCTCGACGGCGACGAGCCGGTCGAGGAAGTAAAGACCGGCAAGGGTGAGGAAGAGGAGGGCGAGGGCGAGAACAAGGGCTTCGTCCTCTCCGACGACGACGAGGACGACGCACCCGCGCAGCAGGTCGCCGTCGCCGGCGCCACGGCCGACCCGGTCAAGGACTACCTGAAGCAGATCGGCAAGGTCCCCCTCCTCAACGCCGAGCAGGAGGTGGAGCTCGCCAAGCGCATCGAGGCCGGACTCTTCGCCGAGGACAAGCTGGCGAACTCCGACAAGCTCGCACCGAAGCTCAAGCGCGAGCTGGAGATCATCGCCGAGGACGGCCGCCGCGCCAAGAACCACCTGCTGGAGGCCAACCTCCGTCTCGTGGTGTCGCTGGCCAAGCGTTACACCGGTCGCGGCATGCTCTTCCTGGACCTCATCCAGGAAGGGAACCTCGGCCTGATCCGTGCGGTCGAGAAGTTCGACTACACCAAGGGCTACAAGTTCTCCACGTACGCCACGTGGTGGATCCGCCAGGCGATCACCCGCGCCATGGCCGACCAGGCCCGCACCATCCGTATTCCGGTGCACATGGTCGAGGTCATCAACAAGCTCGCCCGGGTGCAGCGCCAGATGCTCCAGGACCTGGGCCGCGAGCCCACTCCGGAGGAGCTGGCGAAGGAGCTCGACATGACCCCTGAGAAGGTCATCGAGGTCCAGAAGTACGGCCGCGAGCCGATCTCCCTGCACACCCCGCTGGGTGAGGACGGTGACAGCGAGTTCGGAGACCTGATCGAGGACTCCGAGGCCGTCGTGCCCGCCGACGCGGTGAGTTTCACGCTCCTCCAGGAGCAGCTGCACTCCGTGCTCGACACGCTTTCCGAGCGTGAGGCCGGCGTGGTGTCGATGCGCTTCGGTCTCACCGACGGTCAGCCGAAGACCCTGGACGAGATCGGCAAGGTCTACGGGGTGACGCGTGAGCGCATCCGTCAGATCGAATCCAAGACGATGTCGAAGCTGCGCCACCCGTCGCGTTCGCAGGTGCTGCGCGACTACCTCGACTAGATCGTCCGCAAGCGGACATGGGCCGGGGCCCGGAACCTGACATGGTTCCGGGCCCCTACCCATGTCCGCATGCGGCGGGGGCAGGGGCGGATGACGCTGAGTGGGCACTGTTCATCTCGGCGTAAGGAGTCTCCATGCCCCGCATTCCGGTTCGCACCCTCCCGGCCGTCTGCACCCTGGCGGTCGCCGCGGCGGTGATACCGCTCGGCCCCCCGGCCCCCGCGGCGGCGGACAGCATCATCGTCGGTGGGAAGCCGGTGGCCGTCGCGGACAGTCCGTGGGCCGTGGCGCTGTCGAGCCGTGACCGGTTCGGAGGAATGCGCGCCGGCCAGTTCTGCGGGGGAGTCGTGATCGCACCCACCAAGGTGCTGACGGCCGCGCACTGCCTGCGGGAGGACGTCCTGGGAGCCGCCGTGTCCGAGGTCGGAGATCTCCGCATCATCGCCGGACGCGACGAGCTGGACGGACCCGGCGGTCAGGAGGTCCCCGTGCGTTCGACGTGGGTCAACCCTGGTTACGACCCCGGCTCGAATTCCGGCGACCTCGCGGTCCTCACTCTGGCCGGTGCTCTGCCCGAGGGCAGCGCCATCCCGATGGCACGAGCCGGGAGCGCCGCCTACGAGCCGGGCACCTCGGCGAAGGTGTACGGCTGGGGGGACACGACCGGATACGGGGCCTACGCGCCCCGGCTGCGGGCCGCCACGGTCCGGGTGCTGCCGGACGGCGACTGCGTCCGGGCGTACCCCGGAGGCACGCAGGGTGCGTACGACGCCTCATCGATGCTCTGCGCCGGTGACACCGCGGGAGGGCGGGATGCGTGCCAGGGGGACAGCGGAGGCCCGCTGGTGGCCCGTGGGCGCCTTGTCGGGCTTGTTTCCTGGGGCAGCGGCTGCGGCAGCCCGGACAGCCCCGGGGTGTATACGCGCGTCTCCGCGGCCATCCGGTGGATGGCTGACCGAAGCTGATCACTGGGACCGCACCATCGGGTCACAGTACGAGAACGGGCGGCTTTCCCCGGAGGGAGGCCGCCCGTCGGCCGGTCCTGGACCGTGCCCAAAGCTCGTCGTGGATGCGAGGTGTCAGTGTTGTTCCTCGTCGGCGGCACTTGCCTGTACGGCGGTGAGCCGGTCCGTCTCATCCTGTATTTCCGCGGCGATCTTCTTGAGTTCCGGCTCGAACTTGCGTCCGTGGTGGGCGCAGAAGAGCAGTTCACCGCCGCTGATCAGGACGACGCGCAGATAGGCCTGGGCGCCGCAACGGTCACAGCGGTCTGCTGCGGTCAGCGGGCTCGCGGGGGTCAGAACAGTAGTCACGTCGCCTCTTCTCTAGCTCGACGAGCTGTCGTACCAGGGTCAACATCCAACCAGGCCGAAAACGTTCCCGCTCGTGGCATTTCTTCGAAACTTCTTCTCGAGATGGCTGTCTGTTGCCGGTTGGCGGCGAATGTGCCGTATTGCGTAGCGCTACGGTTTCGCGTTGCTTGTGTGGGCCGGTCCGCCGGCTGGGTTGCCGGTTGTTCATGAGGACGTGCCCGGAGCCTAAATGGTTCATGCCTCGAAGGGAACGTGATGTGCACGTCACTCCAACGAATGATCGAACGCGTATGCGAGGCTGCACTAGCATGAGGATTCCCCCTGGGTGGCGTTACAACCGCTCTACCAGGCCTCGGTAGGCTCTCAGCGGCTACCGAGGCCGAGCCCCTGACCCACAGGGCCCCAAATGAAATTCAGCGAGGAGCGAACCGCGTGACCGCCGATTCCGTGCCGTCCACTGCGCTGCTGACCGGAGCAGGCGGCGCAGACAGGGACAGCTCCAACTACACCGCGCGGCACCTTCTCGTCCTCGAAGGGCTCGAAGCCGTCCGCAAGCGCCCCGGGATGTACATCGGGTCGACGGACAGCCGTGGACTCATGCACTGCCTCTGGGAGATCATCGACAACTCCGTCGACGAGGCTCTCGGGGGTTACTGCGACAACATCGAGGTCATCCTCCACGACGACGCCTCCGTCGAGGTCCGCGACAACGGCCGCGGCATCCCCGTGGACGTCGAGCCCAAGACCGGGCTCTCCGGCATCGAGGTCGTCATGACCAAGCTGCACGCCGGCGGAAAGTTCGGCGGAGGCTCCTACGCGGCGTCGGGCGGCCTGCACGGCGTCGGCGCCTCCGTCGTGAACGCCCTCTCCGCCCGGCTGGACGTCGAGGTCGACCGCAACAGCGCGACCCACGCCATCAGCTTCCGGCGCGGTGTCCCGGGCATGTTCACCGAGCAGGGACCGGACGGCCCCTTCGACCCCGCCAACGGCCTCCGCAAGGGCAAGCGCGTCCCGAAGACCCGGACGGGTACCCGGGTGAGGTACTGGGCGGACCGCCAGATCTTCCTCAAGGACGCGAAGCTCAACCTGGAGACGCTGTACCAGCGGGCTCGCCAGACCGCGTTCCTCGTGCCCGGCCTCACCATCGTCGTACGCGACGAGCGGGGCATCGACGGCGAGGGAAAGACGGAGGAGACCTTCCGCTTCGACGGCGGGATCAGCGAGTTCTGCGAGTACCTGGCCCAGGACAAGGCGGTCTGTGACGTTCAGCGCCTGAGTGGCACGGGAACGTTCAAGGAGACCGTGCCGGTCCTGGACGACCGCGGTCACATGACGGCGACCGAGGTCACCCGTGAGCTGGGTGTCGACATCGCCCTGCGCTGGGGCACCGGCTACGACACCAACCTCAAGTCCTTCGTCAACATCATCGCCACCCCGAAGGGCGGCACCCACGTCACCGGATTCGAGCGGTCCCTCACGAAGACGGTCAACGAGGTCCTGCGCTCCGCCAAGCTGCTGCGCGTCGCCGAGGACGACATCGTCAAGGACGATGCGCTGGAGGGCCTGACTGCGGTCGTGACCGTGCGTCTCGCGGAGCCGCAGTTCGAGGGGCAGACCAAGGAGGTGCTCGGCACGTCCGCGGCCAACCGGATCGTGGCCAACGTGGTCGCCAAGGAGCTCAAGGCGTTCCTGACGTCCACGAAGCGCGATGCCAAGGCTCAGGCGAGGGCGGTGCTGGACAAGGCGGTGGCCGCGGCCCGCACCCGCATCGCCGCCCGCCAGCACAAGGACGCGCAACGCCGCAAGACCGCACTCGAATCCTCCTCGCTGCCCGCGAAGCTCGCGGACTGCCGGAGCGACGACGTGGAGCGCAGCGAGCTCTTCATCGTGGAGGGGGACTCGGCCCTCGGCACCGCGAAGCTGGCCCGTAACAGTGAGTTCCAGGCGCTGCTCCCGATCCGGGGCAAGATCCTCAACGTCCAGAAGTCGTCCGTCTCGGACATGCTCAAGAACGCCGAGTGCGGGGCCATCATCCAGGTCATAGGAGCAGGCTCCGGGCGCACCTTCGACATCGACGCGGCGCGCTACGGCAAGGTCATCATGATGACGGATGCCGATGTCGACGGTTCTCACATCCGTACGCTGCTGCTCACGCTCTTCCAGCGCTACATGCGGCCGATGGTCGAGGCGGGGAGGGTCTTCGCGGCCGTGCCCCCGCTGCACCGGATCGAGCTCGTCCAGCCCAAGAAGGGCCAGGACAAGTACGTCTACACCTACTCCGACAACGAACTCCGGCAGACCCTCCTGGAGCTGCAGCGGAAGAACGTCCGGTTCAAGGACTCGATCCAGCGGTACAAGGGCCTGGGCGAGATGGACGCGGACCAGCTGGCGGAGACCACGATGGACCCGCGCCACCGGACGCTCCGCCGCATCAACATCGGCGACCTGGAGTCCTCGGAGCAGATCTTCGATCTGCTCATGGGCAACGAGGTCGCCCCTCGGAAGGAGTTCATCACCAGCTCCGCGGCCACCCTGGACCGTTCGCGCATCGACGTCTGACGGCTCCACCCGTGGGTGGCGAGGTCTTCTCCACCCGCGGTCGGCCCGGCGGCCGGTCCCATGACCGCCGCGCTTCCGTGGCGTCGAAGACATCACGTCCGCACGTCCTTCGGATTCTCCACGGCGGGCGCACGCGACAGGACAGGGGGCCGTGCGCCATGCGTACGGCCGGGGCCTCGCGCACCCACCCGGCACTTCCGTCACCTGAAATGGTGAAGCACCCCGAATGAAGTGCCCGGGATCTTCCCGGTCTGCCCATTCTTGGCTACGCGGCCGAAAAGGCTCGTGGACAAGGGAGTTGTCGGTGGAGAAGGAAGCAGGGCCGGACACCGCTGTGCTACGGCTCGACGATCCGTGGGACGAGGGGCCGGCCGCCGGGTGGGGCGAGCCGGACCTCGCCGGTGCCATGGCGGCCGACGGGCGGGCCCGGCCGGCGCAGCAGCGCGCCCACACGGCGGCGGAGGTCTATCTGGAGGTGCAGAACAGTCCGGCGTTCCGCGAAGTGCGCCGCCGCTACCGGCGGTTCGTGGTTCCCGCGGCGACGGCCTTCCTGCTCTGGTACCTCGCCTACGTGATCGCGGCAACCACCGCGCACGACCTGATGGCTCGGCCCGTGGCCGGCGCGCTCAACGTGGCGATGGTGGCCGGTCTCGGGCAGTTCCTGACCACGTTCCTGCTGACCTGGGCGTACGCCCGGCACGCGCGTCTGCACCGTGACCGTGTCGCTCTCGAACTCCGCTGGGAGACGCAGGAGATGACGAGAGGTGCCGGCCGGTGAGGGGGGACCACCAGACGCTGGCGCTCGTGCTGTTCAGCGTCTTCATCGCCGTCACGCTCGGCATCACCACCTGGGTCGGCCGGAACAGGCAGGGTTCCGCCGAGGAGTTCTACGCGGGCGGGCGGCTGTTCTCCCCCATGGAGAACGGATTCGCCATCGCGGGTGACTACATGTCCGCGGCGTCCTTCCTCGGCATCTCGGGGCTCATCGCTCTCTTCGGCTACGACGGGATGCTCTACTCCGTCGGCTTCCTCGTGGCCTGGCTCGTCGTGCTGCTTCTCGTCGCCGAACTCGTACGCAACTGCGGGCGGTTCACGCTCGCGGACGTGGTTGCCGCGCGCATGGCGGAGCGGCCCGTGCGCACAGCGGTGGGCACCTCCTCCGTCACCGTCTCGGTCCTCTACCTGGTGGCCCAGATGGTGGGCGCGGGGAGCCTCGTCGCGCTGCTGCTCGGCGGCACGAGCGACACCGTCCGGTCATGGACCGTGGTCGGGGTCGGAGCGCTCATGGTGGTCTATGTGTCGCTCGGCGGCATGCGGGCGACGACCTGGATCCAGATCGTCAAGGCTGTCCTGCTGATGGCCGGAGCCGTCGCGCTCACCGTGCTCGTGCTGGTCAGGTTCCACGGGGACTTCAACGCCCTGCTGACGTCCGCCGCCGAACGCAGCGGACACGGGCGTGACTTCCTGTCGCCGGGGCTTCGGTACGGCGGGAGCTGGACCGCCAGGTTCGACTTCGTCAGCCTCGGTCTGGCGCTCGTCCTCGGCACGGCCGGCCTGCCGCACATCCTGTCGCGCTTCTACACGGTGCCCACCGCGCGAGCGGCGAGACGCAGCGTCGTCTGGTCCATCGGACTGATCGGCAGCTTCTACCTGATGACGGTGGTGCTCGGGTTCGGTGCGGCCGCGCTCGTCGGTTCAGCCGAGGTGAGGGCGTCCAACGCGTCCGGGAACACGGCTGTTCCGCTCCTGGCGCTCGTCCTGGGAGGAGGAGAGGGTTCCACCGGCGGTACGGTGCTCTTCGCCGTCGTGGCAGCCATCGCCTTCGCCACGATCCTCGCGGTGGTCGCCGGGATCACCCTCGCCTCCTCCGCCTCCGTCGCGCACGACCTCTACGCTTCGCTCAGGCGCCCGGGCGCCAAGCCGCGCAGCGAGGTGGGGGTGGCCCGTGTCGCCGCGGCGGGCGTCGGAGTGGTGGCCATCGGGCTCGGCCTCCTCGCGCAGAACCTCAACGTCGCGTTCCTGGTGGGGCTGGCCTTCGCGGTCGCCGCCTCGGCCAATCTCCCGGCGCTGCTCTACTCGCTGTTCTGGCGGAACTTCACCACCAGGGGAGCGGTCTGGGCCGTCTACGGCGGACTCGTTCCGGCTGTCCTGCTCGTCCTGGTCTCGCCCGTCGTCTCGGGCAGCCCCACGTCGCTCTTCCCCGGCGTGGACCTCGCGTTCTTCCCTCTGGAGAACCCGGGGCTGGTATCGATCCCGGCGGGCTTCCTGGCCGGCTGGATCGGCACGGTCATCTCACCTGAGCCGCCCGATCCCGCCAAGCACGCGGAGACGGAGGTCAGGTCCCTCACCGGGGCGGGTGCGGCCTGAGGCCGGGGGCTGGGGAGCGCGGGCCGCAGCAGCGGCGCCGTCAGGTGCCGGATGCCCAGGTGTACCGGTGTTCCGGGCGGCCCGTTTCGCCGTATCTGAGGGACAGCCGCACCCTGCCCGTGCGTTCCAGCAACTTCAGATAGCGCTGGGCCGTCTGCCGGCTCATTCCGGCGCTCTCCGCGATCTCCTGTGCGGAGAGCGGACCGTCGGCCGAACGGAGGGCCTTACGGACCAGTTCCGCCGTCGTGGTCGAGTGACCCTTGGGGAGGTCGGATCCGCCCGTGGCCCACAGGGCTCCGAACAGTCGGTCCACTTCGGTCTGCTCGGCGTCCCCGCCCCCGTCGAAGGTGCGGCGCAGCGCCGCGTAGGCCTCCAGCTTGGTGCGCAGACCTGCGAAGGCGAACGGTTTCACCAGGTACTGGAGGGCTCCGTGGCGCATCGCCGCCTGGACGGTGGCGACGTCGCGTGCGGCCGTCACCATGATCACATCGGTGTGACGGCCGAGTTCGCGCAGTTCCCGCACCACGGCCAGACCGTTGCGATCGGGCAGGTAGTGGTCGAGGAGGATCAGATCGACGGGAGTCTCGTCGATCCTCGCGAGAGCCTCGGTCGCCGAGTGAGCCACAGCGGCCACCCTGAAGCCGGGCACCTTCGCGACGTAGGCCGCGTTGATCCGGGCGACCCGTACGTCGTCGTCCACGACCAGGACCTCGATCACGGGGCGTCTCCTGACGTCGGGGGGCGCGCGGGAGCCGCCGCGCCGCCCGGGTGGGAGGCGCCCGACGCATCGGCATCGCCTCGGGCGGGGATGCCCGGCCGGGTGGTCGCTCCCGGGCCGTGGGCGGTCGCCCCCGGGCGGGGGGCGCCGAGCCCGTTCGGTTCGCGCAGGGCCTCCGGCAGGACGACGGTGAACACCGCTCCGCCCTCGGGAGAGGCCGACACGGACACGCTCCCGCCCTGTCGCTCGGCGAGCCGTCGTACCAGCGGCAGGCCCAGGCCGCGCTTGCCGTGCGCCGGGAGTTCCTTGGTCGACCAGCCCTCCATGAAGATGGACTCGTGGTCACCGGCCGGTACGCCCGGGCCGCTGTCGCGCACCCGCAGTACCACCGTACGTCCGTCGGCCCTCAGCCCGACCTCGATCCGTGAGGCCGCGGAACCCGCGGCCGCGTCCAGCGCGTTGTCGACCAGATTGCCGAGGACCGTGACGAGTCCGCGTGGATCGACCAGCCGGTCCGGCAGCATGGTCTCCTCCGCCATGCGCAGGGCGACGCCGCGCTCGGCCGCGACGGTGGCCTTGCCCACCAGGAGGGAGGCCAGTAGGGGATCGTGGACCTTCTCGGTGACCTGCTCGGCCGTCGCCCGGTGGACGCCGACGACCTCCGTGACGAACTCCACCGCTTCGTCGTGCATCTCCAGCTCCAGCAGCCCCAGAAGGGTGTGCAGCCGGTTGGCATGCTCGTGGTCCTGGGCGCGGAGCGCGTCGATCAGGCCGCGGGTGGAGTCGAGTTCCCGGCCGAGGTACTCCAGCTCCGTACGGTCGCGCAGAGTGGCCACGGCCCCGCCGTCCTCGGTCGGCACCCGATTGGCGAGCAGGACCCGGCTGCCGCGGACCGCCACCAGGTCGTCGCCGACCACTCTCCCGGCCAGTACGTCGGTGGTCCGGCCCTCGCCCAGTGCCTCGTCGAGACGCATCCCAGCGGCGCCGGGGCCGAGACCGAGCAGCCGCTGGGCCTCGTCGTTCAGGAGCCTGATGCGCCCGGTGCGGTCGAGCGCGACCACGCCCTCGCGGATGCTGTGCAGCATGGCCTCACGTTCGGTCAGGAGCGCCGAGATGTCGGAGAACGCCAGGTCATGGGTCTGTCGCTGGAGGCGGCGGGAGATCAGGTAGGCGGCAAGCGCTCCCGCCGCGAGGGCTCCTCCCGCGTACGCCAGCAAGCCGGGGATCGCGGCGAGCAGCCGGGCGCGGACGCTGTCGTACGCGATACCGACCGACACGGCCCCGACGACCCGGTCCGACCGGTCCAGCAGCGGTACCTTGCCGCGGGCCGAGCGGCCGAGCGTCCCGCTGTCGATCTCCATCACCGACCTGCCGGCGAGGGCGGTGCTGGGGTCGGTGGACACGACGTCGCCGATGCGCGAGGTGTCCGTGTGGGACCAGCGCACGCCCCGCTTGTCCATGATCACGACGTACTCGGCACCGGTCGACCGCCTGATCCGCTCCGCCGCCGCCTGGACGGGGCCGTCCGCGCGCGGCCTCGTGGCGATCAGCGAATCGGCGATCTCCGGCTGTGCCGCCGTGCTCTGCGCGATCGCCAGGGCGCGGCGCATCGCCTGGTCGTCGAGCTGGTCGCTGAGGGGCGCCAGGAAGAGACCCGTGACGAGGACGGTGACGCCGGTGATGATGGCCAGCTGCATCAGCAGGACCTGCGAGAAGACCCGCTTCGGCCAGCCGATCCGGCGCGGTCCCCGTGAGGTGGGCGGTGGGGCGCTCATCGTACGAACGGTAAGGGGCAAACCGTGCTCACAGAAATCCCGGTCGGCCGACCGCCCCGCGGCCGCCGCTCGATCGCCGGAGAAGCGCCCGCCGAGCGGCCCGCGCCCACCCCACCGCCCCCGCTGCCCTTGCGGGTCGCCCCGCCACCTCCCGCCCGCTCCTGCAGGCCGCCGCGCCCCCTCAGCCGGCGCCTGCGCGCCGCCCCGCTCCCGCTGCCATGCGCCGGCCGACCGAGAGGAAGCGCGGCTCTTGCCTCCACGCCCTCCATCTGTGAGCGTTCTATGGGTATCAGCAATAACGCAATCTTCTTGCGTTTTTTGCGCTAATCTTGCGTTCATGACGCGACGACTTGCTCAGGTTGCCCAGAAAGTAGGAGTCAGCGAGGCCACGGTCAGCCGCGTGCTGAACGGCAAGCCGGGCGTCTCCGACGCCACGCGGCAATCGGTTCTCTCCGCTCTGGACGTGCTCGGCTACGAGCGTCCGACGCAGCTCCGAGGGGAGCGTGCCCGGCTGGTCGGGCTCGTCCTGCCCGAGCTGCAGAACCCGATCTTCCCGGCCTTCGCGGAAGTGGTCGGAGGCGCGCTCGCCCAGCAGGGGCTGACCCCGGTGCTCTGCACGCAGACCAAGGGCGGGGTCTCCGAGGCCGACTACGTCGAGCTGCTCCTGCAGCAGCAGGTGTCCGGAGTCGTGTTCGCCGGTGGACTTTACGCCCAGGCCGACGCCCCGCACGATCACTACAAGGTGCTGGCCGACCGCAAGATCCCCGTCGTCCTGATCAACGCCGCCATAGCCCACCTCGGATTCCCCGCGGTCTCGTGCGACGACTCGGTGGCGGTCGAGCAGGCCTGGCGCCACCTCGTCTCGCTCGGCCACGAGCGGATCGGGTTCGTCCTCGGCCCGGCCGACCACATGCCCTCGCAGCGCAAGCTCACCGCGGCCCGTGCGCTGGCGGCCCAGTCGGGGGTGACCCTGCCGGACGAGTGGGTGTTCCGGGCCATGTTCTCGCTCGAGGGCGGGCAGGCCGCCGCCACGCGGCTGCTCGACCAAGGGGTCACCGGCATCATCTGCGCCAGCGACCCGCTGGCCCTGGGCGCGGTTCGCGCGGCACGCCGCCGCGGTCTGTCCGTGCCGGGGGACGTCTCGGTCGTCGGCTACGACGACTCGGCGTTCATGAACTGCACCGAGCCCCCGCTGACCACGGTGCGCCAGCCGATCGAAGCCATGGGCAGGGCCGCCGTGGAGCTGCTCTCGGTGCAGATCGGGGGGCGCGCGGTGCCGTCCGACGAGCTCCTCTTCGAGCCGGAGCTGGTCGTTCGCGGTTCCACCGCACGCCTGCCCCGGTAGAGCTTCGGAGAGAATTTGCGTCGGCTGTAGCTATTTTGCGGGGCCGTGCCCTGATGGAGCTGCCGCCGGCAAGGGCGCCCCGGCGGGCAGCGGCTGCGGCGGTCGCGGACCGACGTACTGTCCGCTCGGCCGCATCCGCAGTGGCCGTTCCGCGTACTCCTCCATCGCGTGGGCGATCCAGCCGGCCGTGCGGGACACGGCGAACACCGTCTCGCCCGTCTGGACGGGCAGGCCGCACGCGACCGAGAAGACGGCCAGCGCCAGGTCGACGTTGGCGTGCAGAGGAGTGTGACGCGTGGTGGTCGCGACCACGTCGCGGGCCGCTGCCAACGCGGGGCCGGCCTGGGGCATCTCGTCCAGCAGCGAGAACAGCGCAGCCGCCCTCGGATCCTCCCCGGCGTAGAGGCGGTGCCCGAGCCCCGGAATCCGCCGGCCCGCGCGCAGGTGGTCCGCGACGACCGGAGCCGCGCCGCCCCGCTCCACGACCTCGGACAGCATGCGGTGCGCCGGCCCGCTCGCGGCGCCGTGCAGCGGGCCCTCCAGGACGCCCAGCCCCGCGGAGACGACGGCGTACGGGTGTGCGTGGGTCGACGCGGCGACGCGGGCCGCCAGCGTCGAGGCCGCGAGGTCGTGATCGGCCAGCAGCGCGAGTGCGGTGTCGAGGACGGTCAGCGACGCCGCGTCGGCGGGCCGCCCGGAGAGCTTCGGCCACAGCTGCGCGGCGAGCGAACCGTCGCCGCCTGCCCCGCCGTCGGGCTCCCCGGCCGTCGGCAGCGCGCCGACCAGGGTGGGAATCAGGCTCCGCGCGCTGTTGAGCACCGCTTCGGGTGAGAGGTCGAACCGCAGGGGATCGGAGGCGGCGGCCGCGGCGACAGCGGCCCGGAGCCGGTCCGTCGAGCTGCTGTGCCGTGGCAGTGAGGCGGCGGTGAGCCGCGCCGCCGCCAGGGACTCCGCCGCCGCCGTGAAGCGGATCCCCGGGCGGAGCTCACCCGTCCAGATCCACTCGGCGACCTCCTCGTAGCCGTAGCGGCGGGCGAGATCGGTCGCGTCCACTCCGCGGAAGTAGTAGCGGTCCGGCTCGATGAGCGTGACGCCGGTACGGAACACCAGGCCGTCCGTCGCGGGAGGAGGGTTTTCACGGCGTCCGGTGCGGCGGGCCAAGGCGTCGACCTCGGCGGCGTCGAAGGTGCTGCCGCGTCCGCCGGGAGTCCGCCTGCTGGTCAGCTGCCCCCGGCTCACGTACGCGTAAACGGTTTCCGGCTTCACCCCGAGACGCTCGGCCGCCTCCCTGGTGGTGAGCCTGCGGGCCGACGGGTCCCCTTCGGGTTGCGCGTCCTGCGTGCCGCTCCGGTGCACCGTGTCATGCGTCATGGCGCCCACCGTATCCGTAACCGTTGATGGCTGATCACCTCTGACGCACTTTTACATTGATCCAATCAATATTGACAGAGATTGAGTCAATCATGGACAGTCGAATCAATGTACAACTCATTGGTGGAGGAGAGACCTGTCATGCCTGCCACGCATACGGAAACAGCCCCGCTCGACGTGCCCAGGGGGCTCGCCGGTGTGATCGTCACCGACACCGGGCTCGGAGACGTGCGCGGACGCGAAGGCTTCTACCACTACCGGCAGTACTCCGCGATCGAGCTGGCGCAGAGCCGCAGCTTCGAGGACGTCTGGTTCCTGATGTTCCACGGCGAGCTCCCCGGCCGCGCGGCGAGCGCCGCCTTCGCCTCCCGCACCGCCGGCCTGCGCCGGCTGCCCGCGGAGGTGCGGGAGGCGCTGCCCGCGATCGCCCGGGCCGGCGTGGTCTCCGGACCGCTCGCCGGACTGCGCACCGCCCTCTCGCTGCTCGGAGCCGCAGCCGGGTTCCGCCCGGTGTACGACATCGACGCCGACCGCCGCCGCGAGGACGCGCTCGCCGTGTCCGCCGCGGTCCCCACCGTGCTGACGTCCCTGTACCGCCTGGGCCAGGGGCTTGAACCGGTCGAGCCGCGCGACGACCTCCCGTTCGCCGCGAACTACCTCTACATGCTCACCGGCGAGGAACCGGACGCCGCACGGACGGCGGCAGTCGAGCGCTACCTCGTCTCCACGGTCGACCACGGCTTCAACGCCTCCACCTTCACCGCCCGGGTGATCGCGTCCACCGGTGCCGACATCGCCGCCTGCCTCGTCGGAGCCGTCGGCGCGCTCTCCGGCCCGCTGCACGGCGGAGCGCCCAGCCGTGCGCTGGACACCCTGGACGCCATCCGCACCCCGGACCGGATCGACGGCTGGATCCGCGAGCGCGTCCTCGCGGGGGAGCGGATCATGGGGTTCGGGCATCCCGTCTACCGCACCGAGGACCCGCGCTCACGCATGCTCCGCTCGGTCGCCCAGAGCTTCGGCGGCCCGCTCGTGGACTTCGCCGTGGAGGTGGAACGCCAGGTGGAGGCGATCCTCGCCGAGCTCAAGCCAGGACGTGAGCTCCACACGAACGTGGAGTTCTACGCGGGCGTCGTCATGGAGCTCTGCGGGCTGCCGAGGGAGATGTTCACCCCCACCTTCTGTGCCGCGCGCATGATCGGCTGGAGCGCCAATATCCTGGAGCAGGCGGAGGACACGAAGATCATCCGTCCGGCGGCCCGCTATGTGGGGCCCCCGCCCCCGCATCCCGTACCGGCACTCTGACCGACCCCGAGGAAGGCACCGTTGACCCCGCCCCGCGCTCCGCAGATCCCGGTCGTCGTCCTGGCGGGGTTCCTCGGATCCGGTAAGACGACCCTGCTCAACCATCTGCTCCGCAACAGGGCGGGCAATCGGATCGGCGTCGTCGTCAACGACTTCGGATCCATCGAGATCGATGCCATGACCGTCGCGGGCCAGGTCGGGTCGACGGTCTCGCTGGGCAACGGCTGCCTCTGCTGCGCCGTCGACGCCAGTGAGCTCGACACCTACCTGGAGACGCTGACCGCGCCGGCCGCCCGCCTCGACGTGATCGTCATCGAGGCGAGTGGTCTCGCCGAACCCCAGGAACTCGTACGGATGCTGCTGGCCAGCGACAATCCGCACATCCGGTACGGGGGACTGGTCGAGGTCGTCGACGCCGCCGAATTCCCCACCACGCGGGAGCGGCACCCCGAGATCGACCGCCACCTCGCCGCCGCCGACCTGATCGTGCTGAACAAGACCGACCGGGTCACCGACGCCGGACTGCGGGCCGTGCGGGAGGCGGTCGGCACGGCGGCCGGAAACGCTGCGGTCATCTGCTCCGTCCACGGGAGGATCGACCCGGAGCTCCTCCTCGACCCCGTGCTGCGGACCGACGAGGACGGCTCCTTCCGCCAGCTGACCTTCGAGGACCTGCTCCCCGAGGCCGACCGCACGCACGACGAACACCTGCACGCGGCCTACGACAGCGTCTCCTTCACCACCGACGTGCCGCTCGGCCCCCGCCCCTTCATGGCGTTCCTCGACTCCAGGCCCGCGGGCCTCTACCGGATCAAGGGCTTCGTGGACTTCGGCGCGGGTGACCCCGGCAACCGGTACGCCCTGCACGCCGTCGGCAGGTTCCTGCGCTTCGTACCGCAGCGCTGGGCCCGCGACGAACCGCGGAGGACGCAGCTCGTCCTGATCGGCGCAGGTATCGACGCCGAGTCGCTGCGCAAGGAACTCGAGGGCTGCCGGGACGCGTGGCAGGACGCCACCGAGGAGCTGGAGCGCAGCATGTGGGGCGTCCTGCGGTACGTGCGACAGCCGGACGGCGAGGCCTGAGATCGGGGGCCCCGCGTCCGGATCAGGTGCGATCCGGACGCAGGGCCCCCGACCGTCGGTCTACTGCAGCGGTTCGGCGATCACCGCGACCGGGCTCGTGAGCGGAGTCCCCGAACCGTCGCGGCGCGGATCCGGTGCGGGCAACTGCGCCGGTGCGCCGTTCTTCTGTGCCGCCCGCGCCGGCATCCGGCCGGCCCAGGCGAACACCAGGACGTCCTCCCCCTTGAGGAAGCGCTGGCAGCGCACCCCGCCCGTGGCCCTGCCCTTGCGCGGGTACTGGTCGAACGGGGTCAGCTTCCAGGTCCGCTCGGAGTCGTCGAGCGTGCCGTGCGACCCGGCGACCGTGAACACCGCTGCGTCCTGAGAGGGGTCCACCGCGTTGAACGAGAGGACCGTCGTCCCCTCGGCGAGCTTGACGCCCGCCATGCCGCCCGCCGCCCGTCCCTGCGGACGGACCGAGGCCGCCGGATAGCGCAGAAGCTGCGCGTCGGACGTGATGAAGACCAGGTCCTCCTCGCCCGTACGCAGCTGGGTCGCGCCGACGATCCGGTCACCGTCCTTCAGCGAGATGACCTCCAGCTCGTCCTTGTTGGCGGGATAGTCGGGCACGACACGCTTCACCACCCCCTGCAGGGTGCCGATGGCCAGCCCGAGTGCCTCCTCGTCCAGGGTGGTGAGGCAGATCAGCTGCTCGTCCGCCTCCAGGGTGAGGAACTCCGCGACCTGGGCCCCGCCGGACAGGTTCGGAGCCGCGTGGGTGTCCGGCAGCTGCGGCAGGTCGATCACCGAGAGCCGGAGCAGCCGTCCGGTTGACGTCACCGCGCCCACGTCGCCGCGTGCCGTTGCCGGGACGGCCGACACGATGGCGTCGTGCTTCGTACGCCTGGCGTCCTCGGTCTGCTCGAGCGGCTCGGCGTTGGCCGTGCGGGCGAGCAGACCGGTCGAGGACAGGAGCACCTGGCACGGGTCGTCTGCGACCTCCAGGGGCACCGAGGCGACCTGCGAACCCGCCGACTCCAGCAGCACCGTACGCCGGTCGGTGCCGAACTTCTTGGCCACCGCTGCCAGTTCGGACGAGACCAGCTTGCGCAGCTCGGCGTCCGACTCCAGGATCGCCGTCAGCTCCGCGATCTCCTGGGAGAGCTTGTCCCGCTCGGTCTCCAGCTCGATCCTGTCGAAGCGCGTGAGCCTGCGCAGCGGGGTGTCCAGGATGTACTGGGTCTGGATCTCGCTCAGCGAGAAGCGCTCCATCAGGCGCTCCTTCGCCTGCGCGGAGTTGTCGCTGTCCCGGATGAGACGGATGACCTCGTCGATGTCGAGCAGCGCCACGAGGAGGCCCTCGACCAGGTGCAGCCGGTTGCGGCGCTTGGTCCTGCGGAACTCGCTGCGCCGGCGCACCACGTCGAAGCGGTGGTCGAGGTAGACCTCCAGGAGCTCCTTGAGCCCGAGGGTGAGCGGCTGTCCGTCGACCAGCGCGACGTTGTTGATGCCGAAGGACTCCTCCATCGGCGTCAGCTTGTAGAGCTGCTCCAGCACGGCCTCCGGCACGAAGCCGTTCTTCACCTCGATCACCAGACGCAGGCCGTGCGCCCGGTCCGTGAGGTCCTTGACGTCCGCGATGCCCTGGAGCTTCTTCGAACCGACCAGGTCCTTGATCTTGGCGATCACCTTCTCCGGGCCGACGCTGAAGGGCAGTTCGGTGACGACGAGGCCCTTGCGGCGGGCCGTGACGTTCTCTATGGCGACCGTGGCGCGGATCTTGAACGTGCCGCGGCCGGAGGCGTAGGCGTCCTTGATGCCGCCGAGGCCGACGATCCTACCGCCGGTGGGCAGGTCGGGGCCGGGGACGAAGCGCATCAGCGTCTCGAGGTCGGCGCCCGGGTGCCGGATGAGGTGGCGGGCGGCGGCGATGACCTCGCCGAGATTGTGCGGGGGCATGTTGGTCGCCATGCCGACCGCGATCCCGGAAGCGCCGTTGACCAGGAGGTTCGGGTACGCGGCCGGAAGGACGACCGGCTCCTGCTCCTGGCCGTCGTAGTTCGACTGGAAGTCGACGGTGTCCTCGTCGATCGACTCCGTCATGAGCGAGGTGGCGTCGGCCATCCGGCACTCGGTGTACCGCATGGCGGCCGGCGGGTCGTCGTTGCCCAGCGAGCCGAAGTTGCCGTGCCCGTCCACGAGGGGCAGGCGCATCGAGAACGGCTGTGCCATGCGCACCAGTGCGTCATAGATCGACGCGTCACCGTGCGGGTGCAGTTTGCCCATCACCTCGCCGACCACGCGTGCGCACTTCACGTAGCCGCGGTCGGGGCGGAGTCCCATCTCGTTCATCTGGGACACGATGCGGCGGTGCACGGGCTTCATGCCGTCGCGGGCGTCGGGCAGAGCCCTGGAGTAGATCACCGAGTACGCGTACTCGAGGAAGGAGCCCTGCATTTCGTCGACGACGTCGATGTCGAGGATCTTCTCCTCGAAGTCGTCCGGCGGCGGGGTTTTCGTGCTGCGGCGGGCCATCGCGGCTGCGACTCCTTCACAGATTCTGTCGGGCAACCTCAGGTTCTGACGCCGCCCATTGTGGACCGCCGTACCGACAACGCCGACCTCGACCCGTCCGAAGCGACCCCCGGGCCCTGCACGGAGCCCCTGATTACGGCAGCATCTACGACAACATTCACCCGACGGGAACTTCGCCAGGTGCCCGTGCGCTTGCCTAGAGTGGCAGGTCCGGCAGGAAATCCTGTACCGATCGAAGGGACGTACATGCCCATGGGTCACACGGCCACAGCCCAGGCCGGTTCCGGCGGCTTGACGGCGACCGAGCACCGTCTGGCCAACGGCCTGCGCGTGGTGCTCTCCGAGGACCACCTGACCCCAGTCGCCGCGGTCTGCCTCTGGTACGACGTCGGCTCCCGGCACGAGGTCAAGGGACGCACGGGCCTGGCTCACCTTTTCGAGCACCTGATGTTCCAGGGCTCGGGCCAGGTCAAGGGGAACGGGCACTTCGAGCTGGTGCAGGGGGCCGGCGGTTCCCTGAACGGCACGACCAGCTTCGAGCGCACCAACTACTTCGAGACGATGCCCACGCACCAGCTGGAGCTGGCCCTGTGGCTCGAGGCCGACCGGATGGGCTCACTGCTCGCCGCGCTCGACGAGGAGTCCATGGAGAACCAGCGGGACGTCGTGAAGAACGAGCGTCGTCAGCGCTACGACAACGTTCCGTACGGCACGGCCTTCGAGAAGCTCACCGCGCTCGCCTACCCGGAGGGCCACCCGTACCACCACACGCCGATCGGCTCGATGGCCGACCTGGACGCGGCGACCCTGGAGGACGCGCAGGCGTTCTTCCGCACGTACTACGCGCCGAACAACGCGGTGCTCTCCGTCGTCGGGGACATCGACCCGGAGAAGACGCTCGCCTGGATCGAGAAGTACTTCGGTTCCATCCCCTCCCACGACGGCAAGCAGCCCCCGCGCGACGGCTCGCTGCCCGGCATCATCGGCGAGCAGCTGCGCGAAGTGGTCCAGGAGGAGGTCCCCGCGCGTGCGCTGATGGCCGCGTACCGCCTGCCGCAGGACGGCACGCGCGAGTGCGACGCCGCGGACCTGGCGCTGACCGTGCTCGGCGGCGGCGAGTCGTCCAGGCTGCACAACCGCCTGGTCCGCCGTGACCGTACGGCCGTCGCCGCGGGTTTCGGGCTCCTCAGGCTGGCCGGGGCGCCCTCGCTGGGCTGGCTGGACGTCAAGACGTCCGGCGGTGTCGAGGTGCCGCAGATCGAGTCGGCCGTCGACGAGGAGCTGGCCCGTTTCGCCGAGGAGGGCCCGACCCCGGAGGAAATGGAGCGGGCGCAGGCGCAGTTGGAGCGCGAGTGGCTGGACCGGCTCGGCACGGTCGCCGGCCGCGCTGACGAACTGTGCCGGTACGCCGTCCTGTTCGGTGACCCCCAGCTCGCCCTGACCGCGGTGGGCCGCGTCCTCGACGTGACGGCCGACGAGGTCAAGGCCGCCGCCCGGGCGCACCTGCGCCCCGACAACCGTGCGGTCCTGGTCTACGAGCCGGTCGAACCGGCCGAGGAGACCGACGGGACCGACGGCACCGACGCGCACGAGGGGGCCGACAAGTGACCGACGCCGCCGTGACTGGAGTAGCGATGGAGTACCACCCGCAGCCGACCGCCGGCGAGGCCCGCCCCTGGGCCTTCCCCGCGCCCGAGCGCGGCACCCTGCCCAACGGGCTGACCGTGCTGCGCTGTCACCGGCCGGGCCAGCAGATCGTCGCCGTGGAGATCTTCCTCGACGCCCCGCTGGACGCCGAGCCGGAGGGCCTGGACGGTGTGGCCACGATCATGGCGCGCGCACTGTCCGAGGGCACGGACAAGCGCTCCGCGGAGGAGTACGCCGCCGAGCTGGAGCGGTGCGGCGCCACGCTGGACGCCCACGCGGACCACCCGGGCCTCCGCGTCTCCCTGGAGGTCCCGGTCTCCCGGCTGGCCAAGGCCCTCGGCCTGGTGGCCGAGTCCCTGCGCGCCCCGGCCTTCGCGGAGAGCGAGATCGAGCGGCTCGTGGGCAACCGGCTCGACGAGATCCCGCACGAGCAGGCCAACCCGGCCCGCCGGGCCGCCAAGCAGCTCTCCAAGGAGCTCTTCCCCGCCACGGCGCGGATGTCCCGTCCACGCCTGGGCACGGAGGAGACGGTCCGCCGGATCGACGCCGCCGCCGTACGCGCCTTCTACGACGCCCATGTCCGCCCGTCCACCGCCACGGCGGTCGTCGTCGGCGACCTCACCGGGGTGGACCTGGACGCGTTGCTCGCCGACACCGTCGGGGACTGGTCGGGCAACGCCGGCCAGGCCAGGCCCGTCCCCCCGATCACCGCGGACGACACCGGCCGCGTGGTCATCGTGGACCGTCCCGGGGCCGTGCAGACGCAGTTGCTGATCGGCCGCATCGGCGCGGACCGGCACGACAGCGTGTGGCCCGCCCAGGTCCTCGGCACGTACTGCCTGGGCGGCACCCTGACGTCCCGGCTGGACCGGGTGCTGCGCGAGGAGAAGGGCTACACCTACGGTGTCCGGGCCTTCGGACAGGTGCTGCGCTCGACGGCACCGGGGTCCTCGTCCGGGGCGGCCGGCGCCGCGATGCTCGCCATCAGCGGCTCCGTCGACACGGAGTCCACCGGTCCCGCGCTCGACGACCTGTGGAAGGTCCTGCGCACCCTGGCGTCCGAGGGCCTCACCGACGCCGAACGTGAGACGGCCGTCCAGAACCTCGTGGGCGTCGCCCCGCTGAAGTACGAGACGGCGGCCTCCGTCGCGGGGACGCTCGCCGACCAGGTGGAGCAGCACCTGCCGGACGACTACCAGGCCGAGCTGTACGCCCGCCTGGCCGGGACCGGCACGGTCGAGGCGACCGCCGCCGTGGTCAGCGCGTTCCCCGTCGACCGGCTCGTCACCGTCCTCGTCGGGGACGCCGCGCAGATCGCGGAGCCCGTCAGGGCGCTGGGTATCGGCGAGGTGTCGGTCGTCAGCGGCTGACGGAGAGCTGACGGAACGGACGTGACGGAACCCCGGCGACATCGGTCGCCGGGGTTCCGCCATGTGTCCGTTTCAAGTGTTATAGCGGCATTCATCCTGTGGGATGTGCGACAAAAGGCCCTTTCTGTTTGGTGAGGGAAAGTGCCCCGTTCTAGCGTCGGCCGGGCTGTCCGCCGGACGACTGCCGCGCCCGCGGCGCCGGACAGCCATCGCCGAGTCCCCGTCAGGCGCGAGCCTGGGGAGCCGGGGACCCACGAAGTCCCTGGGGTGAATCGGATCTCCGTGCCTCGTCAGAGGCCCGGTGGCCCGTAGGAGACCTTCCTGCTCCGAACCCGTCAGCTAACCCGGTAGGCGAGAAGGAAGGAAAGGATCAGCCCCTCCATGGCGTTCACCCGTGCCACCGGGAAGCACCGTGCCCCGAGCCGCCTGACGCGCAAGAGCGCCAAGGTCGCCGGCATCGCGGCCCTGGCCACCACCGGCGTCATCGGCGCCACGGCCTCCCCGGCCCTCGCCGCGGACTCCGAGGTCGCCGCCGGCAGCACCGGCCTCACCCAGACCGTCGCCCTCGACACCACCCTTGCCGCTCAGATCGAGGCCCAGGCGAAGGCCCAGCAGCACCAGGCCGACGTCGCCGCGAAGGCCGCCGCCGAAGCCAGGGCGAAGGCCGCCGCGAAGGCCGAGGCCAAGCGCAAGGCCGAGGCCCGCGCCAAGGAGGCCCGTGAGGAGAAGGCCCGTGCCGCCCGCGCCGCCGAGCGCGCCCGGCTGAACGCCTTCCACCTCCCGGTCGCCGGTTCCCACGTGACCACCGGCTACCAGTCCGGCGGCGCTCTCTGGTCCTCCGGCACCCACTCCGGCGTGGACTTCCAGGCCGCGTCCGGCAGCACCGTCGTCGCCGTCGGCGCCGGCACGGTCGTCGAGGCCGGCTGGGGCGGCGCGTACGGCAACAACATTGTGCTCAAGATGAAGGACGGCACGTACACCCAGTACGGCCACCTCTCCTCGATCGGCGTCTCCGTCGGTCAGAGCGTCGGCTCGGGCGAGCGGATAGGTGTTTCCGGCTCCACCGGCAACTCCACCGGCCCGCACCTGCACTTCGAGGCCCGCACCGGCCCCGAATACGGCTCGGACATGGACCCCGTCGCCTACCTCCGTGCCCACGGCGTCCAGGTCTGACCCCACGCGACACGACACCGCGTCCGACGGACACGACGAAGGGCCCCGGCATCCGCCGGGGCCTTCGTCGCATCACCGCCCGGACGCGCGCCGAAGCCCTCGCGGAAGTGGTTCCCGGCCAAAAGATATCCATGGATTCCACCCCGCCGTCGGAAATTCCGGCCGGTTGCAATAGAGTCACCGAACAGGCGTCGATCGGCCGCGTTCCGCGGGGATTAAGGCGGAGGTTCGGACATGCGCATTCCAGCGCATTCGGTATGCACGGCAATCCGTGACGACATCGTCTCCGGTGTCTTCGAGCGGGGCAGCCGCCTCACCGAAGAGGTGCTCGCGCGTCGGTACGGCGTCTCCCGCGTCCCCGTGCGCGAGGCGCTGCGCACCCTGGAGTCCGAGGGGTTCGTCGTCACCCGGCGGCACGCCGGTGCGTGTGTCGCCGAGCCCACGGAGCAGGAGGCCGCGGACCTCCTGGAGATCCGCATGTTCCTGGAGCCCCTCGGCGCCGCACGAGCCGCGCAGCGCCGCACCGAGGCGCATCTCAAGGTGCTCCGTGGCCTGGTCAGGCTGGGGCAGGAGCGCGTTCGCAGGGGTGAGGGGGAGGATCTGCGTTCGCTGGGCGGCTGGTTCCACGAGACGCTGGCGCAGGCATCGGGCAGCCCCGCGCTGATCGCCCTGCTGACCCAGCTCCGGCACAAGATCGCCTGGATGTACGCCGTCGAGCAGCCTGTCCGCCCCGCCGATTCGTGGGCCGAGCACGGCGCCCTCGTCGACGCCGTGGCGCGTCGCGATGCCGAGCGGGCCAGGACGCTCGCCGCCCAGCACGCCGAGCGGGCCACCTCCGCCCACCGACTGCGGCGCGCGGACCGCCCGGCCCGGGTGAGGACTTCGCAACACCCCGTAAACATCGCGGGAGTCCGCCATTAACAATTGCGCCGTATACAAAGAGGGTAATTATCGAAGGGCTTTCTTTTTGCTGCCCTGATTCAAGTTTTCCGAGTCCTGCCCGATCCGGTGCGCGTCGGATCGTAAATCAAAGAAAGCCGCGGATCCCCTGGGGGGTGCCGCGGCTTTCCGTAGAAATCATTCCGGCTCGGGGCGGCCGGGATCAGACGGTCTCCGGAAGCTCCTCGAGCCCCTCGGCGACCAGCTTCGCCAGGCGGTCCAGGGCGACCTCGGCGTCGTCCGCCTCGGACGCGAGGACGATCTCCTCGCCACCCTGGGCGCCCAGGCCGAGCACCGCGAGCATCGACGCGGCGTTGACCGGGTTGCCGTCGGCCTTGGAGATCGTCACGGGGACGCCGGAGGCCGTGGCGGCACGGACGAAGATGGAAGCGGGGCGGGCGTGCAGGCCCTCGGCCCAACCGACGTTGACGCGGCGCTCAGCCATGGTTCTGCCCTTCACGTAACGATGAGTTGTCTAGACCAGTCTCTCATGCGGTGCGGACTGCTGTGCCGGGCACCGCGAGCCGGTCGTCCGACGCCCACCGGCTCCCACAGCGTGCCCCTGCCACCGCCCCGCCGCGACCGGTGTCCCGGGCCGTAGGCTTTGCACATGGAGTCCACTCCCGAGCAGAGTCCGCATCACGCGTACCCCGATCACTGGGAGGCGGACGTGGTGCTCCGCGACGGCGGCACCGCGCGCATCAGGCCCATCACCACGGACGACGCCGAGCGGCTGGTCAGCTTCTACGAGCAGGTGTCCGACGAGTCGAAGTACTACCGCTTCTTCGCCCCGTATCCACGTCTCTCCGCCCGGGACGTGCACCGCTTCACCCATCACGACTACGTCGACCGGGTGGGACTGGCCGTCACGATCGGCGGCGAGTTCATCGCCACCGTCCGCTTCGACCGGATCGACGACCGGGGCAGGCCCGCCTCCGCCCCCGCGGACGAGGCGGAGGTCGCCTTCCTCGTACAGGACGCCCACCAGGGCCGCGGCGTGGCGTCGGCCCTCCTCGAACACATCGCCGCGGTTGCCAGGGAGCGGGGCATCCGCAGGTTCGCCGCCGAGGTGCTGCCCGCCAACAACAAGATGATCAAGGTGTTCCGGGACGCCGGGTTCACCCAGCAGCGCAGCTTCGAGGACGGGTCCGTCCACCTCACCCTCGACCTGGAACCCACGGCCGAGTCGCTCGCCGTCCAGCGGGCCCGCGAACAGCGTGCCGAAGCGCGTTCGGTCCAGCGCCTGCTGGCCCCCGGGTCCGTCGCGGTCATCGGCGTCGGCCGAGCGCCCGGTGGCGTCGGCCGGACCGTGCTGCGCAATCTCCTCGGCTCCGGCTTCACCGGACGCGCCTACGCGGTGAACACGTCGTTCGCCGAGGGCCTCACCGAGGTCGAGGGTGTGCCCGCCCACCGCTCCGTGGGCGGGATAGGGGAGCAGGTCGATCTCGCGGTCGTCGCCGTCCCTGCTGACCGGGTCCCCGAGGTCGTCGCCGACTGCGGGGAACACGGGGTCCAGGGACTCGTCGTCCTCTCCGCCGGATACGCCGAGCGCGGCACGGAAGGGCGGGAGCGCCAGCGGGAACTGGTCCGGCAGGCACGCTCGTACGGCATGCGCATCATCGGCCCGAACGCCTTCGGCATCATCAACACCTCCGACGCGGTCCGCCTGAACGCCTCCCTCGCCCCCGAGTCGCCCGAGCCCGGGCGCATCGGCCTCTTCACCCAGTCCGGCGCCATCGGGATCGCCCTCCTGTCCGGTCTCCACCGCAGGGGCGCCGGGCTGTCCGCCTTCATCTCCGCGGGCAACCGGGCAGACGTGTCAGGCAACGACTTCCTGCAGTACTGGTACGAGGACCAGGGCACCGACGTCGCCCTGCTGTACCTCGAATCACTCGGTAATCCCCGCAAGTTCACCCGGCTCGCCCGGCGGACAGCGGCCGTGAAGCCCGTGGTCGTGGTGAAGGGGGCCCGGCACAGCGGGACCAATCCGCCGGGCCACGCCGTACCGGTGAGCCGCATCCCCGACGCCACGGTCTCCGCGCTGATGCGCCAGGCGGGCGTGATCCGCGTCGACACCGTGACGGAGATGGTCGACGTCGGTCTGCTCCTCGCCGGCCAGCCACTGCCGGACGGTCCGCGCGTGGCGATCCTGGGCAACTCGGAGTCGCTCGGCCTCCTCACCTACGACGCCTGCCTGGCGGAAGGTCTGCGTCCGCGCCCGCCCCGCGACCTCACCACGGAGGCGAGCCCGCAGGACTTCCGGCGCGCGCTGGCCGAGGCGCTCGCCGACCGGACGTGTGATGCCGTGGTCGTGACGGCGATCCCCTGGGTCGGCGAGAACGGCGAAGCGCTGACCGGAGAGGGCGAGGTCCTGGCGGCCGCGCTGCGCGAGGCGGCGGCCACCGGTCCCGCGAAGCCGGTGGCGGTGGTGCACGTGGAGATGGGCGGCCTGGCCCAGGCCCTCGCCGCCGCCACGAGCACGGCCGGCCGAGCGGCCACCCGGCCCGGGCCGCGGCCGACCGCTCCGGACCCGCGGGCTCGGACCTCCACCCCGGCCGGGGCCACGACGCCGGCCGGGCCCGCAGGGGGAGCGGGTACCACCGACGGAGCGGCCCCCACCGGCGGAACCGGGTCCTCCGCGGGGCGGATCCCCGCCTACCCGGCCGCCGAGCGGGCCGTCCGCGCGCTCGCCGAAGTGGTGAAGTACGCCCAGTGGCGGCGCCACGCGGCGGCCCCCGGCAAGGTGCCCGAGTTCCTGGACGAGACCATCGACGAGCACGGCACCGCGGGGCTCATCGAGACGCTCCTCGGCCCGGACCCCGACCCCCGTGGCCGTCCGCTCACCCACGACGAGGCACGGGAACTGCTCGCCCGCTACGGAGTGACGGTACGGCCGGCGCTCCCCGCACCCGATCCCGAGGCGGCCGTCGCAGCCGCCGCGAAGCTCGGCTGTCCGGTGGCCCTCAAGACCACCGCACCCCATCTGCGGCATCGCGCCGACCTCGGCGGTGTCCGGCTCGACCTCGTCGACGAGAACGCCCTGCGCCGGGCGTACGACGAGCTGACCGAGCTGCTCGGCACGCCCGCCGAACTCCGGCCCGTCGTCCAGGCCATGGCCCCCAGGGGCGTCGACACCGTCGTCAGGGCGTCCATCGACGCGGCCGCCGGTGCCGTCCTCTCCTTCGGCCTCGCCGGCGCGCCCTCCGAGCTGCTGGGTGACACGGCCCACCGCCTGGTACCCGTCACCGACCGTGACGCCGCCGAGCTGATCCGTTCCATCAGAGCGGCTCCGGTGCTGTTCGGCTGGCGCGGCGCCGCTCCGGCGGACACCGCGGCACTGGAAGAACTGCTCCTGCGGGTGTCCCGGCTGGTCGACGACCACCCCGAGGTGGTCTCGGTCGCCCTGGAACCCGTCGTCGTGGCCACGCAGGGCCTGACGGTCCTCGGGGCGAGCGTCCGGCTGGCCCCGCCGCCGGCCCGCAGCGATCTGGGCCCCCGCCGGCTCCCCAGCTACTGACCGCGAGCGCGGGCCCGCGCGGTACTCCGTCCACGGACCCGTGCACGGAGTCCCCGGCAGCCACCGGCCCCCCGTAGGATGGTCCGCATGGCAAAGACCGGTACGACGACCCAGGGGCTGCGCGCGGCGATCGAGCGCAGCGGCTACTACCCGGCCCTCGTGGCCGAGGCGGTGGAGGCCGCCGTCGGCGGGGAGCCGGTCGCTTCGTACCTGGTGCACCAGGAGACCACCTTCGACTCCAACGAGGTCCGCCGCCACGTCACGGTCCTCGTCCTGACGGACACCCGCTTCATCGTGAGCCACACCGACGAGCAGGCAGCCGACACGAGTTCCCCCACGCCGTACGCCACGACGTCCACCGAGTCGGTCAAGCTGGACCGGATCTCGTCCGTCGTGGTCAGCCGCGTGGTCGCCAACCCCGAGAAGTACGTGCCCGGCACGCTGCCCCGCGAGGTCGTCCTGACCATCGGCTGGGGTGCCGTCTCCCGCATCGACCTCGAGCCCGCGGCCTGCGGCGACCCCAACTGCGAGGCCGACCACGGCTACACCGGCAGTTCCACCGCCGACGACCTGAGCCTCCGCGTCAGCGAGGCGGGGGACGGTCCGGACACGGTGCGCCAGACCCTCGCCTTCGCCCAGTCCCTCTCCGAGGCCACGGCCGCGACAGCGCCGACCGCCCGCTGATGGTCCAGCCCGCCTGGCAGGACCCCGTCCTGCTCGCACCCGAGGCCGCGCCCGCACCCGAGTACGGCACCGGCTCCCTCGCGGACCTGCTGCCGACCCTCGTCGCGGGGCAGGGCGTACCCGGCTTCGAGGCGGCGATCCCGGAGCTCGCCCCCGCCGACCGGAACTGCGTCTTCCTGATCGACGGGCTCGGCTGGGAGCAGATCAAGGCCCACCCGGACGAGGCGCCCTTCCTGCACGCGCTGCTCCCCACCTCCCGGGGCGGCACGGGCCGGCCGATCACCTCGGGCTTCCCGTCGACCACGGCGACCTCGCTCGCCTCGGTCGGTACGGGCCTGGCCCCGGGCGAGCACGGGCTCCCCGGCTACACGGCGCGCAACCCGGAGACGGGCGCGCTCATGAACCAGCTCCGCTGGAAGCCGTGGACCGCGCTCAAGGCCTGGCAGCCGTACCCGACCGTCTTCCAGCTGGCCGACGCCGCCGGGGTACGCACGGCACAGGTATCCGCCCCCGGCTTCGAGCAGACCCCCCTGACCAAGGTCGCGCTCAGTGGCGGCTCCTTCCTCGGCCGGCTCACCGGCGAGGACCGGATGGACCTCGCCGCGGAGCGGCTCGCCGCCGGCGACCGGTCGCTCGTCTACACCTACTACAGCGAGGTCGACGGCCAGGGCCACCGCTACGGCGTCGACTCCGACGCCTGGCGGGGCCAGCTGATGTACGTCGACGGGCTCGCCCGGCGCCTCGCCGAGCAACTGCCGCCCCGTTCGGCGCTGTACATCACCGCCGACCACGGCATGATCGACATCCCGTTCGACGAGGAGTCCCGTATCGACTTCGACGAGGACTGGGAGCTGAGCGCCGGAGTCGCCCTGCTGGGCGGCGAAGGGCGCGCCCGCCACGTGTACGCGGTCCCCGGTGCCCAGGCGGACGTGCTGACCGTGTGGCGCGAGGTGCTCGGCGAGCAGTTCTGGGTGGCGAGCCGAGACGAGGCCATCGCGGCGGGCTGGTTCGGCCCGAGGATCGACGAGCGGGTGTACGGCAGGATCGGCGACGTGGTGGCGGCCGCCCACGACGACGTGGTGATCACCGCTTCCGTCAACGAGCCCCACGAGTCCGCGATGGTGGGCATGCACGGTTCGCTGACGCCCGTGGAACAGCTGGTCCCGCTCCTCGAAGTACGCTCGTAGCCGACGTTCTCGTCGCCCGCCACTTCCCCCACCTCCGAAAGGCGCTTCCCCTCTCATGCCCGAGCTCGTGTTCTTCTCCGGAACGATGGATTGCGGAAAGAGCACGCTGGCTCTCCAGATCGGCCACAACCGGTCGGCGCGCGGTCTGCAAGGTGTGATCTTCACGCGGGACGACCGGGCGGGGGAGGGGAAGCTGTCGTCGCGGCTCGGTCTGGTGACGGAGGCGGTCGAGGCCGCCCCGGGGATGGACCTGTACGGCTACCTCGTGAACCGGATGTCGCAGGGCGACAAGGTCGACCACGTGATCGTGGACGAGGCCCAGTTCCTCGCCCCCGAGCAGATAGACCAACTGGCCCGTGTCGTCGACGAACTCGGCCTCGACGTCTTCGCCTTCGGCATCACCACGGACTTCCGCACCAAGCTCTTCCCCGGCTCGCAGCGTCTGATCGAGCTGGCCGACCGCCTGGAGACGCTCCAGGTCGAGGCGATGTGCTGGTGCGGCGCCCGTGCCACGCACAACGCCCGGACGGTGGGCGGGGTCATGGTGGTCGAGGGGGAGCAGGTCGTGGTCGGTGACGTGGACCGGCCGGCCGCGGACATCGGCTACGAGGTCCTCTGCCGCCGCCACCACCGCCGCCGCATGACGAGCGCCGCATCCCACGCGGGCGCGCTGTCACCGGACGTGCTGCCGGTCAACCACGGCTGACCGCGGCCCCGGAGGGTGACCGGCGCCCTCGGGCGCACGCCGGGCTGGTGGCCGCAGGCCAGGGGCCTCGGAGCAACGCCCTTGTGTCTGAAGCCGGTTGGCGCCGTCACACGTACGCGGCCACCGGTGCCCGCGGTCGTCACACGTACGCCGCCACCGGTACCCGCGGGCCGGCGCCGCTCAACTCCCCGGTGGGCGCACGATCGTGAAGACGGCGCCCTCCGGGTCCGCCACCGTGGCCAGCCGGCCGCTGGTGGCCTCTCGCGGCGGCTGGAGGACGTGTCCGCCCAGCTCCACCACGCGTGCCGCCGCCTCGTCGGTGTCGGCGACCTGGAAGTAGGTCATCCAGTGCGGGCCCCGGTCGCGCGGCAGGCCGTGTCCCACACCGTGCAGGGCGGCCACGGGACGGCCCTGGAGGTGGAGCGTCTGGTAGTCGAAGTCGGCCGAGACCACCGCCTCGATCTCGAATCCGAACACCGCCTGGTAGAACTTGGCGACCGACGCGGTCTCCCGGGTCACCAACTCGTTCCACACCGGGGTGCCCGGTGTGCCGGCGAGGGCAGTGCCGAGGTGCTCGGCGGCCTGCCAGGCCCCGAAGACGGCGCCGCCGGGATCGGACGCCAGAAGCAGGCGTCCGGCGTCCCCGGCGTCGAGAGGGCCGACGGCCACCGTCCCGCCGCAGGAGCGGATCGCCTCCGCCGTCGCGTCCGCGTCCTCCGTGGCCAGATAGGTCGTCCAGGCGATCGGGAGGTGCCGGCCGGGCGGGAGCTGCCCGATGCCCGCGACCTCCTTGCCGTCGAGGAGCGCCCGGACGTACGGCCCCAGCTGTTCGGGGCCCGGCCGGAACTCCCAGCCGAACAGCCGGCTGTAGAAATCCTGGGTCGCGGTCAGGCCGTGCACGATCAGACTCACCCAGCACGGTGCTCCGGGCGTGCGCCGGGTGGCAGCCTCGGTCATCTTCTTCCCTCTCCTCGTACCATCGGGGTCGCCGTACGGGGGGACGGGGCCTGAACGGCGTCCAGCGGTACGGATACGGGTGCGTACGCTCCGTGCAGATGCTCGCACCACTGGGGCGCCGAGGCACCCCGGCCGCGCCGCGTTTTCCGGCTTCCGCTCACGCCGAGGACCGATTTGATGTGATACGACCGTATTGGTGCGGCGGCATCAGGGGCGGCCTCTGGGCGAAGATGGCAGCCATGAAGCCCATCATCACCGAATCCGAATACCTGAGCGAGTCGGCGGGGCCGCGCCCGCCGGTGCTCCTGGACGTCCGCTGGCAGCTCGGCGGGCCGAACGGCCGCGCCGACTACGAGGCCGGTCACATCCCCGGTGCGGTGTACGTCGATCTCGACTCCGAGCTCGCCCGCCCGGCCGGCACCGGCGGTCGGCACCCCCTGCCGGACCCGGAGGACTTCGGAGCCGTCATGCGGCGGGCCGGCGTCGGACGCAGGACCCCCGTGGTCGTCCACGACGGCGGCCAGGGCTGGGCGGCCGCCCGCGCGTGGTGGCTGCTGCGCTGGACCGGGCATCTCGACGTCCGGGTGCTGGACGGCGGCCTCTCCGCGTGGACGGGTGCGCTCTCCACCGACATCCCGAAGCCCGAAGAGGGCGACTTCGAGCCGCAGCCGGGCGCGATGGGCCTCCTGGATGCGGACGGCGCCGCGGAGCTCGCCCGCTCCGGACTGCTGCTCGACGCCCGGGCCGCCGAGCGGTACCGGGGGGACGTGGAGCCAGTCGACCGCGTCGGCGGCCACATCCCGGGAGCGGTGTCCGCCCCGACCACGCAGAACGTCGACGAGGGCGGGTACTTCCTGCCCGCAGGCTCGCTCGCCTCCCGCTTCACGGCACTGGGCGCCGACGGCACCACGGAGGTCGGCGTCTACTGCGGCTCCGGCGTCTCGGGTGCCCACGAGGTGCTGGCGCTGGAGCTCGCCGGACACCGGGCCGCCCTCTACGCGGGGTCCTGGTCGGAATGGTCCTCCGACGAGTCCCGGCCCGTGGCCACGGGTCCGGAGCCCGCCTGACCCGGCCGGCACCGGAACGGAGCGAGGGCCCGTACGCCGTGGCGTACGGGCCCTCCTCGTGACGCGGGCCACCGGGCCCGCTCTCAGTCCTGCTTCTTCCGGCGGGTGCCGAAGACGATCTCGTCCCAGCTCGGGACCGCCGCCCGGCGGCCCGGCCGTACGCCGTCGGCCTCGGCCTGGCGGTCCGTCGTCCCCGTCAGCCGGTCACGGTGGCCCGCCACGGCGCGAGGCATCAGCACATCGGCGTACGCGGAACCCGCACCGGCCGCCGCGGCCGGGGGCTCGTCCGCCTCCGGTTCCTGGTGCGGCGCGGGCTCGAGCGCGGGCGGCTCCGGCTGCGAGGGCCGCTCCGGGACGACCATGTCGCCGCGGAAGCTCGGCACCGCCTCCAGGAGGCTGGTCAGCGAGTCCCGCTCGCCGGCGGACACACCGCTCACCCGGTCCTCCGGCTCCGGGGGAGCGGGACGCTCGAGCTGACGGTCCAGGGAGCGGTCCAACGGCCGGTCGCGCGGCAGCCGCGCGATCCGGGGCACGAACGGGAAGCTCGGCTCCGGGGCGGCGACGTCGTCGCTCTCGCCGATCAGCGAGCGCGCCTCCTCGTCCACGGCCTGGACCAGGCGCCGCGGCGGGTCGTACGTCCAGCTCGCGGAGTGCGGTTCGCCCGCGACGCGGTAGACCAGGAGGACCTCCCAGGTGCCGTCGTCGCGGCGCCAGGAGTCCCACTGGACGGTCTCCCTGTCGGCGCCACGCAGCAGCAGGCGCTCCTGCACCGCCTCGCCGAGCTGGGGTCCGGTGTTCTCGCCGGGACGGCGCACGGGAGTCTTCCGGGCACGCTCGGCCATGAACGCGCGCTCCGCGAGCACCGGGCCCTCGAAGCGGCGCACCCGGTCGACCGGGATGCCGGCGAACTGGGCGACCTCCTCGGCGGAGGCACCGGCACGTATACGCGCCTGGATGTCGCGGGGGCGGAGATGGCTCTCCACCTCGATCTCGATCTGGCCGAGCCGGGCGCGGTCGTTGCGCACGGCGGCACGCAGCCGTTCGTCGATCGGAAGCGTGTACTCCGTGCTGTCCGCAGCCTTGAGCACCAGTCGTGTGCCGTCGTTCGAGACGGCCACGACACGCAGTTCGGGCATGGGAACCTCCCGGGTGGTGCCTGCCGACGTCACGTGCGTCGCTGCTTCCGCTAGTCGAGTGTGACCTGCCCGGGTTCAGCCTGCCACAACCTTGCCAAGTTGCCCGGCGTGTCGGGCCTTGGCCCTGGAACGCCACGATGGCACGGTTACCTGGTTACGACGCGGAGCGACCGGTTGGCCGCTCCATGTAGCAGGCGCCCGTGCGATGCCGCGGCGCCGCCGGTTCGGGGGCCTCCTTCGGCCCCCTCCCGTGGTCCCGGACACCCGTGTGGGAGTCCGGCCCCAGGGCTCGTCACAGTACTCCATTCGGGCCACGTGGGTGGACCGGCGCGCCGCCGAAGTTCTCACCGGGCACGGGAGTTGGCTTACCCCGTTGTTCGCGGTATGCCCCCGATGCGTGTGGTGCTTCACAAAACCTCCAGAATCGGAACTATCTGATCCGCTCACATGTCCCTTCTGGTGCAAGGTGGCGTAGGTGTCGAGCAGGGGCAGGTCATGGTGCATAAGCCGCAGAGTGATGCGGAACACAAGGAAAGGCGCATAGATCTGAGTCTGCCCCAGGTCGCGGGCAGTGCTGTCGCGGCGGTGGCGGCGGCGGTGATGGCCTCGCAGCTCGGTGTGTACGGGACGATCGTCGGCGCGGGCGTGATGAGCGTGGTGGCCACCTGCGGCGGTTCCGTCTTCCAGCACTTCTTCCGTCGCACGGGGGAACAGATCCGCGAGGTCACCGTCCAGGTGAAGCACCCGGCGGGCCGACAGGTGACCGTGCGCACCAGGGAGACGCTGTCCGCGCCCCCGCGACAGGAGGACGATGCCACCCGGGTGCTGGGCACGGTGGGGCGATACGGCGACGCGGGCGGCGCGGACCGCACGACGGTGCTGCGCGCGGTGGAGCCCGGAGCGGACCGCACGACGGTGCTGCGGCGGTTCCGGCCCGGCGGGGCGGGCTCCGGCGACGGGCGTCCGGGAGAACCACGCCCCGGCGACGCTTCCACGGACGACACCTGGTCCGACGCCCGCACGCACGGCACCCGCGTCCGCGGCTGGAAGCGATCGGCCCTCGCGGCGACCGGGGTCTTCGTCCTGTCGATGGCCGGCATCACCGTGTACGAAATGGTCTCCGGCCACGATCTGGGGGGCGGCGGGCGGACGACCATCGGCTCCGTCGTCGGTGGCGAGCGCAACGGGGGCACGACTTCGCCCTCGCCCGCGTCCTCGGACGGCACGGGCCAGGAGGGCGGTCCGGACCGCGGCGACGACGGGTCCGTGCCGGAAGGCGGGAGCATGACTGCGCCCGGCACCGACCAGGGCGGAGGCGGGAGCGCGCGGCCCGACCCCTCCGGCGGCGACGGACCGGCCGACGATCCCGCCCCCACGCCTTCGGCCTCCGGTGACGCATCGGCACCGGCGACCGCCACCCCGACCACGCCGGGGGCGGACGGCACCACCCCTGCCACGCCGGATCCGACCGGCGCCGACGAGGTCCCGGACCAGCAGGGCGGGGCCGGGACGGACGCGGTCCGGTGATCCGGTCCTGTCCGCCGCCCCGGGCTCACCTCCCGAGCACGCGCCGCAGGTAGTCGTTGGCGAACAGCCGGTCCGGGTCGAGCCGGTCGCGCAGGGCGGTGAACTCGCCGAACCCGGGGTAGGCCCCGGCCAGGTAGCCGGAGTCCCGGGTGTGGATCTTGCCCCAGTGCGGGCGGCCGTCGTAGCCCGTCATGATCCGTTCGACGGCCGTGAAGTACGCCTGGTGCGGCGTGCCCCGGTACAGGTGCACCGCGATGTAGGCACTGTCGCGACCCGAGGCGGTGGAGAGCGTCATGTCGTCCGCGGGCGCCGTGCGGACCTCCACGGGGAAGCTGACGCGCAGCGGCGAGCGCTCCACCATGGCCTTGAGTTCACGCAGGGCGTCGACCGCCGCCTCGCGCGGCAGGGCGTACTCCATCTCGACGAAGCGCACCCGCCTCGGGCTGGTGAAGACCTTGTACGGGATGTCGGTGTACGTCCGGGCCGACAGGGCGCGGCTGGAGACCCTGGCTATGGAGGGGATGGCGGCGGGGACCGCCCGGCCCACCGAACAGGCGACCTGGAAGACACCGTTGGAGAGGAGCTCGTCCTCGATCCAGCCGGCGACGCGCCCGGGCGGAGCGGCGGGGCCGGCGCTGCGGTTGTTGCGCTTGGTGTTGCAGTTACCGGTGTGCGGGAACCAGTAGAACTCGAAGTGCTCGTTCTCCGCGACCAGCTGATCGAATTCGGACGTGACCCGGTCGAAGGGCATCGGCTCCTCGCGGGCCGTCAGGAAGAAGACGGGTTCCACGGCGAACGTCACCGCGGTGATCACGCCCAGCGCCCCGAGCCCGATGCGGGCCGCCGCGAAGACGTCCGGGCGGTCGTCGGCCGAGCAGCGCAGGACCGTGCCGTCGGCGGTGACCAGCTCCAGCGCGCGGATCTGCGCGGAGACCGACGCCGAGTCGCGGCCGGTGCCGTGGGTGCCCGTGGACGTCGCACCGGCGACGGTCTGCTCCATGATGTCGCCCATGTTGGTGAGGGAGAGCCCCTCACGGGCGAGCGCGGTGTTGAGGCGCTTCAGCGGTGTCCCGGCCTCGACCGTCACGGTCATCGCCTCGCGGTCGACGGCGCGGATGCCGGTGAGCAGGTCCGGGCGTACGAGGACCCCGTCGGTGGCGGCGGCCGCTGTGAAGGAGTGACCGGTGCCGACGGGCTTGACCGTCAGCCCGTCCTCGGAGGCCCTGCGGAGCACCTCGGCGAGCTCGTCGACGGAGGCGGGGGACTCCACGCGGGCGGGCCGGGCGGTGACGTTGCCCGCCCAGTTACGCCACGTGTTCGCCGTCCGTGCGTAGGTGTCGGTCATCTTCCCCGCGCCCTCCCGTAGGCGCCGGCTCCGCGAGCCGGCGGTACCCCAGGAGCGCCACCGCGGCCGCGAGCGCTCCCGCCACGGCGGGCACCGCGTACCCCGACTCGGCCCCGGAGGCGTCGACCACCCAGCCTGCGGCGGACGAGCCGAGCGCCACTCCGACGGCGAGTCCGGTACTGGTCCAGGTCATGCCCTCGGTCAGCTGGGTGCGCGGTACGTGCTGCTCGACGAGGGCCATGGTGGTGACCATCGTGGGTGCGATGGCGAGGCCCGCGACGAAGAGCGCCACGGCCAGGAACGGCAGGCTCCCGGCCAGTTGGAGGGGGATCATACTCACGGCCATCGCGCAGACCCCCACCAGCCACCTGGTGGACGGCTTCCCCTGGAGGTGGAGCAGGCCGAAGACCGCTCCGGCGAGGCAGGAGCCCAGGGCGTAGACAGCGAGGACGAGGCTGGCCGCCGCCTTGTGACCGCGCTCCTCGGCGAAGGCCACCGTCACCACGTCCACCGCGCCGAAGATCGCCCCGGTGGCGACGAAGGTCAGCACCAGCACCTGGAGGCCCGGCGAGCGGAGCGCCGAGCCGCCGGTGTGCTGCTCCTTCGGGTGCGGCCTGGGTTCCGTGGCGCGCTGCGCGGTCAGCCAGAACACGCCCGCCACCAGGAACCCGCCGGCCAGCAGGGGCCCCGCCTCGGGGAACCAGGCGGTGGACAGGCCGATGGAGACGATGGGGCCGAAGATGAAGCACACCTCGTCGACGATCGACTCCCAGGAGTACGCGGCGTGCAGCTGCCGCCCGGACCCCCGGTAGATCTCGGCCCAGCGGGCCCTGACCATCGACCCCACGCTCGGGACGCACCCGGCGCCCGCGGCGAAGACGAACAGCGTCCAGTCCGGGAACCGCTGTTGCGCGCAGACCAGAAGCCCGGCGACCGAGGCGGCCGCGAACAGGGTGACCGGGCGCAGGACGCGGCGCTGTCCGTAGCGGTCGACCAGCCGGGAGACCTGCGGTCCCATGACCGCCGCCGCCATGGCGAGCGTCGCGGAGAGCGCGCCGGCCAGCCCGTAGCGGCCGGTGAGCTGGGAGACCATCGTCACCACGCCGATCCCCATCATGGAGAGCGGCATCCTGCCGAGGAGTCCGGCCGCCGAGAAGGCCCGGGTTCCGGGTGCGGCGAAGATGGCGCGGTAGGGGCTGGGCAAGGGGTAGCTCCGGTGAAGCCTGTCAGGTGTGCGGATGGCTGACACAGCTTACGGGTGGCCGGTGACACGGGGCACCGGCCGATGGCGGTCGCCGCGCTGTCGGCGGCGGGTGGCAGGATCGGGTACATGTCCGATCTGCGCGATCCCGCTCCGTACGACGCCCTCCTCCTGCTGTCCTTCGGAGGTCCCGAAGGCCCTGACGACGTGGTCCCGTTCCTCGCGAACGTGACGCGGGGCCGGGGCATCCCCGAAGAACGGCTCAAGGAGGTCGGCAAGCACTACTTCCTCTTCGGCGGCGTGAGCCCGATCAACGCCCAGAACCGCGCGCTCCTGGAGGCGCTGCGCGAGGACTTCGCGGACCACGGCCTCGAACTGCCCGTGTACTGGGGCAACCGCAACTGGGCTCCGTACCTCACCGACACCCTCCGCGAGATGATCACGGACGGCCACCGCAGGATCGCCGTGCTCGCCACCAGCGCCTACGCCTCGTACTCCGGCTGCCGCCAGTACCGCGAGAACCTGGCGGAGTCGCTGTCCGCGCTGGAGTCGGAGGGACTGCCGGTGCCCCGGGTGGACAAGCTGCGGCACTACTTCAACCACCCGGGCTTCGTGCGCCCCATGGTGGACGGCGTCCTCGCGTCGCTGGCCGACCTTCCCGAGGACGTCAGGGCGGGGGCGCACCTCGCGTTCACCACGCACTCCATCCCGACCGCCGCGGCCGACGCCTCCGGACCGGACGGGACGCACGGCGACGGCGGCTCCTACGTGGCCGAACACCTCGACGTCGCCCGGCTGATCACCGAGGCGGTGCGCGAGGAGACCGGTGTCGACCACCCCTGGCAGCTCGTCTACCAGTCGCGCAGCGGCGCCCCGCACATCCCGTGGCTGGAGCCGGACATCTGCGACCACCTGGAGGCACTCCACGGCGACGGTGTCCCGGCGGTCGTCATGGCCCCCATCGGCTTCGTGTCGGACCACATGGAGGTGCTGTACGACCTCGACACGGAGGCGACCGCGAAGGCCGCCGAGATCGGACTCCCGGTGCGTCGCTCCGCGACGGTGGGGGCGGACCCCCGGTTCGCCGCCGCCGTCCGGGAACTCCTCCTGGAGCGCGCCGCCGCCGAACAGGGCCGCCCCGTCACGCCGTGCGCCCTGGGCACGCTGGGTCCCTCCCACGACGTCTGCCCGGTCGGCTGCTGCCCCGCCAGGGCCCCCAAGCCGGCGGCCGCCGGCGCCGACAGCCCGTTCTAGCCGCCCGCCTTCCCGCCGCCCGGGCGCGGACAAGCCCGTCCCGGGACACCACCTCTGGAGTGTCGTGACCGACCCCCTCCTGTCCGAACTGCTCGACCTCGCCCTGGAGGCGGCCCGCAGGGCCGGTGCGCTGCTGCGCGACGGCCGCCCCGCCGACCTCGGGGTGGCCGCGACGAAGTCCAGCCCCATCGACGTCGTCACCGAGATGGACATCCGGGCGGAGAAGCTGATCACCGGCTACCTCTCCGAGCACCGCCCCGCCGACGGCTTCCTCGGCGAGGAGGGCGCCAGCGCCGAGGGCAGCAGCGGGATCAGGTGGGTCATCGACCCGCTCGACGGCACCGTGAACTACCTCTACGGCCTCCCGACCTGGTCCGTCTCCATCGCCGCCGAGCGCGACGGCGAGCGGGTCGTCGGCGTGGTCGAGGCCCCGATGCGCCGCGAGACGTTCCACGCGGTCATCGGCCGCGGCGCCTACGGGAACGGCGACGCGCTGCGCTGCCGCCCCACAGCCCCCCTCGACCAGGCCCTGGTGTCGACCGGCTTCAACTACGTCACCGAGGTCCGCACCCACCAGGCCGCCGTGGCCCAGCAGATGATCCCCCGGCTGCGGGACATCCGGCGCGGGGGATCCGCGGCCATCGAGCTCTGCGACGTCGCGGCGGGCCGCCTCGACGGTTACTACGAGCGCGGGCTGCACCCCTGGGACGTGGCGGCCGGCGACCTGATCGCCCGGGAGGCGGGTGCGCTCACCGGAGGCCGGCCCGGTCTTCCCGCGGACGGCGACCTCACCGTCGCGGCGACCCCGGGGGTCTTCGAGCCGCTGCAGGCGCTCCTCGAGGAACTGGGGGCCTGGCACGACTGACCGGACACCTCCCTGACCTTGTCGAGACGCCCTGGGAGGGCGCCGGCAGGCGCCGGCACACGAGGAGGGCCCCGGACAGCCATGACGGCTGTCCGGGGCCCTCTCGTAGCGGCTCAGACGCTTGTGGCGCCGATTTCCACGCCGTGCTCGGCGGCGAGGCGGTGCAGGTCGTCGAGCTCTCCCTGCTCGACGTCCGCGAGGAAGTCGTCGCCCGTCTCGCGAGCCTTCGTGAGGTCGGACTCGGTGGTCTTGATTCGTTGCAGCAGACCTGCGGTGAAAGCGTCCATGAAGCGCCCCCTCGTCGTGGGTCGGTGGCACGGGGGTGTGCCCGGTGGTCCCCCGGCCGGGCCGGGGTGCGGGTGATCACGCAGTCCCTCTGGATGCAGGACGGGCTGTGGTACGCCACATACATGGCGTGATCGCGGGTGTGAGAGCGTCCTCCCCGCCGTGAACCTCTGAGAAACCTCAACTTGCCCGGAAATCCGATCAATTCCCTGGAGCGGCGGCCCGGCCCGCGTCGTCTTACCGCCGGTTTATGCGCGTTACAGGCAGGATGGACGCGCACAGTCGGTGCCGCTGACGTGCAGCGAGCGGCCGGATCGAGGGCCGCTCGCCGTTTTTCGGGATCTAGGGAAGGACTGCGCCGTGCGCGTACTCGTCGTCGAGGACGAGCAGCTGCTCGCCGATGCGGTGGCCACCGGACTGCGCCGGGAGGCCATGGCCGTCGACGTCGTCTACGACGGAGCGGCGGCGCTCGAACGCGTCGGGGTCAACGACTACGACGTCGTCGTGCTGGACCGCGACCTCCCGCTGGTGCACGGCGACGACGTCTGCCGCAAGATCGTCGAGCTCGGCATGCCCACCCGGGTGCTCATGCTCACCGCCTCCGGTGACGTCAGCGACCGGGTCGAGGGACTGGAGCTCGGCGCGGACGACTACCTGCCCAAACCCTTCGCCTTCAGCGAGCTGACCGCACGGGTGCGCGCCCTGGGGCGCCGCACCACGGTCGCACTGCCCCCCGTGCTCGAGCGGGCCGGCATCAAGCTCGACCCCAACCGCCGGGAGGTCTTCCGCGACGAGCAGGAGATCCAGCTCGCCCCGAAGGAGTTCGCGGTGCTGGAGGTCCTGATGCGCAGCGAGGGCGCGGTCGTCTCGGCGGAACAACTGCTGGAGAAGGCCTGGGACGAGAACACCGACCCCTTCACCAACGTGGTGCGGGTGACCGTCATGACCTTGCGCCGCAAGCTGGGCGAGCCCCCCGTCATCGTCACCGTCCCCGGCTCCGGATACCGGATCTGAGGACGTGATGGCAGCCTCCCCGGCGCCCATGAAGGCACCACCGAAACCCACCTGGGAACCCAAGGCGCAGGAGTCCCCGTACCCCTGGCTGCGCCCGACCATCCGGATACGGCTCACGCTGCTGTACGGCGGCATGTTCCTGATCGCGGGCATCCTGCTGCTGTCGATCATCTACATGCTGGCGGCGCAGGCGCTGCACGACGCCGGTGGGCTCGATGTCCAGGTCAAGGGCACGAGCGTCCAGATCTCCAGCGACATGTGCCCGCAGCTGAGCTCCGCTCTGAACAACACCCAGCTCAACGAGATGCTCAAGGACTGCACCGCCGCGCAGCGGCAGCACGCGCTCGACAGCCTGCTGAACAGGGCGCTCCTCGCCCTCGTGGGTCTCAGCATCATCGCCTTCGCCTTCGGCTACGCCATGGCCGGACGCGTGCTGTCCCCCCTGGGCCGGATCACCCGTACCGCCCGCAGGGTGGCCGGCACGGACCTCACCCGGCGCATCGAGCTGGACGGTCCGGACGACGAGCTGAAGGAGCTCGCGGACACCTTCGACGAGATGCTCGACCGGCTGGAGCGGGCCTTCACGGCCCAGCAGCGGTTCGTCGGCAACGCCTCGCACGAGCTGCGCACGCCCCTCGCGATCAACCGCACCCTGCTGGAGGTCCATCTCTCCGACCCCGAGGCCCCGCCGGAGCTCCACCAGCTGGGCAAGACGCTCCTGGCGACGAACGAGCGCAGCGAGCAACTCGTGGAGGGCCTGCTCCTGCTGGCCCGCAGCGACAACCAGATCGTGGAGCGGAAGCCCGTGGACCTCGCCGAGGTCGCGGACCGCGCCATCGACCAGGCCAGGTCGGAGGCGGCCGGCAAGGGCGTGCGGATCGTGGGGGAGCGCGCTCCCGCGGTCGTCCAGGGCAACGGAGTCCTCCTGGAGCGGATCGCGCTCAACCTCGTGCAGAACGCCGTGCGCTACAACGTGGCGCAGGAGGGCTGGGTGGAGGTCACCACCGAGTTCCAGCACGGGCAGGCGCTCCTGGTGGTGTCGAACACCGGGCCCGTGGTTCCGGCGTACGAGATCGACAACCTCTTCGAGCCGTTCACCAGGCTGCGGACGGAGCGCACCGGCAGCGACAAGGGCGTGGGACTCGGCCTGTCGATCGCGCGATCCGTCGCGCGGGCGCACGGAGGCCGTATCATCGCGGAGCCTCGTGAGGGCGGTGGTCTCGTGATGCGCGTCACCCTGCCCGTCTGAGAGGCTTCACGGTGTGAGGCCGCATCGGATCGCTCTGTTCGCTTTGGGCGGAATTTTCGAACCCCGTTTCCGTTCTGTCCCTGTGTGATCGATCACAGAAGCGGTTTTCGGTCTCTCTACTCTCCGTGATCACATCGCCGCCCGAAAGCCTGGAAACGTCCGGGTTTCCGGGGGGTGATATCACGGGAAGTACACGGGGTGGCGCCCGTGAACTGCAGCAATCGGACCGTGTACGGTCCCCATCGCCACCCAAGCTGATCGCTCACGAGGGATCCGGTTGGGTGTCGATTGAGTAACAGACCTTGATGTGAGGCAAAATCTCCGCCTCAGGTCGGGCACAAGTCCGGCCTCTCACGCGTTACGTGCGCTGAGACACCGCAGACACCCATGAGGGGGAGAGCGACATGGCAACGGATTACGACACCCCACGCAAGACCGACGACGACGTCGATCAGGACAGCCTCGAGGAGCTCAAGGCTCGTCGGAGCGACAAGACGGCATCCGCCGTCGACGTGGACGAGTTCGACGCGGCTGAAGGACTGGAGCTGCCCGGCGCGGACCTGTCCAACGAAGAGCTCGCCGTGCGGGTCCTGCCCAAGCAGGCCGACGAGTTCACCTGCATGAGCTGTTTTCTCGTGCACCACCGCAGCCAGCTGGCGCGCGAGAAGAACGGCCAGCCCATCTGCCGCGACTGCGACTGAGGTAGGCCGGCCGTGGCAGGCGACACACCGTTCCGGAAGCGGCGCTTGCGGCGCACGAAGTCGTCGGAGGCACACCAGGGCGGCGCGGGCCCGGCGAAGGGCGAGAGCCCCACAGCCGAGCACCGGACCGCCCTGTCCGCCTCTCCCGGCAGCACACCTGACGACGAGCGGGGCCGTCCGGCCTCGCTCGAGGCGCTACGAACAACTGACACACCACCCGGTCAGGAGGGGTCCCCGAAAGGCGCCGGCCGCCTGCGCGCACTGGGACGAGGCGTCGCCAGGAGCAGGGAGAGCGCCCTGACCGCCCTGGGCGCGGTGGCCGACCGGATCATCGACATCGCCCCCCGCGTCCCGGTGCGTGACCTCGCCACCCTGCGCAGACAGTTCCCGGGGCTCGGCCCCGAAGAGCTAGCCGACAAACTCGTCGCGGGCGCCTGCAACGCCACGGCGACCGTCGGCGCGGGCATCGGCGCCGCGGCGATGATGCCCGTCCCACCGGCCATGCTCGCCGAGCTGGCAGCCGAGATCACCGGAGTGGCCGCTGTCGAGCTGAAGCTCGTCGCCGAGCTCCACGAGGTCTACGGCCGACGCCCGCAGGGCAACCTCGGCCGGCGCAGCACCGCCTATCTGACGTCCTGGACGGAGGAGCGCGGCATCGACGTCTCCCGCCCCACCACGCTCGACGCGGCGCTGGGCGGACAGATGAAGCGCGAACTGCGCCAGCAGATCATCAAGCGCACCGTGCGCGACCTGCCGAACCTCATCCCGTTCATGATCGGCGCGGCCGTCGGCGCGATGATGAACCGGCGGGACACCAGGAAGCTCGCCGACCGGGTCAGGAACGACCTGCGGCGCCACCGGATCCCCTGGGACCGCCTCCCCGAACTCCCCCCGCTGGAACAGCCGGCGAAGCCCCCCGAGGAACTCCCCGAGGGGCTGGAAGGCCCCGGCCGCTGAATCCGGTCCTGTCAGGCGGCCACGGGCGCGAGTGCCGCCACCAGGGCCTGCGGCTCACGGGTCGACAGGTAGACGTACGGCGTCGGGTCCTGCGGGTCCGTGACCTCCACCCGCACCGCCGTCGGGATGTAGCTGCGCAGCAGCATGAAGGCGCGCGGATCCGCCTTGTACGAGCGCCAGGCGCGCGCCTCCTCCCCGTCCAGCACCTCGGCGTCGCCGAGCGCCTCCAGGGGGATCCGGGCATCGCCCGCGACGAGGGCGCCCGCGACGACACGGATGCGGGCGGAGCCGTACGAGCTGACGGCCACGCACGCCGCTGCCGTACCGGCCACGAGGCCGCCGAGCATGGGCAGCAGGCCGAGCGGCAGGAAGACGAGCGCGCACGCGACGCCGATCCCGAAGGCGATGAGCCACCACGAACGGGGCGCTGTGAGACGTTCGTCGAAGGGCGGTGCGGAAGGCTGCATGAAAGCAAGCTTGGCACGGCGCGACCCGCGGTCGACGGCGCGGGTAAGGTCTGCGGCTGTGAGTGGAACATCTGCACGTCTGACACCCCCGGCCGACGCGGTGAAGCCCGTCCGCCATCCTGACGCCCCCGCGCCCGGAGAGCTTCTCGGCTCCCACTACGAACACTGTTTCGGCTGCGGTGGCGGGCAGCCGCACGGGCTGCACCTCCAGGCGACGGCAGGGGAGGGCGTGAGCGTCACCGCCGAGTTCACCGTGAAGCAGGCCCACCAGGGCGCTCCGGGACTGGCGCACGGCGGTGTCCTGGCCACGGCGATGGATGAGACGCTCGGCGCGCTGAGCTGGCTGCTGCGGGTCATCGCGGTGACCGGACGGCTGGAGACCGACTACGTCCTGCCGGTCCCGGTCGACACCGTGCTCTTCCTGGAGGCCGAGGTCACCGCGGTCCACGGCCGGAAGATCTACTGCCGGGCCACGGGACGGACCGGCGGCCCCGAGGGGCCCGTCGCGGTCCGTGCGGAGGCCCTCTTCATCGAGGTCAAGGTGGAGCACTTCATCGACAACGGACGGCCGGAGGAGATCCAGGCCGCCATGTCCGACCCGGACCAGATCCGGCGTGCCCGCGCCTTCGAGGTGAACCCCTGATGCGCCACCCCGTCGACGTGCTCATCCGCCGGGTCGACCCGGACGTGCCGATCCCCGGCTACGGGCACCCCGGTGACGCGGGTGCCGACCTGGTCACCACCGAGGCCGCGGAGCTCGCCCCGGGTGAACGGGCGGTGCTCCCCACCGGGGTGTCGATCGCCCTGCCCGACGGGTACGCCGCCTTCGTGCACCCACGCTCCGGCCTCGCGGCCCGCTGCGGAGTGGCTCTCGTGAACGCCCCAGGGACGGTCGATGCCGGGTACCGTGGAGAGATCAAGGTCATCGTGGTCAATCTCGACCCACGCGAGACCGTGAGGTTCGAACGGTTCGACCGGATTGCCCAACTGGTCGTCCAGCAGGTCGAGAAGGTGCGCTTCCACGAGGTGACGGAGCTCCCCGGCTCGGCGCGGGCCGAGGGGGGCTTCGGATCCACCGGCGGCCACGCCGCGGTGGACGGCGTCACGGGCGGTAACACCCAGGGTGGGAACAGCTACGCTTCGGTCGTATCCGACCGGGAAGGACGTTGACGTGTTCGGACGTCGCAAGAACAGTGGTTCCGCCGAGGACACGGCGGACGAAGCGCGCGAGGCCGAGCAGGTCGCCGACGAGCTCGACGGCACCGGGGCCGAGAACGGCTCGCGCCGCACGAACCTTCCGCCGGCCCCCCGCCCCGACGGGCCGTGGGACATCTCCGAGGTCTCCCGGCCCGGCGAGGGCCGGGTGGACCTGGGCGGCATCTTCGTGCCCGGGGTCGAGGGCATGGAGCTCCGGGTGGAGGTCGCCGGTGACGCGATCGTCGCGGCCACCGTCGTGCTGCGCGACAGCGCGGTCCAGCTGCAGGCCTTCGCGGCCCCCAAGAAGGAGGGCATCTGGGGCGAGGTGCGTGAGGAGATCGCCTCGGGCATCACCCAGCAGGGCGGGGTCATCGACGAGGTCGAGGGCCCGCTGGGCTGGGAACTGCGCGCCCAGGTCCCCGTACAGCTCCCGGACGGGAAGAACGGCGTACAGCTGGTGCGCTTCGTCGGCGTCGACGGACCGCGGTGGTTCCTGCGCGGTGTGATCTCCGGCCAGGGCGCGGTGCAGCCGGACGCCGCCGGGCTGCTGGAGACGATCTTCCGGGACACCGTCGTCGTCCGCGGTGACGGCCCGATGGCCCCGCGCGACCCCATCGTCCTCAAGCTCCCCGACGACGCGCAGATGGTGCCCGAGGGCGTGCAGCAGGAGGACCAGGAGAGCTCGAAGTTCTCCGGTGGCATGGGCCAGCTCCAGCGCGGGCCCGAGATCACCGAGGTGCGCTGACCGCGCCCCCAGCTCGTTCCGGCCGGTGGGCCGCGTCCCGGAGAGGGGCGCGGCCCACCGGCCTTTCCATTGCCTCACCGGGCGCCTCACGCACATACTGGCCGTTGCCGAGGGAGCGGTACGCACGGCCGCGTACGCACGGGGGAGAGCGATGACACCGAGCACCGACGGACAGAGCGGCACGGGCCTGGCCGGGAGCCCGGCCGGCGGCCCCATGGTGCGCGTCGAGGACCTGCACCGCTCGTACGGCACCGGCGCCGCAGCCGTGCACGCCCTGCGGGGGGTCTCCTTCGAGGTCCCGCGCGGCGAACTCGTGGCGCTCAAGGGACGTTCGGGATCGGGCAAGACCACCCTGCTCAATCTCGTCGGCGGCCTCGACGCACCGGACGGCGGCAGGATCACCGTCGGTGGCACCGACCTCTCCGGACTCGACGAGGACGGCCTGCTGGAGCTGCGCAGGGACCGGATCGGCTTCATCTTCCAGTCCTTCGGGCTGATCCCGATCCTGACCGCGGCCGAGAACGTGGGCGTGCCCCTGCGCCTGCGGAAGGCCGATCCTCACGAGCGTGAGGAACGAGTGGCACTGCTGCTCTCCCTGGTGGGCCTCGGCGACCACAGCCGGCAGCGCCCGGGGGAGCTCTCCGGAGGCCAGCAGCAGCGTGTCGCCATCGCCAGGGCACTCGCCAACCGGCCCGCCCTCCTGATCGCCGACGAGCCCACCGGGCAGCTCGACGCGGAGACGGGCCTCTCGGTCATGCACCTGCTGCGGGCCGTCGTCCGCAGCGAGGGTGTCACCGTCCTCGTGGCCACCCACGACCCACAGCTGCTCAGCTTCGCCGACCGGGTCCTGGAGCTCAGCGACGGGCACATCGTCGAGCACGCGTAGCGGCGGGCGGGGCGGGGCCGACAGGGCTGTGACCTCGGCCCCGCGTCGGGTGCGGCCGCATCAGAATCCCGTCAAGACGGTCCCCGCGTCCGGCCCTGACCCCATATGCCGGATTTCCTCGGGGTAGCTTCGACACCGGCTCCCGTATCGGCGGCGGCCCGTTCAGAGAAGACAATGGGGCCATGGCACGCGGCAAGCTTCGGATCTACCTGGGTGCGGCACCCGGCGTCGGCAAGACGTACGCGATGCTGGCCGAGGCCCACCGCCGGGTGGAGCGGGGCACGGACTGCGTCGTCGCCTTCGTGGAGCACCACGACCGGCCCCGCACGGAGGTGCTGCTGCAGGGCCTGGAGCAGATCCGCCGCCGCGACATCGAACACCGCTCGGCCGTCTTCGCGGAGATGGACGTCGACGCCGTCCTGGAGCGGGCGCCCGCCGTGGCGCTCGTGGACGAGCTCGCGCACACCAACGTGCCCGGCTCCCGCAACGCCAAGCGCTGGCAGGACGTCGAGGAACTCCTCAAGGCCGGCATCGACGTGGTGTCCACCGTCAACATCCAGCACCTGGAGTCCCTCGGCGACGTCGTGGAGGCGATAACCGGGGTGCGACAGCAGGAGACCATCCCCGACGAGGTCGCCCGGCGCGCGGACCAGATCGAACTCGTCGACATGTCGCCACAGTCGCTGCGGCGCCGCATGGCCCACGGCAACATCTACCAGTCCGACAAGGTCGACGCAGCCCTGTCCAACTACTTCCGCCCCGGCAACCTCACCGCCCTGCGCGAGCTGGCACTCCTGTGGGTCGCCGACCGGGTCGACGAGTACCTCCAGCAGTACCGCGGCGAACACGACATCAGCGCCCCCTGGCAGGCCCGCGAGCGCATCGTCGTCGGGCTGACCGGCGGACCGGAGGGCCGCACGCTCATCCGCCGCGCCTCCCGGATGGCCGCAAAAGGATCCGGCAGCGAGATCCTCGCCGTGTACATCGCCCGCAGCGACGGCCTGACCTCCGCCTCCCCCAAGGAGCTCGCCGTCCAGCGCACCCTCGTCGAGGACCTCGGGGGCACCTTCCACCACGTCATCGGCGACGACATACCCTCCGCGCTCCTCGCGTTCGCCCGGGGCGTCAACGCCACCCAGATCGTCCTCGGCTCCAGCCGCCGCAAGGCCTGGCAGTACATCTACGGCCCCGGGGTGGGAGCGACCGTCGCCCGCGAGTCCGGGCCCGACCTCGACGTGCACATCGTCACGCACGAGGAGGTCGCCAAGGGGCGCGGGCTGCCCATCGCCCGCGGAGCCCGGCTCAGCCGCACCCGGATCATCTCGGGCTGGCTGGCCGGCGTCGGCGGACCGGCCCTCCTGACCCTGCTCCTGCACGGCATGGAGAACGGGCCGGGGCTCGCCAACGACGTGCTGCTCTTCCTCTTCCTGACCGTCGCCGCCGCCCTCCTCGGCGGCCTGGCACCCGCGCTCGCGTCGGCCGCCGTCGGTTCCATGCTCCTGAACTACTGGTTCACGCCGCCCACGCACACCCTGACCGTCCAGGACCCGGAGAACTTCGTCGCCATCGTGATCTTCTTCGCGGTGGCGGTCTCGGTCGCCTCCGTGGTCGACCTGGCGGCACGACGTACCCACCAGGCGGCCCGCCTGCGTGCCGAGTCGGAGATCCTCTCCACCCTGGCGGGGAGCGTCCTGCGGGGCGAGACCGCCCTGGACGCCCTGCTGGGCAGGGTCCGGGAGACCTTCGGCATGGAGTCCGTCGCCCTCCTGGAGCGGCAGAGCGACGTCGATCCCTGGACCTGCGCCGGATCCGTCGGCCCCGCGCCGGTCGCCCGGCCCGACGACGCGGACGTGGACATGCCCGTCGGCGACCACATGGCCCTGGCTCTCTCCGGCCGCGTGCTGCCCGCTGAGGACCGCCGGGTCCTGGGCGCCTTCGCCGCCCAGGCCGCCGTGGTCCTCGACCGGCAGCGCCTGGTGGGGGAGGCGGAGGCGGCCAGACGGCTCGCCGAGGGCAACCGGATCAGGACCGCGCTGCTCGCCGCCGTCAGCCACGACCTGCGCACCCCGCTGGCCGCCATCAAGGCCGCCGTGAGCTCCCTGCGCTCCGACGACGTCTCCTGGTCCGACGCGGACGAGGCGGAGCTCCTCGAAGCCATCGAGGACGGGGCCGACCGCCTGGACCACCTGGTCGGCAACCTGCTCGACATGTCACGTCTGCAGACCGGCACGGTCACCCCGCTGATCCGGGAGCTCGACCTCGACGAGGTCGTCCCCATGGCGCTCGGCGGCGTACCGGAGGGCAGCGTCGACCTGGACATCCCCGAGACGCTGCCCATGGTGGCCGTCGACCCGGGGCTGCTGGAGAGGGCCGTCGCCAACATCGTCGAGAACGCCGTCAAGTACAACCCCGGCCGGGAACGCGTCACGGTGGCCGCCAGCGCCCTGGGGGAACGCGTCGAGCTGCGGGTGGCCGACCGCGGGCGCGGAGTCCCCGACGAGGCCAAGGAACGCATATTCGAGCCCTTCCAGCGCTACGGTGACGCTCCGCGCGGTGCCGGCGTCGGGCTGGGGCTCGCGGTCGCCCGCGGCTTCGTGGAGTCCATGGGCGGCACGCTCGACGCCGAGGACACCCCCGGCGGCGGCCTCACCATGGTCCTCACCCTCACCGCCGCGCCCGGACAGGTGCGGGCCGGCCCGGTGCCTCCCGCACACATCAGCTCATGACATCCCCCGAGCTCATGAGGTCCCCGGGGCGCACCCCCACCCCGTACACGTATTTCCGAAAGGCAGGTCCGCGATGACCCGGGTGCTCGTGGTCGACGACGAGCCGCAGATCGTGCGCGCCCTCGTGATCAACCTGAAGGCACGCAGATACGAGGTGGACGCGGCGCCCGACGGGGCGACCGCCCTGCAGCTGGCGGCGGCCCGCCACCCCGACGTCGTCGTCCTCGACCTCGGTCTGCCGGACATGGACGGTGTCGAGGTGATCAGGGGGCTGCGCGGCTGGACCCGGGTGCCGATCCTCGTGCTCTCGGCCCGTCACACCTCCGACGAGAAGGTCGAGGCCCTGGACGCCGGGGCCGACGACTACGTCACCAAGCCGTTCGGCATGGACGAGCTCCTGGCCCGGCTGCGCGCCGCCGTACGCCGGGCGGAACCGGTCGGCCAGGACGGCGGCGACGACCTGGTGATCGTCGAGACCGAGGGTTTCACCGTCGATCTGGCGGCGAAGAAGGTCCACCGTGAGGGGCGCGACGTACGCCTCACGCCCACCGAGTGGCACCTGCTGGAGGTCCTCGTCCGCAACGCCGGGCGGCTCGTCAGCCAGAAGCAGCTGCTCCAGGAGGTCTGGGGCCCCTCGTACGGCACCGAGACCAACTACCTGCGGGTCTACATGGCCCAGTTGCGCCGCAAGCTGGAGGCGGACCCCTCGCACCCCAGTCACTTCGTCACCGAGCCGGGCATGGGGTACCGATTCGAGCGCGGACGGCCCGTTCCGGAGTGATCGCGCCTCACTCGTCCGAGTGAGGCTGTCCGGGCCCGTCCCTACCACAGGAGACCGGTACCCTTCGGGTATGAGCGCTGTTCCCCGATTCGAGAAGCCCGGCAGGGCGGCAAAGCCGTCCGGCCGCTTCCGCCGCATGCTCGACCGGCTGGCCAGCTCCCAGGAGGACCTCGAGTCCGAGGAGCTGCGGGAGGACACGCACGCGTCGGGCTGCACGCGCATCTCCGAGTGCACGGACCGCCAGATCGTCAAGGTCACTGGTACCTTGCGGACCGTCACCCTGCGTCCGCGGGCCGGAGTGCCCGCCCTGGAGGCGGAGCTCTTCGACGGCACCGCACCGCTCGACGTGGTCTGGCTCGGCCGGCGTTCCATCGTCGGCATCGAGCCGGGGCGCAAGCTCATCGCGTCGGGCCGCGTGGCCATGAGCCACGGTCGCCGGGTGCTGTTCAACCCCAAATACGAACTCCGACCACTCGGCAAGGAGTAGCCGGTGACGTCTCTCGACAAGCCGACGTCCGATACGGACCAGCCCCACCGCACCGACCAGCAGGACGCCGACGCGAAGGCGGTCACGGAAGCCGCGCTCTTCGAGGCCTTCGGCGGCGTGCGCGGCATGGTGGAGACAGTCCTTCCCGGGCTGCTCTTCGTCACCGTCTTCACCATCAACAAGGACCTGACGGCCTCGGCGGTCGCCGCGCTGGCCATCTCCTTGCTCCTCGTCGTCGTCCGGCTGCTCCGCAAGGACACCGTCAAGCACGCCTTCGGCGGCGTCTTCGGCGTGGCCTTCGGTGTGCTCTTCGCGAAGATGACGGGCACCGCGAAGGCCTTCTACCTGCCGGGCATGCTCTACACGCTCGGCCTCGCCCTCGCGTACCTGGTCACGACCCTCGCGGGTGTGCCGCTGATCGGCCTCATCCTCGGACCGGTCTTCAAGGAGAACCTCTCCTGGCGCACCAGGAACCCCGGCCGCAAGAAGGCGTACGCCAAGGCCAGCTACGCGTGGGGGCTGATCCTCCTCGCCAAGTGCGCGATCCTCTTCCCCCTGTACTGGTGGGCCGACACCACCCAGCTCGGCTGGGTCCTGGTCGCGCTGAAGATCCCGCCGTTCCTGCTCGCGGTCTACCTGACCTGGGTCTTCCTGGCCAAGGCGCCGCCGCCAATCGACGTCTTCGCCGAGATGGAGGCGGAGGAGCAGGCCGAGAAGGCACGTGAGGCGGAGCGGAGCGCCGGCGCCGCGGAGGCCCGCAACTCCGAGTTCTGACGCACGACGACGTACACGCGTGTGGGGCCCGGACCGTGCCACGGTCCGGGCCCCACACGCATGTACCGCCCGCTCAGTCCTCGGCGGGCTCGCGGCGGACCGACAACAGGTCCTCCAACTGCTCCTCGCGCGCCTGGGCGGCCACGAACAACAGCTCGTCGCCCGCCTCCAGGGTCTCCTCGGGGCTGGGTGTCAGCACCCGCGTGCCGCGGATGATCGTGACGAGCGAGGTGTCCTCCGGCCAGTCCACGTCACCCACCCGGATGCCGGCCAGCGCCGACTCCGGGGGCAGTGTCAGCTCGACCAGGTTGGCGTCGCCGTGGCTGAAGCGCAGCAGCCGGACCAGATCACCGACGCTCACCGCCTCCTCGACCAGCGCCGACATCAGACGCGGGGTGGAGACCGCGACGTCGACGCCCCAGGACTCGTTGAACAGCCACTCGTTCTTCGGGTTGTTCACCCGGGCCACGACCCTCGGCACGCCGTACTCGGTCTTCGCGAGCAGCGAGACGACCAGGTTGACCTTGTCGTCACCGGTCGAGGCGATCACGACGTTGCACCGCTGGAGCGCCGCCTCGTCGAGCGACGTGATCTCGCAGGCGTCCGCCAGGAGCCACTCGGCCATCGGCACGCGCTCCACCGAGATGGCGGTCGGAGCCTTGTCGATCAGCAGTACCTCGTGCCCGTTCTCCAGGAGCTCTGCCGCGATGGAACGGCCCACCGCACCGGCCCCGGCAATCGCGACGCGCATCAGTGACCGCCCTCCTCGGGACCTTCGGCGAAGGCCTCCTCGACCTTCGCGATCTCGTCCGTACGCATCATCACGTGAACGAGGTCGCCCTCCTGCAGAACCGTCTGCGACGTGGGCAGTATGGCCTCACCCAACCGGGTGAGGAAGGCGACGCGGACGCCGGTCTCCTCCTGCAGGGTGCTGATCTTGTGCCCGATCCAGGCCGGTGTGGTGTGCACCTCGGCGAGCTGCACACCACCGCTCGGGTCGCGCCACAGCGGCTCCGCGCCCGACGGCAGCAGACGCCGCAGCATCTGGTCCGCCGTCCACCGGACGGTGGCGACGGTGGGGATGCCCAGCCGCTGGTAGACCTCGGCGCGCCGCGGGTCGTAGATGCGCGCCGCGACGTTCTCGATGCCGAACATCTCGCGGGCCACCCGGGCGGCGATGATGTTGGAGTTGTCGCCGCTGCTGACCGCCGCGAACGCCCCGGCCTCCTCGATCCCCGCCTCACGCAGGGTGTCCTGGTCGAAACCGACCCCGCTGACACGACGGCCGCCGAAGCCGGAACCGAGGCGACGGAACGCCGTGGGGTCCTGGTCGATCACGGCGACCGTGTGCCCCTGCTGCTCCAGGGTCTGCGCGAGAGCGGCTCCGACGCGCCCGCAGCCCATGATGACGATGTGCACCTCGCGCCTACCTCGCCGTCCTGGTCGTCCGGATGACCTGCGAAAACACCCTGCTCACACTTCTCTCTCAGCTTGCGGGGCAAACAATGGGGCAACCACCTTCGGCGTTGCCCGTGGATGAGCTTATGCGGCGACGTCCGTGCCGCCTCATCCGAGTGTGCGTACGCTGCGGGCCGATGAGCAAAAGCGGGACCGGCCCGGAGCTCCGGGGACCTCCGCACCGCAAGGATTTCGTTAAGGATTCCATGGACTTCTGCGGTGAGGGCGGGTAATTATGAAGGTTTTCGGGGTGCCGAGGGGGTGGTGCCTCGGCGGCGTGTCCCGGCAGCGCTTACGATCCTCACCGTGTCCAAACTGACCGACGTGCCCAAACGGATCCTGATCGGCCGGGCGCTGCGCAGCGACAAGCTGGGGGAGACGCTCCTCCCCAAGCGCATCGCGCTCCCCGTCTTCGCATCCGACCCCCTGTCCTCCGTTGCGTACGCACCAGGAGAAGTCCTCCTCGTGCTGTCCATCGCGGGCGTGTCGGCGTACCACTTCAGCCCCTGGATCGCGGTCGCGGTCGTGGTCCTGATGTTCACCGTCGTCGCCTCGTACCGGCAGAACGTACGCGCCTACCCGAGCGGTGGCGGCGACTACGAGGTCGCCACCACCAACCTCGGCCCGAAGGCCGGCCTGACCGTAGCCAGCGCGCTCCTCGTCGACTACGTCCTCACCGTGGCGGTGTCGATCGCCTCGGGCGTCGAGAACCTCGGATCCGCGATCCCCTTCGTCGTCGAGCACAAGACGGTCTGCGCCATCGGGGCCATCGTGCTGCTCACGCTGATGAACCTGCGCGGCGTGAAGGAGTCGGGCAAGCTCTTCGCCATCCCGACGTACCTGTTCGTGGCCGGCGTCTTCGCGATGATCCTCTGGGGGGCGTTCAGGGGACTCGCCCTCGGGGACACCATGCACGCGCCCACCTCGGACTACGAGATCAAGCCCGAGCACCAGGGGCTGGCGGGTTTCGCGCTCGTCTTCCTGCTGCTGCGCGCCTTCTCCTCCGGCTGCGCGGCCCTCACGGGCGTCGAGGCGATCAGCAACGGCGTCCCCGCCTTCCGCAAGCCGAAGAGCAAGAACGCCGCGACCACGCTCGCGGCGATGGGCCTGCTCGCCGTCACGATGTTCTGCGGCATCATCGGCCTCGCCATGGCCACCGACGTGAAGATGGCCGAGAACCCGGCGAAGGACCTCATCCACAACGGTTCCCCGGTCGGCGCGAGCTTCACCCAGGACCCGGTGATCTCACAGGTCGCCGCAGCCGTCTTCGGCGAGGGCACGTTCCTCTTCGTCTTCCTCGCCGCGGCCACCGCGCTCGTGCTCTTCCTCGCCGCGAACACGGCGTACAACGGCTTCCCGCTGCTCGGCTCGATCCTCGCCCAGGACCGCTACCTGCCGCGCCAGCTGCACACCCGCGGCGACCGGCTGGCCTTCTCCAACGGCATCGTGCTGCTCGCCGGGGCCGCGATCCTGCTCGTCTGGATCTACGGTGCGGACTCGACCCGGCTGATCCAGCTCTACATCGTGGGCGTGTTCGTCTCCTTCACGCTCAGCCAGACCGGCATGGTGCGGCACTGGAACCGTCATCTGCGCACCGAGAAGGATCCCGCGGCGCGGCGCCACATGATCCACTCCCGGGCGATCAACACCTTCGGCGCGTTCTTCACCGGTCTCGTCCTGGTCGTCGTGCTCGCCACCAAGTTCACCCACGGCGCCTGGGTCGCGCTGCTCGGCATGGTCATCTTCTTCGGCACGATGACCGCGATCCGCAAGCACTACGACCGGGTCGCCGAGGAGATCGCCGCCCCGGAGACCCGGTCCGACGACAGCATCCGCCCCTCGCGCGTCCACTCGATCGTCCTGGTCTCCAAGCTCCACCGGCCCACACTGCGCGCCCTCGCGTACGCCAAGCTGGTGCGTTCCGACCAGCTGGAGGCCCTCTCCATCAGCGTCGACCAGGCGGAGACGAAGGCACTCAGGGAGGACTGGGAACGTCGCGGCATCGACATCCCGCTGAAGGTCCTCGACTCGCCCTACCGCGAGGTGACCCGGCCGGTCATCGACTACGTCAAGAGCCTCCGCAAGGACCGGCCGCGCGATGTGATCAGCGTCTACATCCCGGAGTACGTCGTCGGCCACTGGTACGAGCACCTGCTGCACAACCAGAGCGCGCTGCGGCTGAAGGGCCGGCTGCTGTTCACACCGGGTGTGATGGTCACCTCGGTGCCGTACCAGCTGGAGTCGTCCGAGGCCGCGAAGCACCGGGCCAGGAGGCGCGCGGACTGGATCGCGCCGGGCTCGGTCCGCCGCGGCCCCGTGGAACGGCGGCAGCCCAAGGAACCCGGCCAGAAGGGCTGACCCCGCACTCCGCCTGTGGTGAACGGCCGGCTTCCGCCCACGTAGACTGGTGGGCTGTTGTCCGGCCGTTTCCCGTCTTCCGTTCCGGCTTCCTCCTCTTCTCTCTCATCCCGATCTCTGGAGCCACCCCCTCATGCAGAACGAATCCACGTCGTCGCAGGCCGGGGAGTCGCTGATCGGCCAGGAGTACGAGGTCGAGGTCGGCCCCGTGGCCCACGGCGGCCACTGCATCGCCCGCACGTCCGAGGGCCAGGTGCTCTTCGTGCGCCACACCCTCCCCGGTGAGAAGGTCGTCGCCCGGGTAACCGAGGGCGACACCGACTCGCGCTTCCTGCGCGCCGACGCGGTCACGGTCGTCGAGGCGTCCAAGGACCGCGTCGAGGCCCCCTGCCCGTACGCAGGCCCCGGCAAGTGCGGCGGCTGCGACTGGCAGCACGCGAAGCCGGGCGCGCAGCGCCGCCTCAAGGGCGAGGTGATCGCCGAGCAGCTCCAGCGCCTCGCGGGCCTCACGCCCGAGGAGGCCAACTGGGACGGCACGGTCATGCCTGCCGAGGGCGACAAGCTCCCGCCGGGCGAGGTCCCGGCCTGGCGCACGCGCGTCCAGTACGCCGTCGACCAGGACGGCCTGGTGGGACTGCGCAAGCACCGCTCGCACGAGGTCCAGCCGATCGACCACTGCCTGATCGCCGCCCCCGGCGTCTCCGAGCTCGGCATCGAGAAGCAGGACTGGCCGCAGATGGCCACGGTGGAGGCCATCTCCGCCACCGGCTCCCACGACCGCCAGGTCATCCTGACCCCGCGTGAGGGTGGCCGGCTGCCGCTGGTCGAGCTGGACAAGCCCGTCTCCGTGATGCGCGTCGACGAGAAGGACGGCGGTGTCCACCGCGTCCACGGCCGCGCCTTCGTGCGCGAGCGCGCCGACGACCGTACGTACCGGGTCGGCTCGGGCGGCTTCTGGCAGGTGCACCCGCAGGCGGCGGACACCCTGGTCCGCGCGGTCATGCAGGGGCTGCTGCCCCGCAAGAACGACACCGCGCTCGACCTGTACTGCGGTGTGGGCCTGTTCGCGGGCGCCATCGGGCAGCGGATCGGCGAGAAGGGCGCGGTGCTGGGCATCGAGTCCGGCAAGCGCGCGGTCGAGGACGCCCGTCACAACCTGAAGGACCTGGACCGGGTCCGCATCGAGCACGGCAAGGTCGACCAGGTCCTGCCGCGCACGGGCATCACCGAGTGCGACCTGATCGTCCTGGACCCGCCGCGCGCGGGCGCCGGCAAGGCCACGGTGAAGCAGCTCGTCGCCCTCGGCGCCCGCCGCATCGCGTACGTGGCCTGCGACCCGGCGGCGCTGGCCCGGGACATCGCGTACTTCCGGGATGGGGGGTACCGGGTGCGGACGCTGCGGGCGTTCGACCTGTTCCCGATGACGCATCACGTGGAGTGCGTGGCGATTCTTGAGCCCGTGAAGAAGGACGACTGACCTGCGGTTTCGCGGATTGGGTGGGTCGCTCGCCTCGCACGGGCATCCTGCTGCCCCTCCTCGGCGGCGGCGCGAGCTGCCGTGTGCGGCCCGTCCGGGGCGTCACAGGGTGGCTTCGCGGTCCATGATCTCGAGTGGCTGTTGTCACCTCGCCGCACAGATACCAGCTTGGTATCATCGCTGTATGGCGATGACACTCCGGCTCCCCGACGACCTTGACGCCAAGCTCACCGAGCGTGCTCGTCGGGAGCGCCGCAGCAAGCAGGAGCTTGTGATTGAGGCCATTCGTGACGCCCAGGCCCGGGCCGAGCTGAAGGTCGATGACGTGCTGGCCGAGCTGATGGACAGCGATGCGGAGATCTTGGACTACCTGAAGTGACCGAGGTGCGCTACATCCAGATCGACGAGATCCTCGCCATCGCTCGTAAGGTCAACGGCACGGAGCACAGCGTGCGTGACATGGGGCTTCTGGTGTCTGCGATCGAACGGCCCCGGACCAACGTGTTCGGGGCCGAGCTTTATCCCGCACTGCACGAGAAGGCGGCGGCACTGCTGCACTCCGTGGCCCGCAATCACGCGTTGATCGACGGTAACAAGCGCACCGCCTGGCTCGCCATGCGTGTCTTCCTGCGGCTCAACGGCGTCAGCGCTCGTATCGCCCCGCCACCCGTCTCCACTGCCGGACCGTTCGTCGAGGACGTCGCGCAGGACCACATCGATGTCCCGGTCATCGCCAAGCGCCTCTCGGCCTGGTTCCCCGTTTCCTGACACGCGACGACGGATGGGCCGGGCACGCGCGTGCCCGGCCCTACGCACCTGCCGGTGCGCGTGCCCGTAAGGGCGGCCCGATCCCACGGGCCCGGGCCGCCCAAGGCGGCTGGGACCAGCGCGCCCAGCACTGCGATCACGACCCCGCCGAGCCCCGGCAGGAGCAGTTGCACAGGTCCGTACACATCAAGGAGGAGCGACGGCAGGCCGGTGCGTACGGCACGCCCCGTCACCGGCATGACGACGTGGTGCAGCGCGTACCCCGCAGGGACGCCGATCAGCCCGCCGACCACGCCGATCGCGGTCACCGAGGCGAGCACGAGGCTCACGGTCTGCCGCGGCGTCATACCGATCGCCTTGCAGACGACCAGGTCGTGGATGCGTTCCCGGGTGTCCAGGACCACGGAGTCGAGTACGCCGAGGCCGGCCGACGTGATCAGCATGAGTGAGCAGCACCGCGATCGCGGCCATGATGAGGATGACGCCCTCCTGCCCCGAGGGGGTTTTGGTGGTGGCGTCGCCGCCCAGCGGCTGTACGACTGCGGCGACCTTCTGGGCGTATCCGTCGTAGTGGACATTCGCCTTTGGCGCATCACACTAGTCAGCCAGGGCCAGCTCGTCGGTGGCATCCATCCCAGCCGTCCTGACCACCGCCCGGCAGAACTCCACGGGAGGGCAGTAGCGGTGCTCCGTGATGTAGTGGATGACGAGGTTGGGGGCCGAATAGACAGTGCCGTCGGTGTCCTGCGCCCGGATCTCGGCAGAGCCGAGCCACACCTGGGTGTCGAAGGCCGGACCACCAACAACGACGGGCCGTTCGGTGGAGCAGAACTCGCAGTGGTGGACACCGCGCATCTGGTTGTCGTAGGCACTGCTGAGGGCCTTCAGCGCATCTGTCACACGGTCGTCCACGATCCCGGTGCGGTAAGCACGATCGGGCGCCAGCCAGCCGACGTTGAGCATTTCCTGGTCCGATGTGTCGTACACGTAGGTGGTCATGTCGGGGTAGTGGGGCATCACCACTCCTCGGCGTGGGTTGCGGTGTTCTCTGCAGAAAGCGACCTCGCGGTGGGCGTTGGAGTCGTAGCCGCTCCGAGGGGCTGGGTCGAAGTGACCGACCTGTGGCCTGCGGCGCTCTGCCGGTGCTTCGACCCGTCAGTTCAGAAGAGGTCGAGCTCTGCGGACTCGACCGCACCCAGTAGTCGGCATTCTCCGGTCCTTCCGTCAACGCGCAGGTAGCCCGTGCCGACAGCCATGTCCTGGGGGTCTCCGTCGCGGAGCCAGGCAGCTGACTGGCAGTCGAAATAGAAGTGGTCTCCCACTCGGGCGCGTTCCCCTTCGGCGAGTGCGAAGGTCATGCCTTCGTGGCTGACCTGCTGGTCCAGAAAGTTCTGGGCCAAAACGGCAGCATCCTCGATGTCCAGCATCAGTCCGTCCTCACGAGAGGGAGGTCCCGTGTGCTCCTCTGGCCGATGACGATACCTCTGGCACCATCTCCTGCGCTTCGATCTCATCGACGCTGCCGGAGCTGGTCATGACGTGAACTGCGGCGCTCCGTAAGGAGTTTCGAGCGGTGTGGTCGAGTCGGCCGCGGATGTGCCCGGCGTCGAGGAGGGAGTGGCGAACACGAGGGTCGGCGTCGTGATGCTCTGGCCCCGCATCCTGTCCGGCGGATAGTGTGATCGCGGGGGCGAAACGGTCAACTCCGATGAGCAACGCCGGTGTTGTGTGCCGGCACCAGGGGGAGAGCTCATGATCGGTCGGTGGCGAAAGAAGTCCGCACCGGAGAAGAACGAGCCGATGACGGGCACGCGGGAGCGCTTGACGGGGTCGGTACGCGGGACGCTGCCTGCGCACATCGACGGACCCGGCGGACGGAGGGCGGTGACGCTCGCCGTGCACGACGACGGGGTGGTGCTGACCGACGGCGATGAGCATCGCGCCTACGTGTGGTCGGAGGTCGCCCATGTGTGGCACGCCAACGACATGGACGGCGAAGCGGCCGATGGTGTGATGATCACGGAGTGGCTGCACGAACTGCTGCTGGAGTTCACCGACGGCACGGTCGTGAACTCACTGCTGGCCGACCCGCCCGTCGTCACGCCGGAGTCCGAGTTCCGCACCGGCCGGCTGTCATCCTCGCCGCCCTCTGTCATCGCGCCGATGATGCAACGCGTCAACGCACCGGTGACCGAGCTGCATCTCGCCAGGGCGAAGGCGACGCTCGCGGCCGGCGGCCAGGTGGAGTTCGGTCCACTGACCGCCACGGCGGACGGGCTGCGCCATGACGGTAAGAGGATTCCCTGGCACACCATCACCTCATGCCGCTACGGCTTCGTCGTCTTCCACGAGGACGAGGACGAGCTGGGTGCGATGCTCCGCGTGGAATACGAGGTCGCCGGCGGTGCGAACGGGTTCCCGTTCGCCTGGCTGCGGATACCGGCGCTCGACGTCCCGGACCTGGATGTCCTGGTGCGGCTCGCCGACGAGAACCGCACCTGAGCAGCAGCGGCACCCGCCGCGCACCACTCCCACCGGCTTACCCGTCCTCCCGGCTCAAGGCCTACGTCCACCGCGGGCCCCCGCAGCTTCGACGCTGCTCAAAGGCCTCGGCGAGGGCTCGAGGTCCCGACCCGACACCCGAGGCTTCGCCGTGCAGTCCCGGCCGGCCGAGTGCGGACGGTCCGTGTACGAGCCCCGAGGGCCGGCGATTCCACTCCGGCTCACGCACCGTCCCGCGGATGCACAGCTGACGTCGTAGCCCGATCGGCTCATCGCGTCGGACGCCCGGTGGCCGGTTGTGCCGCGAGTGGTGCCCTCTGGGATCGCGAGCGCCAGGTTTTGCGCGTGTGATGGGGGTAGCCGTTCATGTGCCGCAAGTCGGGAGGCTTGTCGGCTGCCCAAGAAGGGGAGAGTGTCATGCCCGCCGGATCGAGTCCCAAGCGTGAGCGCCAGTACGAGCACATCAAGGAGGGCGCCGAGAAGCGCGGCACCTCCGAGAAGCGGGCCGCGGAGATCGCCGCACGCACGGTCAACAAGGAGCGGGCCCGCTCAGGGGAGTCGGAGTCGGCGAGCAGGACCTCCACGCGTGACCCCGAATCCGCCTCTCGACGTGGCGGCCGGCGCTCCCACAGCGGCCCCGGAGGACCTACCAGGGACCAGCTCTACGAGGAGGCCAAGAAGAAGAACATCGAGGGACGCTCGTCCATGAACAAGGAGCAGCTGAGCAAGGCATTGGGCCGCTGAGCACGCGCCACGGACCATGCTCGGCATCGACGCCGGGCCAACGGTGACCTGCCGGGATTCCGTAACCGGCAGAACGACGCCCACGTGGGCGGAACTGGCCGAGGTATGGAACGCCGCTGGAGACCGACACCTTGATCGGATGTCTGACGCCGCAAATCCTCGACAGTCTCTGACGCCTGCGCCGGCTGTGCCCGGACCTGCGCCGACTGTGTCCGGAGGACCACGGATGTCTGGGCCGCTCAGGGGAAGAAACCGTTCACGCCGTCTCCATCCGGTCGCCGGGGGAACACGTGGCCCATGACCACACGAGACACGCTCCCTGGAATGGCCGAGTCCTACTGGATGGCCACGACACCAGGCACTTCCTGGCCGCCGCCGGAAAACGAGATCACCACGGATGTCGTCGTGATCGGAGCCGGGATGGCAGGCCTGAGCACGGCCTGGGAGCTGACCGAAGCCGGACGGCACGTGGTCGTACTGGAAGCGGACCGCGTGGCCGCGGGCGTGAGCGGATACACGACCGCGAAGCTCACCGCTGCGCATTCCCTCGTCTACGACCGGCTCCGCCGCACGCGAGGGAGCGAGGGGGCGCGTCAGTACGCCCGTTCGCAACAAGCGGCGGTCCAGCGCGTCGCATCCGTCTCGGCTGAGCTCGGCATCGAGTGTGACCTCGAGCCCGCGTCAGCTCTGACCTTCACCACGGACCCCGGCGAACGTGCCACGTTCGAGGCTGAAGCCGCAGCAGCCGCGGAAGCAGGCCTCGACACCGACTTCGTGACGGAGACCGACCTGCCGTTCCCGGTGGCCGCAGCAGTGCGCGTCGCGCACCAGGCACAGTTCCACCCGCGCAAGTACCTTCTGGCACTCGCGGAGAACATCACCGCGCGAGGCGGTGTCATCCACGAACGAACCCGTGTGACCGGCCTCAGCGAAGGCAGTCCGTGCACCGTGACGACCGAGCGGGGAACGAAAATCACCGCGCGGGACGTCGTCGTCGCGACGCACTACCCGGTCTTCGACCGCGCTCTGCAGTTCGCGCGCCTGTCCCCACGCCGCGAACTGGTTGTCGCCGCGCCTATGCCCGCTGCCGGGGCCCCCGAGCACATGTACATCACGAACGACATGGGCAAGCGATCGGTACGTACCGCTCCCCTCGACGCGGAGCAGCGGCTGCTCATCGTCACGGGGGAGAGTTTCACGCCCGGTACGGGCGATGCCGGCGAACGGTTCAAGAAATTGGACGCGTGGATGCACGAGCACTTCCGGGTCGGCGCCACTGCCTACCGATGGGCGGCCCAGGACAACGATGCGAGCGACGGCGTACCGCTGGTGGGCCCCTTCCATCCGGGCGCCCGCCACGTGTACGTCGCGACGGGATTCGGCGGCTGGGGCATGAGCGGCGGCGCCATGGCCGGACAGTTGCTGGCCGCCACCCTCACGGGTGCCGTTCCCGACTGGGCCGGTCTCTACGACCCGCGTCGTCTGTGGCCCACCCTCCGGGAAGGCGCGACGCTGCTGAAACAGCAGGCCGAGGTCGCCAGGCATTTGGTGGGCGACAGGTTGAAGACCACTCACGTCGACTCGGTCGCCGAGATCGCTCCCGGTTCAGGAGCGGTCGTACGAATCGAGGGACGGCGCTGCGCCGTCTACCGGGATGAGGACGGTACAGCCCACGCCGTGTCCGCGCGCTGTACACATCTGGGGTGCCTGGTCGCCTTCAACGAGGCCGAGACCGCTTGGGAATGCCCGTGCCATGGTTCGCGGTTCAACATCGCTGGCGAGGTCCTCCAGGGCCCAGCTCTGCGGCCGCTGCCTCCCCGCGGCATCTGAGGTGCTGTCGCCGACGCGTCGCGGAACTTCCGCATACGGTGCAAGCCTTCGGCACTCTCCTGGCGGCGCAATCGGCCCCCATCCGGCTCAATCGATCGGGTAGAAGTCAGGCTCCGGCATCAGCCTCGCGATCGAGAACGGCGCGAACTCAGGATCCGTCAGTACGCGGTAGACGAACTCGCCTGTGGACATATTCACTTCTTTCCAGGGATACGGGTCGCCCCGCGTCACAATTGGCCAGTTCGCCGGATCCTCCTCGGCGGATGCCAGCCAGAAGTAGCTGCACCGCATCTCGCCGAACGCCCAGGGGATGAGACCGCGCTGGTCATGGCGGTACGTCCGGTAGGGGCTGAAGGCGGGGTCGGGCCCGCTCTCCGGGCCGCCGTCGAGGAACTTCTTCCAGATCCTGATCAGATCGAACTGCCTCGTGGCATCGACGGTGAAAATGCGCAAGAACTCCGAGAACTCTCCTTTGCCGAACGTACTGGCAAGCAGTTTGTAGTCCTCGGGCAGTGCCGTGCCGAGCTCCTCCTCAACGGTTTTCCAGGCAATTTCCAGCCGGGCCGGCTCCCAGTGCGTGGCCTCGGTGATTCGCTCGATCCACATTCTCTTCACACTTTCCGCGATCTGATCGGCGGCTTGGGCCGAGGTCACCACGTTGAGCTGGTGGGCTCGGTCCTCGCTTCCACCAGTCGGCAGACCAGGGCGGCGGCTCCTCCGGCCCGTCGAGTCGGTCCCTGACTCGCCAGACGGTCCCTAGCTCTGCACCAACGAGGCCACCAGGCGTGTCATGGCGGACCGTGGGTCAGGTGTGCCGGGCCAACTGGTCATCAGGAGATGGTGAGCGGTACCGACGATCGCGAGAGCGGCGGTGTGAGGGTCGACGGTCTTCGCCACCCTGCCGAGCCCCTGCTCGGCCTTCAGGTAAACGGTGATGGCCTCCTGGATCGCGTTGAAGCCCGGTGCCCCGCCGTGCAGGGCCGTGCGGATGCGCAACGCAGCGGCAGGGCGAGTCATGGCCAGGCCTGACAGGGCCGGGCCGCCTGAGTCGAACAGTGCGAGGACGACAGCGTCGAGGTTCCGCGCCACCGTGCCCTGCCCGGCGAGTACCGACAGCTCCTGCGCCTTCGTCGACGTCCGTGCGAACCGGTCGAGGCACAGCTCGGCCACGAACTCGTCGAACCCCGCGAAGTGCGCGTGCAGCAGCCCCTTGGCGCAGCCCGCCTCGGTGGTGACGGACCGACTGGTGAGCGCGCCGGGGCCGTCCCTCTCCACGACACGCTCGGCGGCCGCGAACAGCCGCTCGCGCACGTCCGGCGTCGCCACTCCGCGCGGTGACATGTGCCTCTCTTCCGTTCTGCCGCCATCGCCCCAAGGGGCACAACCCCGCTGATGGTAGCGGGGGATTGCCCATTTGGGCACGCGCCCATACAGTTTGGGCGCACGCCCATTCTCCGTTGTCCCGCCTCAGGAGGCGCCCGTGTCAGACGTCGTCAACATCGAGCAGGCAAAGGCGTGGAACGGTCCCGAAGGTGCCCACTGGGCACGCAACGAGGGCCGCTGGAACGCCGTGAACGAGGGGTTCAACGAACCGCTGCTCGAAGCCGCCGCGCTAACCGCGACTCATCGGACCCTCGACCTCGGCTGCGGCTCCGGCCAGACCACGCGCCTCGCCGCGGTCCGGGCACCCCGAGGGAGCGCGCTGGGCCTCGACCTGTCCGGCCCCATGCTGGCTGAGGCGCGGGCCCGCGCGGAGCAGGACGGCGTCACCAACGTCTCCTTCACGCAGGGCGACGCGCAGGTGTACCCCTTCGAAGCCGGCGCGTTCGACGCGGCCATCAGCCGCTACGGGGTGATGTTCTTCGCCGACCCCGTAGCAGCCTTCCGCAGCGTCGGCCGGGCACTGCGGCCCGGCGGGCGCCTGGCGTTCGTCTGCCCGGCCGATGCCATGCTCAACGGCTGGGTGGCGGCGCTGGCGTCACTGCGCGACTTCCTGCCGGTCGGCGACTTCGGGAGGTCGGGGCTGCCCGGCATGTTCTCCCTGGCCGCCCCGGACCACATCCGTGACGTCCTCGCCGCGGCTGAATTCACCGGCATCACCATCACCGAGGCGCAGGCCTACGGGGCATGGGGACGTGGAGCCGAGGACGCGGCGGAATTCCTGCTGGGAACGGGCCCCGGTCGACACCTGATGGAGCAGGCCGACGCGGCTGCACGGGCCGGAGCCCGCCGCACCCTGACGGAACATCTGCGCGACCACGAGGCGGCGGACGGCACGGTCCGGCTGCGCAGCACATCGTGGCTGGTCACGGCAGATCGCCCGGGCGACTCGTCGGAGAGGCGCCGGACGCATTGATCACGGGCGTTGTCGGCTTCCGGGGAAGTGACCTGGTCGGCGCCCCTCCCGCTGCTCGACGGCCTCAGCCGGCGCCACGGACTGGACCAGGACCCTCTCACCGGGCAACGGGAACGTGCGGTGCGCGCCCACCTGCTGCGGACGACCGGGGACACGCCGGCGGCGAGCGGAAGCGGCCGGCCGACCGGGACTTCACCGCCACTCCCAGCGCAGCGCACGGAAGCCGGGACCCGGGTTCTCGAAGACCGCGTGGACCCGTCCGGCCGCGCTGATCCACACCGGTTCCGCGGACAGCGGTATCCCGGTCACCGCGGTGCTGGAGCAGCGCAGGCAGCGCACGGGTACCGCGTCCGGGTGGAAGGCGACCTCCAGGGTGTAGAGGAGTGCCGGTGCGTGGAACCCCCGTCCGCACTCCTCGGCGCGGCGGCCGTTCTTCGGGAACCGCAGGGTGTACTCGACCAGCGTGGTCCCGCCCTCGGAGAGCGTCCGGTCCAGGAACAGTTCGGCGACCACCAGCGGCACACTGCGGTCCGAACGCAGTCGGCCCAGGCGGGCGTTGTGTACGCCGGTGAACTCAGGCAGCGCTCTGTCCGGGTCCTCGCCCCGGAGGACCACCACACAGCGGTCCACCCGGTCCCGGGTCGCCTTGAGCGTCAGACGGGTGGTCAGCCGGATTCCGGCGCCCTGCGCGTCGAGCTCGTAGCTGTCGTGGGCGGCTACCCGGAGCAGGCCGTCGTCCGTGCTGCCCAGCTCGGCCAGCAGCTCGGGGAGGCTGCCGAACTCCCGCCACAGGCGCTCGGTCTCCAGCACCTCGGAGTCACGGTTGACCCACCGGCCACGGGGGCGGCGCGGGCCCAGGAGTGAGACCAGGCCGTCGGTGGGGATGTCCAGCAGCTCCTCCAGGAGTCGGACCGCCTGCCGGGACTGCGGCCGTTCGGGGCGGCTGCGGCCGCGCCTCCAGTAGCTGAGCGTGGTGACGCTGATCTCCACGCCGCGCTCGGCGAGCCGGTGCTGGATGCGTTCGAGGCTGAGCCCGCTGGCCCGGACGGCGGAGTCCAGGGCGGCCTCGAAGGGGCCGGTGCGGAGTACGTCGAGGAGGTCGCCCGCTCCCTCCCGTGGTCGCACGGCCTTCAGCTCCGCGAGCCGTGGGATCTGGACCGTCCGCCCGAACCGTGTCGTGCCACTGGTGTCCACCGGTCTCTCGCCTCCTGCACCGACGTCGCGTGCCTGGGGATGGGGGCGCTGCCTGTGACAGCGTTCTCGTGGGGGATGAAATAGATCCACAGGTTAGCCATGGGCAGGCTGGATATCGCCGTTACGTTGGACAGTCTGTGAACAGTTTTGACCAAACCTGAGCGCGCGCCAGAGCCGTGACCGGGGGAGGAGCCGGACACGGGCCTCTTCACAGTGCCCGTAATTAAACAGAGTTGGCGTTCGTTGACCCGGGCTCCCGGCGGCGGCAACGATCCCGGCCCATGAAGCGAACTGTTCTTGCCACATCGATCTCGCTGGCCGTCAGCGCCCTGCTGATAGCCGGCGCGGGATCCCCCGCCTCCGCTGCCGACACCGCTCGGCCTCACCCGCCGAAGGCCGACAGGAGCCAGGCCGTCCAGGACGCCCGCGACTCGATCGCCGCCCACCCCGCGGCCGTTCGGGCGAGCTCGGACGACACCTTCAAGTCAGCCTCGGTACAGCTCGACAAGGACGGCACGCGTCATGTGCACATGACGCGTGAGTACCGCGGCCTGCCCGTGCTGGGCGGTGACGTCGTCGTGCACTCCGCGCCCAGCGGGGCGTTCCGCGAGAGCACCCTGACCCTCGAGGACAGTCTCTCCCTGCCGGTGACCCCCAAGGTCGGCGCCCGGCACGCGGAGACCCTGGCGCAGAAGAAGTTCCAGGGCAAGCGCGCCGGGACGACCAGCAAGCTGGTGGTGAACGCTCTCTCCGGCACCCCGCGGCTGGCGTGGCAGGTGACCGTCGACGGCATAGCCCCCGACCAGTCGCCCAGCCACTTCAACGTGCTGGTGGACGCCCTGACCGGCAAGGTCGGGCAGACGTGGAACGACTTCCACACCGCGGACGGCACCGGCCACGGCTACCAGGTGGGCGACGTCCCGCTGACGACCACCGCGGTCTCCGGCGGCTACCAGCTCAAGGACGCCACCCGGGGCAACGGCGAGACCAGGGACGCGCAGAACCTGACCGCGACCAACGACAGCCCGCCTGCCGGCTGGGGCAAGGCGTTCACCGACACCGACAACGTGTGGGGCAATGGCACGCTCAGCGACCGCGCCACCGTCGCGGCCGACGCCCACTTCGGCATCCAGGCGACCTGGGACTACTACAAGAACGTGCACGGCCGCAGCGGCATCAAGAACGATGGGGTCGGCGCCCGTTCGTTCGTGCACTACGGCAACAACTACGCCAACGCCGGCTGGGACGACACCAGCTTCAGCATGATCTACGGCGACGGTGCCCCCGGCGACAAGCCGTTCACCGAGCTCGACGTCGCGGGCCACGAGATGAGCCACGGTGTCACCTCCGCCACCGCCAACCTGAACTACTTCGGCGACGCGGGCGGCCTGAACGAGTCGACCAGCGACATCTTCGGCACCCTGGTGGAGTTCAACGCCAACAGCTCGGTGGACACTCCCGACTACCTCATCGGCGAGAAGATCAGCTCCACACCGCTGCGGTACATGGACGACCCGAAGAAGGACGGTGTCTCGCAGAGCTGCTGGACCACCGGCACCAAGAACCTCGACCCGCACTACTCCTCGGGTGTGGGCAACCACTTCTTCTACCTGCTGGCGGTCGGCTCGGGCTCTTCCCAGTGGGGCAACAGCCCGACCTGTGACGGCGGCACGGTGACCGGCCTCGGCAACGCCACCGCGGGCAAGATCTGGTACCGCGCGCTCACCACCTACATGACCTCGGGCACCACCTACCCCGAGGCCCGTACCGCGAGCATCAAGGCCGCGACCGACCTGTACGGCGCGACCAGCAGCCAGTGCGCCGCGGTGGAGAAGGCGTGGAGCGGCGTCGCCGTCGCCGCCACCGCCACCACCTGCGGGGGCGGCGGCACCCCGCCGAGCGGCTCCAACCTGCTCTCCAACGCGGGCTTCGAGTCCGGCGCGGTCAACTGGACCGCAAGCTCCGGCGTGATCACCAACGACGCCTCCGGCACCCCGCACTCCGGCTCGTACTACGCCTGGCTGGACGGGTACGGCAGCGCGCACACCGACACCCTGTCCCAGTCGGTGACCGTCCCGGCCACCGCCGCGGCACCCAAGCTCAGCTTCTTCCTGGCGATCGACACCAGTGAGTCGGGGACCACGCCGTACGACACGCTGAAGGCACAGGTCGTCAACGGCACCAGCACCACCACCCTCGCGACGTACTCCAACGCCACGCCGGGCGGCTACACCCAGCGCACGCTCGACCTGTCGGCGTTCAAGGGCAAGACGGTCACGATCAAGTTCACCGGTACCGAGGACTCCTCCGCGGCCACCAGCTTCATGATCGACGACACCGCGGTCACCACCGGCTGAGCCTGTCCACAGGCTCCGCGGATGCGCGCGGTGGGCCCCGGCCGGGGCCCACCGCGTGTCCCTGACCTCGGAGCCCAGGACGGGAGTGTCCGGCCGAGAGGCCGGCGAACGCCCCTCTTCTCAGGTGGCGGACCTGACCGCCCCGGCCCTCCGCCGTTTCCCTGCCCTCTGCCGGAAGCGGCAACGACCGCTGTCCGGGCTCTGTTCAACATCCGTCTCTCCTGGTTACGTTACCTCTGGTAACAGAAGCGGGCCTGCCTGACGGCGCGCCGTCCCCCTCTGCCTCTGGAGTTCACCGTGACTCGTTCCTCCGCCCGTCGTCCTCGCCGCCGGCGCTCGTTCGGCACGGCCGCCCTCATCGCCGCGGGACTCACCGCGGGCACTCTGCCCTCCGTCCCCGGCCCGGCCGGTGCCACCGAGGTATCCGAGCGGGCGCGCCGAGCCGCCCCGGAGGAGCTCAAGGAGGTGTTCTTCGTGGGAAACAACTGGGAGGGCACCGCCGACGTCATCAACTCCCGTGGCGACTACGCCAAGATCGGCCGGATCGACATGATCCCCGACAAGAAGGAGCGCCTGCGGGAGATCTACCTCAACCCCGTCAAGCTCGCCTTCTTCCTCGGTATCCGGCTCGGCCCGGGCGAGGGCCACGACCAGTACGTCGACGACATGTACACCACGAAGGACGGCAGGTCCGTCGTGGCCTCCCGGCCGAGCTTCGCCGACGTGGTCTCCATCGACGTGGAGAGCGGGCGGATCAACTGGCGCTTCCCGGTGTCCGGCTTCCGCTCCGACCACATGGCGGTCTCACCCGACGGCACCCAGGTCGCCGTGTCCTCGTCCACCGCCAACACCGTGCACGTCCTCGACATGGCGACGGGCAAGGAGGCGGGCAACTTCAAGACGGGCGACAAGCCGCATGAGAACGTGTACACCGACGGTGGCGAGTACCTCTGGAACATGGCCATCGGCGAGGTCAACACCGACATGGACGCGCCCTGGCAGGACTTCACCAAGGGCGACCGCCGCATCACCGTCGCCGACGCGAAGACCTTCGAGGTCAAGAAGATCATCGACATGCGCGAACGGCTCGACGCCTTCGGCCGCAAGGACCTGTCCGACGCGCTGCGGCCCGTCGCCTTCACGCCCGACGAGTCGAAGATGTACTTCCAGGTCTCCTTCTTCAACGGCTTCGTCGAGTACGACGTGGACGCCGACAGGGTCACCCGGGTGAAGACGCTGCCGAAGAACCCGCAGACCAGCGACGACCGCACGACCTTCGTCAACGACTCCCGCCACCACGGCATGTCCATGAGCCCCAGGGGCGACAAGATCTGCATCGCCGGGACGATGGACGACTACGTCACCGTCGTGAACCGCGAGACGCTCCAGGAGGGTCCGCTCGTCACCGCCTCCAAGCCGTACTGGGCCACCGTCAGCGGGGACGGCAAGCACTGCGTGGTGTCCGAGAGCGGCACCGACCAGGTGACGGCGATCGACTTCGCCACCGGCAGGAAGGTCGTCTCGATCCCCGTCGGAGACCACCCGCAGCGGGTCCGCCTCGGCCACGTCCCCACGGACTGGACCGGTCCCGCCACCGGCTGAGACCCCCGGAACCCGCCTCTCTCCCGACCACGGTCTGCCGGGCCACGGCTCTCGAGGCGCGGAGGGGCGGGTTCCACCGGGCCTACGGAGGGCGGAGGGCGGGTCCCTCCGGACGTCCGTCAGGCCTCGGGGATGGCGCGGCCGTAGTCGGCGAGCGTGACGGCCTCGGGCTCGGGGCCGCCGCGCCGACCGGTCTCCAGCGCGTCGAGGGCGGCGAGTTCACCGGCGGTGAGCTCGAAGTCGAAGACGTCGATGTTCTCGGCGATCCGCGCGCGCTTGGTGGACTTGGGGATGACCGAGCGGCCCTGCTGGAGGCCCCAGCGCAGGAGCACCTGGGCCGGGCTCTTGCCGTGTGCCTCGGCGATGCGTGTGACGGCGGGGTCCTGGAGGACGCTCCTGCGGTCCTCGCCGTAACCCGGGTAGAAGGTGATCCCTCCGATGGGGGACCACGCCTGGTTGAGGATGTGGTGCCGGTCGTCGAAGTCGAGGACGGCGCGCTGCTGGAAGTAGGGGTGGATCTCCAGCTGGTTGACCGTGGGAACGACGGCGGTGGCGTCGAGCAGTGCGGTCAGGTGGTCGACCATGAAGTTGCTGACGCCGATGGCGCGCACCTTTCCGTCGGCCAGGAGCTTTTCCAGGGCGCGGTAGGCGGCGAGGGTCCTGTCGAAGTCGGACGGCAGTGCCTGGTGCAGGATCAGCAGGTCGATCCGGTCGACACCGAGCTTGGCGGCGCTCTTGTCGAAGCCGTGCAGGGTCTCGTCGTAGCCGTAGTCGCTGATCCAGATCTTGGTCTCGACGAAGATCTCCTCGCGGGGCACCCCTGAGTCGCGGAGGGCCTGGCCGACCTCGCGTTCGTTGCCGTAGGCGGCGGCGGTGTCGACGTGCCGGTAGCCGAGTTCGAGCGCGGCCTTGACCGCGTCCCGTGTCTCGTCGGGCGGGGTCTGGAAGACGCCGAGCCCGAGGGCGGGCATCTCGACGCCGTTGTTGAGTGTGAGGGTCCGCATCACAGGAACCTTTCGTTTCGTACGGCCCGTGCGGGCGCGATGAGGGTCAGGACGGTCACGGCTGCCGGCGTGAGCAGGCCAGGGCGGAGAGGGCCGGTGCCGCGGCGCTACGCCCTGGAGCGCGCGTCCGCGCTGATCAGCCACCGCCGGGCCTGCGCGGGATGATCGTCCGGACGGCGGACGGAGGTGCCGCCGACGCGCCACCGTGATCACAGGTTGCCTGCTCACAGCCGTACCAGCACCTCGAGGGCTTCGCGCACGGTGTTCCTCCACGCCGGCTTCCTGTCCGGGCCCGTTCCCGACTCGCGGTCCCGGGCCTCCTCCAGACAACCGCAGACGGGCGGACAGGTGGGAGTCACCGCTCTTCCCGGTAACGGCAGTACCTCGCAGGTGCTCGCCGACGGACCTACCGTGAAGCGGACGGCTCACATCCGCGCCGCCCGATCAAGAGGAGGTCCCCGTGCCACTGGCCGCCACCGAAGCCCTCACCCACTCCGTGTCCGACACCGGCCGGTCGACGGTCACGTCCGTCCAGGGCGTCGCGGAACCAGCTCCCGGGAACTGACCATGGCCGACGACGACAGGAAGAACCTGGCCGCCGAGGTGCGCCAGTTCCTCGGCACCCGGCGGGCGCGTATCACCCCGGAGCAGGCCGGGCTGCCGGTCTACGGCGGGAAGCGCCGCGTCGCGGGCCTTCGCCGTGAGGAGGTGGCCCTGCTGGCGGGCATGAGCGTGGACTACTACGTGCGGCTGGAACGCGGGAACCTCAGCGGAGCCTCCGACTCGGTCCTCGAGGGCCTCGCGCACGCACTGCAGCTGGACGAGGCCGAGCGCACCCACCTCTACGACCTGGCCCGCTCGGCGACCCCGTCGGGCCGTCGCCCCACGGTGACCGCGTCCCGCGTACGGCCCACGATCCTGCGGCTGCTCGACTCCATGGCCGACGTGCCGGCGTACGTACGCAACGCCCGGTTCGACATCCTGGCCACCAACGCGCTGGGGCGGGCTCTGTACGCACCGGTCTTCGATTCGCCGCTGTTCGCTCAGCGCGGCCCGGTCAACAGCGCTCGTTTCATGTTCCTGGATCCCGCGAGCAGGGACTTCTGGACCGACTGGGACAAGGGCGCCGACGACGCGGTGGCCTTCCTGCGCACCGAGACCGGCCGGGCGCCCCACGACAAGGCGCTGACCGACCTGATCGGCGAGCTGACGACGAGGAGCGACGACTTCGCACGCCGGTGGGCACGGCACGACGTGAAGTTCCACCGCTCAGGCGTGAAGAACCTCCGGCATCCGCTGGTCGGCGAACTCGCCCTGCCCTACGAGGCGATGGACCTGCCGTCCGACCCCGGGCTCCGGCTCAACTTCTACACCCCGGAACCGGATTCGCGAGAGCGGGAGGCACTCGGCATCCTCGCCGGCTGGACCAGCACGGGCACGGCCGCCCCATCGAGGAACGGCCGGCCGAGGAACGCCTGACCGCACTGACGCCGACCGCCCCAGAAGCCGGAACCGGCCGAGGGCGCGAGTCCGGACGAGGTCGAGCGCGACGTCCCGGCCCTCGTCGCGGGCCTCCGTAACCTGATGCGCACGCCCTGAGCGGTCCGTACGCCCGCCGCGCGGCTCCCCGTCCCGGCCGGCGCATCCGTCTGAGCACGGCCGAGCGCCTGGCCCGGGGCGAAGAGCGGGCCCCGGGCCAGGCGCCATGACGTCGGCGGGAAAGCCGGACGTGTCGAACCGGTCATGCGACACGCAGTGCGGCGATGTCAGCCGCCGGAGTCGGGGACGGGGCCGCCCCGGCCCGGATCAGCCGACGTTGACCGCGGTCCAGGCGGCGGCGACGGCCTTGTACTCCGTGCTGGTGGAGCCGTAGAGGGACGACGCCGCGGAGAGTGTGGCCGTGCGGGCGCCCGAGTACTTGGTCGTCGACGTCATGTACGTCGTCAGCGCCTTGTACCAGATCTGCAGTGCCTTGGCCCGGCCGATCCCGGTGACCGTGGAGCCGTTGTAGGTCGGCGAGCTGTAGCTGACCCCGTTGATGGTCTTGGAGCCACTGCCCTCCGCGAGGAGGTAGAAGAAGTGGTTCGCGACACCCGACGAGTAGTGCACGTCGAGGTTGCCGAGGGTGGAGGACCAGTAGTCCTTCGAGCCACCGTCCTTGCTCGGCTTGTCCATGTAGCGCAGCGGGGTGCCGTCCCCGTTGATGTTGATCTCCTCGCCGATGAGGTAGTCGCCCACGTCGGAGGAGTTCGCCGCGTAGAACTCGACGCCCGTGCCGAAGATGTCGGACGTCGCCTCGTTCAGACCGCCGGACTCACCCGAGTAGTTGAGGCCCGCGGTGTTGGAGGTGACGCCGTGGCTCATCTCGTGGCCCGCCACGTCCAGCGAGGTCAGCGGGTGCGTGTTGCCCGAGCCGTCGCCGTAGGTCATGCAGAAGCAGCTGTCGTCCCAGAAGGCGTTCACGTACGCGTTGCCGTAGTGGACCCGGGAGTACGCCGCCACGCCGTTGTTCTTGATGCCGCTGCGGTTGAAGGTGCTCTTGTAGAAGTCCCAGGTCTTCTGGGCGCCGTAGGCGGCGTCGACGGCCGCGGTCTGGTCGGTGGTGGAGCTGGAGGCGGCGCCGGTGCCCCAGATGTCGTCGGCGTCCGTGAACAGGGTGCCCGCGGAAGAGGTGCTGGCGTGCGCCTTGTTGTAGGTCTTGTGACCGCCGCGCGTGCCGTCCGTCAGGTTGTACGTCGAACCCGACAGGGTGGTGTTGAGGGTGACCGTGCCCGAGTAGAGGCTCTTGCCGGTACCGGTCTCGATGCCCTGGTACTCGTAGAGCTTCTCGCCGGTGGCGGCGTCGGTGATGACGTGCAGCTCGTTCGGGGTGCCGTCGTCCTGGAGGCCGCCGACGACGGTCTCGTAGGCGAGGGTCGGCTTGCCGGTGGCGGCCCAGATGACCTTGCGGGGCGCCTGGTCGGCCGCGGTCTTCTCCGAGCCCGCGTCCCGGGCGGCGCTGACCGCCTGCTTCTCGGCCTTGGCGGCGGTGATCGTCGCCTTGAGGGAGGAGACCTTGATGGTCGCCTTCGTGGCCTTGGTGACGCCCTCGGCCTTCCCCGCCCTGGTCTCGTGCACGACGAGGTCGCCACCGAGGACCGGAAGTCCGTTGTACGTGCGTTCGTACCGCGTGTGAACCGTGCCGTCGACGTCCTTGACGACGTCTCTGACGAGCAGCTTCTCCTGTGTGCCGAGACCTATCTCCTGTGCCGTCTCCGCCGTGGAGGCGTCGGCCTGCTGGATGAGGGCGGTCCGTGCGGAGGCGGAGAGCTGGAGGGGCGAGCCGGCGAGAGGGGCGGGCTTGCCGGTGGGGAGCGCCGTGGTCTGGGCGGCGGCACCGGTGGTCATGCCGGTGGCGAGCAGGGATCCGGCGGCGACAGCGGTGGCGATCGCCAGCGTGGTCCGCTTGTGACGCGCGTAGAAGTGGGTCACGGAAGCTCCTTCTTGTGGGGACGACCCGACGGCCTGGGGTGGCCGGCGGGGCGCTGATAAGGGGGGTGCCACGTGCGATGGAACTTTGGCACTCATGCCCTGTTCATGTCATGAGGTGGCGGAGGGGTTGGCTGAAACACGCCGCATCCCGCATTGTTTCGGCCCTGTGAACAGTGCGTCGCGACGCGGGACGGGCCTGATACAGAGCCACGCTTCCGGTTACATGTCGCTGGTGAAACGGGCTGAGGCGCAGTCACCGATTGGTCTCCGGGACCGGAGTCAGTCCCGCGTGTGGCTTGAATTCACCCATCGGGCACGCACCCCTGTTTCGGGACGGTGCCGGTGCCGCGTACCGGCCACATCCGAGGCGCGTACGCACGGCGCACCTGGTGGCGGGCGCCGCGCGCCGACGTCGTGAGGCGCAGGACAAGCACCGCCCGCCCGTACGCCCTGCTCGTCGCGGAACTCCCGCCGGCGCCGCCACGCACGGGCGGGTTCCGGGCCGGGACTTCGAGGGCGTCGCTGAGGTCCTCGGCCGGACCGTGCGTATCGCGGTCTCCGACGCCTGGGGCGATCTTCGGCCGCCTGCCCCGGACTGGCTTCGTTCACCTTCAGGGACAGCGTTTGTCGACGAGTTCGGGTTCTGGTCCGACTTCCATGAAACGGTCACGCCTTGGTGCAGGCGGCGCGGGTTGTCAGCGGCGAGTGCGATGATCGCCTTCGTGGACCGCTACTCGGCTGATCAGATCCAGGTAATCACCTTCGAGGAGCGTGTTCGGACGCATCCTGCGATGTACTTCCGGGTCGCCCGGGAAAGTCCTGAGCTTCCGACAGAGATTCTTCAGCAGGTGGTGTGGGACGCGCTGCACCACCGCGACGGCACGCATGGCCAGATCAGCGTGGAGATCGAATCGGACCTGGTCTTCACCGTGGAGGATGATCAGCGCCGTACTTGCGACGAGCGGGATGGACCCATCCCTGGATTCTTCGGTTCTCTCCTAGACAAGGAGCGATGGGCGCCCGCGGCAGCCGCGGTCCTCAGCGTCCGTACGGTTGTCGAGGTGCGGCTGGACGGGCGAGGCCTCCGCCAGGAACTGGTCGGCGCCGTGCCGTCGGGTGACTGGGAGGAGTTCGCCACATCCAAGCCCTCTGGTACACGGACCACATTCCAGCTGGACCCGTCGTACTGCGGCCCCGACGAGGCCATCGCCTGGGCGTTGCGCCCGGAGGAACTTCACGGCCGAGGATGCGACGCGAGTCCTTCGCCGGTGACCTTCTCCATTCATGACCTGCGCGCCGAAGCTGAGAACTCAGCCGGCGAGTAGGACTCGCTTCCGCAGCAGCCCGAAGCCGGCGCACGCCATGTGACGCGATCTCCGTCACCTGGCGCGGTGGGCCGGGCCGTTTCCTGCTTTTCCTCTCACCGCTGCTCCCGCCTCGCGGATGATGGTCCTCGGCGCATCGTCACCGTCGTCGAGTCATCACGTTCGACGGTGTCCCCTTCAAGGGGAGTACATTTACCCCAGGGGGTATTTCATGAGGAGAGACCATGGAGCTTGATCTGGCGGCAGCGGAGCTGAAGGCGGTCCTGAACCGGCTGAGGCGGGCGCAGGGGCAGATCGCCGGGGTGATCCGGATGATCGAGGAGGGCCGCGACTGCGAAGAGGTCGTCACTCAGCTGGCAGCCGCGTCGCGCGCGCTGGACCGTGCCGGGTTCGCGATCATCGCCACCGGGCTCCAGCAGTGTCTGACCGAGACGGAGAACGGCATGCGCTCCGGCGAGAGCCGTGACGAGATGCGCGGCCGACTGGAGAAGCTGTTCCTCTCCCTGGCCTGAGTCTCCCGGTGGCGGCCGCGCTCAGACGATCACGTCGACGAGCATGAAGGCCGCCACCCCCAGCAGCACGCACGCGAACACCCTCTGCAGTCTGTGGCCCGTGAGCTTCGAGCCGAGCCGTTTCCCGTCCCAGGCACCGAGGATCGCGGCTCCGGTGAACGGCGCGATCACCTCCCACCGCAGGTCGCCGCCGGTACCCGCGCGTGAGGTCAGCGCGGCCACGGAGTTGACGGTGATGACCAGCAGACTGGTGCCGACGGCCTGCTTCATGCGCAGGCCCAGGACGCTCACGAGGGCGGGAACGGCGAGGAATCCGCCGCCCACGCCGAGGAAACCCGTCACCGCTCCGAGCCCGGCGCCGGCTCCCGCCGCGCGGGCGGGCCGTATCCGCTCCGGCGGCTCGGCGCGGGACGGCCGCAGCATCCGGAGGGCGGCCAGCGCGGCGACGACCGCGAAAGCCGTGGTGAGCGCCGCCGCCGGGAGACGGCCGGCGGCGTTCCCGGCGAGGAACGCCGGAACGATGCCCGCCGCCGCGAACAGCGCGCCGGTCCGCCAGGCCACGTTGCCGTCCCGCGCGTGGGCGTAGAGAGCGGTGGCGGAGGTGGCGGCGACGATGATCAGGGCGGCGGTGGTCGCCGACACCGGTGAGAACCCGAGCAGATAGATCAGCGCGGGTACCGCGAGGACGCTCCCGCCACCCCCGAGGGCACCGAGGGCCAGACCGATGACGGCTCCGGCCACCAGGGCCAGGACCAGGGCGCTCACGCTGTCGGTCCGCTGGTCCCGCGTTCGCCGACGACCGGGTATCCGGCGGCGGTCCACGCGTTCATACCGCCCTTGACGTCCACCACCTGTGCGCCCCGGGCGGCAAGGATCTTCGCGGCCTGCTGCGAGCGGTGCCCGCTGCGACATATCGCCGCGAGCGGGAGGCCCCGCGCATCCTCGGGCAGGGCGGCGCCCGCCGCGAGTCCGGACAGCGGGGCGTGTACCGCCTCCGGGGCGTGTCCGGCCCTCCACTCGGACTTCTCCCGCACGTCCAGCAGGACGGCCTCGGGCCGGTCGCCGCTGGTGCGGGTGCGCGCCTCGTCCACGGACAGTCGCTGTTCGCGCCTACGGAAGAGGAACATCGTCGGCGTCACCTTTCCTGTTTCCTGTGTCCTGGTTCTCGTTCATGTGCGGTCGGCCTGGTCAGCCCGGTCGGCCCGGTCGGACGGACCTGATACCGGTTCAGCCGGTGACGACGGTCAGCCCGGCCTCGGTGGCGGCGGCGAAGCCGTCGTCCACGGCGACGACGCGTCGCCCCGCGGCGTCCAGCAGCGATGCGGCGATCCCGGCGCGCATTCCGCCCGCGCAGTGCACCCAGACCGTGCCGTCGGGCACGTCGCCGATGCGGCGGTGCACCTCGTGGACGGGCACGTGCACCGATCCCTCGATCCAGCCCTCCGCACGCTCGGATGCGCGGCGTACGTCGAGTACGACGATCCCGTCCCTCGCCTGTGCCGAGAGTTCCGCGAACGTGGCCCGGGGGAAGGACGCCGCGCTCTCGTCGTCGCGGAGCCACGAGGCGGGGCCGCCGGTCGCGGCCGCGGCCGGGCGGTCGATGCCGACCCGCACCAGTTCCCGCTGGGCGGAGGCCAGTTGCTCGGCCGACTCCGCGAGGAGGGTGACCGGCTTGCCCCACGGGATCAGCCAGGCGAGATAGGTGGCGAGCTTTCCGTCGGCCTCGAAGTTGAACGAGCCCGCCACGTGCCCCTCGGCGAACGCGACCCGGTTGCGCAGGTCCACGACCCACTCCCCGGCCGCGAGGCGTGCGGCGATCTCCTCCGGGTCCGCGAACGCGGGCGGGGTCAGGTCGAGGGGGGCGGCGCCGGCGGCGTTGGCGGGGGCCATGTGAGCGTAGTACGCGGGCACGTCCTCCAGCCCGGAGAGCAGGTCGGCGACGAAGGTGTCCACGTCCGTGGTGAGGGCGGTGTTGCCGGCCCTCTCCTTGCCGATCGTCGTGGCGTCGCCGTCCGCCTGCGCGGAGGAGCAGAAGCTGCCGAAACCGTGCGTGGGCAGGACCGTGGTGTCGTCGGGCAGGGCGTCGGCGAGGCGGTGGGCCGAGGCGTGCTGGGCGCGTGCCAGCCGCTCGGTGAGGCGCGGCTCGACGAGGTCGGGCCGGCCGACGGTGCCGATGAGCAGCGAGCCTCCGGTGAACGCGGCGACCGGCTGCCCCGCCTCGGCGAGTACGTAGGCGGTGTGGTGCGGGGTGTGGCCCGGCGTCGCCACCGCCGCCAGGGTCAGGCCGTCGTCGACGTCGACCGTGTCCCCGTCGGCGACGGGGGTCCGGGCGAACGAGACGTGCGCACCGGCCGGGACGAGATAGACGGCGCCGGTCACGCGTGCGAGCTCCAGGCCGCCGGTGACGTAGTCGTTGTGGACGTGCGTCTCCACCACGTGGGATATCCGCACCCCCCGCCGGGCCGCGACGGCCAGGACCTGATCGAAGTCGCGCGGCGGATCCACGGCCACGGCCGCCCGGCCGCCGCCGGCGAGGTAGCTGCGGTTGCCCAGGCCCTCGAGCTCGATGGTGTCGATGAAGAACACGGGGATCCTCTCGTCGAAAATTACCCCCCGGGGTATTTGGTTTACCGTAACACCGTACCCCCGGGGGTATATTTCGGGGGAGGTGCGCCGTGCGGTGAACGGGCTGACCGGGCGTTTCATGGGCTCGGCCAGGCGTGCAGGGTCGGACCAGGTGACCTCCGGGCGCGTGGTGCGCGCCGTGTGCCGTGCGCTGTCACCGGCACGACCTCTTCGGCCTACCGTCACGCAACTAACGGTTGCGTAATCCTCGACGAGTCGACTAGGTTGATACGCAACCAAACGTTGCAGAAGGTGGCGAGCATGGAATTCGGAACGATAGAGCGGGAGATCCAGATCGACGCCTCCCCCGAGGTCGTCTTCGACGTGGTGAGCAGTCCCGAGCACCTGCGCGAGTGGTGGCCGGACGAGGCGGAGTTCCCGGCCGCGCCCGGGGGAGCGGGGCGGATCGGCTTCGGGGACTGCTCGCAGGGCGGTACCTGGGTGCAGTTCGCGGTCGTGGACGCCGTGCCGCCGCGGCTCTTCTCCTTCCGGTGGACCCACGAGGAGGGGGAGTCAGCCGCCCCGGGCAACTCGAACCTAGTCGTCTTCGAGCTCGAGCCCGTCGGGACGGGGACGCTCCTGCGGATGACCGAGAGCGGCTTCCGCGAGCGCGGCTGGGACGAGGCGAAGGTTGCCGCCGAGTACGCCGAGCACGTCACCGGTTGGGACTTCTACCTGCCGCGGCTGCCGGAGTACGCCGCGAAGGTCGGAGCGGGTGCGTAAGCGTGATGGTGGACGACGACCTCTGGTCGGCGGTCGGCGACCCGACCCGGCGCCGGATGCTCGACCTGTTGCTGAGCGAAGGCAGTGGGACGGCGACCAGCCTGAGCGAGCACCTGCCGGTGACCCGTCAGGCGGTGGCGAAGCACCTCGTCGTCCTGGACCGGGTCGGCCTGGTGCACGCCACCACAGCCGGCCGCGAGAAGCAGTTCCGCGTCGATCAGGCCCAGCTCGCCCGCGCCGTCACCCAGCTCGCCGACGTCGGCGCTGCCTGGGGCTCCCGTCTCCAGCGCATCAAGCGCCTCGCCGAGACGATCCAGCGCGGCAAGGAGACGAACAACGAGACCGAGAAGAAGCAGTAGAGAGGAACACGGAGATGGCAGACATCCTTCACCGCATCGGCGTCGAGCAGTCCTCGCCGGAGGACGTGTACGAGGCGCTGACCACCTTGGACGGTTTGTCCGGCTGGTGGACCGAGAAGACGTCGGGGGAGACCGACCCCGGGGGCGTGATCGAGTTCCGGTTCGGGCCGGGCGGGTTCGACATGAAGGTCGTCGAGCTCGATCCGGGCCGGCTCGTCCGCTGGGACGTCGTGGACGGACCGCAGGAGTGGATCGGCACCAGTGTGCAGTGGGACCTCCGTCAGGACGGCGACTACACGATCGTGCTGTTCAAGCACGAGGGCTGGCGTGAGCCGGTCGAGTTCATGTACCACTGCACCACCAAGTGGGCCACTTTCCTGATGAGCCTCAAGCGACTCCTGGAGACCGGGGAAGGTGCCCCCGAGCCGCGTGACGTGAAGATCAGCGACTGGCACTGACCCGACGACGCCCGAGGAGGGTTGCGACGACGCCGATCAGCAGGCCGATCAGTGCCGCCACGCCGATGAGTAGGGGAAAGGCGCTCCGGCCTCGCCTTCGCAGCACCTGCCACGGTTAGATCCACAGCAACCAATGGCCACAGCTGTCCGTGAACGTATGGGCGAAGACAGGTCCTGAATCGGCAGGAGACTCATTCGCTCTCGGCGGGCGCTCGATCTGGTGGTCGAGCTGGTTCTGGGCGATGGCCGCGTAACGGCTCGCCGCGGTGCGGGACAGGTTGAGGACCAGGGCGAGGTGCGGCGGGTCGGCGCCGACGGGCAGCGCCTCGTGCAGCACCCGGTCGCCGCGGACGCGTTCGAGGCAGACGTCTTGGTGCAGCAGGTGCCGCTTGAGGTATTCGGCACCGACAGACCCAGTCTGGGGGCCTGTCTAATTGTCCTCCCAGGTCAGCGCGGCCATCCGCCAGCCGGTGGGCGTCCGTACGAACTGGGTCGTCTTGCGGCCCGCGCCCTCGAACCGCTCGCCGTCGTGGAAGCCGGACTTGCGGTATTCGCTGGTGCGGTGCGCGATCGACTCGAAGATCTCCGTCCGCTCGGAGACCTCCCACTCGGAGAACTCCGTCAGCGTCCCGTCGGTGAGCATCTTCGCCCGAGGCTCGATGAACGCGTCGAGGTCGTAGACCACGGGGCCCGTCCCGGTGTTGCTGATGATCATTCCCTGAGGGATGAACACCTGGCGGATCACGTCGACTTCGGGGCTGGAGCCGTTCGTGTTGTCGAACGCGCCGAGGAAGTCGGACATCAGGCGGTCGAGCTCGGCCTTGTCGGTCGGCGCGGTGCTGCCGGATGCGGACGGCCACTCGTCGGAGAGGACCGACCAGATCTCTATGTCGCGTCGCTCGCCCCGGTACTCGGTGTGCCGCCGCAGCACCCCCTCCCTGGTCAGCCCGAGGCGGCGGGCCGCTTCGATGCTCCGGGTGTTGACCGAGGAGACCCACCATTCGACGCGGCTCATCCCGCGCTCCCCGAACGCCCAGTCGATCAGTACCCGGCAGGCCTGGTTCACCAGGCCCTGGCCCTGGCCCGCCTCCTCCGCCCAGCAGCCGATCTCGCAGTTCCCCGACGCCGTGTCGAAGCGCGTGAACATCACGCCGCCGACCAGGGTGCCGTCCCGCCAGATCCCGTAGATCCGGCCCGTGTCGCTGGCCTGCCTGTCGGCGTAGCGCTGGAGGGTGGCCGTGGCGGAAACGAGGTCGGTGCTGAAGGTCGCCCAGGGGATCCAGGGGTCGACGTTCGGACGGGCTCGGTCGATGTGGTCGAGGAACTCCTGTGCGTGCGCGGGCTCCAGGGGGCGGAGCTGGGCGTTCTCGCGGAGCGGGAGTATGAACACGGGGACCTCGGTTCGATGCTGCGGGGTACGTAACGAGCGTTCGGTACGTAAGCTAGCAGCATGCCGCCACCCGCACCCGGAGACCGTGAAGCCCGCCGCAAGGACGTTTCCGAGGCGGTGTGGGCCGTGCTCGCCGACAAGGGGTTCGGCGGGCTGACCCTGCGAGCCGTCGCCGCCGCGATGAACGGCTCGACGGGGATGCTCATGCACTACTTCCCGACCAAGCGCGCTCTGATCGCGCACGCGCTGGACCTGCTGGAGGTACGTACCGCGGAACGCCCGCGCCGCGCGCGGCCCGCCGAGGGGCTGCCGTCGGTGCGCGCCATACTGCTGGACATCCTGCCGCTGACGCCGGACGACACCGCCCGCAACCGCATCTGGGTCAGCTCCTGGGACCTCGCGCTTGCCGACGAGGGGCTGGCCGGCGAGCAGGCCGGGCGCTACACGCGGTTGCGGGGGATGGTCCGGCCGCATCTCGAAGCGGCCAGCCGGTTGGGACAGTTGGGCGATGCGCATGCCGACGCCGAACAACTGGCGGCTGCGGCAGTCGCGTTCACGCACGGGCTGGTCGTGCAGGCGCTCTTCGACCCCGACCGGTTCCCTGCCGACGTGCAGACCGTGATGCTCGACGACTTCCTGGCCTCGCTCGGGCGGTCGCCTCTGCCTTCGCCCGATGCGCGCACACCGGATTGATCGCTCGGCCGACCTCGGCGACAGCGGGCCGTGCCGTCTTCTCGACGCCAGCACGAGCATGCCTGACGGGTCCGCGCCACACTGGACTGACCCGTCCAGGGCGGCGGACCGGTCTACTTCTTGGGCTTCTGGAGCTTGGTAGCAGAGAGGCGCTTTGCGCCCATCTCGATGATCAGGCCGGCGGCCTTGAACGTGAGGTTGAGCGCAACGCTCTCCGGAACCTGCTGGCCGACGCCGAGGTGTCCGATGATGTAGTCGCCCATCTGGACATCCGGGTCCAGCCGTTTGAGGACCATGTAGGCGATGGACTCGGCCTCGACCTCATTGCGGGCATGGGCCGTGACGCGTTCCTCGTCCGAGAAGGGCCGCGATCTCCGGTCGGGCCAGGAGCCCCCGGGGCCCGCACCGAGATGCCCGCACAACAGATGGCCGAGCTCGTGGGCAAGGGTGGCGTACCGGTCCAGCAGAGGCAGGTTCCGGTTGACCTCGATCTCGAACAGCGTCGGGTACCTCTCCGGTCGATCCCCGGGCCTGCTGCCGGAACGCTCGACGAACCCGCCGGACCTGGTGCGATACGCACGCCCGTAGGAGGAGGCCCCGTCATTGACCAGGGTGAGACGGATTCCCAGGGGCGCGAGGTTCGTCCTGGTGTGGTGCCAGACCTCGACGAGCCCCTTCTCGCCGACGCGAGAGGACACCGACGCGGGGGCGGTGATCGTCCTGGGCAAAGGCTGAGCCCCGGGCAGGGCTTCGGTGTCCCCGACGTCGTACACGAGCATGTAGGGCCCGCGCGGCTGGAAGATCAGCAGCGGCGATGCGCTGGGCGCCGCGCACGAGGTCGTCGATGGATGCCTTGGCCAGGTCTGACGACTGCGAGACCTCGACCTCTTCGTCCCAGTACCAATCGAGACCGTGCTGCGTGATCACTGGTTCTTCGTGCTCGAACGGGATCTCGCGCAGCCGCTTCCAGTCCGTGAGTTGTTCCCCGGCCCAGCCGGGCTCGACCATGTGCGCGAACGACAGCAGCCCGGTCACGTGGGCGTCCAAGTCGGCCAGGCCCTTGAACCCCTGGTGACGGCTGTGCTGCTCGATACCGAACGACGCGGCTCCGCGCACATGCTTGGTGATGCGGCGCTTGTACTCGCGCGTCAGCCGCGGAGTGGGGCCGTCGACAAGGATGCCCAGCACGCTGCGGCGCGCGCCGGAACGGGCCACGTAGGTCTTCTTCGTGTTGAGTTTCATGCCCAGCGGGGTCAGTGCCTTCTTCACGCCGTCCACGAGGCGGTCGGCCTTCTCGTGGCGGACGAGCCGCCGGCTGGAGAAGTACATGTCGTCGCTGTAGCGCGTGTAGCGCAGACCCAAGGACTCTGCCAGGTGCGTGATCGCGGCGTCGACGTCGCGCATGACGATGTTCGACAGGTATCCGCTTGTGGGAGCGCCCTGAGGCAGGAACCCCTCGCGGGTGTCCTTGTGGAGCAGCTCGGGCCTACTGACGGTGAAGCTCTGCCCCGTGGCCTCCAGGTACACGCTGCGACGCCCGGTGCCACGGTTCGTCCACGTCCGACTCGGCCCGGGCGGAGACACGGTGACCAGCCGTGCGGTGGTGTACGTACTCAGGGTGCGGCCGACACGACGCAGGCCGACGTCCCGGCGGCCGTCACCGTCCTCCACAAGATCGATCCGGTACTTCCGCTCCGTCGGGCGAGCCCAGGCGTCTTTCAGCGCGGCGTGGACATGTCGCTCGCGGATGCTCCCGAAGAAGTCGGCGATGTCCAGGCGGATCACGGTGTGGGCACGTAGATGGATGGCGGCACAGTCCACGACCGAGCGGCCACCTCGGTAGGCGAACGCTGCCGGGTGAGGCTGGAACCTGGCTGGAAGAGTCCCCAGACGGGCCAGAATCCCCTGCTGCAACACGGACAGCCGCGGGACCGGAGCGTGCAAGGTCCGTATTCCGCCGCTGGGTTTGGGGATCCGGTGCTCGGTGTACGGGAAGATCGAGCCGCCGACCACCGCCTTGAGGAACTGCGTGTGGGAGAGGTGCAGGAAGTTGTCTGCCATGGTCACCGAACCGCCTCGTCCCTCACCTGTGAGACGCAGTCGGCGGGCCTCACCTTGAGTCGTTCCACCGCCCCGCTACTGGCGGTCCGCTGTATCCCTCCGCCACCCTGATGCGGACTCCGTGAACCGACCTCCGTGACCGGCTCACCGGTGCGGACTGGTACGAGGACGAGGACTACGCCGCGTACGGGCTCACCGCCCGGCAGATCGAAGAGCTCAAAGCGTGGGCGCTGGAGTGGGCGGAGGACCTTGGGGCGCGGATTCACGACGAGAACGCCTGACGAGTCCGTGCCCCTCTCCACCAGGCGCGGCCGTATCGCGGCGTCCGTACAGCCCCTCTCATGTCACGCCGGAAGAGCCGTCCGGTCGAGGCGATTTGTGCGGAGCCTTGAGCAGTGCGCAGTGGCGAGCCCTTGAACGAGCGTGACGGATTCCGCCGTCATAGGAATGCGCAGGTCGGTTCACGGAGTCCGCATCAGGTTGCGGAGGCTGCCGACCAGGGCGTGGATGTCGCGTTCGGCGGGCTGGTCGGCGGGGTCTGCGGGGGCGCTTTCGGGTGCCGGGGTGCGGCAGGGGCGGCAGAGGCCGTCGGGGAGTGTTTCGGAGGGGCCGGGCCTGCCGCATTGGGTGCATTCGACGAGAAGGCGCCGTACGGGAGAGTTCGGCGCGGTCGGTGCGGGGGTGGCGGGCAGGTGCGGGGGGAGCTTGTCCCGGAGGCGGCGGCGTACGAAGCCGACCGGGGAATCGACCTGGGTGGGGAGGCCGGAGGTGAGTGCGTGGGTGAGGTAGTCCGTGCTCACGCCCCGGTCCAGCCAGGCGGCGGCCAGCTCCTCGAGAACGGTGCAGTCGGCGGCGGAGAGGGCCAGGCGGGGGTCGGTGAGGCCGAGTCGGGCCAGGGCGAGGTAGGCGGGAGAAGGGTGGCCGCCTGCGACCGGCTCCGGGGTGCGCTGTCGCGGCACGGGCGGGGCGTGAGCGGGGGTGGGCTGCGGGGCCGGTTGCGGGGCCGGGCGTGGGGCGAGCCCGGGGGGCGTGGCGGGGGGTGCTTCGGTGGCCTGCGTGGGGGGTGCCTCGGTGGTTTCGGGGGCGGCGGTCTGCGGGGCCGGTGTCCCTGCGGCGACCTCCTGTTCGGCGGGAGTGTCGACCGGGGCCCACGGGGGCGGCGGCCCGGTCGGGAGCGCTGCGGCTTCCTGGGCTACGACCCGGGTGTTCTCGGCTGCCGCGAAGGCGTTCCACCACTCGTTGTCCCGGGCGGTGCGGGACCAGTACGTGAGAGTGACCCAACGGCTCTCGCCCTCGCCGGTCCGGCACTGTGCGCGTCGCAGGTGACCCGCGACGGTCAGGGCCCTCAGGGCGCTGCCGACGGCCATCTGACCGTACAGCGGAAGGTGCTTGGCCAGCGTCTTGATGTCCATGGCCGAGCCGTCGGGGAGGTGGTCGACGTAACCCGCGATGTGGCGCTCACGCTCGGGCAGCAGCGCGAAGTCGGACGCGTGCGGCGGGCTTTGGTCCGGTGCGGATCGCTTGCCGTAGCCGCGGGGGGACTTCGGGTACGGGCGGGAGGGTGCGGGGGTGCGCAGGGCAGAGCTAAGGTTCTTGGCAGCCACGAGATCGCTCTCTTCGATCTTGGGGTGAGACCCCGGCCTGGTGTTGATCGCACCGCGTCGGGGTCGTTTCGTTGGGGGCACCGTAAGCAGCCGTGACGTCGCGTTGCAAGCTGATCACATTTAGTCATACTTGCTGGCCGTGGCGGGGTGGGGAGGTGGGGAGGTTTTCCCAACCCCCTTCTTCTACCTACCGGTTATCAGAGAGCGCTCGGATCCCGGAGTCCGGATCCCGAGGCCCGAATCCCGAAGCTCGAGCGCCGGGCCCGGCCCTCTCGAGGTACACACGAACGAGTGAGTCGGCGCCTTCCGGAGCTCGGAGCTCGGAGCTCGGAACTCGGCGCTCGGCGCCCGGCGCCCGGAGCTCGGAGGAACGTAGGGCGTAGTGCCGGCCGCGAGCGGGAGTACATCAGCTGCTTCCTGGAGACCAAGTCCCTCGCGCCCGACGCGTTCGAGGAAGCAGAGGACCGGCGTCATCGCGCCCGACGCCGGTCACTACATCCCCCGGGAGCAGCCCGAGGCCGCCGCCGCCCTCACCGAATTCTTCAGCGGCCGCCAGTGCTCTGGTCCGTAAATCCGTTCAAGTGGTCTGGGTGGTCAACAGCGAGCTCGAGAAGGGGTCCCGGGTCATGGCGGGATCCAGGGGGCGCCCTACGGGTCTGGCCGGTCATCTGATCGGGGCCCGGCGACGGTGGCGTCGGCTTTGCTTCGGCGGGGCCACAGGAGGAATACGGCCGCCGTCCCCACGAAGGTGAGGACGGCCGTGACCGCCATCGTGTCGGCGACACCGGATGAGAACGCCGAGACGGCTGCCTGCTGCACGGTGCGCCCGAGGTCGGGCGGCAGTGAGGCGATCGCTTCCCGGAAGGACGAGGAGTTCACCAATGCCTGGCGGAACTGGGAGATCTCCGCCGGAGTCAGCCCCGACGCCTCGACGACAGAGGCCGCGTCTCTCGTCGTGAGTTCTCTGACGACCGCGGTGAGGACGGCGACCCCGAGGGCGCCACCGAGCATGCTGGACATCTTGAACACACCGGCAGCGGTGCCCGCAAGACCGATCGGGACCTCTCCGACGGTCGTGTTGGCCACCGGGGTGCTCACCAACCCCAGACCGAGCCCGATGACGATGAGTGCGACAGCGAGGTACTCCGTCGAACTGCGCGTACCGAGAGAACCGAGCAGAGTCAGGCCGGCGCCGGCCACGACGAGCCCCACCACCGCGGGAAGCCGTCCGCCCCGCCGGATCGCGAGCCTGCCGCCGAGCGGAATGAAGAGGAAGACCCCGACGGTGGCGGGCAGCATCAGCACCCCGGCCTCCACCGCGCTGTAGCCGCGTGCGTTCTCCAGCCAGAGCACGAGGAGGAAGCTCATCCCGGCAAAGGTGAAGTTCATCGTGAGGTTGGCCGCGAGCGCGCCGTTGTATGCCCGGATCTTGAACAGCTTCAGGTCCACGAGCGGCTGGCTCACACGGCGTTCGACGAACCACCACACGACCGCCAGCACCGCGGTTGCCACGAACAGCGCCACGATCAGCGGGCTGCCCCATCCCCGGCTCGGCCCTTCGGTGAGCGCGTACAACAGTGCGAAGACCGCAAGGACGATGGATGCCAGCCCCAGCCAGTCGATCGTGTGACCGGCCTTCTCGTCGCGGGACTCCGGAGTCGTGACCCGGACGATTACGAGAGTGATCGCAGCGAGCGGCAGGTTGATCCAGAACAGCCAACGCCAGCCGAGGCCGTCCGTGATGACCCCGCTGAGCGCGGGCCCGACGGACAGCCCGCCCCAGGCCACCGCCTGCCAGATACTGAACGCGGTGGTTTCCTCCTTTCCGGAGAACTCGGGCGGGATGAGCGCGAGCGAGGCCGGCAGAATCAGCGCAGCGCCGATGCCCATGAGACCACGGCTGAGGACCAGCCATCCGATGTCGGGCGCGAGCGCGGCAGGCACGGAGAAGGCAGCAAGCAGCACCGTGCCCACCTGAAGCATCCGGCGGCGGCCGAAGAGATCGCCGAACTTGCCGGCGGTGATCACGAGGGCACCGGTGACGAGGCTGAAGGCGTTGTTCGCCCACTGCAAGCTCGACAGGTTGCCGCTGAACTCGTCGGCGATCTGCGGAATCGCCACACTGAGGTCGCCGAACGCAAGCCAGACCATCCCTGCGGCCGTGCAGATCGCAAACAGTGAGACCCACCGGTGCGCGACGGCGGGGCTGCTGGAAGGGGGTTCGTTCATGGCGATGCTCCGGCTCCGTGCCGTCTCCGTTGGCTGTCGGTGTTTCCCGGCATGCGCACGGAGAGTAACAACCCGGTCGGGTGGCAGCGCGCCTGACGCGCCGCCCGGCGATCAACTCACGGAAACGCGGTCGCGCATGCTGCCGATGCGCTCCTACGGCCGCCGGGTCGTAGGCGAGGGTGAGCCGGAAGCAGCGACCCGGTACGAGGCCGTGGAGGACGGCGTTGGCCGCGAGCTCCGCGACCACGAGCTCGGCACGCTCCGTGAGGTCCTGCGGGGAACCCCATGCCCTCAGCTCGGTCCCGGCGAGCAGTCTGGCCAGCCGGGCGCCGCGTCGCGTGGACGACAGGAGCTGGGAGAAGGTGCGGGTGGGGCGGCCGACTTGGGGCAGCGCGTGGTTCATGGCGCCACAGTGACGGCAGGACGCGCCTGGGGACGAGAGCCGCACCCCGTACGCGGAGTCATCGTACGGGCACGAAGAGTGGACAGTACGGGGTCCGCTCCGTCACGCTGAGTGGTGAGCCCGGGGCGCTGTCAGGAGCCGTCGCGGTGCCGTGCGGAGAAAGGCGGGGGCCGGATGAGCATCGGTGTGGGGCAGGCGGCCGGGGGCGTCGGCGCGCAGGGAGTTCCGGCGGGGGAGTGGGAGCGGGAACCCCACCCGTCCGACAGTCTGCGCACGTTCGGCGCGGTCGTCCAGGCGTTGCGCGAACACGCCGGACTCAGCCGGATCGAGCTCGGCGCCCGGGTCCAGTACTCCAAACACACGGTGGAGTCGGTGGAGTTGGGCCGACGGATGCCGGACGAGGTGTTCGTGGAGCGTGCGGAGGAAGCGCTCGGCAACACCGGTGCCCTGCGGAAGGCCGCCTGCCATCTCACCCGGGGCGAGGCGGGCCTCGCGGCGTGGTTCCGGCGGTGGGCGCGGCTGGAGCGGGAGGCGGTCAGCCTGTGCACGTACGAGTGCCGGCTGGTGCCGGGGTTGTTGCAGTCGGAGGCGTACGCGCGGGCGGTGTTCGAGGGCACGATCCCCCTGCGGACGGACGTGGAGCTGGGCGAGCAGCTGGCGGCGCGGATGGAACGCAAGGCGATGATGCGGGAGCGGCCGACTGTGCCGTTCAGCTTCATCGTCGAGGAGCACGTGTTCCGGCGGCGGTTCGGTGGTGCGGAGATGATGTGCGAGTTGGTGGACCATGTCATTGAGCTCACCGCCCCACGCAACGTGACGCTTCAGGTGGTGCCGCTGGAGGCCGGGCTGCACGCGTGCCTGGACGGGCCGGTGCAGGTGCTGGAGACCCCGGAGGGGCGGCGGTTGGGCTACTCCGAGGGGCAGAAGAACGGGCGGCTGATCTCCGACCCGAAAGAGGTGAGTGTGCTCTGCCAACGCTATGACACACTGCGCTCGCAGGCCCTGAGCCCCAACGAATCCCGGGCCTTGCTGGAGCGACTTCGAGGAGAGCGATGAACAGCGGTACTACGGAACTCGCCTGGTTCAAGTCCAGCTACAGCGGGAGCGAGGGCGACAGCTGCGTGGAGGTCGCGGTCGCCGAACAGGGCGTGCACGTAAGGGACTCCAAGGACGTGACCCTTCCTGCGTTCGCGGTGGACCGCGAAGGCTGGGGACAGTTCGTGCGGTTCGCGTCGGAGTGCTGAGCGACTTGAAGGCGTGCCGTCCGCTGAGTGGTGGACGGCACGCTTTCGCCGGGCTCAGGAACCCTTGGTCTCGGTGTAACCGAGGGCCGCGCGGTTGATGAAGCGGTCACCGAGGCCGCGCACGGGCGCGGGCTTCGGCTTCGGTACGGCCTTCTTCGCCGTCGACTTCTCCGGCGCGGGCTTCTTGCCGCCCGCACGCTTGGCCGGCGCCGCCTTCGCCTGCCGGGCGTTCTTCGCGGCCGGTGTGTTGCGCGCCGCGTACTTCTGCCGGATCGCTGAGAGTTGCTCGCGTTCTTGAAGGGCCACGTCGACGGGGAGGGCGTTGACGAGGGCAGGGGCCCGGCTGAGCGCGTAACGCGCCTCGTTCCAGTGCTTCGTGTCGATGGCCAGGCGGGCCACCCCGCGCTTGTCCGCGGCGCCGGTCGGAATGTTCTGCTCACTGGCCCGGTAGCGGCACCTGTTGCAGGCGCGACAGCCAACGGCGGACGGCCCCGGGCGCCTGATCCGGGGCCGTCCGGGGCCGCGCGTCACATCGTGGGTGCCCGCCCGATGAACGTGTCCAGCACCCCGTCGGCCACCTTGACCGTGCCCTGCGGCCGGGTGGTGCCCGGGATGGTGGTGAACGCGGCGGCCTGCCTCGCCAGGTCGGCGGCCTCGGCGAAGTCCGCCTGTCCGCCGCCGGAGTGGAGCTGGGCCCGCAGCCCGTCCAGGGTGGCGTTCAGGGAGTCGCCCCATACGTCGAGGGCGTCCAGCCACGGTTTCGTCTGGGCCAGGAAGGCCGGGTCCCGGACGCCGGCGCGGATCTGCTCGGGAGCCCCGGCCAGCACGTCGGCGTAGGCACCGAGCTCACGCAGCGCGGCCTGCCGTCGGGCACGGGATCCGCTGTCCCATGCCTCGGTGAAGTCGGCCAGCCGCGCGGCCAGTCCGGGTGCCTGAGGCTGCCAGTCGGTGTCGCCGAAGGTCGGTGCGAGGTGCTGGGTGTCGAAGAACGCCAGCAGTGCCCGGGCGGTGGCCCGGTCACCGCCGGCCAGGTAGCCGGCCGCCGCGCGCCACGTGCGGTCCGGGTCGTAGTCCTCGTCGTTCCAGGCGAACGACGCACCGCCGAAGAGAGCGACCTTGCTGGCGGCCGCCTGGTTCATCGGATTGAGCACGATGCCGCTCAGTGCCTTGTGAAGGCCGGCTTCCCGCTTGTCGTACGGGGCCATCAGCAGCCGGCCCGTCGTCTGCCCGTAGTCGTTGACCGGGTAGTTGTCCCAGAGGAACACCTTGCGTCCCCACACCGCCGAGGCGGCCTCGGCGTCCGCCACGCTGATCGAGGGGGGAACGACGTCCGTGCCCGTCCACTGCACGACCACCTTCGGGTCCAGCTGCTCGCGCAGTACGGACTTGTAGGCGGAATCGGCCGTGTCGGAGTACTCCGTGGGCACGAACTGGAGCGGCTGGGCGTCCGGGTGGGCGTCGATGAAGTCGTGCTGCACGGCGTTGAGCAGGTCGGCCTGCGCCTGCCCGGCGCTGCCCCGGCCCGGGGCGCCGTACTTCTCCTTGTCGGCGTCGCAGTTCCACTTCGTGTAGCTGATGTCGTCCAGCGCCACGTAGAAGCCGCGCGCCCCCTGGTCGTAGAGGGCGCCCAGCTTCGTCTTGAGGGCGTTCACGTCACCGGGGTCGCTGTAGCAGACGGACAGGCCGGGGGAGAGGGCGTAGGTGAAGTCGACGTGGTGGGCGGTGGCCCGCTCGATCAGTTCGCGCAGTTCGGCCAGCTTGTCCGCGGGGTAGGGCTCGCGCCACTCCTCCCTCAGATACGCGTCGTCCTTCGGTGTGTAGATGTAGGTGTTGGCCTTGATGTCGCCGTAGAAGGCGAGTTGGTCGAGCCGGTCGGAGTGCGACCAGGGCGCGCCGTAGAAGCCCTCGATGCTGCCCCGCAGCGGCATGGCCGGGTGGTCGGTGATCGAGACGGCCGCCAGGGTGTGCTTCCCGGTCACCAGTTGCCGCAGCGTCTGGGCGGCGTAGTAGACGCCGTCCCCGTCGTTGCCGGCGAGCACGATGCTGTCGCCGCGGGAGGCGAGGGAGTAGCCCTCCGCGACCAGGGTGCCGGGTACGGTTCCGCCGGTGGCGCGCAGGGCGGCCGCCACCGCGCGGTCCATGACGGAACCGGCCATGACGGTGAGCTTCGACCGACCGGCGGGGGACGCCGCCGTGTCGATGTGACGTGCGCCGGCCGAGGCCAGTGCCTTCTTGATGACGTCGGCGCTCGCGGCGTCCACGTCGTCGCCGAGGACGAGGCGGACGCGGTCCGGGACACGGAGGTCCCGTCCCGCCGACTCCATGTGCTGAGGGGTGGGGGTGACGACGGGGGTGGCCGCGGACGGGGCGGGCGCCGGCGCGGTGGCGGACCCTCCGGCCGCCCACGCGGGAGCGGAGAGCGTACCCAGGGCGAGCAGGGCCGCGGCGCCGAGAAGGGGGAGCCGGGGGACACGGGGCGGACAGTACGGATGGCTTTCAGGCATACGGATCACTGCACCTCCACGTAAGTGGACCACCACATTCAGGTGGAGTGGTCTAAACCACCACTCGTGGGAGCCGGTGTCAAGATCGAGCCCTCGGAAAGAAGGAACGAATGAGCCGGGACCGGCCGCCGTGACGCGCACGGTGGCCGGCCCCGGCTCATCTCTGACCTGCCGCCTCGGGGCGCACGGTCGGCCCGGTGCACGGGGACGGGCCACCCGCCTTCATCGGCCGGTGGCCGGCCCCGCGAGAACGCGGCCGGCCCGCGCGCGGCAGGCCGGGAGCGGCGTGCCGGACGCGGCGCGACAGGGTGTCAGGTCGACCAGACGACGTTTCCGTTGTCCAGGACGACCACCCTGCCGTCCGCGCGCAGGACCAGCTGGGCTCCCGGGTGGTCGTGGGTCTTGGAGGCCCAGATCGGGCGGTCGTCACCGTTGTGGATGACGAGGTTGCCGTCGGGCTGGAAGATCGCCCGGTGGTTCTGGCCGAAGGTCATCGCAGCCCAGATCGGCTTGCCGAACTCGTTGAGGACCACGAGGTTGCCGTCGGTCTGCATGACCATCTTGATGCGGTTCGTCGTCCAGGCCTGGTTGACCTGGATGACGCTGGGAGCCGAGATGGCCACCGTGCTCCAGTCCGGCTTCGGGGACGGCTTGGGCTTCGGCTTGACCTTGACCTTGGCCTTGGGCTTCGTCGCGGACGGGCTGGGAGTCGGCTCCGGCGCGGGGACGACAGGGGCGACGGCCTTCGGTTCGACCGGCTTCGGCTTCTCCTTGGTCGGGGACGGGCTCGGCTTCCCGGCCACGTAGTCCTCGAGGTCGGCGGGGGCGGAGTCGGGGTTGAGGACGGTGTCGGCACCCCCCGCCACCGGCCGCATCGGTGTGTCGTCCCCACCCTTGTCGTTGGCGCTTCCCACCAGCAGCAGGGGTATGGCGACCAGGGCCGCGCCGAGGAACGCGGCACCCGCCAGGACCGGCGTACGGGGGCGGCCGCCGTTGACGCCGGTGGCGGTCTTGGTTCCGGGCGCCGTCACGGCTGCCGTCGCGACGCCGACACCCTCCTCGGATGCCTCGGGCGCCTCGGACTTGGCGGCCGCGGGAGGGGTGGCCGCGGCGTCCCCGGCCGGGGCGGCGCCGGACTCCGCCCCGGGGGCGGCCGCGAGGGTCGGTGTCTCCTCGGCCGGTGCCGGTGCCGGTGCCGGTGCCGGTGCCGGTGCCGGTGCCGCGGGCCGGGAGCCGGCCTCGTCCGCGTCGGGGGCGGCGGCCGCCGTCGTGTTCGCGCCGGGGGTGGGGGGCTGGGAGGACATGCGGTTACTCCTTCTCGGTGGCGGAGCTGTCGGTGGGCAGCGGTGGGGCCGGAAGAACACCTGCGAGCCCTCGACGCATCGGCGGACGTCCCGTCGAGGGGGCCGGGACGCCCCGGTCCTCGCAGTCGATGCCGGGTGACCCGGCGCGGTGGCGGCCACTGGTCCGACGCCCTTCCGAGCTGTGAGGTGGTGCCGTGCGGCCCAGGTCCAGGCGTCCGGACCGTGAGGTGCCGCACGTCGAAGAGGCCGATGGCGTACACAACGTAGCCCTTCGGGGCGAGAACGGCCGCTCCCCAACCCCGACACCCCCTGTCGCTTTGTCCTCTTCCTGCTCACTGCTCCCGGAAAGTTCTTCATTCGGGCAGGGAACGGGCACGTCAGCGGCCCAAACAGACCCACTCCGAACTCCCATGGGCAGGACTCGTATGACATCCTGTTGGCTCCCCGATCTGATCAATGTCGGCGTGCGCGCGTGGCGTTTCAACAGCCGAGAATTCGTACAGACCCAAGAGTTCAGGTGGAGATGCGGCCCGGAGAGCGACAAGAGGGCGCGAACGGCGCCCCGTTCGTCATGCCCGAAGCCCCGGACCCGGCCGCCGGACGCGGGGTGAACGCCACCGAGGACACCGTCGCCGCCGACATACCCGAAGCCGTGAAGGCCGCAGCCCGCCGTGCTCCGGGACACTGGATCGGGGTGGTGGACCCGGAATGGACCGAGGAACGCACACCGGCCGAGTGGGCGGTGCTGGGGGAGTGGCAGTCGGACGAGAGCGGCGAAGTAGGGGAGTACCGCCCCAACCCGGCGTACCGGCCCTCGGCACGGATGCTCGGATGGCCGGAGCCCACCGATCCGGTGGACGCCGCCGCGCAGCGGGCCGCCACCGGCTACGGCTCGGTGGAAGAGGCTCTTGCCGCGCTCGCCGAGGCGGACGTCACCGTGGCGCGCGGACCCGAGGGCGGGCCGCTGACGGCAGCCGGGCGGGACGGGGCGCCGGTGGTCCTGTTGTTCACCTCGCCCGCACACGAGTTCATGTCGTCGGCACTTCACCATGACAGGCTGCCGGTACAGGAACTGTCCCGCTCACTGAAGGATCCCGGCACCATGCTGATGGTCAACGCGGGAGCCGCCGCCCCGTTGCTCGTCCCGGCACGGAGCCTTCCCGGGGGCCCTGCGCGAGCCGAGGGGGACACATGGGCGCCCGCGGCGGAGTACGGCTCCGCCTCCGCTGCCGCGGACCCCGTCGGCACCGAGGCCGCGGAACCGGCCGCGGACCGGACCGACAGCACATCCGAACACCGGCCCCACACCACAGGGAGGACCCCGTGACGAGTTCGTCCCAGCAACCCCCCGCCTCCCCGAAGGCACGCGCCGAGTCGGCCGCCTCCGGGGGCGAGGAGCCGGCCGCCGGCACCGCCTCGGCCCCCGGCACCGCGTCCGCCGCCCCGGCCGCGCCCGCGTCCGGATCCGCAGGGTCGACGACCGCGGCGGAGCCCAGCACGGCCGGTACGCAGGCCGCGGAGGCCGGGAAGGCGTCCGGAGAGGCCGCGAAGAAGCCCGGCGAGACCGTGAAGGAACCCGCGGGATCCGCAGAGGGCACGACGGCCGGCCCCGGAGCCGGCGCCCGGTCGGATTCCGAGTCCGAGGCCGAACAGGGCGGCACCGCCGCCGCGCAGAGCCGGCTGCCCGCGCTCGTGCGGACCATGACCGCGACCGCGATCGGCCGGCCGGAGCACGACGCCGGCCCCGTGGGCAGGCCCGGCAAGGCGGTACTGGCCGGAGCGGCGGTGGCGGGGGCGCTGCTCGTGTCCGTGCCCTTCCTGATACTCGTCGGCAACGACGACAAGGGCCCCGAGCAGCCGTCGGTGGCCGCGGCGGGGACCGTGCTCGACGGGAGCGGGCCGGACGCACCGGGTGACTTCGCCGTGACGCCGGCCGAGACCACCTCACCGCCCGCCGAGAAGACGAAGGCCGCCGACAAGCCGGTGACCGAGAAGCCGGTGGAGAAGGTGCCGGTGCCGGAGAAGGCGAAGGACGTGCCGAAGAAGGCGGCCGAACCGGAGGAGCAGCCGAAGAAGGAGAGCGCGGAGAAGAAGTCCGACAGCGTCAAGAAGCAGCCCGCGAAGGCCGCTCCCGCCGTCACACTCAGTGGGCCCGTCTCCTTCCGCAGCCATCTCTCCGGCCGCTGCATCGACGTACCGGGCCATGACTTCAGCGACGGCAAGGCACTGCACGTGTGGGACTGCAACGGCGCCCCCGCACAGCAGTGGCAGTTCGCCTCCGACGGCACCATCCGCATCAAGGGCCTGTGCCTGGACGTGGCCAACGCGAACTTCAGCGACGGCACACCCATCCAGATCGCCTGGTGCAACGGCAACGCCGCCCAGAAGTTCGCTCTGAACGGTGCGCACGATCTGGTCAACACCGTCGTCGGCATGTGCGTCGACATCGCGGGCGCCGACCGGAACAGCGGGGCGGCGCTGCAGTTGTTGCACTGCTCGGGCAACCCCGCCCAGAAGTGGAGCACCTGACCGCGACTCCTCGACGCCGGAAGCACCGCTCCCGGAACCCGTACGAACCGGGAACGAGGCATGATGGCATCGTCGGCTCGCCGACACGCGCCCCCGGCGAAATGGGGGAGCCCGCAGAAGACGCCGCCGTAGCAAGGAGGTTGGTGCGTGTCGCGCCAGGTACTGTCGGTCGGCCCCACCGACCGCTTTTCGACGATCGGTGAGGCACTCGCCGCAGCCCGCACCGGGGCGCTCATCAGCATCCGGCCCGGTACGTACGCCGAGAACCTGGTGATCCACACCAGGGTCACCCTCACCGCCGCCGAGGGGCGGGGCACGGTGGAGATCAGGCCGCGTTCGGGCAGCGTGGTCGCGTTGCGCGCCGACGCCGTGATGCTCTCCGAGCTGACCCTGCGGGGCGGTGACGCCGAACTGCCGGCCGTGGACGTGCGGCGCGGGCAGGCCGCGCTCGACGGCTGCGAGATCATCGGCGCCGCGTGGACCGCGATGCTGGCCGGGGGTACCGGTTCCCTCGTGCTGAGGAACTGCCGGGTGAGCAACCCGCAGGGCGCGGGCATCGTGGTGACCTCGACCACCCTCACCACTGTCGAGTCCTGCACGCTCGAACACCTGGGAACCAGCGGCCTGGTCCTCGCCGAGCAGGGCGAGGCACGCATGCGTGACTGCACGGTGCGCGACGCCCGCGGCAACGGCCTGCTGGCCAACGGTGAGACCCGCGGCAACGTGGAGGACTGCGACATATCCTCCACCGACAAGCCCTCCATAGCCCTGGAAGGGAACTGCACCGTCTCGGTGGTCCGCACCGTGGTGCACGACACCAGCACGGGCGTGCACCTGAGCAGTTCGGGCCGCACGACCCTGGAGGACGTCCGCGTCACCGGGGCCTCCGGGAACGGGATCGCACTGGCCGGGGGCACCGACCCGGTGCTGCGGCGCTGCCGCGTCTCACGCGCACGCGGTCACGGCGTGCTGGTCACCGACCGGTCCCGCGGCACCTTCGAGGACTGCTGGGTGGACGGCGCGCAGGGCGCGGCGCTGCGGGTCGCCGGGGCCGCCTCCCCGGCACTGACCGGCCTGACGGTCCGCGACTGCGACGGTCCCGGACTGCTCCTGGAGGACGACTCGGCACCGGAGCTGGACCGCCTGGAGGTGATCGGCGGCACGCCCGCGGTCGCGGTGGTCGGCGGAGCCAACCCCTTGCTGCGCAGGGCCCGGCTGGTGGAGCCGGCCGGCGACGGCATCGCGGTGACCAAGGACGCCCGGGGCCGCGCCGAGGACTGCGAGATCGTCCGGCCGAAGGGCGCCGGTGTGCGCGTGGCCTCCGGCAGCACCCTCTACCTGGCCGGTGGCGGGGTGTCCGACCCCGCCACCAACGGGCTGGTGGTGGAGGACGGCGGCAACGTCACCGTCCGAGACTTCCGTGTCGAGACAGCCGGTGAGGAGGGCGTGGTGGTCGCCGCGGGCGGCGAGCTGACGGCCAACCGCACCGCCGTGCACGCCCCCAAGGGGCACGGCTACCTGATCCGTGAGGGCGCGCTCGCCTCGCTCAGCGGATGCGAGGCCACCGGCGGATCCCAGGACGGCTTCCGGGTGGAGTCCACCGCGCCGGTCTCGCTCGTCAACTGCCACGCGCGGGAGAACGAGGGCGGCGGTCTGGTGCAGACCGTGCCCGGCGAACGTCTCGCGGTGGACAACCTGAACAGCGTGAGCAACGGCAAGCGGGACGCCTGGGGCACCGGCAGCGCCGAGAACACCGACCCGGCCGGCTCCGGCGCCGCGGACGCGCCCCCGCCGGACCGCGCGGACGGCCCGCTCGGCGCCCTCAACGCGCTGATCGGCCTGGAGAACGTCAAGCAGCAGGTGCGTACCCTGGTCAACCTCACCCAGCTCGCCCAGCGCCGTGAACAGCTCGGCATGTCAGCACCGCCGATGAGCAGACATCTCATCTTCGCCGGCCCGCCCGGCACCGGAAAGACGACCGTCGCCCGCCTCTTCGGCGCGATCCTGGCCGAGCTGGGCTCGCTGCGCAGCGGGCACCTGGTGGAGGTCTCGCGCGCCGACCTGGTCGCCCAGGTCGTCGGCGGCACCGCGATCAAGACCACCGAGACCTTCCAGCGGGCCCTCGGCGGGGTCCTGTTCGTCGACGAGGCGTACACGCTCACCTCGGACAGCGGCAACGGCGGCGCCGACTTCGGCCGCGAGGCCGTGGACACCCTGCTAAAGCTGATGGAGGACCACCGCGACGACGTGGTGGTGGTCGCGGCCGGCTACTCCCGCGAGATGGACTCCTTCCTCGCCTCCAACCCGGGCCTGGCCTCCCGCTTCTCGCGGACCGTCGAGTTCGAGAACTACTCCGTGCCCGACCTGGTCGCGATCATGGAGAGCATGTGCACCCAGCACCAGTACGAGCTGGGCGAGGGCACCGCGGCCGCCCTGGCCGCGCACTTCGAGGCGATGCCACGGGACGCCGGCTTCGGCAACGGCCGTGCCGCACGCGGGGTGTTCGAGGAGATGGTGGACAGACAGGCGGTCCGGCTCTCCGAGCAGCCGCAGGTCAGTGAGCACGACCTGCGGCTCCTGCTGCCGGAGGACGTCTCCGCCACCGCAGCGGCGGCGGCCACCGACACCGCCGTTCCGGACGACGACCCGCTGACCCGCCTCGGCGACATGATCGGCCTCGCCGAGGTGAAGCGCGAGGTCGCGGACCTGGTCAACCTCATCACCACGGCCCGCCACCGTGCCGCTGCCGGACTGCCGGTCCCGTCGCTCAGCAACCACCTGGTCTTCACGGGCCCGCCCGGTACCGGCAAGACCACCGTCGCCCGCCTCTACGGGGAGGTCCTGACCCAGCTCGGGGTACTCGACCGGGGCCAGCTGGTCGAGGCGGCCCGCGCCGACCTCGTCGGCCGCTACATCGGCCACACCGCACAGCTCACCCGCGAGGTCTTCGAACGGGCCCGTGGCGGCGTCCTGTTCATCGACGAGGCGTACACCCTCACCCCGCGCGGGGGCGGTGCCGACTTCGGCCAGGAAGCGGTGGACACCCTGCTGAAGCTGATGGAGGACCACCGCGACGAGGTGGTCGTCATCGTCGCCGGCTACACCGACGAGATGGAGCGATTCCTCGGCTCCAACCCGGGCCTCTCCTCCCGCTTCCCGCGCCGGATCGCGTTCGCCGACTACTCCTCGGAGGAGTTGGTCACCATCGTGCGGACCCAGGCCGCGAACATGGGCTACGAGTGCGGGCCCGGCACCGGTCCCCTGCTCAAGGAGTACTTCGACGCGATGCCCAGGGACCGTTCCTTCGGCAACGCCCGGCTGGCCCGGCAGGTGGTCGAGTCCATGGTCACCCGCCAGGCGGGACGGCTCAGTTCGCTGGCCGCGCCGACCCTCGACGACCTGCGCGTCCTCCTCCCCGCCGACGTCACGGCCGCGGCACCGAAGGTGGCGCCCCGATGAGGCCTCAGGGGAACGGGGCCGCCCGCCTGCTGTCCGGTGCCGGCCTCGCCGCCGCGCTGCTGCTGCCCACGGCCCTTCCGGCGCAGGCGGCACCCCCCTCGCGCGTCCCCGCGGCCGACGGGAAGAAGGGCCAGGAACTGCCCGGGATGCCCTCCGCCCTCGACCCCGAGGCCGAGGAGGTGGTCTGCACCCCGGCCTCCCGCGAGACGGCGAAGAAGCAGGACTGGTCGCGCCAGCGCCTCGACCTGGACCGACTGCACCGGCACAGCACCGGTGCCGGGGTGACCGTCGCGCTCATCGGCACCGGTGTCGCCCCCGGCGCGGCCGGGCTCAAGGGCCGGGTCACCGCCGCCGGTGAGGCCGCCGACGACTGCGTAGGAAGCGGCACGTTCCTGGCCGGCCTGATCGCCGGGACCGGCGGGGACAGCCCCCCTCTGGCCGGGGTGGCCCCGGGTGCCAAGATCCTGGCCCTGCGCGGCACCGACCGACGTGGCGGGGCGAGCGCGGACCTGGTCGTGGACGCGTTGCGTGCGGCGACCGAGGCCCGCGCCGAAGTGATAGCGGTGACGGTGGCTCTGCCGCGGCAGGACGCGGCACTGAGCAGCGCGGTCGCGGAGGCCCGCCGCGCGGGCGCCGTCGTGGTCGCGGCGGCCACCCCCGACCCGCCGTCCCGGGGCGGGTCCGACGAGGTACCGTCCCGCACCTACTGGCCGGCCGGTGAGCCCGGCGTCCTCTCGGTCGCCGACATGCTTCCCGGCGGCGCCCGTCCGGAGGGCTCCCTGCCCACCGACGGCGTCGACCTGGCCGCCCCGGGTGCGGGGGTGGTCTCCGGCGGCCCGCGTGGCAAGGGCCACTACCTCGGCGGCGGCGTCCCGGTGGCCACCGCCTACGCCGCCGGGGCCGTCGCGGCCGTCCGCGCCGCCCACCCCGACGACTCGCCCGAGGACGTCGTGCGCCGTCTGACGGCCACCGCCTACCCGGCCGACATCCCTCAGCTGGACGCCTACGCCGCCGTCACCTCGGTGCTCGGTGAGCCTGTCGCGTCCGCCGGGTCCGCCGGGTCCGCCGGGTCCGCCGCGGACAAGGACGGAACGGAACCCGTGACCGTCCGCGACACGGCCGCCGCGGACCGCGCCACCGGCCGGGCCACCCTCTTCGTCCTGCTCGGCTCGGCCGCCGTCCTCGCCGTCCTCTGGGCCGGTTTCGCCCTGTCCCGGGCCCGCGCCCGGGGGTGGCGCCCGGCGGGAGCGGCCGCAACGACGTCCGACTGACCGATCCGTGGCATGACGACGACACCCTCCTGAGGTACCGCCGCAGGAGGGTGTCGTCGTCATGCGTTCCGTCAGTCCTGGCTCCGGCTCTCCTCGATCAGCGCCGTCTGCATGAGACGCGGCCGGCGGCGCGCGATGTGGAGGGCCCGGCCCGGCGGGAGGTTGAGGGGCTTCGCGTCGCCGAAGAGACGGCCCTCCGTGGGCGGGCAGGAGAGCAGGACCGCGGGGTTGTTGGCCTCGTCGAGGCGGCGGATGAGCCCGTCGCTGAGGCCGCGGCCGGCACCCATGGCACTGCGGGCGACGACCAGGTGCAGACCCATCTCGAAACCGAGCGTCAGATTCTCGAAGAGCGGTTCGAAGGGACTCTGGAAGGAGTTGCCGGAGACCATGTCGTAGTCGTCGATCAGGACGAACAGGCGGGGCCCCGTCCACCAGTCGCACTTGCGCATACGGGCGGGCGCGATGTCGGCGCCGGGGACGCGGGACTTCATCGCGCGGGCCGCGCCCTCGATGGTCTCCTTGAGGTTGTCCAGTGAGATCACGTGCCCGATGCGGTACTCCTCGGGGATGGCGTCCACCAGGGTGCGGCGGTAGTCCACCGCGATGATCTTCGCCTCCTCCGGGGTGTATCGGGTGGTGATGTTCTTGGTGATGCCGCGCAGCAGGTTGGTCTTGCCGCTCTCGGTGTCGCCGACCACGATCAGGTGCGGTGTACGGCTGAAGTCGTGCCAGACCGGTTCCAGCGCGTCCTGGTCGATGCCGAGCGGGATGCGCATGCCGCCGCCCTCGGTGGCCTCGGGTGCCGGGAGGTCGGAGGCCGGGAGCCTGTGCGGCAGCATCCGGACCTGCGGCGCGGGTGCCCCCGTCCAGTGCCGGGAGATCTCCGCGACCAGGTGCGTGACTCCGTCGCCGAGGTCGTCGAGGGAGCCGCTGCCGTCCAGCCGGGGCAGGCCGGCGAGGAAGTGCATCTTGCTGTCCGCGGTGATGCCGCGTCCACCGCTGCGCGGCACCGAGCGGGCCTTGCGGGTGTCGATCTCGGAGTCCATCGGGTCACCCATCCGCAGTTCCAGGCGGGTGGCCGCCTGGTCACGGACCTGGGCGGACAGCTCCACCCAGCGCGTGGTGGTGATGATCAGGTGGATGCCGTAGTTGAGCCCCCGGGCGGCGAGTTCGTTGAACTTCGGGATCAGGTCGTCGTAGTCCTGACGGACCGTGGACCAGCCGTCGACCACCATGAACACGTCGCCGAACGGCTCGTCGGGGAACTCCCCGGCGGCCCGGCGGCGGCGGTAGGACTGCATGGAGTCGAGCGTGTGGTCCACGAAGAACTGCTCGCGGCGGGCGAGCAGCGTCATCACCTCGGCGACGGTCCGGTGCACCCGCTCCGGGTTGAGGCGTGCCGCGACCCCGCCGACGTGCGGAAGGGCGGCGAGCTGCGACAGGCCGCCGCCGCCGAAGTCGAGGCAGTAGAACTGGATCTCGGCGGGGGTGTGGGTGAGGGCGAGGGCGGCGATGAGCGTGCGGGCGAGTGTGGACTTGCCGCTCTGCGAACCGCCCGCGACGGCGACGTGGCCGCCGGCTCCGGAGAGGTCCACGACCAGCGGGTCGCGGCGCTGCTCGAAGGGCTTGTCCACGAGACCGACCGGGACCCGCAGCCGTCCGGTGCCCGGCCACCCGGCGGCGGTGAGGCCGCGCTCCGGGTCGGGCGTGATGCCGGGCAGCAGGACGTCCAGCGGGGAGGGCTCGTCCAGCGGCGGCAGCCACACCCGGTGGGCGGCGGGCCCGGAGCCGCGCAGCCGGTCGAGGGCCACGTCGAGCAGGGCCTCCTCCTCGCCCGTCTCCTCGGCCTCCGGCTCCGGCTCGGTGGCCGGGTCCAAGGTGCGCGGCACCACCCAGCCGCTGGTCCACGGCACCACCTGGCTGGCCACCCGGGCCTGGACGACCGCGCCGGTGCGGCGCCCGTACGTGCCGGACGAGTAGGCGGCGCGGAAACGTGTGAGGGCCTCCACCCCGGACTTCAGGTAGCCGCTGCCCGGCTGGGCAGGCAGCTCGTAGGCGTCCGGAACGCCGAGCACACCGCGGCTCTCCATGGCGGAGAAGGTGCGCAGACCGATGCGGTACGAGAGGTGGCTCTCGAGCTGGTGCATGCGGCCCTCGTCCAGGCGCTGCGAGGCCAGCAGCAGGTGCACCCCGAGGGAGCGGCCGAGCCGGCCGATCATCACGAACAGGTCCATGAACTCCCGGTGCGCGGACAGCAGCTCACTGAACTCGTCGACCACCACGAAGAGGCTGGGCAGCGGGGTGAGGTCCGTCCCCCCGGCGCGGGCGCGCTCGTACTCCAGGGCGGAGGTGTAGTTGCCGGCGGAGCGCAGCAGCTCCTGGCGCCGGATGAGTTCGCCGTGCAGGGCGTCCTGCATGCGCTCGACCAGGGCGACCTCGTCGGCGAGGTTGGTGATGACGGCGGAGGTGTGCGGGAGTTCCTCCAGACCGAGGAAGGTGGCACCACCCTTGAAGTCGACCAGGATGAAGTTGAGGGTCTCGGAGGAGTTGGTCAGGGCGAGACCCAGGACCAGGGTGCGCAGGAGCTCGCTCTTGCCGGAGCCGGTGGCTCCGATGAGCATGCCGTGCGGGCCCATGCCGCCCTGCGCGGACTCCTTGATGTCGAGGTCCACCGGGCGGCCGTCCACGCCGACCGCGATCGGTACCCGCAGCCGTGCGGAACCGGTGTGCCGGTTGAAGAGGGTCTGCGGGTCGTGCCGGTGCAGGTCGGGGATGCCCAGCAGCGTGGTCAGCTCCACGTCCGTGTCCATCGGCTGCGCGATGTCGGTGCCCAGGCTCATCCGGCGGGGGGTGATCAGCCGGGCCAGCGACTCCGCGCCGAGGAGGCCGAGCCGGTCCGGCCGGCCGAGCGGCACCGAGCGCTCCTTGCGGCTGCGGTCGGTGCGCACCAGGCTCACCTGGTCCGTCCCGACGGTCAGCCTCAGGGTGTTGCGGCCCGGGCGCCAGCGCAGCGCCCCGGATATGTCGAGGGCGAGGGCGTTGCGGTAGCCGTGCCCCTCCCAGCGGTGGCCCTCGGGCACGGTGACGCCGTCCAGGACGACGATCGTGTAGGGCTCGTCGCGGCCGGGGCGCGCTTCCGGGTCGAAGCCGGGACGTTCGGCGAACTCGGCACCGAGGAGGTCGTCGAGTTCGGTGACGTCGGCGGTGATCCGGCGGGCCTGCCCGGCGCCGTCCTCCTCGTACGGGTCCAGCGTGTGCGGAAGCCACTTGGCCCATTCCCAGTCGGGCCGCCGCTCGTCACTGACGCAGAAGGCGATCCACAGCTCCTCCGGTGCGTGGAACACCGCGAGCTGCCCGAGCACGGCGCGCACCAGGGCGCGCACCGCCTCCTCGCCAGCCTCCCCGGACGGCGGGTCGCCCGCCCCGGCGGTCTCCTGGCCGGGTGTCTCCTCGGGGCGCAGCAGGATCCGGGCCGAGGACCGCAGGTAGAGGCCGAGGGGCTGCCCGGGGATCGTGGAGTAGGCGCGGACGAAACGGCGCAGGGCGTGCGCGCAGAGGGGTTCGAGGTCCTCCACCGGGCGGGTGGAGACCGGGGTCAGGGTGAGCGCGAGCTGCTGCTCGCCGACCGCGAGCCGGACCTCGCCGAAGTCCTCGTCGGCGGGACGGCGCTCCCACAGCCGTGAGGTGCGGGCCAGCGAGCGGAGCGACGCGGGCTCCGGGTGGCGCCAGGCCAGCGCCCGCTGCTGCTCCGTGATGGTGGCGCGGACCCGCTTGCGGATCTGTGCCAGGTACCGCAGGTAGTCGCGGCGTTCACCCTTCAAACGCTGCTTGCGCTCACTGGAGCGGCGCATCAGCTGACCCAGCAGCATGGCGCCGGCGGAGAGCGCCATGACACCCATCGCCAGGTACATGAAGACGCCGTTCCCGCCGCCGGGGCGCAGGAACATCAGCATCATCGAGACCGACATCAACGCCATCGGCAGATAGGTCCAGATCGCCGATGTGTCGGGCACCGTCTCGGCGAGGACCGGCGGCTCCTGGAGGGTCAATTGCCCTTCGGGCATCTCCGGCCCGCGCCTGCGGGCCGGGCGACGAAACAGCACGACACTCAAGGGAACAGAACCTCCGGTTCACTGAACTCTCCGGCCCGCACCGGAATTCCGGCGCACCCGGCGGTGGAAAGGGCCGCACCGCACTGATTCCCCGGGCACCACGTGACGCGCGGTGAACGCCGGATGAATGTTTCGAGCGGATGGCCGGGTGCGGGCACTTCCGTGATGGCCAACCACATACCGGATAAATGGAGTCCGGTCCGCAGCACGACCCCGTGGTCGTAGGCAGTAGTGTGCATTCACGGAACGCGACCTGTCCACGCGGGAGCGGTCGTCGCCGGGGCCCGCGGAGGCAAATTCCGCGCCCGGCCCCCCGGTTCGCGGCCGCGCGGACCTTCCGTACTGTTCGCACATCCCCTCTCGCGGGGAAGTCCTCCTGTCAAAGCCTTCCGGAAGACGAGAGTTCAGCTGATGACCGACAGCGCGGTGGCCGAATCGTGCCGCCTGACCGTACGTGCACCGAGCGTCAGCATCGATCTGGCGGTGCCCGCCGACGTACCGGTCGCCGATCTGCTGCCCACACTGCTGCGTTACGTCGGCGAGGAGGCCGAGGAGGCCGGACTCGACCACGCCGGCTGGGTGCTCCAGCGGCTGGGCGACGCCCCGCTCGACGAGGAGACCACCCTGGCACGTGCCGGGCTGGCCGACGGCGCCGTGCTCTACCTGCGCCCGCACACCGAGGCGCTGCCCGAGGCACGGCTCGACGACCTGGTCGACGGCATCGCGGAGACCGTGGGCCGACGGCTGCGCACGTGGTCGCCCGGCGCCGCCCGTGGCCTGCTGATCGGCACCGCGGTGGCGACCGTGGTGACCGCCCTCGTGCTGGTCTTCTGGCCGGGGGTGACGACCAGCTCCGGCGCCTCCCGGGCGGCCTGCGCGGCCTTGGTCGGGCTACTCCTGCTCGCGGGGGCGGGCTCCGCCAGCCGCGCGGTCGGTGACCGCCTCTCCGCGACCGCGCTCGGCCTGCTGGTCGCACCGTGCCTGGCGCTGGTCGGCTGGGTGCTGCCCGGCGGCGACCTGACCGGCCCCGACGCGGAGCAGGTCGCCGGCGCCCGGCTCCTGGCCGCGGGCGCCGCGGGCGCGGGAGGCGCGGTCCTCGCGCTCGCCGCCACCGCGGTCGGCGCCCCGGCCCTGCTGGCCACCGCGATGGTCGCGGTGGCCACGGCGATCGCCGGGGCACTGATGGGATACACCGGCCTGGACGTGCCTGCCGCGGTGGCGCTGGTGGCGACGGTGATGGTCCTCGCCGCCGGGGCGGTCGCACCGTTCGCCTTCAAACTGGCCGGGATGCGGATGCCTGCGCTTCCGTCCACCGCCGGACAGCTCCAGGAGGGCATCGACCCCTACGTGGGTGACGAGGTCGCCGAACGCACCGAGCTGGCCGGACGCTGGGTCACCGCGCTCTTCGCCGCCACCGGCACCATCGCCGCGGCCGCCCTGGTGGTCCTCGCCGAGAGGCCGAACCTGCCCGAGGTGCTGACGGGACTCGCGCTGAGCCTCCTGCTCCTCCTGCACAGCCGGGGCCTGGTGCACATCGGACAGCGGCTGACCCTGGCGCTGCCCGGGGTCCTGGGGCTGCTGCTGATGGCCAGGGCCTGGGCGTTCGACAGCGGGGCGGACGGCCGGGTGGTGGTCTTCGGCGTGCTGCTCGCCGCGGCGGCCGGACTCGTGACCGCGTCCTGGATACTGCCCGGCCGCCGTGTGCTGCCGTACTGGGGCCGTGCGGCGGAGCTGGCGCACACCGGCCTCGCCGTCGCGCTGCTGCCGTTCACCCTGTGGGTGGCGGGACTCTTCGGCTGGCTGCGCGGCCTGTTCGGCTGATGACGACAGCCGGACGCCGTTACACGAGAACGAGTTGAGGAGAGGCTGTGCAGTCCAAGCGCGACCAGGTACAGGCCCACGGTTTCATGATGGGCAGGCTCAGCTCGGGCCTGCTGACGGCCGACCCTGACGCCCCGGAGAGCCCCCTCGGGCGCACCACCCGGGGCGTGGTCTTCGGCGTGCTGGTGACGGTCCTGATCGGAGCGGGCGCCACCGTGTACGGATTGCTGCGCCCCGGCGGCAACGACGGCTGGCGTGACGCGAGGAACCTGGTGGTCAACAGGGACACCGGCGCCCGCTACCTGTGGACCGGCACCGACGGCGTGCTGCACCCCGTACGCAACTACGCCTCGGCGCGCCTGATCGGAGGCTCGGACCTTCCCACCGTGGACGTCGCCACCGCCTCGCTGCAGGACGTACCCGTGGGGTCCCCGGCCGGCATCCCCGGGGCACCGGACGCCCTGCCCGGACCGGGGCAGCTCGACGAAGGCGCCTGGCACATGTGCGTCACCGGGCCGGGCGGGGCGCTGGCCAGCACCTCAGGTGCCGCGGAGGGGACCGGGGTGGAGAAGCCGGGAGCCACGACCGTGGTCGCCGGGGCACCCCTGGACTCCCGCGGCGTCGGCGCCGACCGCGGGGTGCTCGTGCGCGGCCCGGACCGCACCGAGTACCTGGTGTGGCGGGGCAGCAGGCTGGCGCTGGACCGCGCCTCCGACGCCCGTACCGCTCTCGGTTACGGCTCCGAGCAGGCCATGCCCGTCTCGGCGGCCTTCCTCGACGCCCTTGCCCCCGGCCCCGCCCTGAAGCCGCCCGAGGTGGAGGGGCGCGGCGGGGAAGGACCGGTGCTCGGCGGTGAGGCCAGCCGGACCGGCCAGCTGTTCAAGGTCAGCGTGCCCGGCGGAGGCACCACGTACCACCTGCTGCGGAAGGACGGCCTGGTGCCGCTGACCCGGCTCGGCGCCGCGCTCGTACTGGGCGACCCGGCCACCCAGAAGGACGCCTACGAGGGGCAGTCGCCCGAGGCGCGTGCGCTCGGCGCTGACGCGCTGCGCGAGCACAGGGCGGAGGACTCCGGCACCGCCGGGTCCGCGGAGCTGCCCGAGACACCACCGGTCCCGCAGTCGGCGCCGCGGGGAACCGCGCTCTGCGCCCAGGTGGACGGCGACAACGGTGGCGCGCGGATCAAGTCGGTGCTGGTACCGCTGGCCGAGCTCGCCCCGGTCGCCGTGTCGGAGGGAACCGCCCAGCCGATCGAGGCGGCCTGTGTGAGGACGGACATCACGGTGGTGCGTCCCGGTCACGGGGCGCTCGTCCGCGCCCTGCACGCGAGCGGTGCCGCGCACGCCGGCACCACCTACCTGGTGGCGGAGAACGGCGTGAAGTACCGGGTTTCGGCCAAGGACTCCCTGGCGGCGCTCGGCTACGCCGAGAAGGACATCAGCTCGGTACCCGCACCCATGCTGGCAGCCCTGCCGACCGGCGCCGACCTCGACCCGGCAGCCGCGTCCGGTGCCGCGCAGGCCAAGGTCACGGCCCCGCGGTGCGGTCCCGACGAGCCGGGGAAGCAGGGCGGGGGGACGGCCGAGAAGGACGAAGCGGAGCGGGTGGACCAGGCCGCAACGGAGGGCGCGTCCGGGGCTGCCGGCTCCACGTCCTGAACACCCCGGCAACCGGCTCCCACAGCGTCGAGGAATGGGACGGGGAGGGCGGGTGTCACTTTATGCTGCGCTCTCGTCGCTCTGAGGTGAATTAGCCGCGCGTCGAACGCGGCGCGAAAGCTCAGAATTTGCTCAAACTTTTTCGACCGCCGCGCTCCCGGAGGCCCGGCCCCCGGTCACGCCCGCTTCACCGGAAACGGGCGGCTCCGATGACCGTTCACGGCGAAGGGCCGCCCGTTTACTGACCGCATGATTCGGAACGGGGCGTTGGCGGCCCATCCGCCCTGCCCACCGGGTGTCGCATGTTCATTTTGCGGAAACATCTCGACAACTCCATTGCCGTGCAGGGATTCCGGCGAGCTGACCTATGCTCAAATCTTCCCAGCATCCGTTGCGCCGGACGGTGGATTCTCTTTAGCCTCAGCGGGCAACGGTGCGAGGAGACTCGCCTGAACGAAGGGAGCGTGACATGGCGGACGGTTCCGGCAGGAAAGCGGAATATGCCAAGGGCTTGGGAGGTGTCTCCTCCCTGGAGTCGGCCCGGGCCGCGGTCGAGAAGATCCAGAACAACGTGGCCGAGGTCGCGGCGCGTTCGGGTGTCGGCGGCGACGAGGGCCAGGCTCTGCTGAAGCTCTTCCGCAGCTGGAACTCCGAGGCGCAGAAGGTCGTCGTCCAGATCAGCAAGATGATCGACGCGCTCCAGGAGAACGTGACCTCGGCCAACCGCCTGGCGAAGGAGAACCAGGACCTGACCGAGGTGCTCAACAGCAAGACCAGCCAGGGTGTCTTCGAAGCGCTGCGCTGACCCACCCCCCCCAGCGGCATCCGGCCCCTTCGAGGGGGCCGGCACCCGTGAGCTTCCCGGGCCTTGACGCCCGGCCACCCGAGAGGAGACGTCATGGCCGACGGCATCATCGATGTGCAGTACTCCACGGTCCGGAACGCGATTGAGGAGCTGAAGGGCCAGACCCAGCAGATCATCACGACCCTCAACAACCTGGAGGACGAGCTGAAGCCGCTCGTGCTGTCCTGGGAGGGTGACGACCAGCAGATGTACCGCGGAGTCCAGGCGGAGTGGGACCAGGCCACCAAGAACATGGCCCTGCTCCTCGGCGACAGCGGTGACCTGGTCCAGAGCATCCACGACAACCACTCCCGTGACGAGCGCAGGAGCGCCGACAACTGGGGCAATGTGCGAGCTCGCTGAGGTCTTCCGTGCGGGTCGTGTCGGGGCGTCGTGCCCCGGCACGACCCGCACGGCAGGTCCCCGGGGCCGGCCGGACTCCTCTTCGTCCGGCCGGCCCGCGTTCCGTCCGGTACCGAACGGCAGGAGGACGTCCCATGGCTGGTGAGAAGGCCGACGTCAAGCATTTCGACCTCAAGCAGATGGAGAACTTCCGGGACAACGAGGTGCAGCCGGTTTACACCAAGGCGAAGAAGCACCGGGAGGACGGCGAGCCGCCCAACATCCGGCCGCTCGGTGACCTCATCGACGGGCACACCAGCCCGGACAACCTCGTGCAGGGCCAGCAGCTCCTGCGCATCGGCAAGATGGCCACCGAGACGCTGGTCTCGGGACCCAAGCTGATCGAGGGGGTCCGCACCGCGGCCGAGGCGATCGACAAGCTGCTCGGCGACCAGATGGACCTCTTCAAGGAGCTGCAGGAAGCGCTCACCGACACCATCGAAGAGGCCAACAAGACCAAGAACAAGAACCTGGACGCGATCGACGCCCAGACACTGCTGCAGACCTTCGAAGAGGTCGACACGCTCACCAGCGGGTCATCGGAGACAGAGGGCACCTGACTCCGGTGCCGCGTGTGGCGGGGACGCCTCAGCCGCTCAGCACACGCACGTGAGAAACACCCGGTTGTACCCCCGCGCGGACGGGCGGCAGGCCGGCGCGGACGACAACCGACCAGAAAGGGTGCCCGGTGGCCGATCGGTACGATCCCAACTCCGTCACCAACATCGACAAGTACGACGACACCGGCGCAGCGTCTGCCGACACCTGGGCCACCCTGGTCACCCACATCACCGGCTATCCCGTGCCGGACCGCGCCACCGTCTTCGACAAGCTCCGCTCCGACCACGGCGGCAAGCTCTTCCGGATGGACATCAAGGAGCGCAGCCTCAGCCTGCTCGTCAAGGACTCCGGCTTCCTGCAGAACAAGGGCGAGGACTACGACATATGGTTCTTCGACAGCGGCAAGAAGCGCTCCATCATGCAGGCCCGCATCGTCTTCGAGGGGCGGGTGAAGGCCGGTGAGGAGGTCATCTTCGCCGGTACCGACTCCGACGACGTGCACAACGTCCAGGTCCGTGAAGGCAACGAGTTCACGGACTACAACAAGGACAAGATGAGCACCATCCCGCTCGCCCAGTACATGAACGGGCCGCGGGCGGCGCTCCTCGAACTCCTCAAGGGCGGCACCCAGGACGCCCGGTTCAGCAACCTCGGTGTGGCCGAGGAAGCCGTGGTGGACCTGAACTCCTTCAACCGGACGGGCGACTCCTTCGACTTCGCGGCGAAGTTCTTCAAGGACCAGGCGCCGCTGCTGAAGGACTGGGAGGACCGCTTCGGCCGGGACGACGCCAGCTGGAAGGGCGAGGCCGCCGAGGTCTTCCGCAGCCTGCTGAAGAAGGTCCGCGAGAACTACGACAGCTACGTCGAGACCTTCAACTCCTCGCCCGGCACGGGGGACGAGACCGGAACGGGTAACACGGTCTACTCGCGGGCGCTCTCCCTGGGCCGCTCCTACCTGGTGGACGCCGCCAACACGCTGTTGTCCGCGTGGCTGACGTGGGCCAAGTCCCCGTACTACGACCCGCACCGGGTCCTGCGCTACGTCCTGGACGACCTCGCGCAGTGGGTGGACGCCGAGAACGTGGCCAAGACGGACATCAAGTCCTACACCAGCCGCTACACGACGACCGTGAGCCACAGCCCGCAGGCCGGTTTCTCCCAGGTGCACCCCGACTACGGGGACCTCTCCGACATCGCCAACTGGGCCAAGGTCGGCGACAAGGCGGTCGAGATCTGGAACAGGGGCGTCGACGATCTCCTGGTCACCCCCGCCCGCCAGGTCCAGTCGGCTCTGAACAACCACTTCCTCGACCTGGGCAAGGACTTCGCCGACAACGTACCCAAACCGAAGTCGACCAGCACGGCCTCGGAGGAGTACGAGGAGAAGAAGCTCGAGGAGGAGAAGGAGGAGATCAAGAAGGAGAACGCGGAGAACAAGCAGTACCAGGACGAGCTGCGCGAGGAACAGCGGAAGCAGCGCGAGGAGGACAAGAAGTACCAGGACGAGCTGCGCGAGGAACAGAGGCTGCAGCGAGAGGAGGACAAGAAGCTCCAGGACGAGCTGCGGAACGAGCAGAACCAGCAGCGCGAGGAGGACAAGAAGTACCAGGACGAGCTGCGCGAGGAACAGAAGCGCGAACAGGAGGAGGCCAAGAAGCTCCAGGAGGATCTGCGGAACGAGCAGAACCAGCAGCGCGACGAGGACAAGAAGTACCAGGACGAGCTGCGCGAGGAGCAGAAGCGCGAGCAGGAGGAGGCCAAGCGGGAGGCCGAGGAGCAGCAGAAGATCGTGGAGGAGAGCCTCGGCGGCCTCAACGATCCGAACGCTCCCAACACACAGAACCTCGACGACCTGTTCAACGTGCCGGTCACCGAGAGCAACGGTGATCTCGGCAACATCAACAACCCGAGCGGCGCCGACGACCTGAACAACACGATCACCGAGGAGCTCGGCAACCTCGGCGACGTGAACAACCCCGGTGGCGAGAACCAGTCGCCCGCAGGGGTCGTGCCGCCCGTCTCCCAGAACCTCGGCAGCCTCGGCAACCTCAACAACGGCCCCGGCGGGACGAAGAACGCCACCGACGCGGCCAACGAGGCGATCGCCCAGAACCTGGGCAACCTCGGTGACCTGAACGGTGGTGCCGGCGGCTCCCTGGACACGCCGACCGGGGGCAGCACCCAGCTCGGTGACAATGGATTGACCACGGACTTCCCGGACGGCAGCAGCACGCAGTTCGACCCGGACAGCGGTGTGCTGACCACCACGCATCCGGACGGCAGTGTCACCACGCAGAACCTGGGTGACGGCGCACGGGTGACCAACCCGGACGGGTCGGTGACCTCGCTGGGTGACGACGGCAAGCTGACGACGACGTTCCCCGACGGCACCAAGCAGGTCGTGGACCCGGCGACCGGCCAAGCGGTCTCCACCGCTCCCGACGGCACCGTCACGACCGAGAACCTCGGCAACCTCGGCGGTCTGAACAGCGGAAACGGCGGCCTCGGAGACCTCGGCGACATCAACTCCTCGCTGCCCACCGACTCGATCGGCGACCTGGGCAACCTCGGTGACCTGAACGGTGGTGCCGGTGGCTCCCTGGAGACGCCGACCGGGGGCAGCGTCGAACTCGGTGACAACGGTCTGACGACGGACTTCCCGGACGGCAGCAGTACGCAGTTCGACCCGGACACCGGTCAGCTGACCACCACGCATCCGGACGGCAGTGTCACCACGCAGGACCTGGGTGAGCTGGGGCAGGTGACCAACTCGGACGGGTCGGTGACCTCGCTGGGTGACGACGGCAAGCTGACCACCACGTTCCCCGACGGCACCAAGCAGGTCGTGGACCCGGCGACCGGTCAGGCCGTCTCCACCGCTCCCGACGGCACCGTCACGACCGAGAACCTCGGCAACCTCGGGAATCTGAACGGTGGTGCCGGTGGCTCCCTGGAGACGCCGACCGGGGGCAGCGTCGAACTCGGCAACAACGGTCTGACGACGGACTTCCCGGACGGCAGTAGCACGCAGTTCGACCCGGACACCGGTCAGCTGACCACCACGCATCCGGACGGCAGTGTCACCACGCAGGACCTGGGTGAGCTCGGGCAGGTGACCAACTCGGACGGGTCGGTGACCTCGCTGGGTGACGACGGGAAGCTGACCACCACGTTCCCCGACGGCACCAAGCAGGTCGTGGACCCGGCGACCGGTCAGGCCGTCTCCACCGCTCCCGACGGCACCGTCACGACCGAGAACCTCGGCAACCTCGGGAATCTGAACAGCGGGAACGGCGGCCTGGGAGATCTGGGTGGCCTCGGGAACCTGGACGGCCTGGAGACCCCGACGGGCGGGCAGACCGGACTCGTCGACGGCGACTTCGCCACGATGTTCGCGGACGGTGGCTCGACGCGCTTCGATCCGGAGAGCGGGATGCTGACCAGCACCGGTCCGGACGGCTCCACCGTGGAGACCGATCTCACCCACGGGGCGAGGGTGAACAACCCGGACGGCTCCACGACCTTCCTGGACGACGGCCAGCTGACGACCACCTTCCCGGACGGCAGCAAGCAGATCATCAACCCGGACACCGGCGTCGCCACCGTCACCGATGCCCAGGGCAGGACCGAGACGGTGGACCTGAAGGACCTCAACTCGTCGATTCCGACCAACAGTTCAGGAATCCTCGACGAGCTGGGTGGCCTCGGTGATCTGGATGGCCTCGGTGGTTCCGGCGGTGGCGGCGGTGGTGGCACCACCAGCCGCGACGTACCGTTCTCCGAACTGGGCCTCAGCGGGGGCCAGATGACTGCCGGTGCGGCAGGCGGCGGCATCCCGGGAGCCTCCTTGGACGGCATCGGGACGGGCCAGGTCGCCCCCCTCTCCGACAGTGCCACCGCCGGCGTGGGAACCCCGCTCGCTGCCGCCGGGGGCGCCGGAGGTGCCCCCGGTGCCCCCGGCACGCCCGGCAGCCCCGGGATGCCGATGGGCGGCGGCATGGGCGGCATGGGCGCCGGCGGCGAGAAGGGCAACGGCGAGCGCGTGCGTTCCGTCCTGGTCGACGCGGCGGAGGAGAGCGAGCGCCGCACCCGCCGTCGGCGCAGCCCGTGGAACCGGCAGGAGGACAGCGACACCTTCCTGTCCCCGGCCTCCCGGGTGACGACCACCGGCGGCGATTCCCCCGAGGAGCCGGCCGAGCCGGGCCGCAGGCCCACCACGTCCGCCGACTACCTCGAAGAGGACGCGGACGTGTGGGGCACCGAGGAGGGCGGCACCCCGTCGGTGATCGGCCGGTGACCACCACCCAGGTGCGGCCCCGATGGCGGTGAGAGCGGCCCGGACCGACCCCGGCTTCCACAGCGGGGTCGTCACCAGGCAAGATCAACACAGTGGCCGGTGACCGTGGCCGGACACGGCCCGGTGGGCGCGAGAGCACCCGGACGCACGGACAGACGGACGGAGAGGGAGGGAACGAGCATGACGGAACCGCTGGAGAAGCGCCTCGAGAAGGCCATGGCCGAACTGCAGTCGGCCCAGGAGGCGGTCGCACGCACCGAACGCGAGCTGCGGACGGCGTCGTTCGCAGCACTCTCCTCCGACCGTGCGGTCCGAGCCACCGCGGGCCCGCAGGGTGAGCTGACCGGGATCGACTTCCTGGAGAACAAGTACCGCGACATGTCACCGCAGGAGTTGGCCGCCAGCGTTCTGGAGGCCGCGAGCGCGGCACGCCTCAAGATGAACCGTCATGTGATGAAGGCGATGGCGCCCTTCGCCGAGCCCAGCAGCAACGTGCCGGAGCTGAAGGGCTTCGAGATGGACTGGGAGCGCATCTTCGGTCCCGAGGTGTTGCGCGAGGACGACGGGGACACGGCTCGCGATGCTCAGGCCGCGCCCGCCTGGCGGGACGCGATCGGCGAAGAGGGAGAGGACTGACGATGGGACAGCGGTACTACGTAGACCCGCATCGCATCGAGGCCCTGGCCAAGCAGCTCGAGGAGATCGGCACCCTGACCAGGAGCATGACCGAGGAGTTCCTCGACGAGCTGGCACCCACGGTCAGCTGGCCGGGCACGGAGGGCGAGTTCGCGGAGAAGGCCAAGCCGCAGGAGCAGAAGGAACGGCAGACCACGAAGGACACCATGCTGTCCATCCGTGACGCACTGGTGGGCATCACCGACGCCACGCTCGGCAACGTACGGATGATGAAGGACACCCGCGACCGCAACATCGAGAACGTCGAGCAGGGCACCAACCGCATCAACACCGATGGACTCGACGGCCCGGGCGGGCATGGGCGCCGCTGACCTCCGCGCCGCAGGCCGCTCCCACGCCATGACGGGAGCGGCCGCTCCGTCCTGCCCGCGCGGGCACGAGGACGGCCCCCGATGAGCATCCGGGTGTCGCCCGAGGTCAACGCGATGATCTTCATCCTCACCGGGGAGAGGCTCATGGACGCCGACGAGGATCTCGCGTTCGAGAGCCGTCGGCCGTACTCCGGCCTGGGCCGCAAGCTGGACAGGCTGTCCTCGCTGATCGACAAGTCGGTCCACGACATCGGCGAGTCCATGCCGGACGACCTCGCCAAGTCGTACAGCAAGGCGATGGGCATGCTCATCGACGACGGCGGCAAGAACTACCTGCGCGACTTCGCCGAGCAGCTCGACAAGATCGCCGAGGGCCGGCGGAAGACCTCCATGGACATCATGGAGTCCAAGTGGCAGGTCATCGCCGAGATCATCCGGCTGCTCATCGAGATCGCCATCTATCTGGCCATGTCCTTCTTCACCGGCGGCGCCTCGGCCAGTCAGATCATGCTGGCCAAGATGCGCAGCCGGTTCTTCATCCTGACCACGCTCAGCCACCTGCTCCAGCGGCTGCACCTCGCTCCCTCGCTGACCGAGGCGTTCGCCGAGGCGTTCACGACCTTCGCGGTACGGCTGGCGATGATGAACTTCGCCCCGGACGGCCGCCGCCCCGACGGCATCGACTGGAGCGACATCGGCAAGGCCGCCGCGTTCGGTGCCGCGGCGGGCTTCCTCACCAGCGTCTTCGACAAGTTCGCGCGCGGCATCGTCAAGAGCTTCGACAACAACTTCCTCAAGAACGCCCCGGACCTCGATTTCAAGAACCCGCCCAATCCGAAGAACACCCCCGACCTCGACCTGCCGAACGACCGACCGAATCCCCGGCCGACCCCCGAGCCGAACCCGAAGCCCGACCGCGACAGCCTCCTCGACGACCGCCCCGACCCCAACCCGTACGGGAACGGCCCCGGCCCTTCGAGCAACCCGCCGGTCACCTTCCGGAACAACCCGCTGTCCTTCCGGAACAACCCCGAGCTGTGGCGCAACAACCAGCTCCTGCGCTTCAACGCCGACCGGCCGGGTGCGCTGGCCGGGCACTACGGACTGAAGGGCACGGCGGACTTCCTCGCCGCCGGCTCCGGTGAGGCGCTCGCCGAGATCCTGATCAAGGGCGCCTTCGACGGTGACTGGTCGACCAGCTGGTCCACCTTCGTCGGCGCGGGCATCAGCAGCCAGGTCGAGGCGACGCTCAGCGACACGGCCGTGAACAGCGCCGCCGAGCTGCGTCACGTCATCGACAAGCTGCGCAACCCGCCGCCCACCGTGTCCGGCGGCACCACCGACTCCGGCGACGGTGCGTCGCGCTCCGGCGGCGGCTCGGACCGCGCCGACGGTCCCTCGCGTCCGGACACCACGGGCGGCGACGGCCCCACGCCCACCTCACTTCCCCCGGTCTCCCAGCAGACCACCGGACCGGGGTCCGTCACCGGCAGCCAGTCGCCTCCGCCGTACGTCTCCGAGAACCCGCCGCCGTACACGTCCCTGGACCCGCCGCCGTACTCACCGGGGCCGCTGCCGGTGACCGCCACCGAGAACGCGCTGTGGCAGCAGGTCCACCAAGGCCCGGCCGAGGTGCGTGAGCAGGCGCTGCGTGACCTGGCCGCCCTGCGCGGCTCCCAGCCGCCCGGCACCTCCGAGATCGGTGTCCGCGACAGCCTGCACGGCAACCTGTCGCAGCTGCCCGAGGTCCGGGTGGTGCCCGCCGGCGGCAGCCCCGCGAACCAGATCGACACGGACGAGGTCCGCCGCGCCCTCGACGGCTTCGGCACCCAGATCACCGTGGACGCCCCGATCGCGGTGGGCGCCACACCTGGCGCGGTGGACGGCGCGGTGGACGGGCCGGGTGCGGTGAACGGTGCCGGCACCTCCGGCAACACGTCCGGCACGGTCGGCAGTCCCGGCGCGGTGGACGGGCCGGGTGCGGTGAACGGTCCCGGCACCTCCGGCAACACCCCCGGCACGAACACCGGGACCCCCGCCGCACGTCCGACCGGGGACAACGCAGACCTTGTGGTGGACCACGGCGCGGACGCGACGCCGGAGAACGTGGAGAACGGGCCGGGCGCCGCGCCCGGAACGTCCCCTGAGAACGTCACCGTGGACGTTCCGGTGGATTCCGCTGTGACGTCGCCGACCCCGGAGGGCAACACGCAGGGGTCTCCCAAGGGCAGCGTCCAGGGTGCTCCGGAGGGCAACACGCAGGGGTCTCCCGAGGACAATGTCCAGGGTGCTCAGGAGGGCAACACGCAGGGGGCCCCGGAGAGCGAACTCCAGACGTCTCCTGGGGAAGCGGCGGGCCGGAACGACGACACGGCCGCCGTGCCGGGTGGCCAGGGGAACGCCACTCCCGTGGCCACCGGCGGCAGCCCCACGGCCTCCACCACCCCCGCAACGGGCAACGGCGCCCGACCGGGTGGCGTGCCCACGGCGGGCGGTGCCCCGACTTCCTCCGCCACGTCCCCGCAGGGCACCCGCACTCCGGAGGGCGCAGCTCCGGTGGACGGCTCGCCGACCACGACGGACGACTCCCCGCAGAGCACTCCCGCTCCGGAGACCGTCGATCCGAACAGGCCCGAGGCCACGACGGACCCCGAGGCAACGACGGCCCCTGGCGTCACCACGGGTCCCGGCGTCACCACGGCCCCCGGTGCGACGACGGACCCCGGTGTGACGACAGACCCTGGTGTGACGACAGACCCTGGTGTGACGACAGACCCTGGTGTGACGACAGACCCTGGCGGGCGCGTCCCTGCCTCCGTCGGCGACAGCACCACGGTGGACACCGCCACAGACCCTTCCGTCGCACCCACCACCGACACCACTCCCGGCCTCGCTGCCGACACCGTCACGGCTCCGCCGAAGGTGAGCACCGTCGGCTCGTTCACCGACTCCGACTCCGGCGATGTACGCGATGTCAGCGGCACCACCGACGTGAAGTCCGACCCCACACGCGCCGTGGACCCCGCCTCCACCACGGCGCCGCCCCTGACGATCGTGGTGTCGCAGGTGCCGCCGCCGGGTGAGGGGTCGCGGCAGGCGGCCGAGCTGCTGGACGGAGCCGGCACCGACCGGGCCGTGGTGCTCGGGCCGGCCGTCGCGCCCGACGGGACGGGACGCCCGGTACGCGCCGCGGTCGAGCTGACCCGCGAGGGGCCGGGAGCCCCGGTCCAGGTCCGCACCCTCACCGGCCCGACGCCCGCCGCGACGGCTGACGGCACCGTGGACACCGCGTTCCCCGGCGCGGACGTGCTCCTGCCGCTCGCCGACGCACTCGGCCCGATGCCCCGCCCCGCCACCCAGAGCACCGAGACCGGCGACGGCGTCCCGGCCGTCACCTCCACCGACACGCTCCCGCCGACGGGTCCCGCGGAGAAGGCGACCCCCGTACACGGCAACCCGGTCGTCCCGGACTCCACCACCGCCACGACGCCCGCCCCCGACAAGCTCGCCACCCTGTCGCGGCCCTGGAGCGAGTCGGCCACCGACGTGTACCTGGAGTCGGGCGACCGCGACAGCGACCGTGACGGAGCCGGCGGACGGGCTCCCGGCCCCGGCACGGGACACGGCACCGGTAACGGCGGCACCCCGCCCCCGCTCGCCCCGGTCACCGCCGAACCCTCCCCCACGACACAGCCCGTGGCCCTTCCCCCGCCCAAGGCCCGGATCGTCGTGCGCCCCGTGGACGGCGCAGCCACCACCGACGGCGACGGAGACGGGACCGGCAGGCCCACGAGCGAGCCCGCCGTCGTCACCCTGGACGGCCTCACGGTGCCCCTCAGCCAATTGCGGCGCCTGGTGTCGGACACGACGTCGCAGCCCCAGCCGGGCCGTGCCGTCCGGACGCTGACCATCTCGCAGAGCCCGGCCGAGGACGGCACGCGACGCGACGCGGGGCGCCGGGCGCTGCTCGGCCAGGACACGTTCCGCGGGGTACGCACCGTGTCCGACGACGGCTCCCCCTCCTCGTCCCCGCGAGTCGGGACGGACGCCGCCGCGGGTACCGAAGCCCAGCAGTCCGCCCCTCGCACCGTCTTCACCGGCCCGGCGGTCCCACTCCCCGGTGCGGGCACCGAAGAGGGCGCCGATTACTTCGTGGAACACGGCACCCCCCGTACCGTCACGCTCGGCACCGAGGACGCGGCGCTGCCCAGCGTGGAGGTCAGCGGTGTCCAGTTCGGGAAGGCGCTCAAGTTCTGGGCGGTGGACGGCGATGAGAACCGGCCGCTGGTGCTGTTCTCCTGCAAGACCGGACAGCAGCCGGCGATCGCGGGCCTGCCGGTGGCGCAGCACGCCGCGAACGAGACCGGTCGGTCGGTGTGGGCGCCGACCACCGAGGTGGGCACCGCCCGGGACCGGGACGGCGAGGTCCGCGCTGTGCTCACCGAGGGCGCGGACGGGCCGGGGCGCTGGCGGTTGTTCACCCCGGAACCCAAGGGCGCGGACCTGGACCGGGTGGCGCGCGACGCCGGTCTGCACGCGGGCCCCGGTCCGGCCGACCCGTTCGCCCGGGCCCGCACCCTCCAGCAGATCCGTACACTGCGTGACGCCCTCGGAACGGACGCCGAACAGCGCCCCGAGAACGTGGAGTTGCTCGCCGGTCTCGCCTACGTGGACGGTCTGCGCTGGCTGAACGCGGACAGCGCCGCCCGTTACGGTGACGGCCGCATGACCCCGGACCTGCTGCGCCGCATGGTCACCGACTGGCACGCCGCCACCGGTGCCACGACGGCCGACCCGTCCGCCGACCCCACTGTGGAGCAGTACACGGCGTTCCTTCGCGCGGCGGCCGGATTGCGGGCCGGTGCCGGGCCCGAGACCACGCTCGTTGACCTGCTGCCCCCGCCGCCCGTCCAGCTGTCTCCGACCGCGTTGGTCTCGCGGGAGGACGTGCGGGGACTTTCCTACGCGCCGTCGGCGGAGGTGGCCTGGTCGTTGTCGAGCGCTCCGCTGCCGCTGTCCGAGCTGGCCCTCGGCCCCGAGGACACCGCCGAACTGGCTAGGCGCCTGAACGACCCGGCGCCCACGACCACCGGCCGGCAGGAACAGCCGACGCCCGAGCCGCTGAAGGCCGGTGAGGTCGATTCGTATGCGGCGCGTCATGTGTACGGGATGGCGGAGAAGGGGTTCAAGGAGTTCCGTGATCTGGCGCGGGACAAGAACGTGGTCATCGATGTGCGGCCGACGAATCCTCTGGCTCCGAAGTGGCTCGAGGCGGGGGCGTTGCCGAAGCCGGCGGAGATCAAGGCGAAGACGGTCGACGATGTCGATGTCCTTCTGGGTGCTGATCCCGCGGTTGTCGGGCTCGTGGGTTATTTCAAGCCGGTGCTGGCTGATGTGGAGGCTGTTCCGGAGGGTGATCGGGACAGGGTCCTGTCGCGTTTCAATCAGCGGTCGACGGAGTTTCACGAGCTCGCCGGGAAGATGGCGGGTTTCGAGGCGGAGAACAGGTTCGTCGTCCGGGACGGTGTGGTCCACGGGAGGAGGCCGGACGGTGAGTGGCGTCCGCTCACCGGTGACAACGACGTGTTCGACATCTCGACGCCTGACGGGGTGCGGGTCACGCTGCCGGAGCATGATGCGCTGATCGAGGAGATGCGGGCGAGGGACATCGCCGTGATGCACGGCGCGCACATGTTCTGGAATCCGCCGACGGCTTTCGACAAGTCGGTCTTCGACAAGATCGTCGGTTCTCATCAGGGGCCGGACGGCGAGCCGTTGCTCCGGTTCCGCCGGGAGAGCAACAACGCCGAGCTCACCTGGACCGAGCCGCTGAAGGCCGGTGAGGTCGATTCGTATGCGGCGCGTCATGTGTACGGGATGGCGGAGAAGGGGTTCAAGGAGTTCCGTGATCTGGCGCGGGACAAGAACGTGGTCATCGATGTGCGGCCGACGAATCCTCTGGCTCCGAAGTGGCTCGAGGCGGGGGCGTTGCCGAAGCCGGCGGAGATCAAGGCGAAGACGGTCGACGATGTCGATGTCCTTCTGGGTGCTGATCCCGCGGTTGTCGGGCTCGTGGGTTATTTCAAGCCGGTGCTGGCTGATGTGGAGGCTGTTCCGGAGGGTGATCGGGACAGGGTCCTGTCGCGTTTCAATCAGCGGTCGACGGAGTTTCACGAGCTCGCCGGGAAGATGGCGGGTTTCGAGGCGGAGAACAGGTTCGTCGTCCGGGACGGTGTGGTCCACGGGAGGAGGCCGGACGGTGAGTGGCGTCCGCTCACCGGTGACAACGACGTGTTCGACATCTCGACGCCTGACGGGGTGCGGGTCACGCTGCCGGAGCATGATGCGCTGATCGAGGAGATGCGGGCGAGGGACATCGCCGTGATGCACGGCGCGCACATGTTCTGGAATCCGCCGACGGCTTTCGACAAGTCGGTCTTCGACAAGATCGTCGGTTCTCATCAGGGTCCTGACGGCCAGCCGTTGCTCCGGTTCCGCCGGGAGAGCAACAACGCCCAGCTCACCTGGACCGAGCCGCCCGGACGACCTCCGGGCCTGCCTGCGACGGCGTCGGTCTCGCGGGAGGACGTGCGCGGACTCTCCTACGCGCCCTCCGCGGAGGCGGCCTGGGCGTCGTCGAGCGCACCGCTGCCGCTGTCCGAGCTGGCCCTCAGCCCCGAGGACACCGCCGAGCTCGCCCGCCGCAGACCCGATCTGCTGGTGCCGTCCGCGCAGCACCGGGCGGAGAGCCTCGCCGAGAGTCTGGCCCTGTTCGACAAGGGCAAGGGCCCCGTGACGACGCCCGACCCGGCGGACCTCGTTTGGGCGCAGGGCCGCGCCTTCCGACGGGTTGACGTCCCGGGTGACGGGAACTGCCTCTTCCGGGCGGTGCTCGACAGTGCGCGCGGTCGCGACGTGCCGCCCGCCTGGGCCGCGCGGAACATCGCCGGGCTGCGCGGACTGGTGCGTGACCGCGTCGCCGGGTCGGAGCTGGGCACCGTCGCCGACGCCCTCGTGCCGGACCCGGTGTTCACCGTGGTGGACGACCTACGGATACGCGCGCTGGCCGGCGTGACCGACGCGGACGAGCAACACAGGATCACCGAAGCCTGGAACAACGTCGCGCAGGCGGTCATCACCGACGGCGACGCCGACCGGTGGCGGCAGATCCTCGCCGACAGCGACTACCCGCAGCTCGCCCAGGTGGCGCCCACCCCCGCCGACGCGCGTCGGCTCGGCGGACGCGGCCTGCTCGCCGCGGCCGCGGAGCGGTCCGGACTGTGGTCGTCCCCCTTCGCCGACCTGCTCCCGGACGCGCTGGCGCACACCCTCGACCTCGATCTGCGTCTCGTACGGCCCGACCCGCAGACGACGGGCGCGCTCCTCGTCACCGAGCTGCACCCGGGCGGCACCGGCGGCACCCTGCATCTGGCGTACAACGGAAGCGATCACTACGACGCGCTGGTCCCCGCCCCGGAGCCCGCCCCGGACCCGGAAACCACGCCCGAGCCGAAGCCGAAGCCGGACCCGGAAGCGAAGCCGAAGCCGGACCCGGAAACCGAGCCCGAGCCGAAGCCGGACCCGGACCTCGTCACGCCCCCCGTGCCACCGGTCTCCCAGCAGCCGGACGGTTCCGACCCGTTCGGGGAGTGGCTGCGCAGCATGGCCGGGATCACCGGTTCCGACGATGCCGGGACCCCTGACCGGGGCGACCCGGTGCCACTGGAGACCCAGCTCGAACGGCACCGCCCCGCCCGTCTGCTGACCGGCGACGACGTCCGTCCGCCGGGGCCGGCCCCGCGCACGGTCACCTTCGAGGACGGCAGCAGGCTGCCCTCCGTCCTGATCAGGCCGGGCGCCGACCCGCGTGACACCGCCCCGGCCGGGGCGCCGCGGGGCGCGCGCACCGGGCTGCTCACCGGCCCCGGCACGCTCACCCTGCGCTCGCCCGAACTGGTGGCGCGGGAGATCCTCGACAAGCTGCCGGCCACGACGCGGGCACGCTTCGACGAGGCGGAGCTGCTGCGTCTGCTGACCCACCACCCCTCGGCGTTCACCGCCCCGCGCGGCGCCCGCATCGTGGGCCGGGAGAAGTCCGGGGTCGGCCTGGAGATGACGGTCGAGGCCATCCCGTACCACCGGTGGGAACGCTTCTCCGACGTCGGCGGTGCCACGGTCCGGGTGGACACGATGCGGCGCGGGCAGGCCGGTACGGGCGGCGGCCGCAGCGTGGGCTTCGGGCGCCGTATCGCCGGCGGCGTGGGCATGGGGCCGCCGCTCAACTGGCTGCTGAAGATCGGTACGTCACTGGGCTGGAGCCGCAGGACGGACTACTCCCAGGGCACCTCGGCGTACAACCAGGCCGAGCACCGCGCCCACGAGGGCTCGCACCTGCACCTGGACGACGTCCACTACCGGGTGCGGGTGGAGCGGGTCACCGAGGCGCCCAAGGCCACCGAGGCGCCCGAGGCCATCGGGACCGACACCGTGACGACCGGTCCCGTGGCGAAGCCGCGTTGGCAGCGCACCCAGGTGCACACCGCGGAGTTCGGCATGCGGGACGGGCTGACCTGGCGGCTGCCGGACGACCTCACCGTGCCGTTCACGGGGCCCCGCCGGGCACCGGAGACACTGACGTTCCCGGACGGGGTGGAACCGCGGCTGAACGACTCCACCGCCCTTCACCTGACGACCCCGCCGGAGGACATCGCGCTGGCCCTCTCCGGGGCCCGACCCGGCAGTTCGGCGCACCGCACGCTCGTCTCGTACGTCCGCCCGGGGAGGCTGCTCGGGCTGTTCGGGCGGCTCACCGGGCCGGTCAGCGGCCCCGAGCTCACCCGGGGCAGCGGCCAGCACCCGATGGGGCACCTGGTCGTGGAACGCTCGGTGCCGCACCGGGCCGTGCTGGTCACCGAGTCGGTCAAGGCGGAGGTGCGCGACCTCACCCAGACCACGTACCAGAACCAGCGCGGTCACGTCCGCGACACCAAGTTCGGCTTCCAGGTCACCGCCGGTCCGAACTACACGCTGCCCGGGCTCGAGACCGACGTACGCCTCCAGGGCGGCCCGCTGGTCCGCGCGGACCTCGGTGTCGGGCGGGGCCACTACCTGGGCACCGACGCGGCCCGCAAGGTCACCGGCCGGGTCCGCAACCATCCGATGGCGCTCTACCAGGTGGAGCGCACCCTGATGGTCCGCAAGGCCGGTGAACCGGCGTCCGCGGCCCGGCCGGTGCGGGTGGTCAGCCTGGACTGGATCTCCACCCAGGACGCCCGCCGGCTCGCGGGCTGGGACAGCCGTACGCCCGGCCGCACCGGACCGAACCCGGACGCCGAGCCGCCCGTGCCGTGGTACCTCACCCGAGAGGACCCGGTCCACCTCGGCGGCCAGGTCCGCGCGGAGGGCTTCCGCCCGCAGGCGCGCGCCGGGACACAGCCGCCGACGACGCAGCAGACGCCGCCGCCCGTCACCGATCAGCAGTCACCGCCGCCCGTCACCGATGAGCAGGCGCCACCGACGACCCAGGAGCAGGCACCCCCGACGGCCGGCCGGCAGACGCCGCCCCCGGTCCAGCAGCAGCCCGCCCCGCAGGACGGCACCACCCCGCAGGACGGCACCGTCGCGCCGGACCCCATGCGGGTCTTCACGGACGCCGTCCTGGACACCCTGCACCGCTCGTACCCGTCGATGTTCGTGCCGCCGATGATGCTGAAGCACCCCAAGCTGGCCCGGTTCTGGTACGGCGACGGGCGGTTGCGGACCGCCCTGCACAACGACCGGCAGGTACGCGAGGCGCTGAACCGGCCCACCCTGACGCAGAGCCTCGACGAACTGACCACCACCGGGGTCCCGGTCACGCTCACCGAGGACGGCATGGTGCGCCGCGGCCACCACACGCTGATCCTGCGGGCCTCGCTGACCGACCGCCGGTTCGAGACCACCATGAGCGAGCGGTCACTGCGCAACGCGGTGATCGGCAACGAGGTCTCCGGTCAGGGGCAGCAGGACTCCAGCACGTACTCCGCAGGCCTCGAGGTCGGCGTCTCGCCGCGCGACCACGACAAGGTGCCCGGACCCGATCTGCCGCGCCGGGCCGGCAACGTCTCGTTGGGCGCCCGCTACGCCCGCACCTACCAGAAGGCCACCCGGAACACGGTCACGGTCGCCCACGACCACCTGACGTTCCAGAACGGCGCCGATCTCTACAGCTACCAGGTGGAACTCGGCGCGACCTTCGAGGGCCACCGCCGGCCGCGCGGCTGGGCCCGGCTGCTGACGGTCGGTCTGCTCGGCGCGGGCGTCTTCGTCAGCAAGGTCGAGGAGCGCCCCCTGTTCAGCCGGGGCACGGAGACCGTGGGACGGGTGGAGCTGGCCGTGCCCGCCGCCCACGGATCCGACCGCCACGCGCCGGCCGACCCGCCCGCCGACGGCACGACACCCGCGCCGGCACCCGCCCCCACGCCGCAGCGCCTCTCCGCCGCGGAGGCGGACCAGCTCCTCGACGGCACCCGCCCGCTGCCCAGGGTGGACTCGGACGGCCGACGGCTCGTCCGGCAGCTGCTGAGCGCACCGCACGTCGTGCTCAGCGCCGAGGGCGGCCCGCAGCGCCAGCAGCTGATGCAGGACACCGCCGACCGCGCGTCGGGCGCCACCTGGCACGTCAGCGCGCCCGGGGCGCCGGTGCGCACCGCGCTGCGCCGGGCGATGGCCAACCTCGGTGTGGCCGGTCAACTGGGCCAGTACCTCGGGCCGTTCGGCTCCCGGATCGCCGGACTCAACGGCGCCGGGCCGTTCCGGACGCACTACCTGAAGGCCGCGGTCCGCGGTGAGCTCGACAACCTACGGGTCAAGAGCGATCCGAAGCCGGCCAGCCTCGAGAGCACCATCGCCAACGACCACCGGGTCGTCGGCAGCACGAGCACCGTCTCGCGCACCACACTGGGCGTGCAGGGCGGCTACATGCCGTTGCAGCAGCTCCCCGGCAAGGAGCCGGTCGTCGGCTCGTACTCCTCCGCCCTCCAGTACGCCTGGGGCAAGGGCCGCGGATTCTCGCAGGCCCTGACCCGGGGACGCAGCACCACCGTGACCTTCGCCGGGCGGATGTACCTGGTGGTCGCCGACGCCACCGAGACCGTGGCGGTGCGGGACCGCTGGACGGCCGCGGTGGGCACGGTCGGCACCCGTGCCGGGGGCCGCCTCAGCTCCGTCGCCGGGAAGGTGTCCAAGAGGCTCGGGCGCGGTCTGTCCCCGCGCCGGGCCGCCGCCGCGCTCCAGCGGATCCGTGACGCGGTGATGTTCCACCTGCCGATGCAGGACGCCATCGAGGCCGGGCTGGCCCCCGACGGGCTGGGCCCCACCACCCCGAAGAACCTCGGCGGCGGCTACCGGGTCCCGGGCTTCCTGCGCGGCCGGCGCTTCCCGACCCACCCCAGCGGCCAGCTGGACGCGAGCCGGGCCGCGCAGGTGCTGCTGCCGCGCCTGGAGAAGATCGGTGTGCCCTCGCACGACCGCGAACAGGTCCTGCAGCGGCTCTCGCCGGACTTCCTGCGCGCCCACCTGCACGAGCTGACCACCGAGGGGATGAGCCTGCCGGTCCGCTACCGCGCCTGGACCAGCCCGCACCTGCTGCCGGTCGGGGGCAGCCCCGGGCAGGTCCGGTTCAGACTGACACCGATCACCACGACCGTGCAGCGGCTGCGCACCGGGTTCGAGCTCGAGGACTACCGCAACATCACCCGTGACGACGCGGACAACACCCACCAGGACCGTGGCGCCGACCTCACCCTGAGCGCCGGCGAGCGCGCGGCGGAGAACGGTGTGCTCATCGCCAACCCCTCGCTCCAGGGAACGGCGGCCAAGCAGCGGGCGAGCAACCGGACCGAGACCGTGGGCACCACCTCCATGCCGAACATCGCCACCACGCAGGCGCACGCGGAGATCGTCACCGGCTACACCCTGACCGTCACCATGACGGACGCGGCCGGTGACCCGCTCGCGCCGCGTGCGGTCGCCCAGGTCGGCACCCTCAACGAGATCGCCCCGGCGGGTCTGCTCACCCCGGTGGGCGACGGCGACGACGGAGCGGTCACCGAACAGGACGTGCCCGAACCGGACCGTTCGGTACACCTGCTGACGGCCGAACAGGCCCTGCCGGACGGCATCGCCGCCTGGCGTGCCTCCGACGACGGCACGAGCGGCCCCGACCCCGACGTCCTGCCCTTCGACGACCGGATCGGCTCCGGCATCCTCGCCGTCGACATGCGCGGCGCGACGGGCGTGAACGACGCGCTGACCCTCGCCACCGCCCGCGCCGACGGCCTGGGCGATTCGGACCTCGGCAGCCGGCACACCGGCAAGGTCCTCGCCTCGCGCGTACGCATGGCCCGCCACACCCCGCTCACCGGCCTGGGAACGGCCCCCGCGCAGGCTCAGGCGGAGGCCACCTCCCAAGGGGGTCTGACCGCGGGATTCCGCGAGGCGCTCGGCGCGGGCGGCTCCCAGCTGCCCGTCCAGTCCTCCGCCCGTCTGTTCGGCCAGTCCCACACCGCCGACTCCCGCCTCTACGCGAAGATGCACCGCCGCGGCGCGCGGCTCCTCGCCGTGGAGAGCAAGCCCCGCATGGAGGCCATGCAGCGGGCCAAGACCTCCGACGCGCTGGAGGCCGGCATCACCGACAACGTCGAGGGCATGGCAGGCACCGCGCCGCTGGCCGGCAACAGCAACGCGGGTATGACCAATCCCGGTGGCGCGGTACCGATCGGCGGCTCGAACGACGGCACCACGCTCAAGGGCGCCACGGACACCACCCTGGGCACCCACGTCAAGGTCGTCACCGACCGCAGCATGCTGTTCGCGGTGCCGGTGACCTGGTTGGCGGTGGCCGAGGTGGACCACCGGATCACCGACAGCCGCCCGTTCCGCGCCCTCGGAGCGGCCCGGCGGGGACCGCGCGCCGCCGAGGCCGCGACCACCGCGCTGATCTGGCTGCGCGAGGACATCGCCCGCGACTACGGCCTCCTGGACGACAGCTCGTTCCCGGCCGAGGCAAGCACCGCCTGGGACGACATGGCCAAGGCGGCCGCCGACCTCGCCACGGCGGAGAAGGAGTACTACGACGCCCGCGCGCGGGCCCGTGAGGCCTGGCTCTCCCTGAGCCCGGCGGAGCAAGGCACGCTCGGCGACCCGCCCCTGACGACCGTGCTGCCGCGGGAACTGTCGCAGTCCCCGACGGTCATCACCTGGCAGGCCGCCCGCGCAGACGTACGGCTCTGGGAAGGCCGCACCGACGCGGCCGCCGCGGACCACCACCGGCTGCACCTCGCCGCCTCCCGTCTCACCTCCCACCACCAGGGCTCGGCGTCCGTCCCGGTCGCGGACGCGCCGCAGGAGTACACGGCGCCGGGATGGCGGTCCGAGGCGCCGGAGCCGTACGGGATCACCGACGCCACCGGCTCCGTCCCGCGCACCCTCACCTCGCCGGACGGCGCCACGGTGCGCGAGGTGCACGACGTGCCGCACGACGGCGCCTCGTTCTTCCACGCGCTGCTCGCCGCCGCCGACGTCAGGGGCCAGCTGCCCCGCCTGCTCGGCGGCGACCTCGCCGAACGCTTCGCGGAGGCCCCCGGCGACCCGGTGGTCGGCGCCGAGGCCATCCGCGCCGCCCGTGACCGCCTCGCCTGGGCCCTGGGTGAGGACGGCAACGAGGATCTGCTCGACGCCCTCGCCCTGGATGCCGCCGACACCTTCACCCAGGCCGAACTGGATGGCGCGGGCGTGGTGCTGACCACAGCACAGCAGGCCGAGTTCGACGCCTTCGGCCGTCTTCCGCTGACGCTCTGGCCGACGCCCGACCAGCGTGTGGCGCTGGCGACCGCCGCCCTGTCCCGTCCGTTCACGAGCGAGCCGTCCGGCACCGGTCGGCCGGAGGGCGCTCCGGCCCCGCCCGAGCGCCGCGCCGGGGACCACGGCGGCGCCGACCTGCTGCCCGCCCTCGCGGCGCGGGTCCTCGGTACCCCGCTGACCGTGGTGACCGGTGAGGGCCGCGATCAGCTGTTCCTCCCGCACGGCACCGATCCGGCCGCCGTCGATCCGGCCGCCGACCCGGTGCTGTTCTCCACCGGGGGCTTCTTCCACGCCGCCCTCCCACCGGGCTCACCCGCCCCGGCCACCGGCGCGCTGCCCGCCCCGACGGCCACCGGTACCACCGGCAGTGACGCCGGGGTCACCACGACCGCGCAGCCGGCCGCGCACCGCAGCCACACCACCGCGCCCTGGCTGCCGCCGGCCGACAGCAGCGGGCCCCGCTACCGTCTCGCACGCGACGGCGTCCTCACCGCGCCCGACGGGGCCACCTACACCCAGGGAACGCCCACGGGACGAGGCAACGGCTTCTTCGGCGCGCTCTCCACGGCCCTGCGCGACGCCGCCGGCCTGCCGGGGACGGACCGCCAGGACGCCGCCCGGCTGCGGATGCGCTCCGGGGCGATGCCGACCCAGCTCATGCGGCTGGCCGGCCTCCCGGGCGACCCGGCCGAGCGGGACGCCCTGTTCGCACCCCCGCCGCTCGTACCGCGCCGCGGTGCTCCCACGCCGAGCAAGGACGCCCTGGAGGGGCGCCTGCGCCGCCACCTCGCCGAGGCCCCCTGGGGCCCCGGGGCCGACCGGGCGGTCGCCGAGTGGGCCGCCGGCGCGACCGGCACCACCGTGACCCTGATCGAGGAGAACGGCACCGCCCACACCTACCCCGGCCCGGCCGGCGACAGCGGTCCGCACATCCGGCTCCGCCGCCGCGGCGGCGACTTCGTCCCGCTGGTCCCGCGCACCGCGGCGACCGGAACGGGAACCGAGGCCACGCCGGTGAAGGGGCCGCAGACCGACGGCACCACGCGGCACACCCCGACGACGCAGGTCACGTCGTCCTCCACCGTCCCGCCGGTGGCGGACCAGGAGACGCCGGTCCCGCCGCCGCTCCACGAACCCGCCTCCGACCCGCTGTCCCCGTCGTCGGCCCCCGGCGGAACGCCGGGTCTGCAGGGCGAGGAGGAGGCGTACGAGCTGGACACGCTGTCCGGCCGGCCGCGCCCCTCGCAGTCCGACGCCGCGGCGCTGGCGCAGTTCCGGTTCACCGACGACACCAGCGAATCCGAGAGCGATTCCGAGTCGGAGTCCGATTCCGACTCCGACTCGGACTCCGGCAGCGAGGACGGCACCACCGGGAGCACCCACGAGGCCTGGCTCGACCTCCTCTTCGGACCCGCGGTCCGGGACGACTACTCGCCCGAGATGCTCGTCGGCACGGCGCTGTCGCTGCGGGAACTCGCCCGGAGGGCCCCGCAGCCGGCCACCGGTGCCCGCGACCCCATCCGCGACCTGACCAGGCGTGTGCTGAACCTCGGCCCCGACGTCGCGGTGAGCGGGCAGCACCTCCTGCTCCTCGGTTCGCTGGCCCTCGGCGCGTCCCCGGCCGAGCTGGCCGACGAGGGCGCCCTCGCCTCGCACCTGCGGCGGCACGACGCGGCCCTGGACCGCAGCACCGCGCTGGTGTCGCAGGACGCCACCGTGCGCAACTGGACCGGCACCGGGGACCAGGTGCCGCCCCTGGACTCGTACGCCGTGGAGGGGGACGACGGCCGGGTGAGCACCTGGCCCGCGCCGTGGTCCGACCCGTACGTGGTCCTCGCCCAGGACAGCGAGGAAGCGGTCCTGCTGAACACGCCGCGCGGCACGTTGACGCTGGACGACCTCGGGGACTTCGCCCAGCTCGTCGCACGGGACCCGGCGAGGCCCGCGGACGCCGACGTCGTCCTGGCCTTCCCCCACCCGGACATCGAGGACCTGGCGCGGTACGTCGCCGAGCTGACCGGTTCCAGGGTCTGGTACTCGGAGCACGCCCCCCGCCCGTCCACCGACTGGCGGACCGGCACCGAGCGCATCACGCTGGGCCCCGCCGGGGACGACGTCGGCAGGGTGTGGAAGTCCGTCCAGCCGGCCCAGGACGCGGACGGCGCGGGCGACTTCGACGAGCTCATCGGCCTGTACGAGGACGACTCCGACGAGGACGACTCCGACCGGGCCGACTCCGGCCGGGCCGACGGGATCGCGGCGCGCCGGCCGGACCCGCTGACCACGACGGACTACGGCGTCGTGGACGACAGCGGCGAAGGAGTGCTGTTCCGCAGGCCCGGGGGCATCGGCGGCCGCTGGCAGACCCCCCGGGCGCTGAGCGGTACGGAGGACGCCCCCGAACTGGCCATGTCCGTGCAGGAGTACGGCAACACGCTCGTCAGCGACCGGCCCGCCCTGCGGATCTCCCCGGACCGCACGCTCGCCGTCGAGGACGGTGCCCACGGGCAGCAGGTCTTCGCCACGGAGGAAGCCGTCGCGAGCGCCTCCGTCAAGCTGTCACGTGCGGGCCTCGCGGTGCGGCTGCGGGCCGATCAGGAACTGAGCATCATCCTGCCCACCCCCGACGGGGGCAGCAAGCGACTGTTCCGCGTCACCCCCGTCTTCCTGACCCGTTCCGGTCAGTCCACGGAGGAGATCTGCCGGGACTTCGCGGACATGCTGGCCGACGGTGCCCGCACCTCGCACATGGTCTTCCGCGGTCCGGGGGGCGGACCGGCGGTCACGGCGCCCGTCAACGCCTCCGACGGCGCGGAGGTCACCGGCACCCATCACCTCGCCGACACCCTGAGCCACGTCGCGGACGGTGACATACCGGCGGAATCCGCGGATCCGGCCTGGGCGGCCTCCCTCGCCCGCCGGGACGACCGGCCCACCGGCGGCGACGGGGGTCCGCTGCCCGGCCGCGCGTACGGCAGCGCGCTGAGCCTCGACCAGCCGGACGACCCGCGCCGCGACGCCCTGTCGGACGCCGCACGCCGGATCGGGGTCAACGAGCACGCGTGGGCCGACATCGGCGAGGGCTACGTCGTCCAGTCCGTCGCGGCGGCCGGCGCACAGGGCCAGCCGAGCCTGGAGCAGAATTACGCCAAGCCGCAGAACGCCGCCGGAGGCGCGCACTTCGGCTACCACTTCGCCACGGTCGTCCTGGCAAGCGAGGACGGCAGCCACCAGATCTCCCTCGAGAACCACGCGCGTTCCTCGGTGCGCAACCACCGGCACCGCAGGACGGTCCGGGCGAACCTGGACTCCCTCACGGTGGACGAGATGCGGGAGAACGCGGCGCTCCTGCGCCAGGCGATCGAGGGGCGGCAGGAGACCGGGGACGACGAGCACCTCACGGAGCTGCGCGGCCACCTCGACCTGACCCTGGCCATGATCAGGGCCGGCCAGGCCCGTACGGAGATGCTGGCGGCGCCGGCCGGGTCGCCGGAGCGCGCCGCGGCCGAGCGAACCCTGGAGGCGGCCACCCGCGCGGCCGCGGCGCGCGTCGGACAGCTCGAAGCGGTCATCCCGGGCAAGCGGCAGTGGTACATGCGGATGTACGCGCAGCGTCCGGGGGAGTCGGCCCACGACACCAACGCGGAACTGCTGTCCGACAAGCCCTCCGCCGAGGCCAACCCGTTCACCGCCGTCGTGCTCCGCGGCCAGCTGGCACTGCCGGTGTCCGTCACCTTCGCCAAGGACGCGCAGCAGACGCCCGAGAGCGCGAAGCACCCCGTCCGGCACCTGGCCAAGGTGGTGGCCAGGACGGGGCTGTGGAACGCCGCGAACGGCCTGCCGCTGCCCGACGTCAGGATCAGCGGCGTGCGCGGGGGCCGCCTCCTCGGCCGGGACCTCACCAGGACACGTGCCGAGGCGGTCGCGGACTCGTTCCGGCAGGAACTCGCCGACGCTCTCGCGGAGTACCAGGAGGGAACCCCGCGACCGCACCTCACCGCGGACCGCTTCACCCTGGAAGCCGTCGCCGTGCGCGGCCGCCGGCCCTCCACCGGAGACGCGGGTACCGCCACCGTCGACATCACGGTCGACGACCACCGCGGCGGGCCCCGGGACGTCGCCACCCGCGGTCCGCGCGGCGGTTCCCAGCCGCGCCTGCCGGGCGGCTCCCGCGACGACGGCCTCGACCCGGTGGCGGAGCAGTGGCCCATCGGCCGCCCGGTCACCGTCATGCGGCCCCGCTACGGCGTCGACCCGGGCTTCGTCGTGTCCGCCGCCGACGTACCCGACACGAGCACACCCGCGACGGGTACACCCGCGGACGCCGGGAAGGGCAAGGCCCCGGCCGTCCCGGACACGGACGACGCACCGGCCACCGCGGGACCCCGGCCGAACCGGTGGTTCACGTACACGCGTTCCGCCGAGTCCCGCTCGGAGCCCTTCCGCTACGAGGTCGCCGACACCGGCCACATCCGGCTCCCCGGAGGGGACGAGATCCCGCCGACCGGGTGGACCAGGTTCGGTCACGACTTCGTCCACGGGACGGGCGCGATCCTGCGGGGCGACAGCGGCTGGATCGGCCGGGTGGACAACATGGAGACGCTCTCGCTCCTCATGGCCGACCTGGACCAGGACTCCACGCCCCACCGGGTCGTGGCGGACACCTCGGCCCTGTACGTGGTGCCGGAGGGCGACGGGGACTCGGCGCTGCGCATTCCGCTGCGGGAGACCGCCGACGCCACGCCCCCCGGGCCGTCCCCCTCCGAGCCGCCCCGTGCCCGCCTCGACGACCGGCCGCGCATCGTCGTGCGGTCGGCCTTCGACGTGCGGCGCCTCACGCACGGCGGCGAGACCGTCACCGACCTGACCGTGCGGCTCGCCCTCCGTCCCGGGGACGGACAGGCGGACACCGACGCCGTCCTGACGCGGGTGCTCCAGGGCGTGGAGGAGTTCTACAACCGGCCGGAGCACAAGCTCCCCAACGGGGACCGGTTGCACGTCACCGTCGAGCCCGTCCGGCCGGACGGGAACCCCCACCTGACGGTCGATCTCGTAGGCCGTGACCAGCGGATGAACCAGCGGGCGTGGTGGGCCGATGCCGACCCGGCGGACTTCGCGCACGAGCTGGCGCACCAGCTGTTCCTGCGCGACGAGACGCGCGACGCGAGCAACCCCGAGCGCCTGCACGCGCCGGGCAGCCTGCTCGGACCGTTCCGGGAGCAGGCCCCCGAGGGTCTCGCGCAGACCGGCCTGCGCCCGCGCCACCTCCAGCTGTGGGCGGCGGTCGCCGGGGACATCGACGCCCACACCTCACCGGAGGGCACGAGCTGGGCCGACGCGCGGACGGACGCCCCGGCGGAGAGCCGCGAGCCCGTGTGGGTCGACCCGGTGTCGCTCCCCGCCGCCTCGCCGCAGACCGGTCCGGACGGCGCGGTGCCGCCCCCGCTGCCGCCCGGGCGTGACCTCTCCCCGCTCGCGGAGGAGTCCGACGACTCCGACAGCGACTCCGACTCCGACGACGAGGCGTCCGACCCGGGCTGGCTGGACACCGTGTTCGGCCCGCACCGGGGAAGCATCCCGCGTGCCCGGCTCCGCGAGACCTCCCAGGCGCTGTTCGACCTCGTCCGGGAGGAGGCGGCCGCGCACCCGACGTCACGGGAGCTGCGCCACGGCCTGAACCGCGTCACCCACGAGGTTCTGCACATGGCCGGCGGGGCCCGGCCGGGCCCCGCGGACTTCCTGCTACTCGGTTCGCTGGCGCTCGACGCGTCCTCCGACGACCTCGCGAGCGTCGAGCGACTCGCCCTCTATTTCATCGAGCGGCAGATCGAGACGGGCCGCGGCGCCCTGGTCGAGGGCACGCTGCTGCGTGACGACGACGGGACCGCCGTAGGCCGTGACTTCACCGGGCAGGGGTTGCCCGCCCCCGAGCGGGCCTCCTACGCCGTGCGGGGCCGGGGCCGGGTCATCCCGCGTCCCGCCCCGTGGCAGAACCCGTACATGGTCGTGGCCAGGGCGGCCGGCCACGCCGTCGAGGTCGCCATGCCGGGGCGTACCTTCCGGGTCGAAAGCCCCGACGAGCTGGCCATGCTCATCTCGTACGACTCCCGGCGGCCCCGCGGCGCCGACATCGTCCTGGCGCTGCCCCCGGCGTACGCCGCGGCCGTCGCCTTCCTGGTCACCGGGACGACGGGCCGCCGCGTCTGGTACCCCGAGGCACCGGTCGACGTGGCCACGCACCCCACCGCAGGGACCCGGCACCTCATGCTGGACCTGAACGACGGCAACACCGGTGCGGGCTGGGTCTCCACTGACCCGTCCGAGGGCGACGGCCTGCCCGGAGCCCGCGACTTCGACAGCGACTTCGACAGCGACTTCGGCAGCGGACGGGACCCGGACAGCGACGACCCGTCCAGCTCCGACGGGGACGCGGAGTTCGACCGGCTGGCCGACCAGGCCGTCCGCGAACGAAAGATCGAGGAGCTCCGCCCCCGGCCGCTGACGACGCGTGACTACGGCGTCATCGACAAGCGCGGTACCGGGGTCCTGTTCACCCGGCCGCTCCCGCCCACCGCCGGCGAGGTCCGGGCGGGCACCGGCCCCGACGCGCTGGTCCTGCCGCGCCAGGACCAGGCGGCCGTCCCCATGGCCGGCCGGCCGCCGCTGCACATCTCCGAGGACCGGACGCTGGCGATGCTCGCGGGCGACGGGGACACCACCGGCCGCAGCCGCCAGGTGTACGCCACCCGAGCGGCGATAGGACGTGCCGCGGCGCGGCTGACCGCGGCCGGTGCCGGAGTCCGGCTGAAGGCCGACGAGTCGGCCGGCGTACTGCTGCCGGAGGAGGACGGTTCGTACGGCGAACCGCTGTTCCGGGTGGAGCCGGAGTTCCTGACGGCTTCCGGCGGTTCGGAACACGCCTTCACACGGTCCTTCGCCCAGATGGTGGCCGGCTCGGCGGACGCGCCCCTGTCCCACATCGCCTTCCGCGGCCCCGGCGGCACCATGGTCTCCACGGCGCCGGTCAACGGGCAGCACGGCCGTGAGGTCACCGGGACGCACCACCTGGCCCAGGCGCTGACGGAGGTCGCCGAGGGCTCGCGCCCCGCCACCGACGTCACCCCCCGCTGGGCCGCCCGCCAGACGGGCCGGGACAAGCGCTTCACCGGTGGCGTGGTGGGCGCCCCCACACCGGGCGAGCGCTACGGCCGGGCCCTGAGCTACGAACCGGACAACCCGCTGCGCACCCCGCTGGCGTCGGCCGCGCGGCGCATCGGTGTCAACGAGTACGCGTGGGCGGGGGTCGGCGAGGGCTATCTGATCCAGTCGGTCAGCACCACGAACGACGGCGGCGCGCAGTTGTTCACGCACAACCACGCCAAGCCCGGCGACCGGGTGGGCCCGCACGCCCCCTACCACTTCGCGCAGGTCGTGCTGGAAAGCGAGGACGGCACCCACCAGATCACCCTGGAGAACGAGACCCACTCCCGGAACGGGATCTCCGCCGAGGTCCTCGACGACGTCATCGACGAGAACCTCGACCGCTACTCGGAGCACGAGCTCCTCGAGCTGGCCCGCGGCGCCGAACGGCACGTCGCCGAGGCACGGGAACGCGGGGCGGACCCGTCGGAGACGGACGGCCCGGCGGGCTTCGCACGGGTGGCCAGGGCGCTGGCCGCTGTCCACGACGCCGAGCAACTGCCCCCCTTCTTCGACGAGGACCGGCCCGAACACGCGCTGGCACTGGGTGAGGTGGACCGGGCGCGCTCCCGCGCGAAGGAAGCGATCCGGGACGCCGCGCCGGTGATGGACGACAAGGACCTCTGGTCCTTCCGTGCGTACAGCAAGCGGCCCGGTGAGTCCGCGCACGAGGTCAACGCGGCACTGCTGTCCGACTCCTCGCCCGCGGTGGCCAATCCGCTGACGACGGTGGTGCTGCACGGCCACGCGCCGCGCTGGCACCAGCAGGCGATCCACTTCGACGAGGGGGACCACGCCGTCCCCGCCGACGCGGGCGGCACGATCGACGGCCTGGCGCAGTCGCTGGCGCGCGCGGGGCTGTGGAACCGCGCCCACGGACTGCCCCTGCCCAGGATCACCCTCACCGGGCACGGCAACCGCTCGCAGGCCAGCGGCCAGGACCGGGCGGACGCCGTCGCGAGGGCGCTCGCGGCGAGGCTGGCCCAGGTACTGACCACCTTCCAGGCGGACATGAGCGGGCCGCGCGTCGGCGTACGGGACTTCGGTCTCACCAAGGGCGCCAAGCGGGTGCGCAGGGCCACCGATCCGGCCCAGGGGCGCGTGGTGACGATCGAGATCGACGACCACCGCCGCGTCCCGCCGGGTTCGTCGGAGCCGTCGGGGACCACCACGCCCGTCAGGGAGACGGCTCCGTCGGAGCGGCCCGCACCCGAGCGGACCTCAGGGTCCCCGGTCACAGGGCAGGAGACCGGGGAATCCCCGTCCACCGGGCCCGAGGAGACCGCCGAGCGTTTGACGGTACCCACCCCCGAGCGCGGCAGGTCCCGCTCACGCGGCCGTTCCGCGCGTCCGAGCCCGGAGCGCAGGAACAGCGACGCGCCCCCGTGGGTCCTGACGCGTATCCGCTACGCCGAGGAGTCCGCCGCCTTCGACCGCCGGCTGGGCGAGTACCTGGCCGAACACGAGGCGGTCACCGCCGAGTTCAGGAAGATGGCGAGTGCCGCGTGGGCGGCGGCTCGCATGCGGCATCCGCGCGCGCTGGCGACGTTCGGCGACACCAGCAAGTTCAAGGCGGGCGTCGTCGGCACGTCCCGCGACGCGCTCCAGCGTGTGCTGAGGAGTGGGAACCTGCGGGAGCTCGTGGCGTTCCTCTACGAGGGGATCTCCGAGAACCTCGTGCCGGAGATGCTCGGCGGTGTGGAGGAGCAGCATCCGGAGATCGCCGCCGAGCGGCCGAGCCGCCGGCAGCGGGAGGCCTACGCCGAGTACATGCGGCGCGCCATCGAGATCCAGCAGTCGGCCATGACCCTGGAGGAGAAGGAGGCCGCCGTCAGGGAACTGCCGCGGCCCGTGGCGGACCCGGCACATCCGGACACCGCGCGTCCGCCGCTGAGCGCGGCGGAGCGCCGGATCGCGGTCGACGAGGCCGGACTGACCTGGATGCCCGCGACGGCGGTGTACGACCTCGCGATGAGCGCCGACTTCCAGGGCCGGTCCGAGGACTCGGGCGGCCTGGTGGCGACCGGCACCGCCGGGTCCACGTACCGCTTCGTACTGCACGCCGCCCGGATGCGGGACCAGTGGGGCCTCGACCTGGACCTCGGTCTGATCCGGGCCGGGATGCTGGCCATCTCGCTGACCGTGGGCCACCACACCGCCCATGAGGTGATGCGCGGCGCCCAGCTGGCACTGGACGGCGTCCCCGGCCACGACCCGGCCCTGGACTACGCGGACAACTGGGGCCGGTACTGGAACGTCTATCCCCTCGACGAGCGGGAGCTGAGGGAGAACGTCGCGCGGGACGGGCTCTTCCCCGACGAGCACGCCCAGGCCCTCCTGGACGAGCTGGAGCCGAAGCCCGTCGGCGGCGTCGTCCGCCAGGACGGCGCGTACACCCATGCGACGCTCCCGCACCGCCCGGGTCCGGCCCGCCGTCCGGTCCACACCCGGCCCGTCGCCTCCGAGCCGAACCACCCGGCTCCCCAGATGCCGAACCCTCCCGCCCCGCACCAGGGCACCACCGCCACGTCGCAGCAGGTGTCGCCCGACGACGCGGAGCGGCACCGCGAGGCGGTCCTCGACGCCCTGTACGGCCTCGGCGCCCTGAACGGCGTCGACCGGGGGCGCGCCGTCGAGGGGCTGGAGCGGCTCGACCGGCTGCGGGCCTCGGACCCGGAGCTGCGCGGCGGCTTCCTGGACCTGGACGCGCTGGTCCGCCGGACGCTGCTCCTCGACCCCTCCGACACCGTGAACGCCGCCGCCCGCGGAGCCCTGGTACGGCTGGTGACGGACCCCTCCACCGCAGGCGCCGCCACGCTGAGCGCGGTGTCCGCCCACTACCTCGCCCGACGCGGCGCCTTCCACGCGGACTTCCGGATCACCGACGCACACGGCCGCCCGCGCGGCTGGAACTGGCTCGGCAGGCCCCTGCCGGCCGACTTCGACCCCGGCACCACCGGCCGCGTCTCGCGCGCCCCCGACGGCACGACCGGCCACAGCGGGCCCGAGACCGCGCCGTGGCTCCCCACGCCCGGCCACCCCGACCCGTACCTCCTGATGCTCGGCGGGCGGTCCGACGCGGTCGTGGTGCGCGGGCTCGGCGGCTTCGCGCGTCCCGTACCGCCCGAGGTCCTGCACGAGCTGATGGCCCTCGACCGGAACCTCGCGGGCCGGCCGGGGCCGCTGCTGCTGCACGTCGACCGGCCCGGAGCAGCGTCCCTGGACCTGCCTCGCGGGCTCGCCGACCGCCTCGGCAGAGAGGTGTGGGCCACCACCGGCCGGTCGGCCGTCGGACGCCTCCCCGGAGCCCCGGACCGCTCGGTCGTCCTGCTGCTGGACGAGGAGAAGCAGGCGCCCAGGGGCCAGTGGTTCGCCAACGCGCCCGCCACAGCTCCCACTTCGACCGCCGACACGACGGACGACCAGGTCAGCTCCCTCTCCATCGCCCACCACGGGAACCGGTCCACGGGATACATCTCGATGGACCTCGCCGACTCCGACGACGGGGGCTGGTCGCGGACCCTGAACCACAGCCGGCTGGGGACGGTCACCTCGTACACCTTCCAGCGCACCTCCTACGACTTCACGCAACCCATGGCACCCGTGCCCTGGGTCGAACTCAACCTGCCGACGCCGTACTTCCCCAACAACCACGGTCTGCCGGGCTCCGTCATGTGGCACACCCCGCAGGGGGAGCGGACCGACGACGGGCCGCAGTTCGCCCGCAGGCTCGCCCGCCGCCGCAGCCTGGCCTCCCTCGCCCCCGAACACCCCGTGGTGCTGCTCGTCTGCTACGCGGCGGCGACCCCCGGCATCGGGGAGATGCACGGGCAGCACATCGACGGCCCGCTGCCGTTCACACCCGACCCGCTCGCGGACGTCGCGGTCGGCCAGCACACGGCCAACGAGACGGGCCGCACGGTGTTCGCGACCACCCTCATGAACGCCGCCGTCCAGTCGCGGCACGGCGCCCAGGAGGCCTACCTCAGCCTCCACACCGACGCGCGCGGCCGCGCCTACCCGTGGGCCATGTTCCGGCCGGAGCCCACCGGGGCCGCACTGGAGCAGCGGGCCCGCGACGCAGGGCTGCACCACGGCCCCGGGCCGGTCCCCGAGGCCGTACAGGAACGCACCCTGCGGCTGGTCCGCGCGCTGCGCCAGATCTTCGGCGCCACGGTCGACGACGCCCCGGACCACCATGTGCTGCTCCGCGGCATCGGCGCGCTCGACCTGATGCGCGAGGCCGATCCCTACCTGGACCGGGACGGCGCGCGCACGTTCACCCTGGACCTGTACGAGCAGCTCATGACCGGCCACCACACGGGAGGGTTCGCGACGGGGCCGGCACCGCAGTTCACGCCGGACGCCCACCGGAGCCTGCTGACGGAGGCGGCCCGGCGCCGGGACGTGGGGCCGCTCGAACCCCTGACCCGGTGGATCGCGCTGCCGCACCTGGTCCACATGCTGACGGACCTCGCCGCCACGCCCCGCCGCGAGGAGATCGCCCGCGACGTCCTGGGGCTCGACCTCTCGGCGCCGGTGGGCGAGGCCGAGTGGTCGCGGCTGGTGTGGGCGTCGTTCAAGGTCGCCCTGACGACCGGGCAGGTGGACCAGGGCGTGTTCGCCGCCACCGTGCTGCACCTGCCCGCGCCCGACCCGGCGCGGTTCGGTGAAGCGGTCCTCGTGGCACGGCGGGCCGCCGCCGCCGGCCGCGACCCGTGGCAGCTGAGCGAGCTGGCCGCACACCACCTGGAGCAGCAGGGCGCGCTGGACTCGGACCGGCTCCTGACGGACGACGACGGTACGGCCTGGGGCCGGGCGCTGGACGGTGTGTCGCGGCCCCAGGGCACGTTCGACCCTGACGTCGTCACCCTGCTGGGATACGCGCCCGACGGCACGCTCGTGCCCGTCGGCACCGAGCCCGCGCCCTGGACCGCCGACCCGCACCGCCCGCGGCCCTTCGTGTACGTCGCCGACGGTGACGCCGACGGTCTGCGGATGCAGGGACCGGTGCCGCCCGGCGAGTTCGGCGAACTCGTCTTCCGCGACCCGGAGCTGCTCTCCGAGGACGGGTACGCCGAGGTCATCGCCGTGGTGCCGCACGGCAGGCCGTCCGGTGCGCGGCCCGTCGAGGGCAGCGTCCCCGGTGAGGGCGCCCGCAACTCGGCCCGCAACTGGTGGGCCACCCACAGCGCCACCACGCTCCACCACGACCCGGCGACCGGGACGTACACCGTCGCGGTGCTGCCGGGTCCCGACGGACAGCCGGCCACGGCGGGCACCTGGGGGCGGATCACGAGTGCGGAGGGCGACGGCCCCGGCAGCACCGGCACGGCGGTGGCCACCAACGCGAAGTCGCCCCGCACGGCCCCGCAGACCTCCCCGCCTGCGGGAACCCGCGCGGGGACCGGCACCCCGGAGCTCGACGCCGCCCGGGACGCGCACGCACGGGCGCTGGGCGCACTCGGCGAGACCGCGGCCGAAGCCGCCACGACGGAGCGGATCAGTGGTGACGAGACCGCGGTGGCCGACGCCTGGGCCGGGGTCGACGGGGCGCGCCGCCTGGTGGAGGACGCCGAGGCGCGGCTGTGGGCCCTGGGCGTCACACCCGACGCGCGGGACACAGACCCGGACGACCCCTCCGACGCCGGTGACGCGGCCCCGGTGGTCCCGCGGGACGCCGATGAACGCGCATGGATCGCACGGCAGTTGACCGAGGGTGACCTGCCGCCCGCCCCGCTGCGACCCGCCGAGGACGAGACCTTCGGCCCGCAGGAACGCGAGGCCGTGGGCATCACGCTCTCCGTCGGCCAGCGGACCGAGATGATGCTGCGCGGCGACGACCGGCTGCCCGCGGGCGCGCTGTCGCCGCTGGACCTGATGCGGGTGCGGATGGCGGGTGACGGCGCCTGGTCGGACACGCTGGACACGGCCGCCGCGCACGCGTCACGACGGCTGTGGGCACGGGCGTACGCGGACTTCGCCGAAGCGGCTCCCGAGGGAACGGGCGAGAGCGGGACCAGCCGCGCCTGGGACGCCGCCGTCTCCCTGGTGCTGCCGGCGGAGCCGCACCCGGTCCTCGCCGACTCCCGGTACGCCGGTGACGGCTTCCGCGACGCCGTACGCCGCGTCGCCGGCCACCTGCTGGGCACCTGGACCGGCACCGGGGCCGCACCGGTGTCCGCCGTGGAGCTTGCCGACACGCTCCGCTCCGGGCTGGGCCTGCGGCACCGCTGGACGGCGCCCGCCACGGACACCGGCGCCGAGGCGGAAGCGACGACCCCGGCCCCGACCCCGGTGGCGCAGTCCGGCACCGACGCCGGAGCGACCCCGTCGGCGCAGTCCGGCACCGACGCCGACATGCCCGACATCGACATGTCGGTCCTGGACGAACTGGGCCTGGACACCGGCGACACCGGCGACCTCGACATGTCAGCGTGGGACGGCCTCGACCTCGGGGACTTCGACCCCGCAGACTTCGACTTCGGTGACTTCGACTTCGGCCTGCTCGGAACGGGCCTCGAGGACCTGACCGCCCCCGAGGCGACCGACGTGGACATGGCCGACGCGGAGCCCACCGGCCCGGACCCGACGGCGCTGGAAACGGGCGGCGCGCAGCCGGTGTTCGCCGCACCGACGGCCGCCGCCCCGGCCCGGCCACTCGCACGCCTGCCCCGGCAGAGCCTCGTGACGTACGGCCAGGGAGAGACGCGCCCCTCGGCCGACGCCCAGGAGAGCGTCGAACGGCTGGCGTTCCAGGTCGCCCGGGCAGGTCTGCGCAACCTGCGCACCCGGGTACCGCTGCCGAGGATCGACATCGCCGGCTTCGGTGCCGACGCCCGCGGGGCCGGAACCGCGCAGGAGCGGGAACAGGCCGCCCGGCAGAGGGGCGACCAGCGTGCCCGGACCGCGCACGACCTGTTCGTCCGCAAGCTCGACGACGCGCTGCGCGCCCTCCAGACGAACCTGCCGGCGGGGCGGACCCGGCTGACCCCGAAGGACTTCAAGATCACGCAGCGTGGCCGGGCGCGCCTGCCCGCCCAGGGCGGCACCGCCGGCATGCCCGGGTCGGTGAGCCGCGCGGACCTGGGCCGCCAGGCCACCATCGCCGTCACGTCACCGGGTCACGCGGCGGCGGTCGAGGCCCTGGACGCGGCACGCCGCGACGACCGGGAGCTGCGCACCGGGACGTTCGACGTGGACGCGGTCGCCCGGCGCGTCCTCCACCTCGGCCCGTCCGTCCTCGTCGACCCGGAGATGCGCAGGGACCTCTACACGATGGTCGAGCGGGCGCTCGCGGCCGGCCGGGCGGACGGCCTCGCGGCCCTCACGGCGTTCTCCCTCGAGGAGGAGGGCGTCCTCGCCGCGGACCGCGCCCGGCACGTCACCGTGGGCGGGGCCCGGGTGGCGGGCCTGAACTGGGCCGGATCCGACGTCGTCGAACTGGACAGCATGTTCATCGAGGGACTCCGGCCCGACGGGTCCGGCGGCTTCGAGTCGATGGGCATCACGGACTTCGCCCCGTGGACGTGGAGCGAGACGCCGTACGCCGTTCTGGCCGACGGTCGCCACGACACGGTGACGGCGCGGCTGCCCGACGGGACGACGCGCGACCTCCGCGCCGACGAGTTCGCCGAACTGGTGGCCGCCGACCCGGCGTTGCAGGGCCTGCCGGCCGGGATCCCGATCGTGCTGGCCGTCCCGTCGGCCGGTGACCGGTACCTGGACCTGCCGCGCACGCTCGCCGAGCGCACCGGCCGCACCGTGTGGGTCCACAGCGGCCAGGCGCGGCGTAACCCCGGTCCGGCCGGGCAGAGCACCATCGCCTTGATCCGCGAGGACGGACAGCCGCACGGCTCCTGGGTCCCGGTCCGGCCCGGCCTCGCGCCGGACGCCGACGACGGCGCACCGGACTGGCACCGTGACGTGCTGACCCAGCCCGTCGTCAGCGCGCTGACCGGAGAGCAGATCGGCCGCAGCCTGCACGAGCCCGGTGAGCTCGCCGGGTCACGCGAGCACAACTTCGGCCGCCTCGACCAGATGACGCTGTACGTCCACTTCGACCCCGCCACCGGCACGTACTCCGCGAAGCTCCCGCTGGACGATCCGGGGCCGAAGGACAAGGCGTACCACCTCGCGGGCCACGGCCTGCCGGGGCAGCTGGTGCTGCCGCTGGCCGGCGGCGGGTCGAGGACGGCGGACCGGCACGAGGCGGGCGAGTGGCTGCGCCGGCGCAAGAGCCTGTCGAGCAGGCCAGCCGACCACTGGATCGACATGGTGGTCTGCTATTCCTCGACTCCCCTGGACGGCACCACACAGGACCTCTCCCAGGCCGGCCACTCCTTCGCCGTGCCGTTCGCCGCCGATCCGCTCGCGGACGAGGCCCTCTCCCTGGGGCAGCACCTGGCGAACGAGACGCGGCGCACGGTGCGCCTCTCCTACGCCCTGCAGGGCGCGTTCACCTACCAGGACGACCCCGTGCGGGTGCTCTTCACCGAGGCGAGCGGCCGCCAGTGGTGGTGGGAGACCCGTCGTCCGGAGCCCGACGAGGCCGAGCTCGACCGGCTCGCGGGACTGGCCGGGTTCGAGGGTGCGGCGTCGCCGCGCAGCCGTGCCGCGCTGCTTCGCCTGGTGCGGGCCATGCGGCTGGTCTTCGGGCACGACGTGGAGGACGCGGACGACTTCACGACCCTGATCCGCGGAGCCGCCGCGGTCGTCAACATGTGGCACGCCGATCCGGACCTCGGCCCGACGGGACCGTTCTCGCACGACCTGCTGCGACGGGTGATCGCCGCCCACCCCGAGGCCGCGTCCGGCGTGGACCGGGACGTCACCCGTCGTGTCCTGGCCGCGGCGGCACAGGCATGGCAGGCCGGCCCCTCCCTGCCGGTGAGCCGCTTCGTCGACCTGCCGGTGCTCGACTCGGCCGCCCAATGGCTCACGGACACCGCGGAGGTGGACGCGGCGGCCGTCACCGCGCTGAAGCTCTCCGGCCCCGACGAGGTGGGCGAGGCCGGGCGGGCACGGATGTTCTGGGCGCGGGTCAAGGCCGAGGAGACACTGCTCGCGGCCCAGGACGCCGACGCGCTCACGACGAGGATGCTGCACCTCGACCCCGACGTCGAGGTGGACGAGACCCTGCGCGGCGAGGCACTGACCCTGCTCACCAAGGGCTTCGCGGCGGGCCGGAACATGACCGACGCGGATGTCGCGGCAGCCTACGACCTGGAGGCACGCGGCGCCTTCGACCGCACCTCGGCGGCCACGACCATGGGGGCCGCCCTGGGCGGCGGTCTCGACTGGAAGGACGGCGCCGCCGCCCTCCTGCCCGGACTGGACACGTTCCGGGTGCCGAGCGGCGTCGTCGCCGCCCCGTGGGCCGGGCAGGACGCCTCCGGCACGGCCAAGCCCGTCCCCTACCTGGTGCGGGCGTCCGTGGACCTCCAGGACGGCAACAACCTCCATGTGACCTTCAACGGCGCCGAGTACCAGGTGCAGGCCGCCGAGTTCGCCGAACTGCTCGCCGCTGACGTCGAGTTGCGACGCAAGGACCTGACGACCCCCGTCCTCCTGGTGCTCGACGGATTCGACGGGCCCGCACCCGGCGTCGCGGACCTGGTGGCCCAGCGGCTCGGCCGCGGCGTGTGGTGGAGCCCGTTCCCGGTGGAGCTGTCCGGCACGGACGACGCGGGTGTCACGGTGCCCACGCTCGTCGGCTCGCTGATGACACTGACCAGCCCGACGGCCGCCGACTGGCGAGAGGCGCGGCCCGTCGACCGGGGCGGGGTCCAGGAGGGCCGCCGCCCGGTCGATTCGCCCCTGCCCGCGGCACCGCCGTCCGGGACGGCCTCCACGGCCACGGGCGACGCCACGCCCGGCGACGCCGCTGCGGTTACCTCCCCCGCGAGGGCCCGCTCCTCGGCCGGGGACCCCATGGAGGGTGTCGAGACGGCCTCCGACCCCATGCAGGGGGTGGAGACCGCCTCGACACCCGTGTTCACCGCGCCCGTACACACGGCCCCGGCCGCCCCACCGCCGCCCGCGCTGCCCACGCGCAGCCTGGTGGCGTACGCGCACGGGGGCACGACACCGTCCGCGAACGGCACGGAGACCCTGCGCCTGCTGGCCTCCCAGGTGGCCACCGCGGGACTGCGCAACCAGCGGGCGGGCGTGTCGCTGCCGCGCGTCGCCGTCACCGGCTACGGCGCCGACGCGCGCCGGGCCGACGGCGCGCACCGTGACGAGCAGGTCACCACGGCCAGGCGGCGCGCACAGACAGCGCGGACCCTGTTCCGGCGGCTGCTGGCCCGCGCGCTCGACGACCTCCAGCAGGGCCGCCCCGCCGGCGAACCGCGCCTGACCGTCGATGACTTCACGGTCGGGGCGCGGAGCCTGACCCGGCCCGCCGAGGACTGGGTGGGCACGGGTGCCCTCGACGGCGTGACCCGGGCCGAGCTCGGCCGGCAGGCCACGATCGGCATCTCCCAGCCGCCCGACGCGGCAGCGGTGCAGACCCTGGACACCCTGCGGCGCCGGGACCCGTCGCTGCGCGACCGCCCGCTGGACATCGACGCCCTCGCCCGCCGCGTGCTGCACCTGGACCCCGGTTCGGATGTCGGACAGGACCGGCGTGCGGAGCTGTTCGCCCTGGTGGAACGGTCCACGGCGGCCGGAGCGGCGACGAGCCTCGCGGCACTGGGCGCCTTCCACCTCACCGAGCTGGGTGTGAGGGCACCCGGCCGCGCGCGCCACTTCACGGTCCAGGGCCGCCGGGTGCCGGGTCTCAACTGGGACGACGACGCCGTCGCGGAGCTGGACACCGCCAACGGCGACGTGCTGGAGGACACCCCGTCCGGTACGTACGACGTCCTCGACACCCAGGGGACCCCCTGGCCGCAGGGCGTGACCCCGTACGTCGTGGCCGCCGGCGGAGCGCACGACCGGGTGGAGGCACGACTGCCGGACGGCTCGACGCGCGAGCTGGGCGCCGACGAGTTCGTGGAGCTCGTCGCGGCGGACGTGGCGGGGGAGGGGCTGTCGCAGGGCACCCCCATCGTGTTGGCCGTCCCCTTCGCCGCGGACGCCTACCTCGACCTGCCGCGCAAACTCGCGGACCGTACCGGCCTGACGGTGTGGGCGCACAGCGGCGAGGCGACGCTCAGTTCGGCGCCCGGCGCGGCGAGCACCATCGACGTCGTCCGTCGCCCCGGCATCCCGCAGGGCGACTGGATCGCGAGCGTGCCCGGCCTGGCGCCCGACCCCGACGACGACGCACCGGACTGGCACCGCGACGTGGTGACACGGCCCATCGTCAGCGCCCTGAGCGGGAAGCAGATCGGCCGCGCCTCGCACCACCCCGCCGAGTACGCCAAGCACTTCGAGGACGAGGGCCGCCACTTCGACCGGATGACGACGTTCGTGCACCACTACCCCGCCACGGGCGGGATGTCCCAGGAACACGACCTGCCGCGCCCGGGACCCGAGGACACCGCCTACCGCCTGGACATGCACGGCGAACCGGGCGTCCTCCAGCTGGCGATGCGGGACGGCGGCGTCCGGCTGGTCGACGAGCGTGAGGCCGGGCCGTGGCTCAAGCGCCGCAAGAGCCTGGCGAGCCTGCCCGCGGACCACTGGATCGACATGGTGGTCTGCTGGAGCGGAGCGCCCAGGGGCAGCGCCGTGCCGGCCCCGGACACCGTGAGCGACGCCTTCCCCGGCCCGTTCGTCCCCGACCCGCTGCGCGACGTCTCGATGGGGCAGCACCTGGCGAACAGCACGGGACGCACCGTTCGCCTGGCGTACAGCTCGCAGGGGACGCGGTCGGCCGACGGCCGCTACATGCGCACCCTGTACGCGGACGCGCAGGGACGCCACCGGGCATGGGACCTGTTCCGGCCGGAGCCCACGGGCCCCGCACTGGACCGCCTGGCCGAGGTCGCCGGCTACCACCCGGGCGACGGACCCGTCACGGACGAGACGCGGGAGAGGACGCTGCGCCTGGTGCGGGCGTTGCGGCTCACGTTCGGGCACGAGGTGGACGACGCGCCCGACTTCGGCGATCTGCTGCGCGGTGCGGCGGCGGTGGACCACATGTGGAGCAGCGACTCCGACTTCGACGCGGCCGGCCCCTTCACGCTGGACCTGCTGCGCCGGGTGGCCGAGGCGCACGCGGGCGGCGCTGCCGCCGTGGACCAGGAAGCCACCCGTCGTGCGCTGACCGCCGCCGCCGAGCAGTGGTCGACGTGGCCCGGCGACGTGCTGGTCAGCTTCGTGGATCTGCCGGCGGTGGAGGCCGCCGCACAGTGGATGCGGGACGGCGACCCCGCGGACGAGGCCGCGACCGCCCTGGACATCGAGACCAACGAGGTCGGCGTGACCGAGCGGTCACGCATCTTCTGGGCCCGGGTCAAGGCCGAGGAGACGCTGCCCGACACCGACCCGGACCAGGGCGAGTTCATCGCGCAGGTCCTCCACCTGCCCCTGGGCGCCCGGACGGGCCGAGCGGAGCGCGACGAGACGCTGGACCTGATCACCCGCGCCTTCGCGGTGGGCCGCGAGGCGTCCGACCCGGACGTGGCGGCGGCATACGCCCTGGAGGAGTCCGGCGCGTACACCACCACCCGTCTGCGCACGGTCCAGGACGGCGTACACGGGGGCGGCCGCGACTTCACCGGCGGACAGCTGCCGCCGAGCGTGGACCTGGCGCAGTTCCACACACCCGCCGGGACGACGGACGCGCCGTGGAAGCAGGGGACGGACACACCGGTCCCGTACCTGGTGCGTGTCGCCCCGGACCCGCACGACCCCGACCTCCTCCAACTGTCCTACGACGGCGAGACGTCCAGCGTGCCCACCGGCGAGTTCGCGGAAGTGCTGGCGAACGACCTGCCGTTGATGCGCCGGGAACTGACCACCCCCCTGGTCCTGGCGTTCTCGGGACCGCCCGCCGACGCCGGGGACGTCGCCCACCGGCTCGCCCAGCGGCTGGGCCGCTCCGTCTGGTGGACCGACTTCCCGGCGGACCTGTCGGCGGCCGGCGACTCCGGACAGCCGGTGCTGACCCTGCACGACTCGCCCGTCGCGGGGAGCGTGCCGACCGCCGACGTCTGGCACGAGACGAGCCCGGTCCGGTACGCCGCACCCGGGGACGCGCCCCGCACGCTCCCCGCGCCGGTGCCCCGGTCCACCGGACGGGGCACCGCGAGCCCGGCCGTGTCCGAGCCGGCGTCCACCGCCTCGCTCCCGTCCGTCGCCGACGCCGCGGACCCGCTGCTGTCCGAAGCCACGCTGATGACCGACGCCCAGGGCGCTCCGCACGGGCGCGACTGGACCGGCACCGGCATCGAGAGCGTCGACGCCTCGCTGATCCGGCTCCAGGAACAGCGGGGCGGCGAGCTGCGGACGGTCTCCGAGGGGGCGTCACCGTGGGGCGAGACGGCGTACGTGGTGGCGGCCGAGGCCGGCTACGACGAGGCCCTGTTCGCCGACGGCCGTGAGCTCGGCCCGCAGGCGCTGGCAGACCTCCTGGCCGCCGATCCGGTGCTGGCCGCGCTGCCGCCGGACGTACCGGTGGTGCTGGTGAGCCCGTACGCGGGAGCGCAGTACGGGCCGCTGGCACGGGCCGTGGCGGAGCGGCTGGGCCGCAGGGTCTGGGCACCCAGCGGCGACGGCCGCCTCACCGGGACCGAGACCGGCCCCGACGTCACCACCGCCGGCCCCGACGTCACCACCGCCGGGCCCGTCGTCTCCGTACCGTCGCTCGTCGACTCCGACCCCGACGACGCCTACGGCGACTGGGTGCCGTTCGATCCCCCGGCGGACGGGACCGTGCGGCCCGAGGACCGCGAGTGGGTCACCGTGGACGGCGTCCGGTTCCGGGACAGCGACGTGGACACCCGCCCGCTGGTCGGGGCGGACCACCGCTTCGAGGGCCGCGAGTCGATGCCCGACGACGGCCGCAGGCGGCTGCGGGAACGGCGGCTGAGGCTGTACCGGGGCATGCGGGAGCGCACGCACGTGCTCCGCCTCGGCGACACCTTCCACACGGTCGGCGCCGAGGAGACCGCCCCGGACCCCGAGGCGTCCGTCTACACCTTCCACGCCCACGGAGTCCCCGGCGGACTGAAGCTGGCCGGCAAGGACGGCCGGGTGCTGCTGCTCGGCTCCGAGGACGGCGGGCGCTACATCGGCGGGCTGCCCGAGGTGGTCACGCGGGCGGCCGGGGACGCACTGCACGTCGCGAGCTGCTACGGCGCCGTGGCCGGCGACCCGCTTCGCCCGCAGTCCCTCATCAGGCCCGCGCCGCTCGTCGACGACCCCCTGGAGGAGGTCGCGCTCGCGCAGCACGCCGCCAACCACAGCGGGCGCACCACCACGGCCGCCACCGGCAGGACGGGCTACAACGACACCGTGCGGCTGCTCGCGGCGACACCCGAAGGCACTCTGGCGCGGATGGAGACCTTCCTTCCCGAACCGGTCGGCGCGATCGCCGAGTTGACGGAGGCGGCGGGCCTGCGACCCCTCCCGCGCCCCACCGGCCTCCCCGCCTGGGACGACGAGGCGCCGCGCGCCCTGCGGCTGGTACGGGCGCTGCGGCTGGTCTTCGGCAACGAGGTCGAGGCCGATCGCGGTGTGCCGGGCGGCCGTCACGAGCGGCTGCTGCGCGGGATCGGCGCCCTGGAGACGCTGCGCGCGAACGACCCGGCACTGAACGGGTACACCCCGCTGCGCATGGAGCTGTGGCAGCTCCTCGCGCCGACGCCCGACGGGGGGCCCGTCCCGCGGCCGGCCGACTTCGAGGCCGTGCTCGACCGGGCCCTGGCCGCGCCGGGGGACGCCGCGCTCACCGCCGTGTGGGACGTGCCCGCGCTGCGGGCCGCGTCCGACCGGCTCACCGCCGGTGGTGACGGAGCGGTGCGGTCGGTGCTGCGGATGGCCACCGGACCGCTCACGCGGCGCGCGTACGCCCGCGCGCTGTGGGCGATGACCGGCGCCGCACGGCTGTTCGACGCCAAGTCTCCGGCGGAACGCGAGGAGATGGGGCGCGCGGTGCTCCATCTGTCCGCCGGCACCACGTGGGACGCGGCGGCGGAGGCCCGGCTGAGGGAACTGACCGAGCAGGCCTTCGCCACCGGACGGGACTCCGGCCACCCGGACGAGTTGGCCGTCTTCCACCTGGAGACGATGGGGGCGTTCGCCGACGGAAGCCGGATGCGCACGCCCGACGGCCCCCTCCAGGGCCGCAACTGGGGCCCCACGCCGACCCCCGGCGGGCTGGATCCCGCACGTCTGTACACCGTCGGGGCCGGTGACACCGGCTCGCCGGAGTTCGCCCCGTGGGCCCAGGACGGTGCCGTCGCTCCGTACTTCGTGTACGCGGAGACGGACCCCGCCGGTGCGGTGGTCCTGCGGCTGCCGGGCGGCACCGCGCAGGTCACCGTGCGGGAGTTCCACGCGCTGCTGGAGGCCGACCCGGAGCTGTCGCTGATCGGCGCGCACCGCCCCCTGGTCCTGCTGGTGCCCGGCGTCGGCGCAGGGGAACCGCGCGATCAGCAGGGCTTCTCCCTCACGAACGACCGGACCGTGTGGAGCTTCGACGGCGCGTTCACCGTGTCCGGTGGCAGCGCGACGCAACCGGGCATCGTCACGGCCCTCCCGCGGCCGGAGACGCCGGAACCCACGTCGGACACCGCTGACGTGCGGCGGCCCGGTGGCTGGCACAGGACCGTGCCGCGGCTTCCGTCCACCCCGCCGTCCCCCACGGCTGACAGGACTGACACGGCCGACACGGCCGACATGGCTGACACGGCCCGGACCGCGGAGTGGAACGCGAGCAGCGCCACCGAGACCGACGCCGGTGCGGCCCCGGCCGGGCAGGCCCTGCCCTACTCGGCGGACGGCCGGTTCGACGAGCGGTTCGCTGAGACCCTTGAGGCCTTCCCCGTGGCCGCCTCCACCGACCGTCACACGGTGTGGGGTTACGGCCAGGAGGACGCGGAGTTCCACGTGTTCGTGGCCGAGATACCGTCGCTCGGACTGCGCGGCGAGTACACCTCCGACGGCCCGTCCGCCGGCGGTGTCACCGACATGGCCGGGAGGGTCTACTCCGACGGGCCGGCCTGGGACTGGTACCTGCCCGGCCGCGGACTCGTCGCCTCCTCCCGCCTGCTGACGGAGCCGCACACCGCGACCGAGGACGGCCCTCCGCCCGTACCGGTCATCTGGCCCGCCACCGGCCCGGTGAGCACCACCCCGCCCGTCGCCCCGGCCGCCGTCGCCGCCGACCCGGCCGCACTGGCGGGCAGCACGCTCCCTGACGCGCTGTGGCGCGACCACGACGGCCCGCTGTTCCGCTTCAGCCCCGACGGGCCCGAGCGGGTCTTCGATGAGGGCCTCCGGCCGTACGGCCCCGACATGGTGCACCTGATCGACCACGTCTACGGCGGCAGCTCCCTGGTGCCGACCACCGTCTTCGCGAGCACCACGGCGAACCGTCACTACGTGCGCGACAGCGCCCGCGCGAACCCGATGGGCGCCCCCGCCCTGTACCACCGCTACCGCTGGCGCTACGACATCCAGGTCCCCGGCGGCATCGACGTGAACGCCACCCTGGGCCTGGCCTCACCCTTCCCCGACCAGGAGGAGGTGCTCTTCCCCGGAGGCATCGACCGCCGGTACATCCGCGGCGCGCAGCCGATGGAGTACGGCATGCCGCTCGGACCGTACGTCGCCAACCCGCACTTCGCGCCCGCCCCGCCGCCCGGCAGGAACGGCGAGGACGACGGGCCGGGGGCGGGGGACGCCGGCGGTGCGCACGGGTGATGAGATGTCCTCGTGTCTTCCTCCGCGAGCCGGGCCTCCGCGCGGCGTGACTGTCTGGAGTGACCCCATGCCGACCACCAGCGGACAGCCGGGCGGCGCCCCCGGGCCCGGCGCGGTCCCCGCCCCCGTGTCCGCGCCGCCGCGCGTGACCGTCGCGCGGGGAGAGCCGGACTTCCCCGTCCCGCCCGAGGACGTCGTCGCCGCGGCCCGTACGGCCCCCGACCACTGGCTGTCCGTGACGGACCGGCACTGGCTGGGCGCGACGGAGGACGAGCCCGCGCCCCCTTGGGCCGTGCTCGGCCGCTGGCGCAGCAACGCACGAGGCCGGATCGTCTCCTGGGAGGCCAACCCGGACTACCGGCCCTCGCCCGCCGCGCTCGGCTGGGCTCCACCGGTCGACGACGCCGACGCCGCCCTGCACCTGGCAGCCACCGGATACGGTCCGGGCGAGGACGTCACCGAGGCGATCGCGGAGGCCGGTGCCGTGGCCGTGTGCGTCGCCGAGGACGGGGAGCCGGCGTGGACGCGGGCACCCGGGGGCGCACACACGGTGCCCGTCTTCACGTTGCCGCCGGGGGCGCCGGCGGACCGACTGCCCGCGCACGTGACGATGACGCTTCCCGATCTCCTGGACCGACTGCCGTCCGGCCGGGACGTGCTCCTCCTCAGTCCGTCGGCCCCGGCCTCGCTGCTCGTCCCGGCTGACGAGCTGCGTGCACGGTGGCAGGAGACGTCCGGCGAATTCGTGCACCGGGCCCGGACGGCCGGGCGCTCCCGCACCGAATCAGGTACCCCCAGCAAGCGAGGCCAAGATGAGTGAGTCCGGCGCCGAAACCCCCGCCACCCCCAAGGATCCCGTTCCGCCCGAGGAGTTCGTCCAGGCCGCCCGACTGGCACCCGACCACTGGCTCTACCTGGCCGATCCCGCCTGGCAGGGGGAGGGCCCGCCACCCGAGTGGGCCGTGGTCGGCCAGTGGCGCTCCGACTCCGAGGGCGAGATCGTCGAGTGGGAGGACAACGAGGCCTACAGGCCGTCACCCGAGGCGATGGGATGGCCCGAGCCCGCCGACGACGTGGACCGCGCGATCCAGCTCGCCACCACCGGGTACGGCCCGGTGGAGGACGTCACCTCCGCCCTGGCCGGGACCGAGGTCGCCGTGCTGGTCACGGCGGACGGCGAGCCGGTGAGCGCGTCGGCGTCCGACGGCACGGCGGTGGTCCCGGTCTTCACCTCCCCCCGCTATCTCCAGGCCGCAGGGCCGCTGGGCTTCGAACGGCTGCCGGTCGTGGACCTGCTCGGCCGGGTCCCTTCCGGTCACAGCCTCTGCCTCAACAGCTCGGCCCCGGTCAGCATGGTGCTGACCACGGACGGGCTCGCGGAGGTGCTGCGCGAGGCGCCGGGGCCCGGGGCCGCCGGCTCCCCGGCCGACGCGCCGGAGCGGGGCGATCTGCCGGGGGCCGGAGCCGGGGCGACGGCGGGCCCTCCCTCCGCCGAGGCTTCCTGACACCTGCCATCTGACACCGCACACCCTCCCGGCTCGTGCTGCCGTTCACCAGTGCCTGATCCGGCGATCGCGGCTCCCGCCGGAGACCTCCCGCGGCGGGCGCCGTACCGTCGCGGTGGGCTCCGGGGATCCCGCCGTCACCTCCGCCAGAACAAGTGGTGCGTCACGCCGCTCGGGCTGGGCACGACCTCCAGGTGGAACCTGTCGAGCAGCTCGTCGGGCGCGTCCCAGAGACGGAGACCGGAGCCGAGCGTGATCGGCGACACCGCCACGTGGAGGGTGTCGACGAGACCGGCGTCGAGGAACTGCCGGATCGTCGTCACCCCGCCGCCGAGCCGCACGTCCTTGCCCCGCGCGGCCTCCCGTGCCTGCGCGAGGACCGCGGCCGGGTCGTCGTCGACGAAGTGGAACGTGGTGTCGGAGAGCGTGAACGACGGGCGCACGTGATGGGTCATCACGAAGACCGGAGTGCGGAACGGAGGCTCGTCGCCCCACCAGCCCTGCCACTCGTGGTCGGTCCAGGGGCCACGCTGGGGGCCGAACTTGTTGCGGCCCATGATCTCGGCACCGATGTTGCGCGCGAAGTCCCGGGTGAAGTAGTCGTCGAGGCCGCGGCTTCCGCCGGGATCGGTGCGCCCGGGCCAGCTCGCCGTGGCGCCGGCCCACGCGACCAGCCGCTGGGGATCGACATGGCCGCCGAAGGGGTGCTCGAGGCTCTGGTCCTCACCGGCGGCGATGCCGTCACTCGAGATGCAGAAGTTCTGGACTCTCAGCAACTGGGTCATGCGTTTCTCCTGTGTCGTCGGTAACGCCGTTGAGACTCCCCGGACGGGAAGAACTCATCGTCGCGCCCGTGGCGGTCGCTGTCGCGGAACCGGACCGGTACATCACGCGACCGCGTCCACCGGGGCGCCGGCCGGAAGCCCCTGGGGTGACGCCCCCGGCGTGTGCTGGGTACGGGCCGCGCCGTCGTGCGCTTTGATCGTGAAGGGAAGCGTCGCGCGGTGCGCGCCGGCCAGGCAACAGACCGTCATCGGAGCGCTCGGCATGACTGAGGAAGAGTCCGGCACCCCACATTGGCTGTTCGGCGATCAGCTGGGCCCCCATTTCGTCGACCCCGCGCGGGGAGGCCCCCACCGGGACGCCCCGCTGCTGATGATCGAGGCCCGCAGTGTCTTCCGGCGACGGCGGTTCCACCGCGCCAAGGCCCATCTGGTCCTCTCCGCGATGCGCCACAGAGCCGCCGAGCTGGGTGACCGTGTGCGGTACGTCAAGGCCGACACCTACCGCCAGGGTCTGCGCGAGACGGTGGGGGACGGAAAGGTGACCGTGCACCACCCCACCTCCCACGCGGCCCACGCCTTCGTACGCTCCCTGCCCTCGGTGCGCGTCCTGCCGGCGCGCGGGTTCCTGGTGACGCACGACGAGTTCCGCACATGGGCGGACGACCGCGGCACGAAGCACCTCCGGCAGGAGGACTTCTACCGATGGGTCCGCGGGACCCACGACCTGCTGATGGAGGGCGACCAGCCGGTCGGGGGCCGGTGGAACCTCGACCACGACAACCGGCAGCCCCCGCCACGCGGATCCACCGACCTGGGCGTTCCGGCACCGTACCGCCCCCGGGAGAGCGAGATCGACGACGAGGTGCGCTCCGACCTCGACCGGTGGTCGCGCGACGGGGACGTCGAGTTCGTCGGCGAGGACGCGCCGCGCAGGTTCCCCGCCACCCGCCGGGAGGCACTCGCCGCGCTGCGCCGCTTCGTGGAGCACAGGCTCGCCACGTTCGGCGCGTACGAGGACGCGATGCTCGCCGGGGACACGACGATGAGCCACAGCCTGCTGTCCTCGTCGCTCAACCTCGGCCTGCTGGATCCCACGGAATGCGTCGAGCGGGCCGAGGCACGGTGGCGGTCGGGCGACGTGCCGCTCAACAGTGCCGAGGGGTTCGTGCGCCAGATCGCCGGATGGCGCGAGTTCGTCTGGCACGTGTACTGGTACTTCGGAACGCGCTACCGGGAGGGCAACGCCCTGCGCCACCACGCTCCGCTGCCCGACTGGTTCACGGAGCTGTCCTCGGACGCGACCGGTGCGAACTGCCTCTCCCACGTCCTCGACCAGGTCAGAACGACCGGCTGGACCCACCACATCCCACGCCTGATGGTCCTGGGCAGCTTCGCCCTGCAGCGCGGATGGGATCCCCGTGCCGTCACCGACTGGTTCCACCGCAGCTTCGTCGACGGCTACGACTGGGTGATGGTCCCCAACGTGGTGGGCATGTCGCAGTACGCCGACGGGGGCCGCATGACGACCAAGCCCTACACCTCCGGCGGCGCCTACATCGACCGCATGAGCGACCTCTGCGGCTCCTGCCGCTACAAGCCGTCCGTACGGGTCGGCGAGGACGCGTGCCCCTTCACCGCCGGGTACTGGAACCTCCTGCACCGGCATCGTGACCGCTTCGAGCACAACGCGCGGATGACCCGGGCCGTGCGCGGCCTGGACAGGCTCACCGACCTCGACGAACTGCTGGAGCAGGAGCGCCGCCGCCGGGACTGAGATCCTTGGGCAGGAGGCGTCGTGCGCTGCCCAGGTCGCGGCGCGCGGAAAGGACGGGCACATGGATCAGCCGGCGGCAGAACCCCCCTCGGGGGAACCCGGGCAGCAAGCACTCTTCGGGTGGTCGGACACGACGCCGGCCGAGGCCCCGCACGGGACCTTCCGGGACAGTCCGCAGGCCCGTCGGCTGCTCGACGTGCGCGAGGTCTACGCGGAGCCCGCCGCCCTCGACTCACCGCGCGGCAGACAGATCATGGACCGTCTGCCCGAAGTGCGCGTGACCGAGATCGCCAACCACTGGGGCATCCCCTCCCTCCACGGCAACGACGGCAACATCGCCCGCTGGGTCCGGATCAAGAACGGGACGCTGGTCCTCGGCGTCAAGCACACACTCCGGACACGCCCCAACGGCAGATCGGCCGACTTCATCGCCCCCGGCCCCTCCAACGGGTGCGCGATGGCCTGCGCCTACTGCTACGTCCCGCGCCGCAAGGGCTACGCGAACCCCATCACGCTGTTCACCAACATCGAGGCGATCGTGGCCCACGTCCGCCGCCACGTACGGGCGCAGGGCCCCAAACCGGAGCCCAACCAGTGCGACCCCCGGTCATGGGTCTACGACATCGGCGAGAACGGCGACTGCTCCGTCGACGCCCTCGTCTGCGACAACACCGCGGATCTCGTCGCCGCGTTCCGCGGACTGCCCACAGCGAAGGCGTCCTTCGCGACCAAGTTCGTCAACCCCGACCTGCTCGCACTCGACCCGCAGGGGCGCACCCGGGTGCGCTTCTCCCTCATGCCGCCCGACGACGCCCGGCTGCTGGACATCCGCACCAGCCCGGTCCCGGAGCGCATCGCGGCGGCGGCCGACTTCCTCGACGCCGGCTACGAGGTCCACTTCAACCTCTCGCCGGTCGTACTGCGCCCGGGCTGGCAGCGGGACTGGGCCGACCTGTTCACCCACCTCGACGACGTGCTGCCCGCCCGGGTGAAGGAGCAGGCGGCCGCCGAGATCATCATGCTGACCCACAACCAGGCGCTCCACGAGGTCAACCTCGGCTGGCACCCCCGGGCCGAGGAGGTGCTGTGGCAGCCGGCCGCCCAGGAGACCAAGCGCTCGGAGAACGGGGCCCTCAACGTCCGCTACGCCCGCGAGATCAAGCAGCGTTCCCTGACGCGCATGCGGGAGCTGCTTGCAGCGCACGCGCCGTGGCTGCGCGTCAGATACGCCTTCTGACGCTCGCCGCGCGGACGGCACGCGGCGGTGGCGGCGCGAGGGCCCTTCACGCGCCGGTCCGAACGTGTGTCTGCTGTCTAGGCTCGCCCCATGCTGAGACTCGGAATCCCCGTCATCGGGGCCACGGACGTCCCCCGTGCGGTGGCCTTCTGGACCGCCGCCCTGAATCTGGTCGCCACCGAGGAGCGGGAGAGCGAGACCTGGCGGACGCTGGAACACGCCGATGGTTCCGGCCGCGCCCTCGGCCTGATCCACAGCACGTCGGCGGCCGAGCCCCGCCCCCGTGTCCACCTGGACCTCTTCGCGCAGACACGGGACGAACAGCGATCTGAGATCACGCGGTTGCTCGGACTCGGCGCCCGGACCGTCGACTGGGACCTCTATCCGCCGGATCCCGACTTCGTCGTCCTCGCCGACCCCGACGGGAACATCTTCTGCGTGGTGGACCTGAGCCACGTGCCCAGCGAGGGGTGACCGGCCGGGGCGTCAGCCCTGGCGCAGGGTGCGGCCGAGGAGGGGGAGCAGACGGTCCCAGTGCCGCTGAAGCGCGGAGGCGCTGAAGGCGTCGGTGTCGGACATGGTGAAGCCGTGGACCGTGCCGGCATAGATCTCCGACGTGTGGTCGAGCTCCGCGGCGTCCAGCGCCTTGTTCAGCTCGCCGAGGGCCTCCGGCGTCAGATCGCTCTCGGCATGGCCGAGGTGGACCTGCGCGGTGATGGGCGAGAGGAGGCCGTGCAGGCCGTCCGGTCCGTCACCGACCACGGGACTGTGGAACCCGGCGACGGCGGCCACCCGGCCGGGGTGCGCCGAGGCGGTGCGCATCGCCAGCAGCCCGCCGACGCAGTAGCCGGTCACCGCGACCGGGCCGGGAGCGACCTCGGGCTGCGCGGCGAGGAAGCGGAGGCAGGCGTCGGCGTCGTTCAGGACGCGGTCGGTGGTGTGTGCCTCTATCAGGGGCATCAGCTCGGCGAAGATCTCACGCCTGGCGTCCTCCCCGATGTGCTCGGGTAGGGCGACCACGGGCGCCGGGCCGTTCCGGTGCAGGAAGTTGGGGACGAGCACGTGGTACCCGTGCCCCGCCAGTTCGAGGGCCATCTCCCGCAGTACGGGACGGATACCGAAGCCGTCCGGGTACATCAGCACCCCCGGGTGCCGCTCTCCGTCGTCGGGGAAGGCGGCGAAGCCGTCGGCCACGCCGTCCTCGGTGGGGATCCGCAGGTTCCTGAGGGGCAAGAGTTTCCTTCCCGGAGTCCACCCGACGGCGTCGGGCGCACCGACGTCCTCGGCGCGAGCGAACGTACATCGCCGGTCCGGCCGGCGCAACGGACCGAAGGGGGGCCGTGTCCGGGGCCGTGGCGGGGGCGTGTCCGACCGCGGTACGCGCAGGGCCTGCGGGGAAAACCGGTACCGCGGCGGTGCGGGGAGGGGGAGACTCGCCTCATGCCAGACATGGGGTCCTTCCGGGAAGCGGTCACCGCATGGGCGGCCGGTGGCCCCGGTGAACCGGCGCGGGAGCTGGCCCTGAGCCTGCCCGTCCGGGCCGTCGTCCTGCTCGAAGGGCCGAGCGACGTCGCGGCGGTGGACGCGCTGGCCGCCGGCCGCGGCCGGGACCTGGCGGCCGAGGGAGTCTGCGTCCTGTCGATGGGCGGCGCGATGAGCGTCGGGCGCTTCGCCCGACTCCTGGGTCCGACCGGTCTGGGCCTCCGCCTCACGGGCCTGTGCGACGAGGCGGAGCGTGGCTACTACACCCGCGGCCTGGAGCGCGCCGGCGCGGCACAGCAGACGTTCTTCGTCTGTGCGGCGGATCTGGAGGACGAACTGATCCGCGCGCTGGGAGTGACGCGGGTGGAGGAGCTCGTCCGGGTGGAGGGTGACATGCGTGCCCTGCGGACCTTCGTGAACCAGCCCGCGCAGCGTGACCGCAGCGCGCAGCAACAGCTGCGGCGCTTCCTCGGCACGAAGAAGGGCCGCAAGATCCACTACGGCCGCGTCCTCGTGGAGGCCCTCGATCCGGCCCGCGTTCCCGCCCCGCTCCACGGACTGCTCGCCGGCCTCTGACAGCCCTGCGGTCCTCCGTATCCTGCCGGCGCGTGGCTCGCACGGGCAGTCCCGCCGCTCCCGCGCCCCGTGGGGACCGCACCGCTCGGGGGTGGACGCGCACGGTCCTCGACCACGGCGGCCTCACCGGCCCGCCGGCCGCCTCCTCGACCGAAGTGTCGGGAAGCGACCGGCAGTGACCGACAGTGGCCGTTATCGATCGGATGCTACGGGCCCCCGCACCGGCGGCGAGCCCCCTCCTACCCGATGGTCACCGTCCGCGCCCACGCGGGCGGTCCGTCGGGTACGTACTCGGGGTTCGACTCGTCGTACGACGAGCGTCCGTGGTGCCGGCCGAACAGGCCGATCACCGTCCGGCACGGGGGCCGCCGGGACGGCCACGGGGTCTGGCCGTCCGTCAGCATCACCAGGACGTCCGGACGCGGACGGGACTCCAGTGCACGCGCGAACCCCGCACGCAGGTCCGTCCCCCCGCCGCCCAGCAGTTCGACGCCCTCCGCACCGCCGCACAGGGGCCGGACGCGGTCCGCCGCCGCGTCGCACGGGAGTACGCCGACGAGGTCACGGCGGCCGCCCACGGCCCGCGAGATCGCAGCCACCTCCAGCAGCGCGCTGCCCAGTTCGGCGTCACTGACCGAGCCGGAGGTGTCGATCACCACGACGACCCGCGTCGGCCTGCGCCGCAGGCTCGGCAGGACCGCGCCGGGGACCGCAGCCGACCGGCGTGCCGGTCTGCCGTAGACGTAGTCGTCGCCCGAGCCCGGCGCGGACGCGGCCGCCCGCACGGCCGCTCCCAGCAGCTGCCGCCAGGGCTGGGGTGGATGGAAGGCCTCATCGGCCCATCGCCGCCAGCCGGCCGGCGCGTTCCCCGGACTCCCGGTGATGCCCCGCGCCACCCGGAACCGCACCGCGTCCCGTTCCTGCGCACTGAGCCCGTCCGCGCCCTCCGGCCCCAGATCCCATGGCCGCGGGAGACCGTCCGCGCCGCTCCCGCACTCCAGCCACGCCAGGTGGGCGGTGTGCGGCCCCAGGCGGAACTGGCGGAGGTAGTCCTCCATCAGCTCCCCGTCCCTCAGCCCCAGGGACGCCGGACGGACGGCACCCTCGGGCGCCACCAGGCCCTCGCCGAAGACGTCGTCGTTGATCTCGCAGTCGGCCGCGATGTTCATCCGCAGCCGCTCCGCCGGTCCGGACAGGCCGTGCCGGTGCGCGTAGCGGTCGCCGCGCCCGTGGTGGTCGCGCAGCAGGTGCGACACCTCGTGCACCCACACGCCGGCCAGCTCCTCGACGGATGTGCGGTCCACGAAGGCCGGAGACACGTAACACCGCCAGTACGGGTCGACGGCCATCGTCGGCACGTGACGGGACTCCACCGGGTGCAGGGCGAACAGCGCCGTGGCCAGATAGGGCCGCGCGCGTACCGCCTGGAGACGGGCGGCGAAGAGCTTCCCGGTGTCGAGCGTGTCCGCGCGAACGCCGCGTGGGAGCACGGACCGTGGCGCGGCCGGCCGGCCGGGGGGGTGCGCGCTCATCGGTCCCCCCGCGTCACCGGGAGCGCACGGACCTTCGCCCGGTCCGCACGCTGCGAGACGGACACCACTCCGGCGAGACCCTCGATCGACACCGGCACCTCCCAGTCGTCGCGGCGCAGCGTGGCGAGTGTCGTCGCCGGGACCACCAGCAGATCCGGAGCACCGGTCTCCGCCGCCCTCGCCAACAGGGCCCAGGCGGCGTCCCAGCGGTCCCGCCCGGGGCGCGAACGGACCGCGGCGACCACCGCGTCCAGTGCCGCCTGGCGCAGATCACCGCGCTCCGGCAGTTCCGCACCCCCGGGGTCCGCCAGCAGGTCCTCCGGGTCCGGCAGGTCCATCCTGTCCAGGTAGGCCAGGAACTCCAGCCCGGGGCCGTCGCCCACCGTTCCCCTGACCAGCATCGACAGGACGTCGCGGGACGAGCCGGCCGCGGTCGCGAACGCGGTCAGGCACAGTGCCATGTCCCAGCTGCGCGGTGACGGCCACGCCCCGCCCCGCAGCGCCTCGCCGGAGGGCAGCCGGTGAACCAGCGCGGGCCGTGCGCCCAGCAGACCGCACACCGCTCGACGCGCGAACGCCACGGCGTCGGGCAGCTGTTCGGCGTCGAGTGTCGGCAGCACGGCCCGGGGCCAGACACCGCCCAGGCCCTGTACGACCACGTCGGCGTCGTGCACCCACCGCAGGTGGACGAACCGGTTGGCGAGCGGCGGACTCAGCTCCCAGCCGTCGGCCGCGGAGGACCGGGGATTGGCGGCGGCCACGATCCGGACACCGGGCGGCAGACGCAGTGCACCGACCCGGCGCTCCAGGACGAGGCGCAGGAGCGCCGCCTGCACGGCGGGCGGGGCGGTGGACAGCTCGTCGAGGAACAGCAGCCCGCGGCCCGCCCGCACCAGCCTGACCGCCCAGTCCGGCGGAGCCATCGGGATGCCGTTGCCCGCCGGGTCGTCCCCGATGACGGGAAGACCGGAGAAGTCCGACGGTTCGTGCACGCTGGCGATCACCGTGGTCAGCGGCAGGTCCAGGGTGGTGGCGAGCTGGGTGAGCGCCGCCGTCTTGCCGATGCCGGGTTCACCCCACAGCAGCACCGGCAGGTCGGCCGAGACGGCCAGGGTCAGCGCCTCCAGTTGCGGATCGGGACGTGGAGCGGTGGTCGTGTCACGGAGCAGGGCCAGCAACGCGCCGGAGACATCGAGCCGGGAACCACGTGGGGAGGGAGCCGGAGTGTCCGGGGTACCGGTGGACAGGGGTGCGGAGAGCGGGGCATATATGGACATGAGACATCACCTGAGGGTTCGTCGAAGGCCGCGCCCCGGGGTGAGGGGCGCGCGGAAGGCGGGAAGGACGGCACCGGGGTGCCGGACGGCGAGCGGCGGATCAGCGCTCGGGGCGGTCAGCGGTAGGCGGCGTTCCGTGGCCGGGTGCGGTGGACGCCGACGCGGAACCGTTCCCGTCCGGTCACGGGCTCCCTGGGCCCGGGATCGGCCAGACCGGCCCTGAACAGGCCGTGCCGTACCCGCTGCCGGGCCGCGTCGGTGAGCAGGTCGCGCAGGTCCCCGTCCCTCAGCAGCGCCTCGGCGCCGAGCAGCCTCTCGATCCCGGCCAGCGCCCCCGCCGGGTCCCCGTGGGCCAGCCGGTCACGGACGTCGTCCAGGCAGTCAGGCCGGCGGTGCGCCGCGTCGATGACCTGGAGGCAGGGGAGGGGAGTGCCGGTGAGCGCGGCGAGCAGTTCCTCCCGCCGGATCTCGTCGGGATCGTGGTCCAGGGGCACCAGTACCCCGTCGACCAGCCCGATCCGGTGCCGGGCGCCCCGGCAGTCCACCTCGCGCGGCGGCCCGTGGTCGTCCACGCGGGAGGAGCCGGACACCGGTGTTCCCGGAGCCAGGGCGGCCGCGACCAGCGGGTGCAGCCGTTCCGGGGCGACAAGACCCGAGCGCAGCAGCGCCAGGTCGGGCAGCACCCACGTCGCGGCGTCGGGGAGGACCGGGAGCCCGGCGGAGGCGCCCGCCCGCACGAACCGGGCGGACCGCACCCCGGGCGTACCGGCACCCTCGCGCGACGGGCCGGGGGAGAGCCGTACGTCCAGCAGCAGCCGGTGCCGTCCGCCGAGGCGCACGGCGACCTCGCCCCCATCCGCACGCCCCTCCGCGGCCAGGAGCAGGGCCGCCTCCTCGGCCCACCGGCCGAGCGCGAACCGCTGCGGCCCGGGCACCCGGGAGGCCCAGAGGGGTACCGGACCGTCGTCGGGCCCTGGCCCGTCCGCCCCGGCGCGCGGGCGCAGTTCGTGACTGCGGCTCGCGTCCCAGAGGTGCCGGTGCAGGTCCAGGCGGAACCGCCGGTCGGGAGGCCGGTAGCCGCGCGGCCCGTGGGCGCGTCCGTGCGGGGCGGGGCCGTCCCACACCGTGAGGCTGATCCGCTGCCCGGCCCCCGCCCACGCGGGTGCGGTACGCACCACGAGACGCACGGGACGGGGAGCCCCCGGCTCGTGGTACCGGGCGAGTGTGACGGTCGTACCGGTGCGCAGCAATCCGTCCGGTGCGGTCCTGGGCATGTGCCACCGCAACAGGTCGGGCGCCAGCCGGCGCAGGTCCGCCCGGAGCCGGGCGGCCAGGCCGCTGCCATGGACACGTGTGACGGTACGAAGGTCGAGATCGACGTCGAATCCGGCGGCGGCGCACGCCCCCGCCCAGTCGCCGGCGGTGCGCCGGGCCGTCGCGGTCTCGACCATGGAGGGCGGCACGGCGATCTCGCGCACGCGCGGCCAGAAGGAGGGGCGGGTGTCCTCGAACGCGGTTCCGGTGAGCATCAGCACTCACCTTGCGCGGTCAGGACCCCCAATCCACGGGCATGTCGGTTAGTCATCGGCGGAGCGTAGCCCGGACGGGCGCGAAGGGCCACGCCTTTTTCACCGACGGACGGACGCACGGCCGGACGGAGTGTCGGACAGGGGGCCGGGCGGACAGGAGTACAGCCAGGCGGACGGCCGCGGGCCGGGGCCGTCACTCGAAGAACTTGAGGCTCCAGCCGGTGCTGGTGTTGGAGCCGGGGACGTTGGCCCTGCTGTAGGTGATGTCGCCCCACCAGGCGAACGTACCCGTGTACCAGTACCGGTTCGCCCACGAGTACGGAGTCCCCTTCGCCACCGCGTGGAACATGAGAGGGAACCGCGGGCCGGCCGGCGGACTCGTGCCGATGTCGCCGTCCAGCAGGACGAAGCTGTGGTGGCCGGGTCCGTCCACGTACAGGGTGGGGTCCCAGCCGGGCATCATCGTCGCGCGGGCGGAGCCGAAGAGGCAGCCGTTCGACTTGTACCAGTCCCATACGTAGGTGGGGTCGCCCCCGGCCCTGAGGCGCAGGTCGGCCAGGCAGTACCGGTCGCTCCAACTGCCGTTGGCGGAGTACACGATGTGCAGCTGACCGTTCGGGTCCTTGATCGCCTCGGGCGCCTCGTTGATGAAGGGGTTGCCCACCACCCTTTCCCAGCTCTCCCGCGGCTGCGAGATGACGTACCGTGCTCCGGTCGGTGCCTTCGGGCTGCTCATCCGGCTGATGTAGAGGTTCTGTTCGACGTTCGTGTCGTCCGCCCAGCCGGACCAGACGAACCAGCGCTGCCCGTTGAAGGTGAACAGCGTGCCGTCGATGGCCCACTTGTCGTCGGCCAGCGCGAGCTTCGTCTCCCCGGTGTATCCGCTGTCGGGTGCGGCCGAGTCGATGACGTACATCCGGTGGGCCGCGCCTCGCCCCGCCGAGAAGTAGATGTAGTAGCGGCCGCCGTCCCGCACGATCTCCGGAGCCCAGACCTCGCCGAGGTCGCGGGTGTCCGACCAGACCTGCCGGGCCGGTGCCGAGGCGAGGGCCGCCGTCGAGGAAGCCTGCCGCACGGCGATGCCGCCGCCGGTCGACTGCACCGAGATGTACGTGCCGCCGACGCGCAGGACGCTGGGGTCCGCGGCCCGCAGGCCGGTCCGGTCGGCCCGCGCGGATCCGGCGGAGGCGAGGCACATCGCGGCGGCGAGCAGGACGGAGAGAGCGAACGCGGCGATACCGGAAAGGTGACGAGGAAGCTTCATCATCCCGCTCCATGGTCGGCCTCCGCGCCGCGACGCGGCAACCGGGGGAGCGGTCGCCGGCACGCGGACGGGGACTGGTCAGGACCACGTCGGAGAGGACACGAGGGATGACGGGCCGTCATGTCCCCCGCCTCCGCACCGACATGTACATCGATGAAAAGAGCGCTCTCACAGCATCACGAGTGGGTCTGCTCATGTCAATAACGAGGTGCCGTCGAGGACGGCCTGACCGCGTGGGCCCCGCGAAGGGCGCCCCGCTCAGGCCAGGAAGCCACGGACCACGGAGCCGGCCGGGTCCCGGTGCTCCTCGAAGTAGGCGTGGAGGATCCGCGTGGGTGCGGACACGGCGGGGAGGGCGTCGCACGCGTCGCGCCCGTCACTGGCGCGCAGGCGGCCGCGCCGGGCGTGCGGATGCGTCCGCGGGTCGCCCAGGGTCCGGTGTCCGTGTCCCGCGCGGCAGCGTCACGCGGTGTCGGTTCTCCGGGCCTCATGTGAACGCACATGATGGGACTCCCGCCCGGTTGACCGACCCCCGGAGGACGAACACATGGCCGAGGAAGCAGCGCCCGCCGGCGAGCTGCCGTTGTCCGGCATCACCGTCGTGAGCATCGAACAAGCGGTGGCCGCCCCCTTCGCCACCCGCCAGCTCGCCGATCTCGGAGCACGGGTGATCAAGGTGGAGCGCCCGGACGGCGGCGACTTCGCCCGCCGGTACGACACCACGGTGCACGGCCAGTCCAGCTACTTCGTGTGGCTGAACCGCTCCAAGGAATCCGTGACCCTGGACCTCAAAGCGGAACAGGGACGGAAGGTACTGGAGGAACTCCTCTCGGGGGCCGACGTGTTCGTGCAGAATCTCGCGCCAGGTGCGGCCGCGCGCATGGGCCTGGCCGCGGACGACCTGGCGGAGCGGTTCCCGACGCTGATCCCGTGCTCGGTCACCGGCTACGGATCGAGCGGGCCCTGGGCGGACCGAAAGGCGTACGACCTGCTGGTGCAGTGCCAGACAGGCCTGGTCTCCCTCACCGGTAGCGCCCGTGAGGCCGCCCGGGCCGGGGTGTCGGTCGCCGACATCGCCGCGGGCATGTACGCCTACAGCGGCATCCTCACCGCGCTGTTCACGCGTGCCACCCGCGGCTCCGTGCGCGCCGTGGAGGTCTCGCTGTTCGAGGCGCTCGCCGAGTGGATGGGGCAGCCCGCCTACTACACGGCGTACAGCGGTGCGCAGCCGCCGAGGGTCGGCACCCGGCACGCCACCATCGCCCCGTACGGCACCTACACCGCGGCCGACGGCAAGGACGTACTGCTCTCCGTGCAGAACGAACGCGAATGGGCCTCCCTCTGCGAGCGGTTCCTCGGCGACCCCGGCCTCACCGACGACCCCCGCTTCGCCACCGGCTCCGCCCGCGTGAGCCACCGCGAGGAGGTCGACGCACTCCTGGCCGGTCGTGTCGCGGCGTCGGGCAGCGGTGAGGTGATGGAGCTTCTCGACGCCATCGGCATCGCCAACGCCCCCGTGAACGACGTGAAGCAGTTCCTGGAGCATCCCGTACTGGCCGGCCGGGACCGCTGGCGGGAGGTGGCCGTACCCGGCGGAGAGACGGTGAGGGCGCTGCTGCCGCCCGTCGACCTGGCGGGCACCACCCCACGCATGGACGCCGTACCCGCGGCCGGCGAGCACACCCGGCCCATCCTGGCGGAACTCGGATACACGCCCGGGCGGATCGCGGAACTGCGGGCCCAGGGCGTCATCTGACCACCGGTCGGCGAGCAGGGGAGGCCGCCCACACGGGCCTCCCCGGCGTCCTGTCCGAGGAGCTGGCCTCCAAGTCCCCTGTACCTCTGGGGTGTTGTGGCTCCGGCTCGGTGGCCGAGTCATGGATCCAGGCCTGTCATGAACCTTGTCAGTTCGGTGGCGGGCCCTCTATTGTCACGGGCAGAAAGCGCTTTCCCTTCCTGGGTCCGGACCGGTGGAAGCGTCCCTCGCGACGGCCGTCGTGAAGGACGCGCGTGAGCCGCCACCTGCTCGGCCCGGGGCCTCAAGAGGAAGCCGGCCCGCCGGCGGACGACGGTGTACCCCACCTGTCCGCACCGGGCCCGGCCGCCTCGCTCGTCCCGGGACCGGCGGAGACCGCCGCCCCGACCGCTCGAGAAACATGCACCACCTGCCGACGGGTGCTGCCCGGCGCAAAGCCTCAGCCCCGCCGGTTCGCCGTTGCGACCGCGGCATGGAGCAGCAACACAGCATGTGAACACGAATGGGGACACCAACATGAGACGACCAGTCGCGCTGCGACTCAACGCCGCCCTGGCCACGCTGGCCGTGGCGGCCGCGACCGGCGTGGTGCTGTCGATGCCCGAGGCGGCGTCGGCGGCGGCGACCGGGAGTGCCACCGGATACGCGACCCAGAACGGCGGGACCACCGGCGGTGCCGGCGGGACGACCGTGCGGGCCACCACGGGTACCGCGATCCACACGGCCCTGTGCAACCGGGCCACCAGCAGCACCCCGATCACCATCCAGGTCGAGGGCACGATCAACCACGGCAACACCGCCAAGGTGTCAGGGAACAGCTGCAACACCGCCGCCGGTGTGATCGAGCTCAAGCAGATCAGCAACGTCACGCTCGTCGGCGTCGGCAGCGGTGCCGTCTTCGACCAGCTGGGCATCCACATCCGTGAGTCCAGCAACATCATCATCCAGAACGTGACCGTCAAGAACGTCAAGAAGTCCGGCTCGCCGACGTCCAACGGCGGTGACGCCATCGGCATGGAGAGCGACGTCCGCAACGTCTGGGTCGACCACACGACCCTGGAGGCCTCGGGCGGCGAGTCGGAGGGCTACGACGGCCTCTTCGACATGAAGGACAACACCCAGTACGTCACGCTGTCCTACAGCACCCTGCGCAACTCCGGCCGTGGCGGCCTGGTCGGTTCCAGCGAGACCGAGCTCTCGAACGGCTACATCACGTACCACCACAACCTCTACGAGAACATCGACTCGCGGGCACCCCTGCTGCGTGGGGGCATCGCCCACATCTACAACAACTACTACGTGAAGCTCAACGAGTCCGGGATCAACTCCCGGGCCGGAGCAAGGGCCAAGGTCGACAACAACTACTTCAAGGACTCCAAGGACGTCCTGGGCACGTTCTACACGGACGCGGCCGGATACTGGCAGGTCAGCGGCAACACCTTCGACAACGTGACCTGGTCCGCCAAGGGCAGCGAGAACAACCCGGCCGGTCCCGACCCGAAGTCCAACACCACCGTCAGCATTCCCTACTCCTACAGCCTGGACAACGCGAGCTGCGTCCCGGCGATCGTGGGTGCGACCGCGGGCGCCAACAAGGGGCTGAAGGTGTCGGACGGCAGCTGCTCGCCGACGACACCCACTCCCACGCCGGACCCCACGGACCCGACACCGGACCCGACCGACCCCACCGAGCCCGGCGGCACCAACCTCAGCATCGGTGCCGGATCCGACGGCTCCAGCAAGGCGAGCGGATCCAGCTACGGCAATGTGCGGGACGGTGACATGAGCACCTACTGGTCCCCGGCCGGCTCGACCGGTTCCATCTCGATCAAGTGGGGGACCGCCACCTCCGTGTCGAAGGTCAACATCCGCGAGGCGTCGGGTTCCACCGGCACCATCGGATCCTGGCGGCTCGTCAACGGTGACACCGGCGCGGTCCTTACCTCCGGTACCGGCGCCGGCGCCGTCACCGTCCCCAAGACCTCGCTGAAGAAGATCACCTTCGAGATCACCGGTTCGTCCGGGACCCCGAAGGTCGCCGAGTTCGAGACGTACGCCGGGTAGCGGAACGGTCCCGGCGTACGTCCGGGACCGGAGGTCTCCCGGAAGGCACCGGGGCGGCGTCAACGCACAGGGCAGGTGCCCAGGAACCACGGGCCGCTGTCGAACGCCCGGATCGGGGGCCGTCGGACGCGACGGCCCCCGATTCCGCGCGTCCGGGCGCGCGGCGGGGCCGGCGTCGGCCCGTGGGCTCCCCCTCCGGCCTCCTCTCCCGGGGCGGCCGCCGCGGGCTGAGACCCTGTGGTGGAATCGGCAGGGCGGGCAGGACACCCCACCGGCCGATCCGGTCCCGACGCATGGACAGGAACCCTCGATGACCAGCACGGACTCCGCGCCCTACGCGTCCGGATGCCGTCCTGGCCGACGAGCCCCACCCTCACCCCTCCCGGAGTATCCCTTGAGCAACGACACCGGCCACACCCTCGACGTGCGGGCGATCCGATCCTGCTTCCCGGCGCTCGAGGCGGGGACCGCCCGCTTCGACGCGCCGGGCGGCACCCAGACACCCCAGCAGGTCGTCGACGCGATCAGCGAGACGCTCACCCGCCCCCTGGCGAACCGCGGCGTGCTCACGGAGGCCGCGCGCAACGCCGAGGCGATCGTGGCCGGCGCACGGTCGGCCCTGGCCGATCTCCTCGGCTCGGAGGCCGGCTCGGTGGTGTTCGGGCGCAGCGCCACCCAGCTCGTCTACGACCTGGCGCGCACCATGGCCAAGGACTGGGGCCCGGGGGACGAAGTGGTGGTGTCCCGGCTCGATCACGACTCCAACATACGGCCCTGGGTACAGGCCGCCGAGGCCGTGGGGGCTACGGTCCGGTGGGCCGATTTCGACCCCGCGACGGGTGAGCTCGACGCAGGGCACATCGAGGCGGTTCTGTCCGGCCGCACCCGGCTCGTGGCCGTCACGGCCGCCTCCAACCTCATCGGAACCTGCCCCGGCGTCCCCGCCCTCGCCGCCCTGGTGCACGATGCCGGCGCGCTCCTCCACGTCGACGCGGTGCACTACGCCTCCCACGTCACGGTCGACCTGGCCGCGCTCGGTGCGGACACCCTGGTCTGCTCGCCGTACAAGTTCCTCGGACCGCATCTCGGTGTGCTCACCGGCCGGCGGGAGCTGCTCCACAGCCTGCGGCCGGACAAGCTGCTGCCCTCCAGCGACGACGTCCCGGAGCGCTTCGAACTGGGCACGCTTCCCTACGAGTTGCTCGCGGGTGCGACGGCTGCGGTGGACTTCCTCGCCGGGCTCGCCCCCGGTGACGGCAGCCGGCGGGAGCGTCTGGGCCGGGCGTTCACGGCGCTCGCCGCGCACGAGGACCGGCTGCGCGACCGCATCGAGGAAGGACTGGCCGCGCTGGACGGCGTCACCGTCTACTCCCGTGCGGCGCGGCGCACCCCGACCACGCTCTTCACGGTGGCGGGCAGGACCCCCGGGGAGGTGTCCCGGCAGCTGGCCGCACGCGGGGTGGACGCACCGGCCGGGTCCTTCTACGCCTTGGAGGCGTCCCGCCGGCTCGGACTGGGCCAGGAGGGCGGCGTACGGGTCGGCCTCGCGCCCTACACCTGCGACGAGGACGTCGACCGGCTGCTGGACGCGCTCGACGTGCCGCGCCGCTGACACGGCGGAAGATCCCCGGGGCGCTTGATCCCCGTTATGTTTTTCGCGGTCCTGCAACGGGGCCGCTGGCCTCTGGGCCCGGCATGACTGTGTCCCCCTGTCGAAGGCATGACCTGGGGGGTGGTGTCACCGGGTCCGGGGGTGTTCGTCGGAGACGCTGATCAGAGGTCCGGCCACCGTCCGGTCCGGCGCAATGCCGGACAGTTCGCGGGCGGCAGGTCTGCATAACGTGGATGCGCGAGCACGACACCCGAGCCGAGGCCGGCACCGTCAAACCCCCTGGAAGGGCGCGATGTTCGAGATCGAAGACGTGGGCGTGTTCCTCGGCCTGGACGTCGGCAAGTCCGCTCACCACGGGCACGGGCTCACCCCGGCCGGGAAGAAGGTCTTCGACAAGCCGCTGCCGAACAGCGAGCCGAAGCTGCGGGCCGTGTTCGACAAGCTGACCGCGAAGTTCGGCACCGTCCTGGTCATCGTGGACCAGCCCGCCTCCATCGGCGCTCTGCCCCTGGCCGTCGCCCGGGACACCGGCTGTCGCGTCGCCTACCTGCCCGGCCTGGCTATGCGCCGGATCGCCGACCTCTACCCCGGCGAGGCCAAGACCGACGCCAAGGACGCGGCCGTCATTGCCGACGCCGCACGGACCATGCCGCACACCCTGCGCTCGCTCGAACTGACCGACGAGATCACCGCCGAGCTGACCGTGCTGACCGGCTTCGACCAGGACCTGGCCGCCGAGGCCACCCGCACCAGCAACCGGATACGCGGCCTTCTCACCCAGTTCCACCCCAGCCTGGAGCGCGTCCTGGGGCCCCGCCTGGACCACCAAGCCGTCACCTGGCTCCTTGAACGCCACGGCTCCCCGGCCGCCCTGCGCAAAGCCGGCCGACGCCGCCTCGTCGAGCTGATCCGGCCCAAGGCCCCGCGCATGGCCGCACGGCTGATCGACGACATCTTCGACGCCCTGGACGAGCAGACCGTGACCGTTCCCGGCACCGGCACCCTCGACATCGTGGTCCCGTCCCTGGCCCGCTCGCTCGCCGCCGTCCACGAACAGCGCCGGGCCCTGGAAGCCCAGATCAACAGCCTGCTGGAGGCCCACCCTCTTTCCCAAGTCCTGACCTCGATGCCCGGCGTCGGCGTCAGGACCGCCGCAGTCCTGCTGGTCACCGTCGGCGACGGCACCAACTTCCCCACCGCCGCCCACCTGGCTTCCTACGCCGGCCTCGCACCGACGACCAAGTCCTCGGGCACCTCGATCCATGGCGAACACGCGCCCCGCGGCGGGAACCGGCAGCTGAAGCGGGCCATGTTCCTCTCCGCCTTCGCCTGCATAAACGCCGATCCGGCCTCCCGGACCTACTACGACAAGCAGCGAGCCCGCGGCAAAACCCACACCCAAGCCCTTCTCCGCCTCGCCCGCCAGCGCATCAGCGTCCTGTTCGCCATGCTCCGCGACGGCACCTTCTACGAATCGCGGGCGCCCAAGAACGTCGAGCTCGCCGCATAACCCCAGCAACACCGAACCACCCCAAACCCGACAGGGTGCCTTGACGAACGACATAGAGGCACCCCCCGCCGGCGGACGCGGGGCGGGTCAGCGCCAGTCGGGGGCGCCGGACGCGGGGGACAGGACGCTCTCGATCTTGGTCCGGATGTCCCGCATGACCGCCACGACCCGCCTCTCGTGGTCCTCGCCGAGCCGCGCCACCGGCACCGAGCAACTGATGGCGTCGACGGCCGGTGAGTCGTACCGCAGGGCGAAGCCGAAGCCGGCGATGCCCGTCACCGTCTCCTCGCGGTCGATCGAGTAGCCGCGCTCGCGCACCCCGGCGAGGTCTGCCAGCAGCGTGGCGCGTTCGGTGTGCGTGTTCTCCGTACGGGGCGTCAGGGGCCCCTCGGGGAGCGGCAGCCGATCGTCCGGGCGCTCGGCGAGCAGGGCCTTGCCGAGCGCTCCGGCGTGCGCCGGGATGCGGCGGCCGACCCGGTCGAGGGTGCGTACGTACTCGTGGGACTCGCGCGTCGCGAGGTACACGACGCTCGAGCCGTCGAGCCGTGCCAGATGGATCGTCTCGCCGAGCGCGTCCGAGGCCTCGTCGAGATAGGGCCGCGCCGCGCGCACATGCGGATCGCTGTCCAGATAGCTCGTCCCCGTGTGCAGGGCGCGGATGCCGATGCCGTACAGGGAGCCGGTCGTGTCGGTGCGTACCCAGCCGCAGTCGACGAGGGTCCGCAGCAGCTGGTACATGCTGCTGCGCGGTACGCCGAGTTCCCCGGCGAGTTCGTCGAGCCGCGCCGGCCGGTCGCCCCGGGCGGCGAGGAGTTCGAGCAGGGCGACCGTACGGGACGCCGACTTCACCCCACGGACCCCGCTGTTCTCCGGCATCCGCCCATCTTAAATCCGCGCTGTCGGACCCATTGACCCTGTCGCGTTCACCCGCCTAACCTCCGTTCCCATACATGTACGCCATCTGCATATGAGGATGAGATTTGTGGAGCGCATCAACGCGGACACCGAGGACGTCGTCCAGAGGCTGCGGGACGGCATGGCGAACGGAGTGCTCTCGTTCCCCCTCACCAGCTTCCGTGAGGACGGCGGTCTCGACCTGGAGTCGTACCGGGCGTATCTGAGTGGCCAGGTGGCAACCGCACCCGGCGCGCTGTTCCCGGCCTGCGGGACCGGCGAGTTCGGCGCCCTCGACGAGGACGAGTACCGGACGGTCGTCCGGGCGGCGGTGGAGACCGCCGACGGCCGGCTGCCCGTGGTGGCCGGCACCGGCTACGGCTGGGCGCAGGCACTGCGCTTCGCGCGCATCGCGGAGGAGGCCGGTGCGGACGCCCTGCTGGTCATGCCCCACTACCTGGTCGCGGCCCCGCAGGACGGACTCGTCGAGCAGTTGCGCCGGATCGCGGCCGGCACACGGCTGCCGCTGATCGCCTACCAGCGCGGCCAGGTCACCTTCACGGCCGACAGCGTGCGCCGGATCGCCGAGATCCCCACGGTCGTGGGCCTGAAGGACGGGCACAGCGACCTCGACCGGCTCCAGCGCCTCACCCTCGCCGCTCCCGACGGCTTCCTCTTCTTCAACGGTGCCGCCACCGCGGAGATCCAGGCCGGCGCCTACGCCACCGTCGGCGTCCCCGCCTACTCCTCCGCCGTCCACGCGTTCGCGCCCGAGATCGCCGACGCCTTCTTCACCGCCCTGCGGGACGGCGACGAAACCGTGACGCGGAAGCTGCTGCGCGGCTTCTACGTACCGCTGGTCGAACTGCGGGACCGGGTCCCCGGTTACGGCGTCTCCCTGGTCAAGGCGGCGGCCCGGCTGCGCGGACTGCCGGTCGGCCCCGTGCGCGCCCCGCTCACCGATCCGGGGCCCGTCGACCTCACCGACCTGGAGAAGGTCCTCGACACCGGGCTGGACCTGGTCGGCGCCGCCCGCCACCGCACCGCCTGAGCCGTGCCCCCACCGCTCCGGCCGACGGCTCCCGCGGAGGAGCCGTGCGGCGCCGGCGGTCCGACAGCCCGACAGCCCGACAGCCCGACAGTCCGACAGTTCGAAGGGGAACTGACATGCCGCTCGTCGTAGTGGGGATCAGCGTCGTGGCGCTGCTGCTCCTGATGACCCGTATGAAACTCAACGGCTTCGCCGCCCTGTTGCTGGTGGCCGTCGGCGTGGCTCTGGTCCAGGGGATACCCGCGGTCGAGATCCCGGACGTCCTCTCGGCGGGCATCGGGGACCAGATCGGCGACACCATGCTCACCATCGGCCTCGGTGCGATGGTCGGGCGGATCATGGGTGACTCCGGAGCGGCCCAGAGGATCGCGGGCAAGCTGCTCGACGCCTTCGGGCCGCGCGGGGTCCAGCTGGCCATGGTGGTCACGTCGATGCTCATCGGCGTGACCATGTTCTACGAGGTCGCCTTCATCATCATCGTGCCGATCGCGTTCACGCTCGTCAGGGTCACCGGGGTGAACCTGCTGTGGGTGGGCCTGCCGATGTCGATCTCACTGTCCACGATGCACAGCTTCCTCCCGCCGCACCCCGGTCCCACCGCCGTCGCCGCGACGTTCCACGCCTCCGTCGGCCACACCCTCTTCTACGGCCTCTTCATCGCCGTGCCGGCCGGTGCGCTCGTCGCGCTGCTGTGGCCGCGGCTGCCGTTCGTGAAGGCGATGAACCCCTCCATACCCAAGGGCCTGGTCAGTGAACGCGAGTTCACGGACGAGGAGATGCCCGGCATGGGGTGGTCGCTGTTCGTGGCGCTCTTCCCGGTGGTGCTGATCGCCGGCGCCGCCGTGGTCGACATGGCCGCGTCCGGCGACAGCCCGTTCCTGCACGGGGTCGCCTTCGTCGGCTCCGCGCCGATCGCTCTCCTGCTGGCCCTCCTCCTGGCGGCCTGGGCCTTCGGGCCGCGGATCGGCCGCAGCCTGGCCGACGTCGGCGCCTCCTGCGCCTCGGCGGCCCAGGCGATGGCGATGATCCTGCTGGTCATCGGTGCGGGCGGAGCGTTCAAGAACGTGCTCGTCGAGGGCGGGATATCCGACTACATCAAGGACATCACGGAGAGCTGGCCCGTCTCGCCGATCATCCTGGCCTGGCTCATCGCCGCCATCCTGCGCATCGCGCTCGGCTCGGCGACGGTCGCCGTGGTCACCGCCTCGGGCGTGGTGCTGCCGCTCCTCGCGGGAAGCGGCGCACACCCCGAGATGATGGTGCTCGCCGTCTCGTGCGGATCGATCGCCTTCTCCCACGTCAACGACCCGGGATTCTGGCTGTTCAAGGAGTACTTCAACCTCTCGGTCATCCAGGCGATCAAGGTCCGCACCGGCTACACGACCGTGCTCGCCGTCCTCGGTCTCGGCGGTGTCCTCGCGGCCGAGTGGACCCTCGACGTCATCGGCCTCTGAAGGCCCCCGCCCCGGCCCGTCCTCTCTCGCACCCAAGGAACCCGACCAGCATGAACCAGCCGACCGTCACCCACTTCGCCGTCTATCCCGTCGCCGGCCGCGACTCCATGGAGCTGAACCTCTCCGGCGCCCACGGCCCCTTCTTCACCCGCAACGTCGTCGTCCTGAAGGACTCCGAGGGCCGCACGGGACTCGGGGAGGTGCCCGGAGGCGAGAGGATCACCCGGACACTCCGCGACTCCGAGTCGCTGGTCCTCGGCGCGAAGGTGGGCGACTACCAGCGCGTCCTGCGCGAGATCGGAAGCAGGTTCGCGGACCGCGACTCCGGCGGACGCGGCGCCCAGACCTTCGATCTGCGGACCACCGTCCACGCCGTCACGGCCGTCGAGTCGGCCCTGCTCGACCTGCTGGGCCAGCACCTCGACGTGCCGGTCGCGGCCCTGCTGGGCGACGGTCAGCAGCGGAACTCCGTCAGGGTGCTGGGCTACCTCTTCTACGTCGGCGACCCCGACCGCACGGAGCTGGACTACGTCCGCGAGCCCGGGTCCGACGTCGACTGGTACCGCATCCGCCACGAGGAGGCCCTCACCCCCGGGGCGATCGTCCGCCAGGCCGAGGCCGCCCACGACCTGTACGGCTTCCGGGACTTCAAGCTGAAGGGCGGAGTCCTCGCGGGGCCCGAGGAGGTCGAGGCCGTCCGCGCGCTCAAGGACCGCTTTCCCTCGGCGCGGATCACCCTGGACCCGAACGGCGCCTGGTCGCTGCGCGAGGCGGTCGAACTGTGCTCCCCGCTCGTGGGCACCCTCGCCTACGCCGAGGACCCCTGCGGGGCTGAGGACGGCTACTCGGGGCGCGAGGTCCTGGCCGAGTTCCGCCGTGCCACGGGTCTACCGACCGCGACCAACATGATCGCCACCGACTGGCGGCAGCTGACCCACGCCCTCGCCCTGCAGTCGGTCTCCATCCCGCTCGCCGACCCGCACTTCTGGACCATGCGGGGATCGGTGCGCGTGGCCCAGCTGTGCAACGCGATGGGCCTGACCTGGGGCTGTCACTCCAACAACCACTTCGACATCTCCCTCGCCATGATCACCCACTGCGGTGCCGCGGCCCCGGGGGAGTACAACGCCCTGGACACGCACTGGATCTGGCAGGAGGGCCTGGAGCGGCTCACCGTCGCCCCGCCGCGCATCTCCGACGGCGAGATCGCCGTCCCCGACGCACCCGGGCTGGGCGTCGAACTCGACACGGACCGCCTCCACGCCGCCCACGAGCTCTACCTGAAGGAGGCCCTGGGGGCGCGTGACGACGCCGACGCCATGCAGTACCTCGTACCCGGCTGGACGTTCGACGCCAAGCGGCCCTGCCTGGTGCGGTAGACCCGGCGGAGCCCGGTGCGCGTGGCCCCACGCGACCGGAGCGGTGCGGGGCGGTCCCGCCGGACGGCGCCGGCTCCTCGCTCCGCAGGCCGATCCGGCCGGCACCGCCCCGTGCGCCCGTCCGGCGGGCACCGGCGTCCGTAGGCCGGTGCCCGCCCGGCGAGGCGGCGCCCCGTCAGGACCCGTGGCCCGCCTTCGCCAGAAGCTCGGCCGTCCAGACACGCACGGCCTCGGTGAGTTCGGGGGAGACGAAGGCCAGGAGTGTCTCGTCCACGGTCCCACCGGACCCGATCACCAGACCGGTGCGTCCTTCCATCGCCGGATCGGTGGCGGCGGCCAGGGGCCCCGCCGCGGCCGCCGCCACCGGGGCCGAGACACCCTTCTTGATCTCCTCCCAGTGGGGCCGCAGCGCGGGAGGCAGGATGTCGACCGTCATCTGTGCCGCGTTGTCCGTCGCGGCCGCACCGGGGTCGGCGGCGAAGACCGAGATGCCCCGGGGGCGAAGCCGGCCGGCGAGCTCCAGGGTATGGGCGAGATGGGCCAGCTTGGCCCGTCCGGTGGCGGCGAGACCGTAGTGGGGGCCGGGCGGTTCGGCCGCGTCGAACACCCCCTGCGCCGCGGCGACGGCGCTCGACGTGACGTTCACGATGCGGCTCGGTGCCGCCTCGGCGAGCGCGTCGGTCAGCGTCCCGGTGAGGACGTAGGGCGAGAGGTGGTTGAGGGCGATGCTCATCTCGACGCCCTCCGGGCTCTCCCGGCGCTCGGTCCACATGCCACCCACGTTGTTCACCAGCAGGGCGAGGCCGCCCTCGCCGGCGAGTCGCTCTCCCAGCCGCCGGGTCTCGGCGAGTGACGACAGATCCGCGCTGACGAAACGCCCGGCGCGGCGCCCCGCCGCCTCGTCGACGCGGGCCACCGCCGCCCCGCCCCTGTCCTGGTCGCGACCGACGAGCGTGAGGTCCCACCCCCGGCGCGCCAGCCCGAGGGCCGTCTCCAGTCCAATGCCGCCGGTGCCGGCCGTCACCACTGCCCTCGGGGCGTACTGAGTCATGCTGTGCTCCTGCTCGATGCCTCGGCCGGGGCGGGGTGCCGCCGTCCGTGCCTCCAGCAGACCGCCCCGCCGACGGTCATGGAAGTTCCGATCCCGCATGGCCCGATGCCGCGCGGGCATGGGGCCAGGTGGGAGGATGCGCGTATGGGTGACGTGGAGATACGGCAGGTCCACTACTTCATCGCCGTGGCGGAGGAGGGCAACTTCACCCGCGCCGCACACCGCCTGTCGATGACACAGCCCGCGCTCTCGCGCGCGGTCCTGGCCCTGGAGAAGTCCGTCGGCGCCGCTCTGCTGCTGCGCACACCGAAGGGCGTCACGCTCACCGCCGCCGGCCACGCGATGCTGGAGGAGGGCAGGTCGCTCCTGGCCCAGGCGGGGAACATGACCTCACGGGTACGCCGGGCTGCCGAGCGGAACGCCTCGGTGACGGTGACCGGCCCCGGCTGTGACGCGGCCCTGCTGGACGGGATGGTCCAGTCGTACAACGAAGCCGACCCGGCGCATCAGGCCCGGACGGCCGTCGGCACGATCGACGACCAGCTCGGCCGGCTGCGCTCGGGTGAGGCCGACATCGCCCTCGTCCGCGCCCCCGTCGGCGGCAACGGACTGAGCGGCGTGGTGCTGCGCCGCGAACGGATCAGCGTGCTGGTGGGCGCCCAGCACCGGCTGGCGGGCGCGAAGACCCTGCGGATCGCCGACCTGGCCGGTGAACCACTGCTCGGCTGGCAGGGCGCAGGCCCCCAGCTCAACGACCCGCGCCTCTGGCCGGACGGGCTGCCGGGGACGCCGGGCCCCCAGGTGAGCGACGGTCTGCAGATGCTGGCTGTGGTCCGGCTCGGGCAGGCGGTCGCGCTCGCCGCGTCGCCTTCGGGCGGCGCCGGCGCACCTGAGGGAACCGTCGGCATCCGTCTGGAGGACGGGCCGGCCGTGCCCCTGCGCCTGGTCTGGCCGAAGGAGCGGACGACACCCGGCATCCGGCGCTTCGCCGGACACGCCGTCGCGTTGTTCCGGGAGCCGGCACGGGGCGGTCCGGCGCAGGAGGTGCCGGACCGGGCGGCGGGCAGGAGCGCCGGGACCCGGTCCGCCGCCACGGCCGGCTGAACCGCGGCCCCTTCGTCAGCTTCCCCTGCCACCCCCGGGAGGACCGGGCCCCGCAGCTGCGCCGGGCGGCCGTCACCGATGCCTACGAGGGCCGTACCGGCACCGACGCCGAAGCCGCGCGCCTGGCCGCATGCCCGCCCGACGTGCCGTCGCCGTGCCCGTCCTCGTGCCCGTCCGCCGGTGCCGACGGGTGGGGCGTCCGCGTCGCCGCTCCGGACGGGAGGGTGAAGGCCGCCGTCCGGACGGTGCCGTCGTGCTTGAAGTCCAGGAACAGCCGGTAGGTGGCGGGACCGGGCGCCGTCGCGGTGAAGGAGACGCCGGGACCCGGCTTCGTGGAGCCGTCGCTGGGTTCGCCGTCGGGATGGACGTGAAGATGGGCGAGGTCTCCGGCGCGCAGGGCGACGAGGTGCCCGTACGCGCCCAGATAGGGCTGCAGGTCGGGGACCGGACGTCCGTTCTTCCGCACGGTGAAGGTGAGACGTTCCGGCACGTCGGGGCGCAGGGTGCCGTTCAGGGTGATCGTGTATCCGTCGACGACGGCCGTCGCGGCGGGCTTCGGGAGCTCCGCCGCCTTGTACGGCCCGGACACGGCCAGATCCGCTCCCAGGGTCAGACCGACGGCGTTCGCGTCCGCGGGTGTGAAGTCGGCGAAGACCCGGTAGTCGCCCGCCGCCGGCAGTTCGACCGGTGTGCTCCACGTGCCGTCGGCCGCCCGGGTCGGGTGCAGATGGCGGTAGGTGACCAGGTCGCGTGAGGCGAGGACCAGATGGAGTTCCTTGCCGTGCTCGCGCCGGTACTCCGTGACCAGTCGCCCGGCCAGGTCCCGGATGGCGAACCGCAGTTCGCTCCGCTGTCCGGCCTCCACTCGCGGGGTCCTCAGGTCGAGTGTGTAGCCGCCCTCGGTGAGCTGGAGGCCCCCCGGGGGATGCGCCGAGCGGCTCGGGTCCGTGTGCGGCGCCGAGCTCTCCGCGTGTCCGGCCCGCTCGTCGGGGGAGCCCGAGGTTCCGGTACCGGGGCCCACCGCGGCCCCGATGCCGAACGCGGCGCCGAAGGAAGCCGTGAGTGCGGTGACGAAGGCGGTGATCTTCGCGGCGGGGTTCATGACTGCTCCTGCTCCTGATGGCTCTGCTCGGAGGGGCCCGCAAGGGCGCCGATCTCGCTCGAGCGTATACCCGGCGGGGGTATACGCGACCGCTGGTGCCGAGATTTGCCATGCATACGGGTGGGGGGTATATCTGGAGAGGGGAAAGCGATACCCATGAGGGGTATGCTGATCCCGTACGGACGAGGAGCAGGAAATGACTCCCACCACTCCCGGCGCGGCCCGGGTCGAGCTAGCCGTCGGCGGCATGACCTGCGCTTCGTGCGCGGCCCGGATCGAGAAGAAGCTCAACCGCATGGAGGGGGTCCAGGCCACCGTCAACTACGCCACGGAGAAGGCCATGGTGGCCTACGCCGAGGACGTCTCGGTCGACGACCTGATCGCCACGGTCGAGGCCACCGGCTACACGGCCCAGCCGCCCGCCCCACCACGGGCCGAGCCCGGGACCGCCGACGACCGGGCCGGCGGCGGAGCCGAGGACGAGCGCGCCGACACCGAGCTGCGGTCCTTGCGGCAGAGGCTCGTCACCGCGGTCGTGCTGGCCGCGCCGGTCGTCGCGATGGCGATGGCCCCGGCTCTTCAGTTCGAGTACTGGCAGTGGCTCTCCCTCACGCTGGCCGCGCCGGTCGTGACCTACGCGGCCTGGCCCTTCCACCGTGCCGCCTGGACCAACGCCCGGCACGGCGCCGCCACCATGGACACCCTGATCTCGGTCGGCACGTCGGCGGCCTTCCTTTGGTCGTTGTGGGCGCTCTTCCTGGGGACCGCGGGGATGCCGGGCATGACGCACCCCTTCGAATTCACCATCAGCCGGAGCGACGGAGCGGGAAACATCTACCTGGAGGCCGCCGCCGGTGTCACGGCCTTCATCCTGGCCGGCCGGTACTTCGAGGCCCGCTCGAAGCGCAAGGCGGGTGCCGCGCTCAAGGCACTCATGGAGCTGGGCGCCAAGGAGGTCACCGTGCTGCGCGACGGCCGTGAGATCACCCTGCCCACGGCCGGGCTGCGGGTCGGGGACCGCTTCCTGGTGCGCCCCGGCGAGAAGATCGCCACGGACGGCACGGTGGTGGAGGGCTCTTCCGCCGTCGACGTCTCCATGCTGACCGGCGAGTCGGTGCCCGTCGAGGTCGCCGCCGGTGACCCCGTCACGGGAGCGACCCTCAACGCGGGTGGCCGACTGGTCGTCGAGGCCACCAGGGTCGGTGCCGACACCCAGCTGGCCCGGATGGCCGCGCTCGTGGAGGAGGCGCAGAGCGGGAAGGCCTCCGCCCAGCGGCTCGCGGACAGGATCTCGGCGGTCTTCGTGCCCGTCGTCATGGGGCTGGCGCTCGCGACACTCGGCTTCTGGCTCGGTTCGGGCGCCGGACTCACCGCCGCGTTCACCGCGGCCGTCGCCGTGCTGATCATCGCCTGCCCCTGCGCTCTCGGCCTTGCCACGCCGACCGCCCTGCTGGTCGGCACCGGGCGCGGGGCCCAGCTCGGCATCCTGATCAAGGGGCCGGAGGTCCTGGAGAACACCCGCAAGGCCGACACGATCCTGCTCGACAAGACGGGCACCGTCACCACGGGGCGCATGACGCTGCTGAAGGTCCACACCGCCGGACCCGCGGACGAGACCGAAGTGCTGCGCCTCGCGGGCGCGTTGGAGCACTCCTCCGAACACCCGATCGCCCGGGCCGTCGCCGAGGGCGCCGCAGCGAGGGTGGGAGCGCTGCCCGTGCCCGAGGACTTCGCCAACGTTCCGGGCCTCGGCGTCCAGGGCGTCGTGGACGGCCGTGCCGTGCTCGTCGGCCGCGAGAAGCTGCTGGGCGAATGGGCCATCGAGCTTCCCGAAGAGCTCAGGACCGCCGGGGAGGAGGCCGAGAAGAACGGGAGGACGGTGATCGCCGTGGCGTGGGACGGCGAGGCGCGTGCGGTCCTGGAGGTCGCCGACGCGGTGAAGGACACCAGCGCCGAAGCGGTCCGCAGGCTGCGCGCGCTCGGGCTGACCCCCGTCCTGCTGACCGGCGACAACACGTCGGTCGCCGAATCCGTCGCGGCGCAGGTCGGAATCGACGAGGTCGTCGCCGAGGTCATGCCGCAGGACAAGGTCGACGTCGTCAAGAGGCTCCAGGCGGAAGGGCGCAGCGTCGCCATGGTCGGCGACGGTGTCAACGACGCCGCGGCGCTCGCCCAGGCGGACCTGGGCCTGGCCATGGGGACCGGCACGGACGCCGCCATCGAGGCCGGCGACCTGACACTCGTACGAGGGGACCTGCGGGTCGCCGCCGATGCCATCCGGCTCTCCCGCAGGACGCTGGGCACCATCCGCTCCAATCTGTTCTGGGCCTTCGCCTACAACGTCGCGGCCCTCCCGCTGGCCGCGGCCGGTCTGCTCAACCCGATGATCGCGGGGGCCGCCATGGCCTTCTCCTCGGTCTTCGTCGTCGGCAACAGCCTTCGTCTGCGCGGCTTCCGCGCCGCCGGCTGAGGCGGGCCCCCGGCCCCGGCGACGGCGTCCCGCCTGCGGTGCGGCCGGGGCGGCGCGGGTTGCGTCCGGGCAGCCGGGGCGGCAGGGTTCGGGGGTGTGGCCACTCTGCTGATCGTGCATCACACCCCGTCGCCCAACTGCCAGGCACTGTTCGAGGCGGTGGTCTCCGGCGCGACGACGGAAGACATCGAGGGCGTACGGGTCGTGCGGCGGGCCGCGCTCTCCACCACGGCGTCCGACGTACTCGCGGCCGACGGCTATCTGCTCGGCACCCCGGCGAACCTCGGGTACATGTCCGGCGCCCTGAAGCACTTCTTCGACCAGGTCTACTACCCGTGCCTGGACGCGACGAAGGGCCGCCCCTTCGGCTACTACGTGCACGGCGGGAACGACGTCACCGGTGCCGTACGCGGCATCGAGGCCATCACGACGGGCCTCGGATGGCGTCGCGCGGCGGACGCCGTGACCGTCACCGGCGAGCCGGGCAAGGCCGACACCGAGGCCTGCTGGGAGCTGGGGGCGACGGTCGCCGCCGGACTGATGGACTGACGGGGGGCGTCAGGCGCGGTCGATGTGCACGCTGGTCGACTTCACACGTGCCGTCGCCTGCATCCCGACCTCCAGCCCCAACTCCTCCACGGCCTCCCGGGTCAGCAGGGACACGAGGCGGTGCGGTCCTGCCTGGATCTCGACCTGGGCGGCTACGTCACCGAGCTTCACCGCGGTGACGATGCCCGGGAAGGCGTTCCGCGCCGAGGTGTAGGAGGTCTCCTCCTCGCCGGATCCGGCCTGCGCGACCTCGACGGAGAACGCCGCCAGGTCACGCCCGTCGATGAGGCGGCGCCCGCTCTCGTCACGATGGGTCGTGACCCGGCCGGCATCCGCCCAGCGACGGGCGGTGTCCGGGCTCACGCCGAGAAGACGTGCCGCCTGGCCGATGGTGTAGGACTTCATGGGCGACACCATATGTGGCCCGCGCGCGCGGACCTCACCACGCGCACGCGCTCCGGCCGGGGACGGCTTTGCGCCAACCCGGTCCACCCAGCGGGCCCGCGCGTCCCGGGGCCCCGCGGCCACGGGCGGTGCGCGGTGGCCCGGCGCGCGGGCGTGACCGATGCCGCTGAGCGACCGATCACCGCAGGTGGCAGGGGTCTTGAGGCACCCGGGGGCATCAGGTGGCGGACGTGTGACCATCTCGGCCATCTTTAAATCAGTTGCTTGACTGATCTGCCGGTGCCGGATTGCCTTGATCTTCCGAGACGCCTTCGACCGAGGAGCCGGCGGATGGAACGCACGGTGCGGGCCGAGCAGGTCAGCGGGACCAGGGAGCGGATCCTGCACACCGCCGAGCGGCTGTTCGCCGAGCGCGGGGTGTACGCGGTGTCCAACCGCCGGGTCAGCGAGGCCGCGCAGCAGGGCAACAACGCGGCGGTCGGCTACCACTTCGGGACGAAGGCCGACCTGGTGCGCGCCATCGCCCGGAAGCACAGCCGGCAGATCGAGGAGGCCCGTGAACGTCGGCTCGCCGGCATCCGGGACCCGTCGGACATAGGGGAGTGGGTGGCCTGCCTGGTGCGCCCCACCACGGAGCACCTCGCCACGCTGGGCAGCCCCACCTGGTTCGCGCGGTTCTGCGCCCAGGTCATGACCGACCCGGCGCTGCAGGACATCATGGCCGAGGAGTCGCTCGCCTGCCCGCCGACCCTGCGGACCCTCGAAGGGCTCAACCGGTGCCTCCCCGACCTGCCCGCCGACGTCCATGCCGAGCGGGCCGCCATGTCGACCAACCTGATCCTCCACACCTGCGCGGAGCGTGAACGCGCTCTCGCGGACAACACCTCCACGCCCCGCACGAACTGGCACGACACCGCCACCGGTCTGATCGACGCCGTCGTCGGACTCTGGACGGCACCGGTCACGCCCTGCCGCTGACCCCTCCCGACTCCGCCACGGCCCGTTCCTCCTTCCCTCCTTCTTCTCCCCGACCGTGTCCGGGACGGCCCGATCCGGGCTGCCCCGAACCGAGGACAGAGGCTCCATGACCCCCTCCCGCGTTCTCGTCGTCGGCGCTTCCGCAGCCGGACTGGCAACCGCTGAGGCACTGCGCCGCAAGGGCTACGGCGGCACGCTGACCCTGCTCGGCGGCGAACCGCACCCGCCCTACGACCGCCCTCCCCTCTCCAAGCAGGTCCTGGCCGGCAGCAGGACCCCCGACACGACCCGGCTGCGGGCCCCCGAAGCTCTGGCGGCCCTGGACGCCGAACTGCTCCTCGGTGACCCGGCGGTCCACCTCGACCCCCGGACCCGGACGGTGCGTACCGCGTCGGGGCGCGAACTGCGCGCCGACGCCGTCGTGGTCGCCACCGGACTGCGGGCCAGAACCCTGCCCGGCCGGACCGGCGCCGACGGAGTGCACGTACTGAGGACGCTCGACGACGCCCTCGCGCTGCGGTCCGGCCTGCTGGCCGCGCGGCGGCTCGTCGTGGTCGGTGAAGGAGTCCTCGGCTGCGAGATCGCCGCCACCGCGCGCACCATGGGCCTGGAGGTCACCCTGGCCGGCCCCAGGCCGGGGCCCATGCTCACCCAGTTCGGCCCCGTGGTGTCGGACCTGCTCGCCGCGCTGCACACCGGGAACGGCGTACACCTGCGGCTGGGTCACGCGGTGACCGGACTGACCACGGAACAGGGCCGGGTCACCGGAGTGCGTCTGGACACGGACGAGGTGCTGCCCGCCGACGTGGTGGTCGTCGCCATCGGGGGAGACCCCGCCACCGGCTGGCTGGAGGGCAGCGGGCTGCGCGTCGACGACGGAATCGTCTGCGACTCCCGCTGCCGGGCGGCTGAGGGGATCTACGCCGTCGGGGACGTGGCCTCCTGGCACCACGAACTCCTCGACGCACCCATGCGCCTGGAGAACCGTACGAACGCCACGGAACAGGCCATGGCCGTCGCCGACAACATCCTCGGCGCCGACCGGCCCTACGTCCCCGTGCCCTATTTCTGGACCGACCAGTTCGACGCCCGCGTCCAGGCCCACGGCCTGCTCGGGCCGGACGCCGACGTGACCGTCGTGGACGGCGATCCGGCCACCGGGCGTTTCGTCGCCCGCTACGAGCGCGACGGCAGGGTCACGGGCGTCCTCGGCTGGAGCATGCCCAAGCAGGCGCGACTGCGCCGCCAGGAGATCGGCGGCCCGGCCCCGACCCTCGAACCGTCCGCGCCGTGAAAGCGGCCGACGCCACGTCAGCCACCCGCACGACGAAGTGAGGAAGCGATGACCAGCACGGTATCCACGGAAGGGGCGCACGCGCCCTCGGCCCCGGAATTCCCGATGCCCCGGGCGGCGGGCTGTCCGTTCGACCCACCGCCCGCACTGAAGTCGGAGCAGGAACTGGGGTCGCTCAGGAAGGTCCGGCTGTGGGACGGGACCACACCCTGGCTGGTCACCCGCTACGCCGACCAGCGCGCCCTCCTCGCCGACCCGAGGATCAGCGCCGACGTCACCCGCCCCGGCTACCCGAGCCCCACGCCCTTGCGGGGGGCGAGCTTCAGCTTCATCCTCATGGACGACCCCGAACACGCCCGTCAGCGGCGGATGGTCACGGCTCCCTTCACCATCAAGCGGGTCGAGGCGATGCGCCCGGCCGTCCAGAAGATCGTGGACGGTCTGATCGACGACATGCTGGCGGGGCCCCCACGGGCCGACCTCGTCCAGGCCTTCGCCCTCCCCGTCCCCTCGCTCGTGATCTGCGAACTGCTCGGAGTGCCCTACACCGACCACGACTTCTTCCAGGAGAACAGCAAGACCCTCATCAGCCGCAGCGCGGCACCCGAGCAGCGGGGCGCGGCCCACGCCAACCTGACCGGCTATCTGGACGAGCTGATGGGCCACAAGATCGCCCGGCCCGCCGACGACCTCCTGTCAGGTCTCGGCACCCGCGTCGAGGCGGGGGAACTGTCCCGCCGGGAGGCGGCGGAGATGGGCGTGCTCCTGCTGCTGGCCGGACACGAGACCACCGCCAACATGATCGCTCTGGGCACCCTCGCCCTGCTCGAGCACCCCGACCAGCTCGCCCTGCTGCGCGGAACCGAGGACCCCAGGGCGGTCGCCGGCGCCGTCGAGGAACTGCTGCGCTACCTCAACATCACCCACGGGGGCCGCCGTCGCGTGGCCCTCGAGGACATCGAGATCGGCGGCGAGGTGATCCGGGCCGGTGAGGGGGTCATCGTGCCCAACGACATCGGCAACCGCGACCCCGAGGTCTTCACCGACCCGGACCGGCTCGACCTCGGGCGGGACGCCCGGCGCCATGTGGCCTTCGGTTTCGGCGTGCACCAGTGCCTCGGGCAGCCGCTGGCCCGCATGGAGCTGCAGGTCGTCTACAGCACCCTCTACCGGCGCGTCCCCACCCTGCGTCTGGACGCCCGCCTGGAGGAAGTGCCGTTCAAACACGACGGGTCCGTGTACGGCGTGTACGAACTGCCCGTGGCCTGGTGACCTCCCGGGCCACGGCCCCCACCCCACGACGGAACCCCGATGAAGGAGTGCTCATGAAAGTGACCCTCGACCAGGACAAGTGCGTGGCGTCCGGCCAGTGCGTGGTCGCCGCGGACGACGTGTTCGACCAGGACGACGACGGCATCGCCGTACTGCTCGATCCCGCGCCGCCGTCGGCCCGCGCCGACGACGTCCAGCAGGCCGCAGCCGTCTGCCCCGCCCTCGCCATCCGTATCCAGGACTGACGCGAGCGGCCCGCCCGGCGTACCGGGCGGGCCGGACGGGTCCTGCGGACCGGGGGAGCAGATCCTGCTGCTGCGGAGCACATCCCCGCGCGGTTCAGGACAGGGACCGCACCGTGGAAAGCCCCGAGCAGAGCAGCGTCCCGGCGCGGCGTACGACGCGCACCGGCACCCGGACGGCCGTCCCGCCGCCCCGCACGTCGTACACGCCTTCGCCGCCCGTCGGCTCCACGACGGGCGGCGAAGGCGTCCCCGGACACGAAGTGCGCCGGTCCGGACCGCCTTCGCCTTCTCCCCGGTGGAGGTCGGCCCCGGCGACCGTCGCTCCCCGGCCTTCTACCAGCCGCGCCAACGTCCGTCCCGGGCATCCGGGCATCCGGGCGCCGAGTGCCCCGGCGCGGTCCGCCCCGGGAGCGCGGCACCGGGCCGGCGCCTTCCTGCGGTCCGCTCAGTGCGGCTTCCAGCGGAGCTTGCCGCCCCCCACCCACCGGACGGCGGCCGGGTCGTCGAGATCGTGGACCGGGATGCCGGCTGTCGCGGCGGCGATCAGCACGTCCGTCATGGCGGTGGCGCTCCCGATGACCTCGCCGTCGATCTCCACGACACGGAAGGGCGGGTCCCCGGGCTGGACGGGCAGGACGGTGATCCGCGGGGCCGAGGTGTGGGGGTTCTCAGTCATGGCGGATCGGTTCCACGTCGGCGTTCCAGGTATGCGCGACGGTCCCACCCACAAGTCGCATGCCCGTTTTGATACGTTTTTAGAATTTGATCCTGTAATCCATAAAAGGCCATTTCGTGTGACCTGAACCGCTTCGCTCTGGAGCAAATCGCCCGAATCGGACTCCGTGACCAGGGTCACTTGATGCCGCCCTGACGCCCGGGAGCGGCGGTCGGTTCCCTTCTGCGCCAAGAGAACCGGTCGGCGCGGTGTGCGGTGGATTACATGAATTCCCGTGAATTGATCTTGCGAATGAATTTTGATCACCGAACCAGGCTTGTTCCTTTCCCTATTTCTCGCCTACGGTCACCATCACTCCGGGCGGAACGCCGAATCCTGCCGCCGCCCGATTACCCGACCACTTCTCGTACGGCAGGAGCGGGGGACCCAAGTAAGCGCCGATCCGGTTTCCGGAGCGGCTCGGGGTGAAGTCGCATTCGCGTGCGGCCGGGCATCTCCAGCCCGAACCCGACAGCTCACTTCGCAGGCGACGGAGAGGAAATCAGCATGCCCGAAAACGGTAAGCACCGTCGTTTCAGGACCAGTTCGCTCACACGCGGCATCATCGCCGTGACCACGGGTGGAGCTGCCCTGGCCCTCCCTCTGATCGGTGCGACCGGCGCCTTCGCGGCCCCGGCCCAGTCGCCCGCCGTCGCAAAGGCTGTGACGTCGACTGCCGCGACCGGCAAGGGAATTGCCGCGCAGAAGTCCGAGTCGACCAGCTATTCCGTGATCTTGGGTGACACCCTCGCCAAGATCGCTCGTGAGCATTCCGTCAACGGTGGCTGGAAGGCCCTTTACGAGGACAACCAGAAGGCTGTCGGTGGAAACCCGGACCTGATTCACCCCGGTCTGAAGCTGACCATCGGCGCCAAGGCCGGCAACAAGTCGGCGGACAAGGCGGAGAAGGCCGAATCCAAGGCATCCGCCTCCTCCGACCGTGCCGACAAGAGCGCTGACCGCGCCGACCGCTCTGAGCGCACGAGCACCTCCCTGGCCGCGGAGGGCGCCCCTGCCGCCACCGAGGCCACTCCCGCCGCCGAGCCGGTCAGCTACACGAACGACCTCGACGGCTGGATCAAGGAGTCGCTCGCCGTCATGGCGGAGCACGGCATCCCCGGCACCTACGAGGGCATCCACCGCAACATCATCCGTGAGTCCGCGGGCAACCCCCAGGCGATCAACGACTGGGACATCAACGCGATCAACGGTGTCCCGTCCAAGGGGCTGCTCCAGGTCATCGACCCGACCTTCCAGGCCTACCACGTGCCCGGTACGTCGATGGACAGCTACGACCCGGTCGCCAACATCACGGCCGCGTGCAACTACGCCGCGGACAAGTACGGTTCGATCGACAACGTCTTCGGGGCCTACTGAGTCCTGGACCAGGCGAAGCCTCCGGCACCCGGGTGTGTGACGGAGGGGCAGGGATGACGGGTGGTGCGGGTTCGGCGGAACCCGCACCACCCGCTTCTCGTTCTCCGGGACCGTTCGCGCCCGGGCCGTCGGATCGCCGTGTCGCGGGCAGCGGTGCAGCGGTGCGGCGGTGCAGTGGCGTCGCGGTGGAGGAGGCGGGCGATGCCCCGGCGACAGGCCCGTCGGAGCGAGGGTGACTGGTCTCGTACAGGTTCGTCGTCCATACTGCCCGCCGTGGAGCAGCGCATAGATTCGAAGACCAAGCCCGAGTTCGCCGCGGGGACAGACCCGGCGTACATCCCCGGCCTGACGGCCCCTGCCCCCGCGCGGACGGAGGCGGAAGCGGAGAAGGCCGAGCCCGCGGAGCCCGAGGCCGCCGAAGCCGCGGAAGCGCCCGCCGAAGGGGCGGCGGACGAGGCCGTGGACGACGTCACCGCCGTCGCCGACGCGGACCCCGACGACATTGCCTCCCCTGACGTGGAGGAGAAGGGCGACGCCGACGAGAAGGCCGGTGCCGACGAGAAGACCGGTGCCGGGGACGGCCCCGTCTTCGAGGTCAGTGACCGGCGCGGATCCATCAGGGTGGACGCCGAGGGTGTCCGCTTCCGGCTCGACGACCAGGAGGCGGAGTTCGACTGGTCCGAGATCGGCGCGGTCGAGGTCACGACCGGCCGCTTCGGGCGCCGGTTCACCGTGACCGTCCACGTGTCGAGCCGCCGCTGGTTCAACGCCGAGGTCGAGGCGGCGGCCCGTAGCGACCTCAAGAAGTGGACCGCGGAGCTCGACGAGGCGCTGGACGCCTACTTCGAAGAGGCCTGACCTCCACGGTCACCGCCGCGCACCGGGCCGCCCGCCGGCCCGGTGCGCGGCATGCCGTGAGACGTCAGGTCCCGGCGGCCGTGCCGAGCACCACCGACCGGGTGAGGTGACGCGGCAGATCGGGATCGAGACCCCGGGCCGCCGCACGCGCGATCGCCAGGCGCTGGACCCTGACGAGGTCGGCGAGGGGGTCCAGGCCGCTCTCCACCCAGAGCGCCCCGGTGGCCCGCACCTGCTCCCGCAGTCCTTCCGGGGCGGTGCCGAACATCCAGGTCGCGGTCCCGGCCGTGGCGATGCTGATGGGGCCGTGACGGTATTCCATCGCCGGGTACGACTCCGTCCAGGACAGGGACGCCTCCTTCATCTTGAGCGCTGCCTCGTTGGCGAGCCCGACCGTCCAGCCGCGCCCCAGGAAGCTGAACTGGTCGCATGCCAGGAGGCCTTCGGGCAGTGGCTCCGCCAGGGCGGCCTCGGCGTCCCGGACGACGTCCTCGGTGTGCAGCCCGAGGTGCGCGCGGAACAGGGTCAGTGCGGTGGTCGCGAACCTCGTCTGGACCACGGACCGCTCGTCGGCGAAGTCGAGGACGACCACGTCGTCCGCGGCGTCCATCACCGGAGTGCGCGGGTCGGCTGTCACCGCGACGGTCCGTGCGGTGCCCCGCAACCGGGTCAGGAGGTCGAGCACCTCGGTCGTCGTCCCCGAACGCGTCAGCGTGACGACCCGGTCGTACGCGCGCCCGACAGGGAACTCCGAGGCGGCGAACGCGTCCGATTCGCCCTGCCCGGAGGCCTCGCGGAGCGAGGCGTACGCCTGCGCCATGTAGTACGAGGTTCCGCAGCCGACGACGGCGACGCGCTCGCCTGCGACGGGCAGGGCCGCCTCCCGGTGGGCGGCCACCTCGGCTGCGCGGCGCCAGCACTCCGGCTGGCCGGCTGTCTCGGTCTCGACATGCGACATGTCCGCACTCCGCTTCCGCTGCTGCTCGCACCTGATGGGGTGAGCTGGGTGAAATCGACGTCTGCTTGTTCAGTTCTGCATGTCAGTCAGGGTATTCGAGCAAGAACAAGCAAAGGGTCCACTCCTTCATGATCGTCGCAGCGGCTGTTTTCGGCCATGCTCGGTGGGTAGTCGGCTCAATCCGGTTCCGTCGTCGCCGTGTGGGTATCTGTTCGGTGGTGCAAGCCCTGTAGGGGATATGTCGCACATCTGACGGAAAATCTCCCGTGATGGCGATCTTTGACAACCTCGGACCGTCACCGTCGGGTGGGGAGATGTTCGAGAGGGGGTCGGTTTCGCGTCACCGGGATGCACTCCTGGCCGAGTTCGAACGCGCGGGCGTATCCAGGTCGGCATAATCGCCCCATGTCGATCACGGGTGGGGACGTCGTTGACCTCGGCAGGGGCCTGCACGCCTGGCTGCCGCCGAAGCGGGGCTGGGGGCTGGCCAACTGCGGCCTTCTCGTGTCGCCGCGCGGCGCGCTGTGGATCGACACCCCCTACGACCCTTTTCTGGCCGGTCAGTTCCTGGTGGAGAGCCGGAAGCGGCTCCCCGACGGTGTGGACATCGGCCGGGTGATCGTCACCCATGCCAACGGGGACCACTTCTGGGGTGCCGGAGTGCTTCCGGACGCGGAGATCATCGCGACCCGGGAGGCCCGGGAGCACATCCGTCACGACCCCACGCCCCAGCAACTGCACGCCCTGGTGGCCGGAAGTGATCCGTCCACACCCCTCGGTGCCTACCTCGGCCGGCACTTCGGCGTCTTCGACTGGTCCGCCACCGGGACGGTGCGTCCGACGACGTACTTCACCGGAGAACTCGAACTGACCCTGGGGGACTACGCGGTCCAGCTGTCGTCCCTGCCGCCCGCGCACACGGCCGGCGACCTGATGGTGTACCTGCCCGCCCAGCGAGCGGTGTTCAGCGGCGACGTGATCTTCTCCTCCACCTCCCAGCAGCCCGGAGACCACCCCGTGCACTGGGTGGGCCCCCTGGGCAACGTGATCGACGCCTGCGAACGCGTACTCGCCACCGGAGCCGAAGTGATCGTGCCCGGACACGGGCCGGTGCTCGACCCGGCCGGAGTGCGCGAGCACATGGACTATCTCGCCCACGTACGCGACCGTGCCCACTGCCTCCACGCGGCAGGCGTGCCAGCGGTCGAGGCGGCCCGCCGGGTGATCCGTGAGGGCCGCTACCCGGCGCTCGGCCTGCCGGAGCGGCTCGTCGTGACCATCGGGAGCGAATACCGCCACCTGGACGGCTCGGAACTCCCCGGAGTGCTGCGGGTGATGGCCGACGTGGCCGCCGTCGCCCACGAGACCGGAGCGGCGTGTACCGGCGGGTCCGCGTGACGGCCGGCCGTCACGACAGCCGCACCCCCCGCCGCCGCGCGGGCCGCAGACGCTCCCCGACAACAGAGACGCGGTGACGCCGTGCTGGCATGGATCGTGGCCCTGATCGCCGTGGTGGTGGCGACGTGGTCGGCCGTTGGTACCCATCAGGCCAGGCGGGAGGCGTACGGAGCCTCGGCCCGCGCGGAGCTGACCGAGCGACAGGCCAGGGCTGCCGAGGCCCGCACCCTGGCCCTCACCGAGGAGATCCGGCAACTCGCCCGCAAGCGGATACCCGCCGCGGCGACCGCGCTCTCCCACCGGACGGCGCCCGTCCCGGGACTGCGGGAAGCCGCGGACATCGAAGGCGACGCCGCCCGTCTGCTGACCGAGGCCGTACAGGCCGCGCGCACGGCGGTCCTGGAGGAACGCGCACGTGTCGACGCCGCGGCGAGGTCCGCCATGCGGGGCACCTCGGCCAAGATCCAGTCGCTGCTCAACCAGTCGCAGCACCTCCTGCACGAGCTCCAGCACGACTACGACGACCCCCGGATCCTGCAGCTCGACTTCCGTAACGAACTGGCGCTGCGCCGCACCCAGGCCACGGCCGTGCTCTGCGACGCCTGGCCCGGGCTCGCCCGGCAGAACTCCTCGCTCGTCGAGATCGTGCTCGGCGCCCAGTCCCGGGTGCCCGGGTACGAGCGGATCAAGGTCGCCAACCACCTGCGCCAGGAGCGGCTCGCCCTGGTCGCCAGGGCGGCCGAACCCCTCGCGATCGCGCTCGCCGAACTGCTCGCCAACGCCACGGCCTACTCCCACCCGGACACCGAGGTGCCCGTGACGGTCCAGCAGACCGCCGGGCGTGGGGCTCTGATCCTGGTCGACGACGCCGGGATCGGCATGGACGACGACGCCCTGGAGCGGGCCCGCGCGCTGCTGTCGGGCCCCTCCGAGGTGCTGCTCACCGAGCTGGGGGACCCGCCGCGGACCGGCTTCGCCGTGGTGGGCCGGCTCATCGCGCGCTACGGATTCAGCTGCCACATCGAGTCCTCGCCGTACGGCGGGATGCGCACGATGCTGCGCGTTCCCGCCCATCTGCTGACCGTGATGGACGACGACCGCACCCTGTCCGTGCTCGCACCGAAACCGGTGCACGCGCGGGGGGCCGGCGCCGCTGGAATCCAAGAGCCCGCCGCGTCCTCCGGGCCCGCGGAGCCCGCCGCGTCCTCCGGGCCCGCGGAGCCCGCCGCGTCCTCCGGGCCCGCCGCGTCCTCCGGGCCCGCCTCGGCCACCGGGCCCGAACCGGCCGGACCCGTCACGACCACGCCCGCCGGACCCGCCCCCGACGCTGAACCGGAAGCGCGTCCGGCAGGGCTGCCCACCCGGCGCCGCAGATCTCGTCGGACGGACTCCCCGGAGGCGTCCACGACCCGGCCGCAGGCGGCGGAGGAGCCCACGCTCCGCACGCCCGAGCAGGCCGGAGCAGCCTGGACCGCCCTCCAGGAGGGCACCCTCAGCGGCAGGAAGGCGCCCGTGCCTCCGGCACAGGCGCCCGCAGCATCCCCATCGGACGACCAAGGAGACGACGAGACGTGAGCACCACCCCCACCGCCGGTGATCTCGCCTGGGTGCTGACCCCCCTGCTGGAACTGCCCGGCGTACAGCACGCCGTGGTCGCCACCGGGGACGGACTCGTCGAGGGCGCCTCGCCCGGCCTGGACCGCGCGTCCGCCGAGCGTGTCGCCGCGATGACGGCCACGCTGCACGCGGCGGCCCGCGCCTTCACCACCGCCTTCACCGAGGCCGAGTCACCGCGCCTGGCCCAGACGGTCGTGGAGTCCGACCTCGGCTTCGCCGTCGTCGTACCGGCCGGGAGGAACACCACCCTGGCCCTGTTCGCCGCGCCCGACGCGCACCTGGGGAACATCGCGTACCAGATGCAGGTGCAGGTCACCGCGCTGACCCGCGCCATGCACGCCCCCACCCGCCAACCGGACGCTGCCACCCGGCCATGACCCCCGGCCCAGGGCGCCGCCTGATTCCCGCCTACCTGGTCACCGGTGGACGTTCCGCGCCCACCGGTCCCGCGCTCGACCGGCTCGCCGTGCTCCTCCGCACGGACTCGTCACTGCCGCCGAACACCGGTTCGGAGCAGAGCAGGCTGTGTGAACTCCTGGAACCGGGAGCACTCACCGTCGTCGAATGCGCCGCCCACCTGGAACTGCCGGTCAGCGCGACGGTCTTCCTGGCCACGGACCTCGTGGCCGCAGGACATCTGCACGCTCGACCACCGATCCCCAGCGCCGGTGAGATCGACCGGTCGCTCGTCGAGAGGCTGCTCGTTGGACTCCGTTCCCTCAACTGACCTGGGCGGCGTCGGCTATCTGCCGAGCGCCGCCGAGACCCTGATGAAGCTCGTCGTCACGGGCCCCTTCGGCGTGGGCAAGACGACCCTGATCCGCACGCTGTCCGAGATCCCGACCCTGCACACGGAGGAGGTGATGACGCAGTCCAGTACGGGGCTCGACGACACCGCCGGGCTCCCGGAGAAGACGACGACCACGGTCGCCATCGACTTCGGCAGGCTGACCGTCCAGGACGACCTGGTGCTCTACATGTTCGGCACGCCGGGCCAGGAGCGCTTCCTGCCCCTCTGGGAGGACATCGCGCGCGGTGCGCTCGGAGCCCTCGTCATGGTCGACACCCGCCGTCTGGAGGACTCCTTCGCCGTCATGGACCTGGTGGAGGAGCAGGGACTCCCGTACGCCGTGGCCGTGAACCGCTTCCCCGACGCACCCGCCCACGCGGACGAGGTCCTGCGCAAACACCTCGACCTCGACCCGCGCACCCCGCTCGTGCAGTGCGACGCCCGCGAACGCCGGGGCAGCATCGATGCCCTGATCGCCCTCGCCGAGCACGTGCTGACCGGTCTGCCCGCGCCCCAGGAACCCTCATGACCCCTCCCGTCCCCGGCACCCCGCCCGGCGCCGCCCCCTCGCTCCTCGAACCGCCGGCGCTGTACGGCGCCGGCTTCGCCGCCGATCCGCACGGCCACTACCGGGCGCTGCGCGCCCAGGGGCCGCTGGCCAGGGTCCGCATCGCCCCCGACGTCGACGCCATGCTGGTCACCGACTACCACGCGGCCGTCGAACTGCTACGGGACACAGAGACCTTCACCAAGGACCCGCGCGCCTGGCAGGAGGGCGTGCCGGCCGATTCGCCGGTCCTTCCCGTGCTCGGCCACCGGCCCACCGCTCTCTTCACCGACGGCGCCGTCCACGCCCGCTACCGCGACGCCATCAACGACACCCTCGCCCTGATCGAGCCCCATCTGCTGCGCGCGGAGGTCGCCCGCGTCGCGCAGCGGCTCATCGCCGCCTTCTCGGCCACCGGCACCGGTGACCTCATCGCCCAGTACGCCCGCAGGCTCCCGCTGCACGTCTTCACCGCCTCCTTCGGCGTGGCCCCCGAGGACACCGAGCGGGTCATCCGCGGGACCGCCGGGATGATGGATCCGGCGGCGGACGCGACAGCGGCCTACGACGACCTCGTCGGCGTCGTCACCGCGCTCGTGGCCGAACGGCGGCGTAGACCGGGACGCGACCTCACCACGTACCTGCTCGCGCACCCGGCAGGTCTCGACGACGACGAGACGGTGCGTCAGATCACGCTCATCATGAGCGTGGGTCACGATCCGACGACCAATCTGATCGGCAACGCACTGCTGCGGATGCTGAGCGACACCGGATACCGGGGCTCCCTGCACGGCGGCGCCGTGACCGCGCACGAAGCGGTGGACGACGTGCTCTGGCGGGACCCTCCGCTGGCCAACATGGGGGCGCACTTCCCCCGCCACGACACCGAGTTCCACGGGGTCCCGCTGCGCGCCGGGCAGCTCGTACTGGTCTCGTTCGCCGCCGCCAACACGCAGTCACCGCCGTCCGTCACGGATCCCGCGGTGCGTTCGGGGGACGGCGCCCACCTGGCATGGTCGACAGGACCGCACCGCTGCCCGGCCAAGCAGCCGGCCCTGTTGATGGCGATGACCGCGATCGAGCAGCTCACCAGTCAGCTCTGCGATCTGGAACTGGCCGTCGAACCGGACGCGCTGATGTGGCGGCCGGGACCGTTCCACCGTGCCCCTGCCCACCTCCCGGTGCGCTTCACACCCCTCGGCACGTTCCCGGAACCGGCCGGTCCGGGTGCCGAACGGGCCGCTGATCCTGGTCCGACCCGTGTCGGTGGTACGCCGAACGGGTGAGGGGCGAGAGAATTGCCCGATGAACAGCGAGCGCAGCCGGCGCACAGCCAACCGGCATACGGACGGGGTGGTCCTGTGAGCAGGTACGACAGGTACGACAGATACGACCCCACCGACGAACAGTGGGAGGGGCTCGCCCAGGTCGTACCCCTGAGGGGCCGCAACGAGTGGCCGTCGCGGGTCGACCACCGGGCGGTCCCCGAACAGCGGGAATCGGCCGAGCAGCGGCGCCTGGTCGTCCTGCGGGTCCAGGTGTTCGCGGACGCGCGCGAGGTGGCCGAGTACCTGGTGGCGCAGATCCCGGTCCTTCTGGACCTGACCGGCGCGGAGACCGATGTGGCCAAGCGGATCCTGGACTTCAGCAGCGGCGTGGTCTTCGGTCTGGGCAGCGGGATGCACCGGGTGGACCGCAACGTCTTCCTGCTCGCGCCGGTCGGCATGGAGGTCGAGGGGGTCACCGCGGCGGGCGTACCTCAATCGTAGGAAGGTCGTGCGGGCGGAACGGTTCGCCGCTCACGGGCGTGCGTACGGTCCGCTCATGACTGTGATCTCCTCCGGGCCGACGGCCCCGTCGCCGTCGGGCGCGACCCGTCCCGCACGTCCCCTCGTCGGTGAACTCCGGCTCGACGCCTTCGCCTCGCACCGCCGCACCGTCATCCCGCTCGGGCCGCTCACGCTGCTCGCCGGACCCAGCGGCAGCGGCAAGTCGACCGCCCTGCGCGGATACGAGGCCCTCGCCCGGCTGGCCGCCGGTGATCCACTGGAGGACGTCTTCCCCGACCCGGCGGCCTGGGTACCGGAACGGGCGGAGGCCGACGCGCAGGGGCGGCGCGGATTCAGACTCGGCTGCACGGTGGAGGGCCCGGCCGGCCCGGTGAGGCTGGACCTCGCCGTGCAGGCCGAGCCCGCGCTCCGCATCGTCGGCGAGCGGCTGACGGGCGGCGGGGAGACTCTGCTCGCCACCGCGCTCAGGGACCCCCGGCGTTCTCACGTCCAGGCCGCCTGGCACACCGCGGGCGCCGTGCCGGTGACGCGCGCGCCCTTTCCCGACGACCGGCTCGGCACGGCGCTGCTGCCGTTGCGCGTCGCGGGGACCACGGACGGGCAGCTCAAGGTGCTGGCCGCCGCCGAACAGGTGGTGGTGGCCCTGCGCTCCGCCTTCGTCTGCGACCCTGAACCGCGGCGGATGCGTGCGGCGGTGCCGGCCGGGGAGGGGCGGCTCACCTCGAGCTGCGACAACCTCGCCGACGTCCTCCTCCGCACCCACGGCCAGTGCGCCCAGCGGCACGCCAGACTGGTCGCCACCGCGGACACCGGATGTGCGGGGACGGTGACGGGACTGTCCGTCGAACGGCTGCCGGACGGGACCGTGCGCGCCCTGGCCGGCCGGGGGCCGGACCGCGGCACGCCGCTGGGCCGCCTCGGCGACGGCGAACTCCGCTATCTGGCCCTCGCCCTGGTGCTGCTGACCGGCCCGCATGTCCTGGTGGTGGACCCGGCGGCGGAGGTGCCGGACGCCATGCAGGCCCTCACGGTCCTGGCCGACGGGCTCGACCGGGATCTGGACGCGCGGCAGACCAGGGCACTGCTGGCACTCGCGGCGTCGATCTGCGCCGACGGGCACATGCGCCTGTTGGGGACGGTCGGTGAGGCGGCCGCGGCGACGGCCCGCGGGACGGCCGGTGCGACGGTGGTAGACCTGGCACCGTGACGGAACTGGATATTGCGCAACTGCAGCGGCGACTGGCCGACTTCGCGGCGTCCCGGGCCTGGGAGCCGTACCACACCCCCAAGAACCTGTGCGCCGCGTTGAGCGTGGAGGCGTCCGAACTCCTCGAGATCTTCCAGTGGCTCACACCGGAGCAGTCGGCGAGGGTGATGGAGGACTCCGGCACCGCGTTCCGCGTCACGGACGAGGTCGCGGACGTGCTGGCGTATCTGCTGCAGTTCTGCGAGGTGTTGGGCATCGACCCGCTGGCGGCCCTCGCGGCGAAGATCGACCGGAACGAGAAGCGATTCCCCGTGCCGGACGGAGGGGAGCCGTCGAGTCGTCACTCTTCGGAGTGATCGATTTATGCACAATCGACTTCCTGTCCACAGATTTCCGATTTCCTCTGGCGTTTGTGTGCCATGACCCTCACTGTGGGTAATGAAGAGGTGAGCGGGTTCTTTGTACAGGTGGTCTCGGCGACGGGGGAATCGCATGGAAGCGGAGCGACTGATCGCGGCGGGCCGGAGCGCGCTGGCAGGGAGCCGGGGAGTGCCGGCCGTCATGGCGGAGGCATGGCAGGCCCAGGCACTCGCCCGGGCGGTCGGCGGGCAGCTGGCGCGATACGGCCCGGCGGAGTTACGCACGGAGGCGCGCGGGCTGAGCGAGACCTGCGCCCTGGGCAGTGCGGTGCTCGACCACCCGATGGTTCCGGCGGGAGGGGTGAGGGCCTCGCAGCTCACCGAAGTGGCCCATGTGGCAAGGGCCCTGGCCGCTCTCGCGCTGCTCCTCGGCGAGGCGGGCATCGCACTCGTCGGTGTTGCCTGCGGGACCGAGGAGGAAGGGCTGTACTGGCAGTGCATCGAGGCGATAGACGCCGTCGACGAATCCGTGGACCGGGTCCAGGGCATGCTGCGACGGCTCGCCGAGCAGGAGCGCGAGGGGCAGCGTGAGCAGGCGCTGGAAAGCGAGCGGGACGGTCCGTTCGGAGTGGTCCACGGGCCGGCCGGGTTCGTCGCGGGCCAGCCGTGAACCGGCCGGTCGAGCCGCGGATGGTGGGACGGCCGGGAGCGGCGGGGCCGGGCACGATCCGAGCGAGGACGGAGCGGCGGCGTCCACGGACGGAGAGGGCCGGGCCGGCAGGTGAGGCAGGGCAGACGCGGCGCGGCGGGCTCGAAGGTGCAGGATGGAGACATGGATCTTCGCATTTTCACCGAGCCCCAGCAAGGGGCGAGCTACGACACCCTGCTCACCGTCGCCAAGGCCACCGAGGACCTCGGCTTCGACGCCTTCTACCGGTCGGACCACTATCTGCGCATGGGCTCAGGTGACGGCCTGCCCGGTCCGACGGACGCGTGGATCACCCTGGCCGGACTGGCCCGCGAGACCAAGCGGATCCGCCTCGGCACCCTGATGACGGCGGGTACCTTCCGTCTGCCCGGGGTGCTGGCCATCCAGGTCGCGCAGGTCGACCAGATGTCCGGGGGCCGGGTCGAGCTGGGCCTGGGCGCCGGCTGGTTCGAGGAGGAGCACAAGGCCTACGGCATCCCCTTCCCGAAGGAGAAGTTCGGCCGGCTGGAGGAGCAGCTGGCGATCGTCACCGGCCTCTGGGAGACCGAAACCGGCAAGACGTTCAGCTACGACGGTACGTACTACCAGCTCACGGACTCGCCGGCCCTGCCGAAGCCCGCCCAGGCGAAGGTGCCTGTCCTGATCGGCGGACACGGCGCGGTCCGCACCCCGCGCCTTGCCGCGCGGTACGCCGACGAGTTCAACATCCCCTTCGGCTCGATCGATGACAGCGAGAAGCAGTTCGGCCGGGTCAGGGACGCCGCCGTGGCAGCCGGCCGCGCGCCCGACGACCTGGTGTACTCCAACGCCCTGGTGGTGTGCGTCGGGAAGGACGACGCCGAGGTGGCACGACGTGCGTCCGCCATCGGACGGGAGGTCGAGGAGATCAAGGCGAACGGGCTGGCGGGATCTCCCGACGAGGTGGTCGACAAGATCGGCCGCTACGCCGCGGTCGGAGCCTCGCGGATCTACCTCCAGGTCCTGGACCTGGACGACCTGGATCATCTGGAACTGATCTCGTCGCGGGTCCAGTCGCAGCTGGGCTGACGGAAGGGGCTCATGTGATCCGGCGACCGTAGGACGGCGCATGTCGGCCGGAACGGATCAGCAGGCAGGACAGGACCGTGGGAGCGCGGGACCGACCGCGGTCAGCAGACAGCGAGGAGCAGTTGTGCACAACATCCGGACACCGGATGTCCAGCCCGGCCGTACGCTCGGCGACGCGCTCGCCGAGGGGACCGTGCTGCTGGACGGGGGTCTCTCCAACCAGTTGGAGGCGCAGGGGTGCGATCTGTCCGACGCCCTGTGGTCGGCCAGGCTGCTGAGCGACGAGCCCCAGCAGATCGAGGCCGCCCACCGGGCCTACGCGCAGGCGGGCGCGCGGGTACTCATCACCGCCAGCTACCAGGCCACCTTCGAGGGGTTCGCGCGGCGAGGGATCGGACGGGCCCGGGCTGCCGAGCTGATGGCGGGCAGCGTGGACCTGGCGCGCCGGGCCGGTGCGTCGACGGGCCGTGAGTTCTGGGTCGCCGCCTCGGTCGGTCCGTACGGGGCGATGCTCGCCGACGGCAGCGAGTACCGGGGCCGGTACGGGATGACCGTCCGGGAGCTGGTGCGCTTCCACCGGCCCCGGGCGGAGACACTCGCTGCGGCGGGACCCGATGTGCTGGCCCTGGAGACGGTGCCGGACACCGACGAGGCAGAGGCACTGCTGCGGGTGGTACAGGATCTCGAGGTGCCGGTCTGGCTCTCGTACAGCGTGGAGGGAGACCGGACCAGGGCGGGGCAGCCCCTGGCGGAGGCGTTCGGGCTCGCCGCCGGCATCGACCAGGTGGTGGCGGTCGGCGTGAACTGCTGCGACCCGGCCGACGCCGACCGTGCGGTGGAGGTGGCCGCCGCGGCCACCGGTAAGCCGGTCGTCGTCTACCCGAACAGCGGGGAGGAGTGGGACGCCGAGGGCCGGGACTGGACCGGCAAAGGCACGTTCGAACCGAGCAGGGTGCGGGACTGGCAGAAGGCGGGCGCCCGACTGGTCGGGGGATGCTGCCGCGTCGGCCCGTCCGAGATCGAGGCGCTGGCAGCTCGACCGGAGTTGTCAGGGGTGTGAAAACTCCTGGTGGGAGAGGGATCACCGGACCATACTCGGTCACGTGTTCCTGACTATCAGCACGACCGGCACCCCTGAGCGTCCCGCCACCGATCTCGGCTATCTGCTGCACAAGCATCCCGACAACGCGCAGACGTTCTCCACCTCGCACGGCACCGCGCACGTCTTCTACCCCGAGGCGTCCGCCGAGCGCTGTACAGCCGCGCTGCTGCTGGAGGTGGATCCCGTGGCCCTGGTCAGGCGCGGCAAGGGAAAGGGTCGCGGCGGGGCCCCCGACGCGGCGCTCGCGCAGTACGTCAACGACCGCCCCTACGCGGCCTCGTCGCTCCTCTCGGTGGCGATGACGACGGTGTTCAAGTCCGCGCTGAAGGCGGCCTGCCGGGCCATGCCCGAGCGGGCCCGGGAACCACTGCCGCTGCGGATCGAGGTGCCCGCGCTTCCCGCACGCGGGGGCGCCGACCTCGTGCACAGGCTGTTCGGGCCGCTCGGCTGGACACGCGTCGACGCCGTGGCCGTACCGCTGGACGAGCGCTTCCCGGAATGGGGCGACTCGCGCTACGTACAGCTGGTGCTGGAGGGTGAGCTGAGGCTCGCGGACGCCCTGCGTCAGCTGTACGTGCTGCTGCCGGTGCTCGACGACGCCAAGCACTACTGGGTCGCACCCGACGAGGTCGACAAGCTCCTCCGGGCGGGTGAGGGCTGGCTGGCGGGGCACCCGGAGCAGCGGCTGATCACCAGCCGTTACCTCTCGCGCCGCGGGGGGCTCACGAGGCAGGCGATGGAGCGGCTCGAACTGGTGCGGCTGGCGGAGTCGGACGACCTCGAGGTGGAGAGCGTCGACAACGCAGTGGACGAGACCACGGACACGGAGGAGAAGCCGGTGCCGCTCGCCGGGCAGCGCCGCGACGCGATCCTTCAGGCCCTGCGCGCCGCCGGGGCGAACCGGGTGCTCGACCTGGGCTGCGGTCAGGGCCAGTTGGTGCAGGCGCTGCTCAAGGACGTGCGCTTCACGGAGATCGTCGGGGTCGACGTGTCGATGCGCGCCCTGACCGTCGCCGCCCGCCGGCTGAAGCTGGACCGGATGGGCGAGCGGCAGGCCGGGCGGATCACCCTCCGCCAGGGCGCTCTCACCTATACCGACAAGCAGCTGAAGGGGTACGACGCCGCAGTGCTGAGCGAGGTGATCGAGCACCTCGACCTGCCGCGGCTACCCGCCCTGGAGTACGCGGTGTTCGGCTCCGCGCGGCCCCGCACCGTCCTGGTGACGACGCCCAACGTCGAGTACAACGTCCGCTGGGAGACCCTTCCCGCCGGGCACGCACGGCACGGGGACCACCGCTTCGAGTGGACCAGGGACGAATTCCGCGACTGGGCGGGGCAGGTGGCCGGACGCCACGGATACGCCGTGGAGTTCGTGCCCGTGGGACCGGACGACCCCGAGGTGGGGCCTCCCACACAGATGGCCGTGTTCACGATGACCACGGCCCACGGGACGACGAAGGAGGAGAAGGCCGCATGACCGGTACCTCTCGCACACTGCCCGTGACCGACCTGTCCCTCGTCGTCCTCGTGGGCGCCAGCGGCTCGGGCAAGTCCACGTTCGCCCGCAGGCACTTCAAGCCGACCGAGATCATCTCATCCGACTTCTGCCGGGGGCTGGTCGCCGACGACGAGAACGACCAGAGCGCCAGCCGTGACGCCTTCGACGTGCTGCACTACATCGCCGGCAAGCGGCTCGCCGCGGGCAGGCTCACCGTCGTCGACGCCACCAACGTGCAGCCGGAGAGCCGGAAGCAGCTCGTCCAGCTGGCCCGGCAGCACGACGTGCTGCCGATCGCGATCGTGCTCGACCTGCCGGAGGAGGTCTGCCAGGCACGCAACGCCGGCCGCCCCGACCGCGTGGGCATGCCCCGCCATGTGGTGCAGCGTCACCGCCGTGAGCTGCGCCGCTCGCTGCGCGGCCTGGAGCGCGAGGGCTTCCGCAAGGTCCACGTCCTGCGCACCGAGGAGGAGGCCGAAACGGCCGAAGTCGTCATCGAGCGCCGCTACAACGACCTGCGGCACCTCAACGGCCCCTTCGACATCATCGGCGACATCCACGGCTGCAGCTCCGAACTCGACACCCTGCTCGGCAGGCTGGGCTACGAGAACGGGGCCCACCCCGAGGGGCGCACCGCCGTGTTCGTCGGAGACCTCGTGGACCGCGGCCCCGACAGCCCCGGTGTGCTGCGCCGCGTCATGTCCATGGTGGCGTCGGGCGACGCGCTGTGCGTCCCCGGCAACCACGAGAACAAGCTCGGCCGTTACCTCAAGGGGCGCAAGGTCCAGCACAGCCACGGACTCGCCGAGACCGTGGAGCAGTTGGAGCGCGAGGACGCCGAGCACCCCGAGTTCCGCGAAGAGGTGGCGGAGTTCATCGACGGACTGGTCAGCCACTACGTCCTGGACGGCGGCAAGCTGGTCGTCTGCCATGCGGGGCTGCCCGAGAAGTACCACGGGCGCACGTCGGGGCGGGTCCGTTCGCACGCGCTGTACGGGGACACGACGGGCGAGACCGACGAGTTCGGCCTGCCCGTGCGCTACCCGTGGGCCGAGGAGTACCGGGGCGCCGCCGCAGTGGTCTACGGCCACACACCGGTGCCCACCGCCTCATGGGTGAACAACACCCTCTGCCTGGACACCGGGGCCGTCTTCGGCGGGAAGATGACCGCCCTGCGCTGGCCGGAGCGCGAGATCGTCGACGTCCCGGCCGAGCGCGTCTGGTACGAGCCGGTGAAGCCGCTGACCACCGAGGCCCCCGGGGGCAGGGAGGGCAGGCCGCTCGACCTCGCCGACGTGCAGGGCCGCCGCATCGTGGAGACCCGGCACATGGGCCGGGTCGCGGTGCGCGAGGAGAACGCGGCCGCCGCGCTCGAGGTCATGAGCCGCTTCGCCGTCGACCCCCGGCTGCTGACCTATCTGCCGCCGACCATGGCTCCGACCGCGACCTCCCGGGAGGAGGGCTTCCTGGAGCACCCCGCAGAGGCCTTCGCGCAGTACCGGGCGGACGGCGTCACCGACGTCGTGTGCGAGGAGAAGCACATGGGCTCGCGCGCCGTGGCGCTGGTCTGCCGCGACGCGAGCGCCGCTCGTGAGCGCTTCGGGGTGGACGGGCCCACCGGCGCCCTGCACACCCGCACCGGGCGGCCGTTCCTGGACGACACCGCGCTCACGGAGGTCGTCCTCGGCCGGCTGCGCGCCGCCGTCACCGCGGCCGGGCTCTGGGAGGAGTGGGACAGCGACTGGGTGGTGCTCGACACAGAGCTGATGCCCTGGTCCCTCAAGGCAGCCGGGCTGCTGCGCTCGCAGTACGCGGCTGTGGGCGCGGCCGCCGGTGCCGTCCTGCCCGTGGCGGAGAAGGCGCTGACCGCGGCGGCCGCCCGCGGGGTGGACGTCGGAGCCCTGGCCGGCCGCCGACGGGAGCGCGCAGAGGACGCGGCCGCCTTCACGGAGGCGTACCGCCGCTACTGCTGGAGCACCGAGGGGCTCGACGGCGTGCGCCTGGCACCGTTCCAGATCCTCGCGGTGCAGGGGCGCTCGCTCGCCTCCGTACCGCACGACCAGCAGCTGGCGTGGCTGGACCGTCTCGTCGAGCACGACCCGACCGGACTGCTCCAGGTCACCCGGCGACTCGTCGTCGACACGCGGGACGAGGCCTCCGTGCGCTCCGGCACCGACTGGTGGCTGGAGATGACCGGCCGCGGCGGCGAGGGCATGGTCGTCAAGCCGATGGGCGCCCTCGTCCGCGACGAGAAGGGCCGGCTCGTCCAGCCGGGCATCAAGGTGCGCGGCCGTGAGTACCTGCGGATCATCTACGGGCCGGAGTACACCCGGCCGGAGAACCTGGAGCGGCTGCGTTCCCGCTTCCTCGGCCACAAACGGTCGCTGGCCCTGCGGGAGTACGCCCTCGGCCTGGAGGCGCTGGACCGGCTGGCCGAGGGGGAGCCGCTGTGGCGGGTCCACGAGGCCGTCTTCGCGGTGCTGGCCCTGGAGTCGGAGCCCGTCGACCCCCGGCTGTAGGACGGCCCGCCCGGAATCGGGTGGCGGTTCGCAGGGTGAACGGCGCCCCGCGCGGTGAGGATGAAGGCATGGGATTCCATGTCGATTCCGAGGCCGGGCGGCTGCGCCGCGTCATCCTGCACCGCCCCGATCTGGAGCTGAAGCGGCTCACCCCCAGCAACAAGGACGCGCTGCTGTTCGACGACGTGCTGTGGGTGCGCCGCGCCAGGGAGGAGCACGACGGCTTCGCCGATGTGCTGCGCGACCGGGGCGTGGAGGTGCATCTCTTCGGTGACCTGCTCCGGGAGTCCCTCGACATCCCGGTGGCGAGGCGGCTCGTCCTCGACCGGGTCTTCGCGGAGAAGGAGTACGGGCCGCTCGCCACCGAGCATCTGCGTGCCGCCTTCGAGGAGCTCTCGGCCGCGGACCTGACCGAGGCCCTGGTGGGCGGGATGACGAAGCGGGAGTTCCTCGAACGGCACGCCGAACCGACCTCCGTCCGCTTCCACGTCATGGATCTGGACGACTTCCTGCTCAGCCCCCTGCCCAACCACCTCTTCACCCGCGACACCTCCGCCTGGATCTACGACGGTGTGTCCATCAACGCGATGCGCTGGCCCGCCAGACAGCGCGAGACCGTCCACTTCGAGGCGATCTACCGGCACCACCCCCTGTTCACCGGCCCCGAGGCCGGGGTGTTCCACCACTGGTCGGAGGGCCAGGACGACTACCCGTCCACCATCGAGGGCGGCGACGTCCTCGTCATCGGCCAGGGCGCCGTCCTGATCGGGATGAGTGAACGCACGACGCCGCAGGCCGTGGAGATGCTGGCCAGAGGACTCTTCGACGCCGGGTCGGCCCGGACGATCGTGGCGCTCGACATGCCCAAGCGCCGTGCGTTCATGCACCTCGACACGGTGATGACGATGATCGACGGCGACACGTTCACGCAGTACGCCGGACTCGGCATGCTCCGCTCCTACACGATCGAGCCCGGCTCGGGCCCGCGCGAGCTGAAGGTGACCGATCACCCGCCCGAGCACATGCACCGGGCCGTCGCCGCCGCGCTCGGCCTGGACAGGATCCGGGTGCTCACCGCCACCCAGGACGTGCACGCCGCCGAGCGGGAGCAGTGGGACGACGGCTGCAACGTCCTGGCCGTGGAGCCCGGTGTCGTCGTCGCCTACGAGCGCAACGCCACCACCAACACCTATCTGCGCAAGGAAGGGATCGAGGTCATCGAGATCCGGGGCAGCGAGCTGGGTCGGGGCCGGGGCGGCCCGCGCTGCATGAGCTGCCCCGTGGTGCGCGACCCGGTGTGAGGCGGGGTACGCGGAGGCCGGGCGTACGTTCACGCCCTCCGTCCGCACGGCCACGGACACCTCTGTATAGCAATACGGTGCCTCGTATAGACTTCCAGGGCAGTTGTCTCGTACGTCCGTAGCCCGACCCAGGAGTCATCATGGCCATAGACCTCACAGGCCGCCATTTCCTCAAGGAGCTGGACTTCACGGCCGAGGAGTTCCGCGGCCTGGTCGCCCTGTCCGCCGAGCTCAAGGCCGCCAAGAAGGCGGGCGCGGAGGTGCAGCGGCTGCGTGGCAGGAACATCGCGCTGATCTTCGAGAAGACCTCGACGCGTACCCGTTGCGCCTTCGAGGTGGCGGCCGCGGACCAGGGCGCGTCCACCACGTACCTCGACCCCTCGGGCTCCCAGATGGGGCACAAGGAGTCGGTGAAGGACACCGCCCGGGTGCTCGGCCGGATGTTCGACGGCATCGAGTACCGGGGTGACAGCCAGCAGGCCGTCGAGGAGCTGGCGGCGTACGGCGGTGTGCCGGTCTACAACGGGCTCACCGACGACTGGCACCCCACCCAGATGCTCGCCGACGTGCTCACGATGACCGAGCACAGCGCGAAGCCCCTGGAGGAGATCTCCTTCGCCTACCTCGGTGACGCCCGCTTCAACATGGGGAACTCCTACCTGGTCACCGGCGCCCTGCTGGGGATGGACGTCAGGATCGTGGCGCCCGCCTCCTACTGGCCGGCCCAGGACGTGGTGGACCGGGCGCGGGAACTCGCCGCGGCGAACGGCGCCCGCATCACCCTCACCGAGGACATCGACGAAGGCGTGCGGGGCGCGGACTTCGTCGTCACCGACGTCTGGGTCTCCATGGGGGAGCCCAAGGACGTCTGGGACGAGCGCATCGCCTCCCTCTCGCCGTACGCCGTGACCATGGACGTCCTGCGCGCCACGGGCAACGACGACGTGAAGTTCCTGCACTGCCTCCCCGCCTTCCACGACCTCGGGACGAAGGTGGGCAGGGAGATCCACGAGCGGCACGGACTCTCGGAGCTCGAGGTCACCGACGAGGTCTTCGAGTCCTCGCACTCGGTCGTCTTCGACGAGGCCGAGAACCGGATGCACACGATCAAGGCGGTGCTGGTCGCGACGCTGGCAGGCGACGCCCGGTCCGCATGAAAATGCACCCGATTGGGTGAACATGCGCGCAAGTGGCTACGATGGCGCTACTTGGTGGGGTTCGGGCTCGCACGCTCGAACCCCTTTTCATGTGCCCGGTCCGGACCACGCCCCAGGGTGAGAGCCCCCCACAGGCTCCGTCTCCCCGCACCGCCAGAGAAGAGACCTCGTCCCCCCATGAGTGCCGTCCCTCCCACCCCGCCCATCCCCTCCCGCGTGAGCGGGGCGCGCGTGAAGAGCCCCGAACTGCTGCTCGCCGAGTCCGGAGCCGACCTGGAAGGTCACGGCCTACGGCGCACCATGGGGCTGTTCCAGCTCGTGTGCTTCGGTGTCGGTGCGATCGTCGGCACGGGGATCTTCGTCGGTCTGTCCGACAGCGTTGCCGAGGCGGGCCCCGCGGTGGTGCTCTCCTTCGTCCTCGCCGCCATCACCTGCATTTTCACCGCCTTCTCCTTCGCCGAGCTCGGTGGCGCCATCCCGGTCTCCGGTAGTTCCTACTCCTTCGCCTACGCCACACTCGGCGAACGGGTCGCCTTCCTCGTGGGCTGGTGTCTGCTCCTGGAGTACGGCGTCTCGGTCTCCGCCGTCGCTGTCGGGTGGAGCCAGTACGTCAACGAGCTGCTGGACAGCATCGTCGGCTGGAGCCTGCCGGCGGCGCTCTCCGCCGGGCCCGGTGACGGCGGTGTGATCAACCTGCCGGCCATCGTCGTGGTCATGATGGCGGCCGCGCTCCTGGTCCGCGGCATCAGGGAGAGCGCGCGGGCCACGGCCGCGATGGCGGTGCTGAAGATCGGCATCCTGGTCGCCTTCTGTGCGATCGCCTTCACCGCGTTCGAGGACGGGCACCTCTCGCCCTTCGCCCCCCAGGGCATGGCGGGGGTCACCGCCGGCGCGTCGGTGGCGTTCTTCTCGTACATCGGCTTCGACGCCATCACCACCGCGGGCGAGGAGGTCAAGAACCCCCGCCGGAACATCCCGATCGCCATCCTGATCTGCATCGGCGTGGTCACGCTGCTCTACTGCGCGGTCGCACTCGGGGCCATCGGGGCGCTGGGCTCCGACGCGGTGTCCGACAAGCCCGCCGCGCTCTCGCTGGTCGTCGACCAGGTCACGGGGTCGAGCGTCGGCGGCGGGATCATCGCCTTCGGCGCGGTCGTCGCGATCGCCTCCGTCGTGCTCGCGGTGATGTACGGCCAGACCCGGATCCTCATGTCGATGTCCCGCGACGGGCTGGTCCCCCGCGTCTTCGAACGGGTGTCGCCGAAGACCCGTACACCGGTCGCCAACACCTGGATCGTGGCGGTCCTCTTCGCGGTCCCCGCCGCGTTCTCGTCCCTCGACGTCGTCGTGAACCTGACGACCATCGGCACGCTCGCCATCATGGCGGTCGTCAACATCGCCGTCATCACCCTGCGCCGCCGCAACCCGGAGCTGAAGCGTTCCTTCCGGGTGCCGTTCTACCCGGTCAGCCCCATTCTGGGCGTCGGCTTCTGTCTGTACCTGATGTACGGGACGGGCTGGACGACCTGGGTGCAGTTCGTGGTCTTCCTGGTCGTGGGAGCCCTGGTGTACGCGGGCTACAGCCGCAGCCGTTCCCGGCTCGTCAGGGAGCCGCAGGACCGGACGGCACCGGGCTCGACGGAAGGGTGAACCAGACCGCCTTGCCGTGTTCGGTGGGGCGGTGGCCGCACGCGGAGCTGAGGGCGCGGATCAGGAGCAGCCCCCTGCCGTGCTCCTGCCAGGGATCGGGTGCGCTGCCCGGCAGCAGGCGGGACAGGCCGCCGGGCGGTCCCGGATCGTGGTCGTGCACCTCGACCTGGCAGCCGGACGCCCGGAGCTCGACCACCAGCTCGATGGGTCCGGAGCCGTCGGTGTGCTCCACGGCGTTGGCGACCAGCTCGGCGGTCAGCAGCTCGGCCGTGTCGCTGTCCGCGGGCGCCTCGAGGTCCGCCAGCGCCGTGCGTACCAGCGCGCGGGCGATCGGCACCGCGGCCGTGGAGTGCGGCAGGGCGATACGCCAGGAGGAGGGCGGGGGGACGTCGGGCGGCAAGGTGGGGGCTTCCGTTCGGCAGCGGGACATCCGGCGGGCGCACGTGCCCCCGCCGACTGCGTCCTGGCCGCGTGGTCCGTACCAGGACTTCCTGCGCTCCACCATACGAAGCGGAGCGCCCCGGACATAGAGGCGGTCGGCCGGCACAAAAGGGACTTTCGCCACAGCGGCGACCTCGAGCTATTGCGTTCTCATGACGATGGTCACGTATCGGTGATAACTTCGAAGCGCATCTGCCGCAGCCCGACGGCTGGAGGGGACCCTTCCATGAGCCCGTTCACCGGCTCCGCCCAGCGGACCGAACGCTGGAAGCATCTGCGCCTGACCATCGACGACGGCGTGGCGACCGTCACGCTCGCCCGTCCCGAGAAGCTCAACGCGCTCACCTTCGGCGCCTACGCCGACCTGCGCGACCTTCTCGCCGAACTCTCCCGCGAACGCTCCCTGCGCGCCCTCGTGCTCGCCGGTGAGGGGCGCGGGTTCTGCTCGGGCGGCGACGTGGACGAGATCATCGGCGCCACACTCGCGATGGACACCGCGCAGCTCCTGGACTTCAACCGGATGACCGGGCAGGTCGTACGGGCCCTCCGCGAGTGCCCGTTCCCCGTCGTCGCCGCCGTGCACGGAGTCGCCGCCGGTGCCGGGGCGGTCCTCGCCCTGGCCGCGGACTTCCGGGTCGCCGCCCCGTCCGCCCGCTTCGCCTTCCTCTTCACCGCCGTCGGCCTCTCCGGGGGCGACATGGGCGCCGCCTACCTCCTGCCCCGCGTCGTCGGCCTCGGCCACGCCACCCGGATCCTGATGCTCGGCGATCCCGTCCGTGCCCCCGAGGCCGAGCGCATCGGACTGATCAGCGAGCTGACCGGCGAAGGTGAGGCCGACACCCGGGCAGCCGCTCTGGCCCGCCGCCTCGCCGACGGCCCGGCCCTCGCCCTCGCCCGGACGAAGGCGCTCCTCACCGCGGAGCTCGACATGCCGCTCGCCGCCTCCGTGGAGATGGACGCGTCCACCCAGGCCCTCCTGATGAACGGCGAGGACTACGCCGAGTTCCACGCCGCCTTCACCGAGAAAAGGCCGCCGAAGTGGCGGGGCAGGTGACGCGATGCCCTCCCCGGACACGCAGCGGATCGCGGTCATCGGCGGAGGACCCGGCGGGCTCTACGCCGCCGCACTCCTCAAGCGGCTGCGCCCCGGCCGCGAGGTCACCGTGTGGGAACGCAACGCCCCGGACGACACCTTCGGCTTCGGCGTGGTCCTCTCCGACGAGACGCTCGGCGGCATCGAACACGCCGACCCCGTCGTGTACGCGGCACTGAGCGACGCTTTCGTCCGCTGGGACACCATCGACGTCGTGCACCGGGGCGCCACCCAGACCTCCGGCGGCCACGGCTTCGCCGCGCTGGAGCGCCGTACCCTCCTGCGGATCCTGCACGAGCGCTGCGCCTCCCTCGGTGTGCGGCTCCGCTTCCGTGCCGAGGCGCCGCCCGCCGCCGAGCTGGCCGCCGCCCACGACCTGGTCGTCGCCGCGGACGGCGTGCACAGTGCGACCCGCGAGGCCCACGCCCGTCACTTCCGCCCCACGGTCACCCACCACCGCAACCGCTACATCTGGCTCGCCGCCGACTTCGCGTTCGACGCCTTCCGCTTCGAGATCGCGGAGACCGAGTACGGCGTGATGCAACTGCACGCCTATCCCTTCGCCCGCCCCTGCGACCACCGCCCCTCGACGAGCGTCCCCGGCCCGCCGGACGGATCCGGTGCCTCCACCGTCATCGTCGAGATGCGCGAAGAGGTCTGGCGGGCCGCCGGGCTCGACACCCTCCCCACCGCCGAGTCCGCCGAACTCTGCGCAGGTGTCTTCGCCGAGGCGCTCGTCGGCCGGCCGCTGCGCTCCAACAAGTCCTCCTGGCTCACCTTCGCCACCGTCACCAATCAGCACTGGTCGCACGGCCGCACGGTCCTCCTCGGAGACGCCGCCCACACCGCCCACTTCTCCATCGGCTCCGGCACCAAGCTCGCCGTCGAGGACGCCCTCGCGCTCGCGGCCTGTCTCGAGGAGCAGCCCGACCTGCCCGCGGCCCTCGCCGCCTACGAGGCGGAGCGCCGCCCCGTCGTCCTGTCCACCCAGCGGGCCGCCGCGGCCAGCCTGCGCTGGTTCGAGGAACTCCCGCAGTACACACACCAGTCGCCCAGGCGGTTCGCCTTCAACCTCCTCACCCGCAGCCGCCGCGTCACCCACGACAACCTGCGGCTCCGGGACCCCGCCTTCACCGGGGCGGTCGAGGAGGAGTTCGGCTGCCCGCGCGGCACCCCGCCGATGTTCACCCCCCTGAGGCTCCGCGGCCTCGAACTCCGCAACCGTGTCGTCGTGTCGCCCATGGACATGTACTCCGCCGCCGACGGCGTGCCCGGCGACTTCCACCTGGTCCACCTCGGCGCCCGCGCGCTCGGCGGCGCCGGTCTCGTCATGACCGAGATGGTCTGCGTGAGCCCCGAGGGCCGCATCACCCCTGGCTGCACGGGCCTCTGGACCGACGAACAGGCCGACGCCTGGACCAGGATCACGCGTTTCGTCCACGACACGGCCCCCGGTACCGCGATGGGCGTCCAGCTGGGTCACTCCGGCCGCAAGGGATCGACCCGGCTGATGTGGGAAGGCATCGACCAGCCGCTGGAGGAAGGTAACTGGCCGGTCGTCGCCGCCTCACCCCTCCCGTACGCGCACGGTGTCAACCAGATCCCGCAGGCGCTGGACAGGGACGGGATGGACGCGGTGCGAGACCGGTTCACCGAGGCCGCCCGCCGCGCCGCCCGCTGCGGGTTCGACCTCCTCGAACTGCACTGCGCCCACGGCTACCTCCTCTCCGGCTTCCTCTCCCCGCTCACCAACCTGCGCACCGACGCCTACGGCGGGTCCCTGGAGAACCGGCTGCGCTTCCCCCTGGAGGTCTTCGACGCGGTCCGTGCCGCATGGCCGCAGGACCGGCCCATGACCGTACGCGTCTCCGCGACGGACTGGGTCCGGGGCGGTACGAGTGACGAGGACGGCCTGGCGGTCGCGCGCGCCTTCGCCGCTCACGGCGCCGACGCCATCGACGTCTCCACCGGCCAGGTCGTTCCTGAGGAACGCCCCGAGTACGGCCGCTCCTACCAGACCCCGTACGCCGACCGGATCCGCAACGCCCTGGACGTGCCCGTCATCGCGGTCGGCGCCATCTCCTCCTGGGACGACGTCAACTCGCTGCTGCTCGCCGGCCGGGCCGACCTCTGCGCCCTGGCCCGCCCCCACCTCCACGACCCGCACTGGACGCTGCACGCCGCGGCCGAGCAGGGCTACTCGGGACCTGGTGTCTCCTGGCCGCTCCCGTACCGTGCGGGCAGCCGCCATCCGCCGACCGGCCGCACCGACGCCCCGAAGCCCCGCCTCACCCTCGACTGAGCGCCGGACAGGCGCGCCCGGGACGGGGCTCGGATCCGCCCGCCGGGCCGGACGGACGGCCCGCCGCGCCGTCACTCCGGCTCCGCGGTGATCAGCAGGCGGTCGGAGACGGCCTCGTAGCCGATGCGGAGGTACACGCCGTTGCTCGTCGGGTTGGAGAGGTCGGTGAAGAGCAGCACCTCCGCGGCCCCGCCCTCCCGGGCCAGGCGGCCGGCCTCCGCCGTGACCGCCGCCGCGTAGCCCCGTCCTCGGTGTTCCGGCGGGGTGTAGACGGCCGACACCCGCACCGTGCCCGCGATCATGCGCGAGACCCCCGCCATCGACACCGGCTCCCCGCCCGACTCCCAGAGGGTCAGCCCGCCGTGCGCCATGCGCTCGTCCACGACGCGTTCCGCGCGGTCGCCGGACTGCCCGGTCTCCGCACCGAACGCCCGGATCCACGCGACGAGCAGCGGGCGGTCGGCGGCGGTCGCGGACCGGGGCCTCCCGTCGGGTGCGGGGGAGGGCGGCACTGCCGTGCCGAGCCGGTACAGCCGGTGCTCCTCGTCCACACGGTGGCGCGGCCAGCGGGCGGCCAGCGCCAGGGCCGCCTCACGGTCCGCGTCGATGCCGGCCAGCGGCAGCGCGTCGGCCAGCGCGCCGACGGCCTCCGGGGCGGCCGAGCCCAGGACCGGCGGGAAGGGCGGCGTGCGCACCAGCGCCCCGGCCACCTCCCCGTCCGCCCCGCGCCACCAGCCCAGCACGGGAAACCCCGCGCCGTAGGCGTGCGGTCCGCCGTCCCGCAGGGTGGCGGTGACGGTCAGCAGCAGGGTGTTCTCGGCGGGCCGGGCGGCCAGTGACGGTCCGGCCGCCTCCAGGAAGGCGTCGACGTCGTCGGTGAAGGTCCAGGACATGCCTCATCCTGTCCGGCCGCCGCCCCCGTGGCACCCCGTTTTCACGGGCGGTCACTCCGGAGGGGTGGGCCCGCGCAGCAGGAAGCGCTGGAGCTTCCCCGTCGCGGTCCTCGGAAGCTCGGGCACGAACTCGACGGCACGCGGGCACTTGTGCGGCGCCAGCTCGCCCTTCGTGTGCGTACGCAGATCGTCGGCCGACAGGGACGCACCCTCACGCAGGACGACGTACGCGGCCACGATCTGCCCGCGCAGATCGTCGGACCTGCCCACCACGGCAGCCTCCGCCACGTCGGGGTGGCGCAGGAGGGCCTCCTCCACCTCGGGGCCGGCGATGTTGTAGCCGGCGGAGATGATCATGTCGTCGGCGCGTGCGACGTAACGGAAGTAGCCGTCGGGCTCCCGGACGTAGGTGTCGCCGGTGATGTTCCAGCCGTGGCGCACGTACACCCGCTGGCGTTCGTCGGCGAGGTACCGGCAGCCGACCGGACCGCGCACGGCCAGCAGGCCGGGTTCTCCGTCGGGCAGTTCCACGCCGTCCTCGTCCACCACACGCGCCTGCCAGCCGGGCACGGGTACGCCGGTGGTGCCGGGCCTGATCGCTCCGTCGGCCGCCGAGATGAAGATGTGCAGCAACTCGGTGGCACCGATGCCGTTGATGATGCGCAGCCCCGTCCGTTCGTACCAGGACCACCAGGTCGCGGCGGGCAGGTTCTCCCCGGCCGAGACGCAACGGCGCAGGGCGGACAGGTCGTGGCCGTCGAGCGCGTCGAGCATCACGCGGTACGCGGTCGGCGCGGTGAACAGGACGGAGACGCGGTGGGCTGCGAGTGCGGGCAGCAACTGCTTGGGTCCCGCCTGCTCCAGCAGCAGGGCCGAGGCGCCGGCCCGCAGCGGGAAGACGACCAGCCCGCCCAGCCCGAAGGTGAAGCCCAGTGGCGGGCTGCCCGTGAACACGTCGTCGGGTTCCGGCCGCAGGACGTGTCGCGCGAAGGTGTCCGCGACGGCCAGCACGTCGCGGTGCGTGTGCATACAGCCCTTGGGCCGACCGGTGGTGCCCGAGGTGAACGCGATGAGCGCGATGTCGTCCGCGGCGGTGTCCACCGCCCGGTAGGGTTCCGGCCGGGCCGCTGCCGCGAGCTCCGTCAGATCGTCGGCGGAGCCGCCTCCGTACGTCGTGACGCGCAGCCCCGGAACTCCGGCGGCGAGCAGGTCGTCCAGCGACCGGACGTCGCACAGGGCGTGGCCGACACGGGCGATGGAACAGATCGTGGCGAGTTCCGGGGCCCGCTGCCGGTCCAGCACCGTCACGGCGACCGCCCCCGTCTTCATCACGGCGAGCCAGCATGCGGCCAGCCAGGGCGTGGTGGGACCGCGCAGCAGCACGCGGTTGCCGGGGACGACGCCCAGATCATGTGTCAGCACCCGGGCGACGCGGTCCACCCGGTCGCGCAGTTCCCCGTAACTCCACACGGATCCGTCCCCGCTGCGGAAGGCGGGCCGGTCGGGGCCGAAGGCGGCGACGGTGCGGTCGAGCAGCTCGAATCCGCAGTTCAGCCGGTCCGGGTAGGCCAGTTCGGGGAGTTCGAAGACCAGCTCGGGCCAGTCCTCGGCGGGTGGGAGATGGTCGCGCGCGAAGGTGTCGGTGTGCGCGCTCGCGGTACCTGACGGCTTCATGAAGCATCGCCCCCTTGCAGCCCTTGGAGCGTATCGTTTGAGTGACGGTAGTCAACGGTCCGCGATAAGACGCGACAAGAGAGGCGCCGGTATGACGGCATTCTCCCTCGATCCCGGTCAAACCGCCTGGTGCGAAGAGTTGTACGCACTCGCCCGTGAGGAACTCCGGCCGCTCGCGGAGAAGGGCGAGCCGGGCCACGTCAACCGCCCGCTCGTCGCCGCGCTCGGCGGACTGGGACTCCTGGACCGGCTCCTCGGCTCGGGCGCGCTCGATCTCTGCCTGCTGCGCGAGTCGCTGGCGCGCGGATGCACGGAGGCGGAGACCGCGCTCGCGCTCCAGGGCCTCGGAGCCGGTCCGGTCCGTCTGGCGGGCACCGAGGCCCAGCGCGCACGCTGGCTCCCCGAGGTGCGCGCGGGCCGCGCCGTCGCCGCCTTCGCGCTCAGCGAGCCGGGCGCGGGTTCCGACGCGGCCGCTCTCGCCCTCGCAGCCCGGCCGGCCCCCGGCGGTGGCGGCTGGCGGCTCACCGGCGAGAAGTGCTGGATCTCCAACGCCCCCGAGGCGGACTTCTACACCGTCTTCGCCCGGACGGGAGAGGGCGACGGATCCCGTGGCGTCACCGCCTTCCTCGTCCCCGCCGACCGGCCGGGGCTCACCGGGGAGGCGCTGGACATGCTGTCCCCGCACCCCGTCGGGGCGCTGGACTTCGACGGCGTGCCGGTGAGCGCGGACGACGTGCTCGGCGAACCCGGCCGGGGGTTCCGGGTCGCCATGGACACCCTCAACCTCTTCCGCCCCGGCGTCGGGGCGTTCGCGGTCGGCATGGCGCGCGCCGCGCTCGACGCGACCCTGGAACACACGGCGCACCGCAGCGCCTTCGGGGCCCCGCTCAAGGACCTGCAGGCCGTCTCGCACCAGGTCGCCGAGATGGCCACCCGCACCGAGGCGGCCCGGCTCCTGGTCCTCGCGGCCGCCGCCGCCCACGACGCCGGTGAGCCGGGGGTGCCCCGGCGCGCGGCCATGGCCAAGCTGTACGCCACCGAGACCGCGCAGTACGTCGTCGACGCGGCCGTCCAGCTGCACGGTGCCCGCGCCCTGCGCCGGGGCCACCTGCTCGAACATCTCTACCGGGAGGTCCGCGCCCCCCGGATCTACGAGGGCGCCACCGAGGTGCAGCGCACGATCATCGCCAAGGAGCTGTACGCGACACGGGAGACCCCCGCATGAATCCGATCAGCCGTATCAACCCCGCCGAACTCTCCCCGCCCACCGGCTTCTCGCACGCCGTCACGGCCACCGGTGGCCGACTGGTCTTCCTGGCCGGCCAGACCGCACTGGACGGGGACGGGAAGGTCGTCGGAGACACCCTGCCGGAGCAGTTCGAGACCGCTCTGGGGAACCTGCTCACCGCCCTGCGCGCGGCGGGCGGCGCCCCGACCGCCCTGGCCAGGGTCACCGTCTACACCACCGACGTGGCCGGGTATCGCGCACACGCCCGCGAACTGGGCGCCGTCTGGCGGAGGCTGGCGGGGCGTGAGTATCCGGCCATGGCGGTCATCGGGGCGGTCAGGCTGTGGGACGAACAGGCCATGGTCGAGATCGACGGCATCGCCGTGCTGGACTGAGACGGGAGGCGGAGGGGCGACGGCGGGAGGCGGGGCACGCCGAAGCGGCGGTGCGCTCGGCCGCACCCCTCTCGCCGAAGTGTCGGGGATGCCCGCCGTGCCCAGGTAGCGGTGCACACGCTCCGGAGTCACGCTGGAGACCGGGGTACGCGCACAGGGAGGCGACGGCGATGACCACAGGGCCGTCCCCGCCCACGGTGAACAGGTCACCCGACGGTGACGGCATCACCGTGCGCGAAGAGGCGCGCTGCGGTCTCCGCGCGACCGGATCCGTCCCCGGGATGCCGGACGAGATGCCCGACGAACCGCGCCATCTGTCCCTGAACGCCGACCGGGTGTTCCGCGGCGGGCCGGAAGGATCCGGGGCCGCCGCGCAGGAACGCTCCCACGTCATGCCGTGTGACCACGGGTGAACAGGGCAGACGCCGTTCTGTGACCACAACGGGACGACAGCCGGCCGCCACCGACGCGGACCGGGACCAGCGGGCCGGCGACCGCGCGGCGCGCCGGACGGGTGAACCGGGCCGGGGGATATATCTGTATTCGGTGGCCTTTGTTCCGGAACACCCGTCGTGACCGTTCTCATCCTCTGTCATTTCGCGCTGGCGGCGTGCGCCGTGCCGCTGGTGCGACGACTCGGCCGTCACGCCTTCGTCGTGCTCGCACTTCCCCCCGCCGCCACGACGGTGTGGGCGTTCACCCAGTGGGGCGCCACGGCGGACGGCGGGGCGGTCACCTGGTCGTGGGAGTGGATCGCCACCTACGACGTCTCGGCGGCCCTGCGCCTGGACGCGCTCGCCGAGCTGATGGTGCTGCTCGCGGCCGGTGTGGGCATGCTCGTCCTGCTGTACTGCGCGTCCTACTTCACCGACACCTCACCCCGACTGGCGCCCTTCGCGGGCAACCTGCTGGCCTTCGCCGGCGCCATGCTGGCACTCGTCCTCGCGGACGACCTGATCACCCTCTACGTCTTCTGGGAACTGACCACCGTCTTCTCGTACCTGCTGATCGGGCACACCAGCGAACTCAAGAAGAACCGACGCTCCGCCCTCCAGGCCCTGACGGTCACCACGCTCGGCGGACTCGCCATGCTGGTCGGCTTCCTGATCCTCGGTGAGGCGGCCGGCACCTACCGGATCTCCGCGATCGTGGCCGACCCCCCGGAGACGACCCTCGCCGTGTCCGTGGCCGTCGTCCTCGTGCTGTGCGGGGCCCTGTCCAAGTCGGCGATCTGGCCGTTCAGCCTCTGGCTGCCGAACGCCATGGCCGCTCCCACCCCCGTCAGCGCCTACCTGCACGCCGCGGCCATGGTCAAGGCCGGTGTCTACCTCGTGGCACGGCTCGCCCCCGCCTTCGCCGACGTCCCCGTCTGGCGCCCCGTCGTCCTGGTGCTGGGCGGAGCGACGATGCTCCTCGGAGGCTGGCGCGCCCTGCGCCTCCACGACCTGAAACTCGTCCTCGCCTACGGCACCGTCAGCCAGCTCGGCTTCCTCACCGTGCTCGCCGGGGCGGGCAACCGGAACGCGGCGCTCGCCGCGGTCGCGATGATCCTGGCGCACGCCCTGTTCAAGGCCGCCCTGTTCCTCGTCACCGGCATCGTGGACCACGCCGCCGGTACCCGTGATGTGCGCGTGCTCTCCGGACTCGGCCGCACCACGCCCTACGTCTGCGCGGTCGGCGTGCTCGCCGCCGCCTCCATGGCCGCCCTGCCGCCGTTCCTCGGATTCGCCGCCAAGGAAGCCGCGCTCGAAGCGCTGCTGCACGGCGACACCGCCGACCGCTGGACGCTCGCCGTCGTCGTCCTCGGCTCGGTGCTGACGGTCGCCTACACCCTGCGCTTCGTATGGGGGGCGTTCGCCCGTAAGCGCGGGGTCGCCGACACCCCCGTCCACCGCGTCGGCGCCGCGCTCCTCGCCCCGCCCGCGGTGCTCGCCGTCGTCGGGCTGGTCCTGGGCCCCGGTGTGGCATGGACGGACCGTCTGTTCGCCGCGTACGCCGACGTCTTCCCCGCCCCCGAGGACCCCTACCACCTCGCGCTCTGGCACGGCCTCGGGACCGCCCTGCTGCTGTCCGCCGCGACGTGGGCGGGCGGTGCCGTGCTCTTCGCGGTACGCGGGACGGTCACCAAGGTCTCCCGCCGCGTCGCCTGGCCGACCGCCGACAGCGTGTTCGGCCACCTCCTGCTCGGCCTGGAGCGCGTCGCCCTCCAGATCACCGGCTTCGTCCAGCGCGGTTCCCTGTCCGGCTACCTGGCCATCACCATGGCGGTGATGCTGGCCGGCCAGCTCGCGGTGCTGGTCACCGACCGCCCCTGGGACGGTGCGGTCGCCCCCCGGGTGTGGGACGTCCCGCTCCAGGGCGCGGTGGCCTTCCTCACCTGCGCGGCCGCACTCTCCTGTCTGACCGTCAGCCGCCGGATGAAGGCCGTCGTCCTGGCGGGACTGACCGGCTACGGGGCCGCCCTGCTGTTCGTCGTGCAGGGCGCGCCCGACCTGGCGCTCACCCAGTTCTGCGTCGAGACGGTGTCGATGATCGTGTTCGTGCTGGTCCTGCGCAGGCTGCCGGTGCGCTTCGAGGAGTCGATCGGCACCTGGCGGAGGGCGCTGCGGATCCCGGTGGCGCTCGGCGCGGCGGCGACGGTCGGGGTGGCCGTCTGGACGGCGGGCGCCGCACGCGTCGCCGAGCCCGCGGGCGCCGCGATGGTCGAGGAGGTCGCCCACCACGGACTCAAGGACGTCGTGGCCACCATCCTCGTCGACCTGCGCGCCTGGGACACGATGGGGGAGTCCGCCGTCCTCGCGGCGGCCGCGATCGGCGTCACCAGCCTCATCTATCTGCACCGCCGCAGCGAGGCCTCCATGAACAGGGAGGAACTACGGGGGGGAGACCGCGTGGACGCTGTCGGGCCGGCGGCTCACCGGCTTGCCGCAGGGCGACGACACCGCGCCAGAACGCAGCTGGCTGGCCGCCGGCGCCACGCTCGCGCCCGAGCACAGGTCCGTCGTCTTCGAGGTGGTGGGGCGCCTCCTCTTCCACCCCATCCTGGTGCTCTCCCTGTACCTGCTGTTCTGCGCGGAGAACATGCCGGGCGGCGGATTCGTCGCCGGGCTGGTGGCCGGACTCGCCCTCATCACCCGCTACCTGGCAGGCGGGAGGTTCGAACTCGCGGAGGCCGCGCCGCTGCAGCCGGGCCTCTTCACCGGACTCGGGCTGTTCGTGTCCACCGCCGTCGCCCTGGGCGGCCTCGCGGAAGGCACGGTGCTGCACGCCTGGACCTACCACGGGCACCTGCCCGTGTTCGGTGACTACCACCTGAGCACCTCGGTCCTCTTCGACTTCGGCGTCTATCTGCTGGTCCTCGGCGTCGTCCTCGACATCGTGCGGGCGCTGGGCGCCAAGGTCGACCGGCAGATCGAGCGGGCGGCGGGCGCGCTGGCCCCGGCGACCGATTCCGGGACGGGGGAGCCCAACCGATGACCATGAGCGTCTCGCTCCTCGCCACGGCTGTGGTCCTCTGCGCGGTCGGCGGCATCCTCATGCTCACCCGGCCGCTCACCCGCATCCTGCTCGGCGCGGTGATCGCCGGCAACGGCATCAACCTGCTGGTCCTCTCGTCCACGGGGTCGGCCGGCGCCGCGCCCCTGCTCTACGGGGTGCCGCTGCGCCGGGTCACCGATCCGCTGCCCCAGGCCATCGCCCTCACCGCCATCGTCATCACGCTCGCCACCACGGCCTTCCTGCTCGCGATGGCCTACCGCAGCTACCAGCTCACCGGCACGGACGAGGTCCACGACGACCTGGAGGACCGGCGCATCTTCCTGCGCGCCGAGGTGCTGGGGGAGCGTGCCGAACTCCGTGAGGAATACCGGGCGGAGCCCGGACGCACCCGCAAGGAGCGCGCACGCTACCGGCAGGAACGCCACCGCCTGCGTGCCCGGCTGCGCGCCGACCGCGCACTGCAGGCCCGGGGCCGGGACGCCGGTGGCGACCTGTGGCACGACGTGCTGGGCGCCGATCCGGAGGACTACGTGAACGACACGCACGACGACCGAGGAGCCGCCGGATGAACGCGCTCGTCCCGCTGCCGGTCCTGCTGCCACTCTGTGCCACCGGGGTGAGCCTCGCCTTCGGCGTCAGGCTCGCACGCTTCCAGCGCTTCATCAGCGTCGCCGTGCTCACCGCCGTCCTCGCGCTCTCGGTGACCCTGATGATCGCCGCGGACCGGCAGGGCCCCCTGTCCGTCCATCTCGGGGACTTCGCCCCGCCGCTCGGCATCACGCTGGTCGCCGACCGGCTGTCCGGGCTGATGCTGACCGTCTCCTCGGCCGTCACCCTCTCCGTCCTCGTCTACTCCCTCGGCCAGGGCATGGCGGACCGGGACAAGGAGACGCCCGTCGCCGTCTTCCACCCCGCCTACCTCATCCTGGTCGCCGGGGTCTCCCTCACCTTCATCGCGGGCGACCTCGTCAACCTCTACGTCGGCTTCGAGATCATGCTGGTCGCCAGCTTCGTCCTGCTCACGCTCGGCGGCACCGGACCGCGCATCCGGGCCGGTTCCACCTACGTGATCATCTCGTTGTTCTCCTCGATGCTGTTCCTCACGGCGATCGCCATGACCTACGCCGCCACCGGCACGGCCAACTTCGCCCAACTGGCGCTGCGGCTGCCCGACCTGCCGCTCGGGGTGCAGACCCTGGTCCAGGCGATGCTCCTCACCGTCTTCGCCATCAAGGCCGCCGTCTTCCCCCTGGCCGCCTGGCTCCCCGACTCCTACCCGACCGCGCCGGCGCCCGTCACCGCCGTCTTCGCGGGCCTGCTGACGAAGGTCGGCATCTACTGCATGCTGCGGACGGAGACCCTGCTCTTCCCCGGCAACCGGCTCGGGGACCTCCTCATGGCCGTCGCCCTCGCCTCGATGATCGTGGGCATCCTCGGCGCGGTCGCCCAGACCGACCTGAAGCGGCTGTTCTCCTTCACCCTCATCAGCCACATCGGCTACATGGTCTTCGGAATCGGCCTCGCCACCCGTGAGGCGTACGGCGGCGCGATCTTCTACGTCGCCCACCACATCACCGTCCAGACCAGCCTCTTCCTCGTCGCCGGGCTCATCGAGCGCCGGGGCGGCACCAACGAGCTCACCCGGCTCGGCGGACTGGCCAGGTCGGCCCCGCTGCTCGCGGCCCTCTTCTTCGTCCCCGCCATGAACTTCGCGGGGATCCCGCCGCTCTCGGGCTTCATCGGGAAGCTCGGGCTCATGCGGGCCGGCGTCGCGGACGGCAGTGTCTGGGCCTGGATCCTCGTCGCCGGAGCTACGGTGACGAGCCTGCTCACCCTGTACGTGATGGCCAAGATCTGGAACCTGGCCTTCTGGCGCGCCGAGCCTCCGGGCCAGGCCGCCTACGGCACCGTCCTGGAGACCGCCGACGACAGCGACGACGACGACGATCCCGGCCCCGACCGCATCCCCGGCACGGGCGACGAAGGAGTCGGACCGGGACCGGCCGGCCGGACCGTGGCCGCCACCCTCGAGGGGCAGGCCGTCACCACCACCGTCCGTCCCCCCCGGGCCATGACCGCCGCCACCGCCGGTGCCGTCGTGCTCGGCCTGGCCTTCACCGTGCTGGCGGGCCCGCTGACGGCCTTCACCGACCGCTCGGCGGCCGAACTCATCGCCCGCCGGCCCTATGTGGAGGAGGTCCTCGGACCGTGAGGCGCCTGATCACCTTCTCGTACCGCAACCCCGAGCTGCCGCCCTTCAGTATCGGGTTCGCGGGCCGTCGGCGCCGGGTGCTCGACCTCCCGCTGATCGCCTGGCTCACCTTCATCTGGGTCCTGCTGTGGTCCACCCTCACCTGGGCCAACGTCGTCACCGGTGTGGTCGTCGCGGTGGCCGTCTGCCTCGCGTTCCCGCTGCCGCAGGTCGACCTGGGGCTGCGACTGCACCCCTGGGGCATCCTCCGGCTCGCCGCCTACCTGCTCTACGACATGTACACCTCGGGGGTGAAGGTCACCCGGCAGATCTTCGCCGACCGGCCCCACCGGCCCGCCGTCATCGGCGTCCCCCTGCGGTGCCGGAGCGACCTGATGCTCGCCGCGACCGCCGTCACCGTGTCGAACGTGCCGGGCGGCTCCGTGATCGAGGTGCGCAGGGCCACGGCCACGCTCTTCCTGCACGTCCTGGACGCCGACAGACCGGCGGAGCTGGAGGCTGCCCGGCGCTCCGTCTGGAAGCTGGAGGAGCTGACCGTCAGGGCGTTCGGCACCCCCGACGAGATCGCGCGGGTCTCCGGACCACCGCCACCGGTTCCCGGTTCCGACACCGGAGAGGAGAGGACATGAGTGGGCCCGAGACCGTCGACCGGGTGCTCATCACCGCGGCCGTCGTGTTCGTCGTCGTCGCGGGGGCGCTGCTGCTCTTCCGGATCAGCCGCGGCCCCTCGATGCTGGACCGGGCCATCGCACTCGACGTGTTCGCCGCCGTGGTCATCGCCGGCCTGGGCGCCAAGTCGGCGTTCGCCCGCGACTCGTTCTACTTCCCGATCATGCTGGTGCTCGCGTTCCTCGGCTTCACCGGCTCGGTGGGCATCGCCCGGTTCATCGCCGTACGCGACAAGCCGCTGTCGCGGCGCAGGCCCGGTAAGGAGGGGCGGAAATGAGCGTCTGGCTCCAGATCACGGACACGGCGGGGGCGGTGCTGGTGTTCCTCGGCGCGGCCATCTGCCTCCTCGGCGTGGTCGGCATGCTGAAGCTGCCGGACGTCCTGTCGCGCAGTCACGCGGCGACCAAACCGCAGACCCTCGGACTGCTCCTGGTACTGGCCGGCGTCGCGCTGAGGCTGCGCAGCGGCATGGACTTCGCGACGCTCGCGCTCATCGGCTTCTTCCAGCTGATGACGGGTCCGGTGGCCTCCCACCTCGTGGCGCGGTCGGCGTACCGGACGGGGCAGATCGAGCGCGGTGAGCTGCTGTTCGACGACCTCGACGCGCAGCTCACCGAGCCCGGTCAGGAGGCGGGTGAGCGGCCGGACCCCGGCACGGGGCGGAGCTGAGGGCGTGGGCGGCCGTCGAGCAGCCGCCCGCGCGGGGCGCGGACCGTGGCGTCGGTGACGCCGGGCCGGCCGGTGACGTACCCGCGGACCGAACCGTGCAGAGCTGTCAGGTCGGTGAGGAACACCTGACGAGCTCCTCGGGCGTGCCGACCGGGTCGCGGAAGTCGTGCAGTCCGCCGAACGTGAGGAGTCCGGGTATCTCCACGCCGGACACACTGTTTCTGCGATGATGCGGCGGGGAACCACCGGGCGCTGGGGGGCGTATGTCAGGCACGGGTACGGTGCTGCGCGAGTTGCGCGGCGCACAGAAGTCGTCCAAGGGCGTCTCGCTCTACTCGCGGTACGTGAACAGGCCGGCCGGGCGCCTGCTCGCGGCGGGTGCATACCGCGTGGGACTGACGCCCAATCAGGTCACCATGATCAGCGCGCTGTTCACGTTCTCGTCGATCACCGCGGTCGCGCTCCTCGAGCCGTCCTGGTGGCTGGGAGCGGCTGTGTACGCCGGTCTGGCCGTCGGCTTCGCCTTCGACTCGGCCGACGGGCAGCTCGCGCGGCTGACCGGCCGCGGCGGGCCTGACGGCGAATGGCTGGACCACGTCGTGGACTGCGCGAAGATGATCCTCGTCCACAGCGCCGTACTGATCTCGTTCCACCGCTTCGGCGTCCTGCCCGGCGAGGGATGGCTCCTGCTGCCGCTCGGCTTCCTCTTCGTCGCCGTGCTCACCTTCTGCGCGGGACTGCTCCGGGAACAGCTCGGCAGGGCGGCGGCTCCCGCCGGACCCGCGGCCACGGGGCCCGCGGCTCCGGTGTCCCGGGTCAGGGCCGTGGCGCTGCTGCCCGCGGACTACGGGGTCTTCTGCCTGGTCTTCCTGCTGCTCGGCGCACCCGGCGCCTTCCGGGCCGGGTACGCCGCACTCGCGGTCGTGCACGCCGTGTTCCTGGTGGCGTTCCTGGTCAAGTGGTTCAGGGAGCTGAAAGCGCTCCGGGCCGGCTGACGAGCACGTCCAGCGCCCGCCTCAGCTGGGTGCTGGACGTGTGCACCGTGTAGGGGAAGTAGACGACCTCCACCCCGACGGCGGCGAAGTCCCGCTCGAGGCGCTCACCCTTCTCGGTGCCCCGCCAGTCGTCGCCCTTGAAGATGACGTCGAAGCGGACCTGCTGCCAGGTCTCGACCTTGTCCGGAACGGTCTCCACGAACGCCGCGTCCACGTGGCGCACACTGCGCACGATCTCCAGCCGCTCGGTCAGTGGGATCACCGGGGTGTGGCCCTTGGCCAGCGCGGCCATCTCGTCGGAGACCACTCCGGCCACCAGGTAGTCGCACTGACTGCGGGCGTGCCGCAGGATGTTGAGGTGGCCGACGTGGAACAGGTCGTACACCCCCGGCGCGTAGCCGACTCTGTGCTGCACCATCCGTTCTCTCCCCCCACGGTGGAACTGGTTCAACGACCTTACTGTGAAGAACACTTGTGCAACCCGTGAACGGATAAGCTCGGACGAGAGGCTGTTCCGGGGGGAAGGCGATCATCCGTTGTCCGCTGCTGAGCATCAGAGTCCGTTCGAGAACCGCCACCTTCTCGTGGTCTCCACCAACTACGCCCCCGAGCTGACGGGCATAGGGCCGTACGCCACCCAGCTCGCCGAGCACTGGGTGGCGTCCGGGGCGAGGACCCAGGTCCTGACCGGTATGCCGCACTACCCCGCCTGGCGCGTGGACGAGCGTTACCGGGGAGTGTGGCGCACGGAGGAGAGCCGCGAGGGGGTCCGCGTGCACCGGCGGCGTCACTATGTGCCGCCCCGGCAGACCGCGCTGCGCAGAGCCGCCTTCGAGGCCTCCGTGCTGATCCACGGCATCCTCGCCCCACCGCCCGGACGCCCCGACGCGGTGATCTCGCAGATGCCGAGCCTCGCGGGCGGCGTGATCGGGGCCCGGCTCGCGCGCCGCCACGGCGTCCCCCACATACCCGTCGTCCAGGACCTGATGGGAGCCGCCGCCGCGCAGAGCGGCATCCGCGGGGGAGGCAGGGCGGCGGTGGTCGCCGCGAGGGCCGAGCGTCACGCACTGCGCGGCGCCGCCCTCGTCGGGGTCATCCACGAGAGCTTCGTGGAGGGCGTCACCGCCCTCGGCGTGGACCCGGGCCGCATCCGTGTCGTCCCCAACTGGACGCATGTGCACAGTCCTTCGGCCGATCGTGCCGCAACCCGCGCCAGGCTCGGATGGGCCGAGGGCACCCCGGTACTGCTCCACTCCGGGAACATGGGCCTCAAGCAGGGGCTGGACGTCCTGGTCGACATGGCGCGGCTGGCCCCGGACGTCCGGGTCGTCCTGATGGGCGACGGCAACCAGCGTGACGGTTTGCGGGAGCGGGCCGCAGGCCTGCCCAACCTTGACTTCCTCCCGCCCGCGGGCGCGGACGACTTCACCGACGTGCTTGCCGCCGCCGACGTCCTCGCGGTGACCCAGCGGGCTTCCGTGCTCGACATGAGCGTGCCGTCCAAGCTGACCTCGTACTTCGTCTCAGGACGCCCCGTCGTCGCCTCCGTGGCCGACGAGGGCGGTACGGCCGATGAGGTGCGCCGTTCGGGCGCAGGGGTCCTCGTGGCTCCCGAGGACCCGGCCGCGCTCCTCACCGCCGTACGCCGGCTGGGAGCCGATCCGGTGGCGGCCGAGGCGCTGGGAGCACACGGCCCGCGGTACGTCGCACAGCACCTGAGCAGGGAGGCGGGTCTCGCCCGCTTCGACGCCCTGCTCGCCGAGGCGCTCCGGGAAGCACCGGCCGGCGCCACGCGTACCGGGGAATCACAAGGGGGAGCAAGCCGATGAGTCACCAGATCCGTCCCCTGGACGACCAGGACGAACCGGCGCTGCTGCGCGACCAGTTCCGCCAGCTCCTGCGCTACCGCGCCCTGCTCGCCGGGGGCGTCGTCGTGGGCCTGCTCGGCGGCGGGTTCCTCGCGCTCAGCGGCGACGACACCTACACGGCCAGCGGCGAGGTGCAGGTGCGCTCCGCGACCTCGGACCCCTTCGCCACCGGAGCGTCCGCCGACAAGGGCATCAACATCGGCTCCGAACGGCAGACCGCGGTCAGCGACACCGTGGGAGACCTGGCCGCCGGAACCCTGCTGAAGAAGGGCGACGACGTCACCGCCCGGAAGCTGCTCGCAGGCCTCCAGGTCACCAACCCGCCCAACACCCTCACCCTGCGCTTCTCCTACACCGGTGCCACCCCCGAGCAGGCGCGAGCCCGCGCCGAGGCCCTGGCCGAGGCCTACCTGACGCACCGCAAGGCGCGGACCCAGGAGAGCATCGACAACATGGCCGACGGCTACCGCGCCCAGCTCGACCCGCTTGAGGAGAAGCGCGACCTGCTGGAGGAAGGCACCGGGGTCGACGCCGCGGGCGACGTCAGCAGCGCACGCGCCAACATCATCGTCTCCATCTCCGAACTGAGCCGGAAGATCTCCGAGCTCAAGGCACTCGACACCACCCCCGGCTACCTCAACAAGAAGCCGGTCGCGCCCACCGAGCCCGCCGGTGCAGGGCTGCCGCTGCTCCTCGGGCTGGGCGCGGTCGTCGGTCTCGCCCTCGGACTGCTGCTGTCCTGGGTACGTCTCGTCTTCGACCCGGCCGTCCGCTCCCCCCGGGAGCTCGTCCGTTCCCTCGGGGCGCCGCTGCTCGGCACCCTGCCCAGGGAACGCGCCGCGGCGGGCACCCTTCTCGCGATCGGGCGCAGCGGTTCGCGGCTCGCCGAGGAGTACCGCGCGGTGGCCTTCCGGCTGGCCTACGACCCGTCGTTCGCGGAGAGGCGCCGGCTCCTGGTCACCGCCCCGCGCGGGGACAACGCCGCCGCGGCCGCCGCGGCGGTCAACCTGGCGGCCGCCTTCGCCGAGATGGGCCGCGACGTCCTGCTCGTGGAGGCCGATCTGCGCACCCCGTCCCTGGCCCGTGACCTGGGGCCGGCCGCCCACGAGGTCCGGCCGCCGAGCTGGGCCGCCGATGAGGGCGACCGCACCTGGCCGGCGGGTGGCCGCTCCAACGTGGACGTGCCCGGCTCCGGCGCGTTCGCCCTGGTGGCGGGGACCACCGCGGACAACGTGCCACGCGCCCTGACCTCCGCGTCCGTCGCACGGATCGTCGCCGAGGCCGACCGCCCCGGTGCCGTCGTCATCGTCCTCGCCCCACCGGTGCTGTCCTACGCCGACGCGGTCGCGCTCGTCGACCGGGTCGAGGGCGTCATGATCGTCTGCGACCCGCGCGAGGTCCACCGAAGCGACCTGGAACGCATCCGCGAGATCATCGGTGCCTCCGGAGGCCAGGTGCTCGGCGCCCTGCTCCACACGAGCCGGGACAGGCTGGGGCGGAGGGAGGCCCGGCCCGGGTCCGGCCGGCGGCGCGGAGGCGGCGGACCGGGCACGCCGGTCCTCGGGGCGGACGCGCCGGAGCTCACAGGGAACCCCGACGAGACCATGGGGCTGCGCTCCGTCACCCTCCCGGGGGCGCGCCGGTGAGAGCCCGCACCGCGATCCTCTGCTCGGTCGCGGACCAGGGCGTGGCGGCGCTCACCAACATCCTGGTGCTCGTGGCCGCCGCCCGGCTCTCCACCGTCGCCGACTTCGCCCGCTTCTCCGCCGTCTACCTCGTCTTCACCGTGCTGCTGGGCGTGTCGGGCGCGTACACCGGGCAGCCCCTGGTCCTCCGGCGCGGCGCCGGTGAGGACATCCGGGGCGCCTGCCGCTCGGCCGTGGTGTTCACCGTGGGTGCCTCGGCCGCCCTGGGCGGCCTGCTCGCCGCCGTGTGCCTGTTCGTCCCGGGGGACACCGCACGCGCCCTCGTGATGCTGGGCGCCGTCCTGCCGGTCGTACTGGGGCAGGACGCCCTGCGCTACGCCTTCTCCACCCTCCAGAGACCTCATCTCGCCCTGATCGCGGACCTGCTGAGGCTGGCCTGCGTGCTCGGCGCGCTGTCCGCCCAGGACCACGGAGCGACGCCCGCCCGGCTGATCCTGGTCTGGGGACTCTCCGCCGCGCCCGCCCTCCTGCTGTCCGCCGCGCTGCTGCACCGCTCGACGGCCGGGGCCCCGCTTCTGCTGCGCCCGATGCTCCGTCGAGGTCACCTCGGACAGCGCTTCGTCGTCGAATTCGGTGTCGGCAACGCGACCGGCCAGCTCTCCGTCCTCGGCCTCGGAGCCGTCGGCAACCCGCTCCTGGTCGGCGCGCTGCGTGGCGCGACCACCCTGTTCGGTCCGCTCAATGTGCTGTTCACCTCCGCCACGTCCTTCGGCCCGCCGCTGCTCGGCAGGATCGGCGACGAACGACGCCGGGTCCGGGCCACCGCCGGGCTCGCGGCCGTCCTCTCCGCCACCGCCGCCCTCTGGGCCACCGTGCTGGCCCTGCTGCCCGAGCGGGCGGGCCGGGAACTCCTCGGCGACACCTGGCCCACGGCGGCCACCCTGCTCCCGGCGACCGGCAGCCAGTACGCGGCGATGGCCGCCGGCACCTGCGGACTGCTCGCCCTGCGCATGCTCGACCCGCGCACGACGCTGAGCATCCAGGTGGTCTTCTCGCTCACCGCCGTGGCCCTGATGGCCGGCGGCTACCTCATCGGCGGCGTCCCCGGTGCGGCCTGGGGGCTGTGCCTGGGGTCGGTCTGCAAGGCCGCCGCCACCTGGACCCGGGTGGCCCGGCTGCGCCGAGGCGCTCCGGCGGGGGAGACCGTCAGCGCCGACGCGCTGCCCTCTGCTCCCTGAACGTGGTGATCAGCAGCAGGCACAGGGCGGCGATGGCCAGCTTCCCCGCCGCCTGGAGCAGGGGACCGCGCAGCAGGATGAAGGTGTAGCCGGCGATCAGCGGCGCCGCGATCGCCAGCACACTGCCGGGGCCGGGGCCGGCCCTGGTCACGGCCAGCGCGTACCTGCGGTCGGTACGCGCCGCGGCGTAACCGATCAGGGCCAGGCCGCCGATCATGCCCGAGGCGCCGAAGTCGACCCAGAACTCGGTCCACAGAGGGGCCGAGAGGTTGGTCATCCGCAGCCCCATCCACTGCCCGACCCGTACCCCGGTGTCCTCCGGCTTCCCGCTCCACACCGCGCGCGGCACGAAGAACAGGGCCGAGCCCGCGAGCTGGCGGCCGTAGGTGTGCTCCCGGGTGTCGACCCACGAGATGGTGTTGGCGAACATCACCATCTGGTCGTAGTCCTTGGTCACCAGCGGCTCGAAGACCGAGGCGGACTGCGCGGACCGCTGTGCCTCGTCGTCGTACCGGAACTTGTCCGCGTACGGGAACACCACCAGCGCCCCCACCACCCCCGTCGCCAGCACCGTGCGGTAGACCGCGGCACTGCTCGGGAGCGCGGTGAACACGAACGCCATCAGCACCGTCAGGAACCAGTAACGGGCGTTGGATATCGGGTTGTTCACCACCAGGTTCAGCGCCCCGAGAGCCACCCACACCAGCACCGTGGACGGGGTGCGCCTGGCCCGGTAGGAGGTCGCCAGGCGGCGGGTGTAGAGAAGCAGCGCCAGCAGCGCCGGGACCTGGCCGAAGCCCTTGAGGAACGCCGAGCCGACATTGGACCCCTCCGCCGCGACCCCGGTCGCCGCGACGGTCTCGTTGATCTCCTGCCGGCTGGAGAAGAAGACCGCGGGCCCGCCCAGCTTCAGCACGTAGAACGCGCTCGCCGCGAACGCCACCAGCACCAGCAGCCGCAGCCGCACGGGATGCGCGAGAGCAGGCCCCCAGCTCCGCACCGAGACCGTACGGCGTCGCAGCGGGCGCCGCGAGGCGAGCAGCGCCCCCAGGTCGTAGGCGGCACACCCCACCAGAACCATCGCGATGGCCGTGACCAGGTCCTGGCGCGGCCCCACCATCGGCGTCGGCGTCTGCCCGATCACCACCTGGGCGAACGGGGCCACGCCCATCGCGATGTACACGAACATCCAGAAGACGCCCTGGAGCAGCCGCCGCCGGGTGGAGAGGATCATCGTCGCGAGCCGGGCCCCGGCGTAGCAGGTCAGCACCAGCTGGAGCCAGTACGCCGTGTCCCGGACCTCGCTGCCGGGCTGGGCGGCGATCACCGCAGGCAGGAAGCAGACCAGCCCCAGGATGAGCGGCACGGACAGGGCCCGCGACAGCATCGACCAGGCGATCGGCTGCTCGGGCGGCTCCGGAACACCGCCCCTGGCCCGTGAGTACTCCGGACGCGCGACCGTGCGGGCGGCCTGTTCCCGCGCCGATGTGTGCACCGACGTCATGCGCCCCCCCCCGGGATCAGTGAACCGCTGAACACTCTAACGAATCAGCCCACTTGAGGGGGCGCGATGACTACCCTGTGAATTATTGGCCGCAGTCGAGGGGAACTCTGGTGAAGGTCCTGCATGTTGTCACGCTCCACACTCCGGACCACGCCTTCGGCGGGCCGACCCGGGTGGCGTTCAACCTCTCCAAGGTCCAGCGGGCGAACGGCGACGACGCCCGCGTCATGGCCCTCGGCGACGGCTTCCCGGACGGCGAACTGCCCAGTCATGTGGAGGGAGTTCCCGTCCACCTCTTCCAGGCGCGTCATCTGCTCCCGATGTTCGAGGTCAGCGGCATCACCTCCGCCGCACTGCTGCGCACCGCACGCCGCATGATGCGTGGTGCCGACCTCGTACACGTCCATCTGATGCGGGACCTGGTGACCCTGCCTGCGGCGCTCCTCGCGCTCGCGACCCGTACACCCCTGGTCGTCCAGACCCACGGCATGATCGACCCCACCGAGAAGAAGGTCGCCCAGCTCACCGACGTCCTGGGGGTCCGCAGGGTACTGCGCGAGGCCGACGCCGTCCTGCACCTCACCGAGATGGAGCGGGGCGATGTGAACGCCGTCGCGGCTCCCGTGCCGCTCACCCGTACCGTACGGCTGGTCAACGGTGTCCGCCCGCAGGAGCGCAAGCCCGCCCGCGACCCCGGCCGCCCGCCGACGGTGCTGTACCTCGCCCGCATCCAGGAGCGAAAGCGGCCCGAGGACTTCATCGCCGCGATGCCGCACGTCCTCGCCCGCCACCCGGAAGCCCGCTTCGTGCTGGCCGGCCCGGACACCGGCGCGCTGGCCGGCACCCTGGCCCTCGCCCGGAAGCTGGGCGTCACGGACTCCCTCGACCATGTGGGCCCGCTGGAGCACGACGAGGTCCTCGCCGCCGGACGCGAGGCCGATGTGTACGTTCTGCCGGCGATCGAGGAGCCGTTCCCGGTCTCGGTCCTGGAGGCGATGTCGGTCGGCACTCCGGTCGTCATCACCCGCACCTGCGGGCAGGCCCCCGACGTGTCGGGGGCCGGTGCGGGCCGGGTCATCGACAGCCGGGTCGGCGAGGACGCGGCCAACGCCCGTAAGGTCGCCGACGCGATCCTGGAGCTGCTGGAGCCGGAGGCCGCAGAGCAGGCGGGCAAGGCCGCCTGGCAGCTGGTCAACGACCAGTTCACCATCGAGGCCGTCACCGCCACCCTCCGGCGGACCTACGAGGACGTGGTCCGCCGGAGGCGAGGGTGAGAGCTCGCCCCATCAACGTACGGGGTTCTCGCGGGACTTGAGAGCGATCTGCCAGCGGTAGAAGCTCATCGCGAGGGCGAAGTCCAGGCCCGCACGCCCGTCGAGGAATCCCTTCCGGTAGACGTACATGTAGGCGAAGGACACCAGCGGCTTGAACGGCGCCTTGTGGAAGAGCTGCCCCTGACGGGACTTCACCTTCCGCACCTGTTCCTTGACGTCGGGGTGGTGCTCCAGCCACGCCTCCCAGTCCGAGTAGCGGTTGTGCCGCTCGAACCAGGCGGTGACGGGATCCAGGTCCTGGTGCTCGATGGGGTTGCTCAGTGCCTCCGCCGTGGTGGCGACCGGCTGGTAGTGCCCCTCGACCTCACCGATGCCGGGGGCCGCGAGGTCCCCGACCTCCGGGTAGTAGCACCTGGTCCGGTCGGTCAGGGACCGCTTGCGGATCGTGTAGCCGTGCCGGAGCCGCTTCCCCGAGAACCAGTAGCCCAGCGGTATGTCGTAGGCCGCCGGTTTCGGACCGTCCCTGTCGGCGAAGATCCTCCTCAGCTCCGCGAGCAGCCCGGGGCTGAGCCGTTCGTCACCGTCGAGCAGCAGGATCCAGTCCAGATCGGTACGGACGTTCTCCAGGCACCACTGCTTCTTGCGGGGATGCCCTCCGTCCCAGGTGTACGTGACCACCTCGGCCCCGCACTCCTCGGCGATCTTCGCCGTGTCGTCGGTGCTGTGGGAGTCCACCACGACGACCGCCTCGAAATGGCCCAGGACCGACTTCACCGCTTCGGCGATGTTCAGTCCCTCGTTCTTCGTGGGGATCGCGACGGCGATGGGCAGCTTGCTCATCTGTTCTCTCCTCTGGGCAACCAGGCGTAGCAGCCTGTGGAGGTGAAGGTGCGGGCGGATTCCGGGACGGTGATCTCCACCTGCTTCCCGCCGGCGGAGGAACCGGAATCCAGCTCCTTGCCGCCGGCCCCGGTCAGTTGCCAACTGCACGCGGTGGTGGGGGAGGCTGCCCTGTACCGTCCCGGCCGGACCTTCGCCCCTTCGTAGGTGCCGTCGGCGTAACCGAGGGCGGCCTCGTCCACCAGGTCCTGGTGCCGGGGGCAGAGATGGGCGACGGCCGGCTTCGCGTCCGCGACCTCGCCGGAGACGATCGCGCCGACGGCGATGTCCCGGTCGGCCTTGACCAGATAACGGAGCCTGTCACAGGTCTCCTGCCCCGTCTGGAGCACCGCGGCGGGGTCCATCCCCTTGGGCACGCGGTCGGTCAGGTACTCCTTCTGCTTCTCGGTGAAGGAACCCGCGGCCGGGGTGATGTCCCTGGCGGGCGCCTTCGGAACCTCGCCGGACTTCTGGGGCTTCGGTGCCGTCGTACCGGCCGCCGGTCCGGCCACGGAGGGTGTGGCGGGGGCCGCGGCGGACGGCTTGCCGCCCGCCGCGGCCCCCATGCCCCCGTCGCCGGGCCCGTCGGACGATCCGCAGGCGGCCAGCACCGCCGTCGCGAGGGCGACGGCGGCACCGGCCAGGAACGGGTATCTCACTCACTCGTCCTCAGGGCGTAGTGCGCGCTGACCTGGGAAGCGCTCAGCGCGGTCGGGTACACGGCCGTCTCGTCGATCTGGCCGGCGAAGAAGTTGCTGGTCGGGCGGTTCGGCCAGTTGGCCAGGTTGTCGCCGCCGACCCGCCAGTACCCCGGGTAGTTCTCGTTGCCGGAGTAGAGGAAGTTGGACGCCCGCAGCTGCCCGTCCACGTAGAGCGCCATGCCGCCGGTGCCCTGCGTGGCGACGACGTGGTGCCAGTTGCCGTCGTTGTAGGCCCCCGTCGTCGTGACGGTGCGGTAGCCACCGCTGTAGACGCCGAAGACGAGGCGCCCGTTGTTGGCCATGTAGACCTGCTTGTCGTAGCGGCTGCTGTTCTGCATGGTCAGGTTGCCGTAGCCGATGACCTTGCCGCCACGGGTGGTGGTGGTCTTGATCCAGGTCTCCACGGAGAAACGGGTGGGCGCCGTGTGCAGCTTGTTGCTGTACGCGTATTCGGAGGCCCCGTCGAAGCCGATGGCGGTCGAATCGCCCGCGATCGCGGCCGGCGTCTGCCGGTAGGACGGCCCGTTGCGCAGGAAGCCGTTGTCCAGCTGGCCGGTGGTGTCCGCCGCGAAGGTCGAGGTGCCCTCGTCGTAACGCCAGTAGAGGGAGGCGCCGTCGGACAGCACCCGTGCCGGATAGGGCTGGGTGGAGGCCGCCACGGTCGCCGACTGCGCGGTGGACTTGGCGCTGGTGTTGGTGCCGTCGCTCGCGGTGACGCGGTACGAGTGCGTCTCACCCACCGCCACGTCGGTGTCCGTCCACTTCAGCTGCGGACGGTTCCAGAAGAGCGAGTAGCCCGTGACGGTGTGCACGGGAGTGCTCGCACCGTCCTTGTAGACCCGGTAGGTCAGCTCGCCGTCGTCGGAGTCGAAGCTGGTCTGCCACTGGACGTCGATCCGTCCCGGGGCGACCGTGGAGAGACTGACGTTGGGCACCCAGGGCGTCCCCGTGTCCGGGCCGTCGGCGAACCGGGTCAGCCCTTGCTGGCCGGAGCCGTTGACGGTGGTGAACTCACCGCCCACCCAAAGGTAGTGGCGGCCGCCCTTGTCGGTCTGCGTCATGACCCGCGGCCCGACGGGCTCACCGATGCCGTCGTTCGTGTCCGGGAACCAGGGCAGGAGCGTCGGGTCGTCCACCGACTGTGCCAGCAGGTGCCTGCGTGGCTGGTCCGGGAAGCCGCCCATGCTGGCGCAGTCGTGGGCGTGGCTCCCGCTGTACAGCACGCCCGAGTGGACCAGCACGGCCTGGGTGGCGCCCAGGCAGGTGTCCCGCCAGCGCTGCTGGTAGTCGTCGAGGTCGATGGCGATCCGGCCGTCGAAGACCCCGCCGCCGGTGCCCTCGTTGGCGGTGTACAGCCCGGTCGCGTCCGTCGTGAGGTCCTGCACCGTCGAGGTGTTGGGGATGAAGCCCGGGTAGCTCTTGGTGAGCGCGCCCGTGGTGGCGTCGACCACCGCCAGGGCGTGCGAGGTGGTGCCGTTCACAGTGAAGAAGTCACCGCCGAGCGCCACGTGCTGACCGTCCGGGGTCACCTGGACCGCCCTGGCCACCTCGTCCGCGTTCGCGGTCCACGGCAGCAGACCGGCGGCCGTGGTGACCGCGGCGAACTTGTTACGGGTCTGGCCGCCCACGCTGTTGAAGTCGCCGGCCAGGTAGACGGTGTCCGCCGTGACGTCCAGGGCCCGGACCGTCGCCGAGACGGCGATCTTGAAGTCCTGGCGCGGCGTGCAGGTCGCCGTGTCGACGGCCACGATGTTGCTGACGCCCACCCCGTTCACCGCGCCGAACTGTCCGCCGGCGTAGAGGGTCCCGCCGTCCGGGGAGAGCGCGAGAGCCCGTACGGTCGCGCTCCCCGAGGACAGCGTGAACGACAGGCTGCACCCCGTCGGCGCTCCCGTCGCCGCGTCGAAGGCCGCGAAGTTGACCGCGGGTTCCTCCGAGGTGCCCGCCGCCGCATCGGGCGGCCGGACGGTGGAGAAGGTGCCGCCGGCGTAGACGACCCCGTCAGTCGCGGCCATCGACCACACGATGCCGTTGGTCTGCCAGGTGGTGAGGTCGTCCGCCGTGATGGACACCGGCGGTGTGAGCGCCGCCGCCGGGGAGGCCCCGGCCGCTGTCGCGGTCAGGGCTCCGGCGAACAGGCAGAGCGCGGCGGACGCGGCCCGTACACGGCCGCTCCCCCCAGGTCTCCGCCCCGTGCTTCCGTTCATCATTCATCTCCGAAGGTGAGAACGAGCTGCGGCCGGTGGGCCGCGGTTGCCTCGCTCGACCAGATGCGGAGACTGTCCGTCCCGCTGCTGGTCAGGGCGAGTGAGGTGACGGAGCCGAGAGCCCCGTCCAGAGCCGTCGCGTCGAGCTCCGCCGAGTGGTCGGTGGAGACCGCGGACGCGCCGGTGATGGTCCCCGGCACGGACGTGGAGAGCGTCGGCCGGGTGCTGTGGGTGACCGCCGACTCGGTCCACGCGCCGGTGACCGGCACGATGCTGTGGCTGTCGGCCGAACCCGCCGTCGAGTCCGACGAGGTACGGAAGGTGAGCCGCGCGCTCCTGAGCACCTGGCCCGCCGGAGCGGACGGCAGCGTGAGCAGCGGACAGCTCCGGTGGGCCGATGCGAAGACGCCGGCCCGGGTACGTCCGGCCTTTTTCACCGGTCCACCCGGACCGCGGACCCCGTGAGCTGGTCGCTCAGCAGCCGGATGTCGGCGTCCACCATGATCTGTGCGAGCTCGCGCGACTTCACCTCCGGCTTCCAGCCCAGGAGTTCCTCCGCCTTGGACGCGTCACCGATCAGCGCGTCGACCTCGCTGGGGCGTTCGTACTTGGGGTCGTAGCGCACGTGCTCCGCCCAGTCGAGGCCCGCGTGCTCGAAGGCGTACTCCAGGAACCGCCTCACACTGACCCCCTCGCCGGTGGCCACCACGTAGTCGTCGGGGGTGTCGCACTGGAGCATCCGCCACATCGCCTCCACGTATTCGGGGGCGTACCCCCAGTCGCGTACGGCGTCGAGGTTGCCCAGATGCAACCGGTCCTGCAGACCCGCCTTGATCCTGGCCACCCCGCGGGTGATCTTGCGGGTCACGAAGGTCTCGCCGCGGCGCGGGGACTCGTGGTTGAACAGGATCCCGTTGGTGGCGAACATCCCGTACGCCTCACGGTAGTTGACCGTCGCCCAGTACGAGTAGACCTTGGCCACGCTGTACGGGCTGCGCGGGTGGAACGGGGTCTTCTCGTTCTGCGGGGGCGGGCTCGCGCCGAACATCTCGGACGAGGACGCCTGATAGACCCGGGTCTCGATGCCGCTCGCCCGGACAGCCTCCAGCAGCCGCACGGTGCCCAGGCCGGTGACGTCACCGGTGTACAGCGGCGCGTCGAAGGACACCCTGACGTGCGACTGGGCACCCAGGTTGTAGACCTCGTCGGGCTGGATGTCCCGCAGCAGGTTCACCAGCGCGACGCCGTCGGAGAGGTCGGCGTGATGGAGCACGAAGGAACGATTCGCTTCCTCGGGGCCCTGGTAGATGTGGTCGATCCGCTCCGTGTTGAAGCTCGACGAACGCCGTATCAGGCCGTGGACCGTGTACCCCTTCTCGAGCAGCAGCTCCGACAGGTACGAACCGTCCTGTCCGGTCACACCGGTGATGAGTGCGGTCTTTGCCATGACTCCCCCCTTCTGTCGTCGCCCTTGGGGCGGTTTGTGTCACCGAAATCACTGGATTTGAGCGGAATGCGGCAAAGCGTCACCCGGCTGTCGCGCTGCTGGCACAATCCGAGCCATGACGACTGAAACCCCTGGCCCGGCCCAGGAATCCACCCGCCCCCTGCTGCACCCGGGCGCCCGCATATTCGTCGCGGGCCACCGCGGCCTCGTCGGATCGGCGCTGGTGCGCCGCCTCACCGCCGACGGCCACGAGGTGATCACCCGCGGCCGGGACGAACTCGATCTGCGCGAGGCCGCGCCGACCGAGGCCTTCCTGCGCGAGACCCGCCCGGACGCGGTGGTGCTGGCGGCCGCCAAGGTGGGCGGGATCATGGCCAACAGCACCCGGCCGGTGCAGTTCCTGGAGGACAACCTCCGGATCCAGCTCGCCGTGGTCGCGGGCGCCCACGCGGCCGGCGTCCGGCGCCTGCTCCTCCTCGGCTCGTCGTGCATCTACCCCAAGCACGCCCCCCAGCCGATCCCCGAGAGCGCCCTGCTCACCGGCCCACTCGAACCCACCAACGAGGCGTACGCGCTGGCCAAGATCGCCGGAATCGTGCAGGTCCAGTCCTACCGCCGGCAGTACGGCGCCTCGTACATCAGCGCCATGCCCACCAATCTCTACGGCCCCGGGGACAACTTCGACCTGGAGACCTCGCACGTGCTGCCCGCCCTGATCCGCCGCTTCCACGAGGCGAAGCGGGACGGCGCCGACGAGGTCACCCTGTGGGGTTCCGGAAGCCCCCGGCGCGAGTTCCTCCACGTCGACGACCTGGCCGCCGCGTGCGTGCGGCTGCTGGAGGTGTACGACGACGCCGAACCGGTCAACGTCGGCTGCGGCGAGGACCTCGCCATCAGCGAACTGGCGGACACCGTCGCCGATGTGACGGAATACCAGGGACGTATCGTCTGGGACACCTCGAAGCCCGACGGCACCCCGCGCAAGCTCCTCGACGTGTCCCGGCTCTCCTCCCTCGGCTTCAAGCCGCAGATTCCGCTGCGGGACGGCATCGCCCGCACCTACGCCTGGTGGCTCGGCCGTCAGACCCCTCAGGGCTGACGGTCCGGCCGGACGGCCGCGGTCCGTCCTGATCCCGTGCACGCGGCCCCCCTCGTGACCCCCCACCACGTCTCAGTACGCTCCCCGGCCGTCGGTGACGGCGCGTACCGTCCGGGCGAGGAGCCCCATGTCCGTCGCCACCGACCAGTTGTCGACGTACCAGAGGTCCAGCGAGACCGTCTCCTGCCAGGACAGGTCCGACCGTCCGCTGACCTGCCACAGGCCGGTCAGTCCCGGCCGCACGGCCAGCCGCCGCAGCTCACGCTCGTCGTAGCGCGACACCTCCTCCGGCAGCGGCGGCCGGGGGCCTACCAGGGACATGTCACCCCGCAGCACGTTGAGGAGCTGCGGGAGCTCGTCCACCGACGTCCGGCGAAGAGCCTGGCCGATCCGGGTCACCCGTGGATCGCGACGCATCTTGAACATCGGCCCCCCGCTCTCGTTCGCTGCCGAGAGCTGCTCCCTGCGGGCCTCCGCGTCCGCCACCATCGTGCGGAACTTCCACATGGTGAAGGGCCTGTTGTGACGGCCGTGACGGGTCTGGCGATGGAAGACGGGACCGGGCGACGAGAGCCGCACCGCCAGCGCCACCCCGCAGAACAGCGGGGCGAGCGCCAGGAGGCCGAGTGCGGCGCCGGCCCGGTCCACCACCGCCTTGAGCACGGCCTGCGGACCGTGCCGCAGCGGCGGCGCCACGTGCAGCAGCGTCAGTCCGGCCGCGGACGCGGGCCGCACGCGGGCGGCGGCGACCCCCGACAGCTCCGACAGCACGCAGAGGGCGAGGCCGCCGTCGTGCAGGCCCCACGCCAGCCGGCGCAGCCGGTCCTCGTCCAGTTGCGGCCCGGGCGCGACGAGGACCAGATCCGCGTCGTGGGCGAAGGCGCCGCCCAGCACCGTGGACACGTCGTCGTCGGCCGGTTCGGGTGCCAGCCGGCCCGGCACGGGCGTCCCGCAGTCCGGTGCCTCCGGGCCCACGGGGACCACCGCGACCGCCGTGTACGGATGCCCCTTGCGGGAGTTCAGCAGACTCACCGCCCGGTCCAGCCCTGCCGCCTCACCGACCACCAGGACCCGGCGCGCCCCCCGGCGCCCCGCCGTCCGCAGCCGGGCCACGGCCCCCACGAGGACGGTCAGTGCCAGACCCGGCACCAGCGCCGCGACGGCGGTCGCCGGGTCCACGCCCCCGCCCGTCACGGCCAGCAGCACGGCCAGCACCCCGGTCAGCGCGAGCCAGTCACCCAGGGGCGCGTAGGGGCCTCCGGTGGATTCCCCCGGAAGCGACCGCGCGTACCGTCCGCGTGCCCCGCGCACCCCGGCCCACACCAGCGCCACGGACGCCGCTGCGGCCTGTGGCCCCGGCTGGTCGCCGGTCCGCAGCACCAGCCAGGCGGGTACCCCCATACCCACCAGATCGGTCAGGACGAGTAAGGGCACACGCGGATCGTGCCTCTTTCTCGCCCGCGGTCTCTCCGCGTGGTCGCGCCCGACGGTCTTCGGGGCTCTCCACACGTGCCCGGGAGCCACCCCGCGGTTCCGGGAGGCGGCGGTACGCGGTCGTGGTGCCCCCGCCAGCCCGACCGGCCCGGATATATCCGATTCAGGTATTTCGACATGCCCCATGAACCCCCCAGCCACAGTTGCATCCCCACAAACGGGGCGCATCCGCCGATCCCATGGACAGACGGATGCGCCCTCGCTCGGTGCACGATATCCACACACGTGCCATTTCGCTGGAGTTCCCGTGAAGTTCAGACAGGACGGACGTGGTGATGCGTATCGCGCTGTCCGAAGGGTTTGAGGGGCGCTCGCCTAGAATGGCGGTATGGAACCGCTTTCCGAGGAACAGACCGGCCGGCTCGTCGTGATCGTGACGGACCTGGCCCGGCAGGGGCGCACGGACGAGCTCCTGGAGTTCTTCGACCACGGCCTGCCGGTCGACGTCCAGGACCGCGAGGGCAACACGGCGCTGATGCTCGCCGCGTACCACGGGCACACCGGGACGGTGCGCGCGCTGATCGGGCGCGGCGCCGACGTCGATCTGCGCAACGCCCGGGACCAGTCACCCGTGGCCGGAGCCCTGTTCAAGGGCGAGGACGCGATCGTGGAGGCGCTGGTCGCCGCGGGCGCCGACCTCGACGCGGGGACGCCCAGCGCGAGGGCGACGGCGCAGATGTTCGGGCGGACGGCCCTGCTCGGGTAGCCGTGCGCCGCCCGGTGCGCAGGGGCGGCGGGCGGTCCCCGCGCGGGAACGGCGGACGTGAAACGAGGGTCCCCGGGCGACGATCTCGCCCGGGGACCCTCGTGCGCTACGGCCGGAAACAGCCCTACTTGGCCGCCTGCAGGGCCTCGATCGCCTTGCGGACACCCTCGCCGTAGGCCGGGTCGGCCTGCGTGCAGTGGCCGATGTGGCGCTCGATGGTGGCCTGGGAGGCACCGTCGATGGCCCGTGCGGTGTTGCCGAACAGCGCGTCCTGCTCGTCCGGCGTCATCGCCCGGAAGAGGTTCCCCGGCTGCTCGAAGTAGTTGTCGTCGTCCTCGCGGTAGTCGAACCGGTCGGCCGCGGCACCGTCGAGCGCCAGGCCGGGCTCGGCGAACTGCGGCTGCTCCGCCCAGCGTCCGTAGCTGTTCGGGGTGTAGCCGGGCACGGCGCCCTGGTTGCCGTCCACGCGCAGCTGGCCGTCACGGTGGTAGGTGTTGACGTTCTTCGCGCCGCGCGGCTGGTTCACCGGGATCTGGTGGTGGTTGACGCCGACGCGGTAGCGGGCGGCGTCACCGTACGAGAACAGCCGGCCCTGCAGCATGCGGTCGGGCGAGGCGCCCACGCCGGGAACGAGGTTCGCCGGGGTGAAGGCGGCCTGCTCCACGTCGGCGAAGTAGTTCTCCGGGTTGCGGTTGAGCTCGAACTCGCCGACCTCGATGAGCGGGTAGTCCTTCTTGGACCAGACCTTGGTCAGGTCGAAGGGGTGGTAGCGGTACGTCGCCGCGTCCGCCTCCGGCATGACCTGGATGAAGAAGGTCCACTTCGGGTTGTCGCCGCGCTCGATGGCGTCGAACAGGTCCGCCTGCGAGGACTCGCGGTCGTCGGCGACGACCGCGGCTGCCTCGGCGTCCGTCAGGTTCTTGATGCCCTGCTGCGTACGGAAGTGGAACTTCACCCAGAAGCGCTCGTTGCTCCCGTTGACGAACGAGTAGGTGTGCGAACCGAACCCGTGCATGTGACGGTAGCCGTCGGGGATGCCGCGGTCCGACATCACGATGGTGATCTGGTGCAGGGCCTCGGGGAGGTTGGTCCAGAAGTCCCAGTTGTTCTCCGCCGAGCGCAGGTTGGTGCGCGGGTCGCGCTTCACGGCGCGGTTCAGGTCGGGGAAGTGGTGGGGGTCGCGGTGGAAGAACACCGGCGTGTTGTTGCCGACGACGTCCCAGTTGCCCTCCTCCGTGTAGAAGCGGAGGGCGAAACCGCGGATGTCGCGCTCGGCGTCGGCCGCGCCGCGCTCACCGGCCACGGTCGAGAAGCGGGCGAAGACCTCCGTCTCCTTGCCGACCTCGGAGAAGAGGGCGGCCCGGGAGTAGCGCGTGATGTCCTGCGTCACCCGGAACGTGCCGAAGGCGCCGGAGCCCTTGGCGTGCATACGACGCTCCGGGATGACCTCACGGCTGAAGTGGGCCAGCTTCTCCAGGAACCAGACGTCCTGGAGCAGCATCGGTCCGCGCGGACCGGCGGTGACGGCGTTCTCGTTGTTCGCGACCGGTGCGCCGGCGGCAGTGGTCAGCGGCTTCGTGTTGTCAGAAATTTTCCTGCTCCTCTTTGTGAAAACTTCGGTGCGCCGACTCCGGATCCCGACGGTCGCGTCCGGTCCGGCATCCGGGGCACAGGCCCCAGTACGTGACCTCGACGCGGTCGACGGTGAACCCGTGGTCCTGGGGCGCCTCGGGACGCGGAGCGCCCTGCGGGACATCGATGTCGGCGATCGTGCCGCACGAGCGGCAGACCACGTGCTGATGGTTGTCCCAGAACTGTCCCTCGTACCGTGCCGCGGAATTCGGCAGGTCGATCCGTCGGGCCAGTCCCGCGTCGACGAGCGTCTTGAGCACGTCGTAGACGGCTTGGGTGGAGACCGCGCCGATGCGTGTCCGCACCAGGGTGAGGAGGGTACTGGCATCGGAGTGCGGGGCCTCGTGGACCGCCGAGAGCACGGCGACCCTGGGGCGGGTCACTCGCAATGACGCTCCGCGAAGGAGTGTCCTGGCCTCGGTTTCGATCACATGCTCAGTCAACCACTTTTCTGGAATGATTCCAATCAAAGACACATAAGAGAACTGTGATCGATCAAACCTGCGAAACGTGCTGTCCGATACCCGCCAGCACCGGCGGGCGCGATACCGCACCCTGGAGGCATGACCAGCGACGACAGCAGGTACGAGGCGGTGACCAGCCGCGACGCCCGGTTCGACGGCGAGTTCTTCTTCGCCGTGTCCACGACCGGCATCTACTGCCGCCCGAGCTGCCCGGCCACCACTCCGAAGCGCCGGAACGTGACGTTCTTCCCCACCGCGGCCGCGGCCCAGGGCGGCGGATTCCGTGCCTGCAGGCGCTGCCGGCCCGACGCCGTACCCGGCTCCGCCGGCTGGAACGTCCGTGCCGACCTGGTGGGCCGGGCGATGAGGCTGATCGGGGACGGGGTCGTCGACCGGGAAGGCGTGGCCGGGCTCGCCGCGCGCCTCGGCTACAGCACCCGCCAGGTCCAGCGCCAGCTGAACGCCGAGGTCGGCGCCGGACCCATCGCGCTCGCCCGCGCCCAGCGGGCCCACACCGCGCGGGTCCTGCTGCAGACCACCACCCTGGGTGCCGCCGAGATCGCCTTCGCCGCCGGTTTCGCCAGCGTGCGGCAGTTCAACGACACGGTGCGGGAGATCTACGCCCTCACGCCCGGGGAGCTGCGCACCGCCCGCCCGGGCGGATCCGCCCGCCACGGCTCCGTCGGCACCGCAGCGGGCGGCGGGGGAGTGCCCCTGCGGCTCGCCCACAGGGGCCCGTACGCCGCCTGCGAGATCTTCGACCATCTCGCGGCGCGGGCCCTCACCGGCATCGAGGAGGTGGCGGGCGACAGGGGCGACCGCACCTACAGACGCACTCTGCGCCTGCCGAACGGCACCGGCATCGCCGAGGTCCGCGAGAGGACCGGCGACGGCTGGCTGGAGTGCCGGCTGCACCTCGGCGATCTGCGCGACCTGACGACCGCGACCCAGCGGATGCGCCGCCTCTTCGACCTGGACGCCGACCCGGACGCGGTCGCCGAGCGCCTCTGCGCGGACCCCGCACTCGCCCCGCTCCTCGCCCGTACACCGGGGCTGCGGGCACCCGGCGCCGCCGACGTCCACGAACTGGCCGTCCGGGCGGTCCTCGGCCAGCAGGTCTCCGTGGCCGCCGGACGCCGGCTCGGCAGCGCGCTGGTGGCGGCCCACGGCTCACCGCTCCAGGTTCCCAGCGGCGCCCTCACCCATACGTTCCCCGACCCCGGGGACCTCGCCGAGGCCGGCCTGGACGAGCTGGGCACGCCCGGCTCCCGGCGCGCCGCCCTGCGCACCGTCGCGGCCGCGCTGGCCGACGGCACGATCGGCCTGGACCCCGGCGCCGACCGGGACCAGGCCGAGCAGGACCTCCTCGCGCTGCCCGGCGTCGGCCCCTGGACCGCCGGCTACATCCGCATGCGGGCGCTCGGAGATCCCGACGTGCTGCTGACCGGTGACGCGGCCGTCCGGACGGGGATGCGGCAGACGGGGGCGGAGGCCGCGGAGACCGGGGCCTGGCGCCCCTGGCGCACGTACGCCGTGCACCACCTCTGGAACGCCGCCGCGGTCCGGCGCCGCCTCGCGGCGGCGTGAGTCCGGATCCCGCCGGCCGCACCGCCCGGAACCCCGCACCCTTGACGTGTACGACGACGAATCCGGAAGGACCCCGACCATGACGCTCTACACCACGACCGACAGCCCGCTCGGCGAGCTGCTGCTGGTGGGCGAGGAGTCGGCCACCGCCCGCGGCGGCACCGCGCTCGCCTCGCTCTCCGTGCCCGGCCAGAAGGGCGGCGCCACGGTCCAGGACGCGTGGACGCGGGACGACGCGGCCTTCGCCACGATCGCCGCCGAACTGCGCGCGTACTTCGAGGGCGGCCGGACCGGCTTCGGCATCGAATACGCGGCCGGCCGGGGCACCGACTTCCAACGGCGCGTGTGGCAGGCCCTGGACGCCATTCCGTACGGCAGCACGCTCAGCTACGGCGAGATCGCCGCACGGATCGGAGCCTCGCGCATGGCCGTGCGGTCGGTCGGCACGGCCATCGGCGCCAACCCGCTCCTGGTGGTACGCCCCTGCCACCGCGTGATCGGCGCGAGCGGCGCCCTGACCGGCTATGCGGGCGGGCTGGAGCGCAAGCGGCTGCTGCTCGACCTGGAGAACGGCCACCGAGCGGCCTGAGAGGAACCACCGTGAACGCCCTGATCCCCCGCCCCGCCAGGGAGGTCGCACCGGGCGCCTGGCACGTGCCGGACTGGCTGACCCCGGCGCAGCAGCGCGAGTTGGTGACGGCCTGCCGAACCTGGGCCACCGGCCCCGTCCCCATCCGCCACACGCGGCTGCCGCGCGGTGGCGTCATGTCCGTGCGGACCGTCTGCGTCGGCTGGCACTGGCAGCCGTACAGGTACACCCGCACGGCGGACGACGTGAACGGCCGGCGGGTCGCGGAGTTCCCGGACCGGATGGTCCGGCTGGGCCGTCGCGCCGTCCTCGCGGCGTACGGCGACGAGGCCGCCGCGCAGGACTACACCCCGGACGCCGCGCTGATCAACTTCTACGACGGCCGGGCCAGGATGGGCATGCACCAGGACAAGGACGAGCGGTCGTCCGCCCCGGTGGTCTCCCTGTCCATCGGCGACACCTGCGTCTTCCGCGTCGGGAACACCGAGACCCGCACCAAGCCGTACACGGACGTCGAACTCCGCTCGGGCGACCTGTTCGTCCTCGGCGGCCCCTCACGCTTCGCCTACCACGGGGTGCCGAAGGTCCACGAGGGCACCGGTGACCCGGACACAGGGCTCACCTCGGGACGGCTCAACATCACCATGCGGGTCACGGGGCTGGACCGGCCCGGGGAGTGACGGGGCGTCCGCTGCTCCCCGGCCCCGGCGCGCACTCCCGCCTGCGGCGACCGCGTTGTCAGTGGGCGCGAGTAGGTTCAGTCGTGTTCCGCCGGTCCGGCGAAAACGACCCCTTAGTTGTGCATGGGAGATGGCGTGTTGTCCGATTGGGAGAGGTCGAGCACGGCACGGGTGATACCACCCGCGCGGCCGCGCAAGCTCGCCAAGGTTCCGTTCGTCGAGCTGGCCGACGGACGCCTGCAGGGTGTGGTGTCCAGCGGATCGGACATCGGGCGGGTCTACGTCTCGTCCGTCGCCACCGGGTCCTACGCCTTCGCGTGCAGCACCAACAACAACCGGCCCTGCGGCGGTGCGCGCGGGTCCTTCTGCAACCACATCGGCGCCCTCATCAACGAGGCGGTCCTGCAGTACGGCGCCGAGCGCGTGGTCCGCTATCTGAAGGCCGAGGTCCCGGAGGGGGAGGTGGACGGCGCCGTGCTCGCCTCCGCCCTGCGCAACACCCGCCCGGAGATGGACACCACGAAGGCCGCCGCATCCGTCTTCAGCCGCTTCCTGCGTCACCTCACCTACCTCGAACACGCCCCGGCCACACTGCCGTTGCCCGAGATGCAGTTCTTCCCGCCGACCAGGGCGGTGGCGTGATGCGCGCCGACCTGCTCGCCGGGCCCGTCGACGGCCTGGACGAAGCGCTGGAGGCCGTCGACGCCTTCGACCGGGCGCTCGTCACCGGCCTGCTCCGCCCCCAGCCCGCGGACTCCGGACCCGCACGCCTCGCCGACGCCGTCGTGGGGACGCCCCTGGCGGCCCGGGTCGCCGAGGCGGCCGCGAAGGCCGCGGCCGGTGCGGCGGGTGAGGACCACTTCCTGGCCCTGGCAGGTGCCCGCACCGCGCTTCTCGGTTCGGTCCACGACGCGTTGCTGGAGCGTGTGGAAGAAGCGGCCGGCCGTTCGCGCGGCGCCGGGACCACACCTGCGGCCGGAGCGGGGCAGGCACAGAACGTCCTGGCCGCCGCCCGGGCCTGGCTCTCCGACCTGGCGCGCTGTGGATGGCAGGGACTCGACCACGAGGTGGTGTCCGGGGCGGCCGAGGTCGTCTCCGCGATGCTGCCCGACCCGTCCCTGCGCCGCCTCGCGACCCTCCTCGACGGCTTCGCCGCCGAACTCGCAGCGTCCTGCCCCGGAGCCTCGGCGGAGCGCTTCCCGGTGCGCCGCTGGGCCGACCTCTGGTCGCGGGGGATGCTCCTGACGGTGCCCGGCGCGGCTGCCGCGCCCGTCACGGGGACCGCCGACGGACGCCTGCTGCCCCTCGGCATCGACGTGCAGGAGCACGCGACCGCCGCACAGGCGCAGGTGCACGCGGTGTTCGAACCCGTCGACGGCTCCGGACCCCGGCTGGTGCGCGCCAGCGTGTCGGTGCCGAAGCCCGACACGGTCGTCGGAGCCGGGATCTGGCAGCTGCTCCGCCCGCACATGTCGCTCCTCGCGGCAGTCGGCGAGGGCCGCTCGATGGACCTCACGGGTATGCCGGTCACCACCGAGGGCGATCTCGTCTGGAGCGACGAGCACGCCCGCGCGGGTGAGCCGGCCGAGGCGTTCGCCACCGCCCGCGTGGCCCTGCCCACCGCGGTCGCCCACGTGACCGCACCCCTGGACCGGCATCCCGCACGCCTCGCCGTCCCCGTGTTCCTGGAGGGCTACACCGCTCGGACGGATGACGACGGCGTACTGACCTTCACCGTCGCCGGCCTCGACATGCTCGTCGACACCGACCGCGTCCCGGCCGCCGGGCCTCTCACCCCCGAGGCCGTCGCCAGGTCCGGGGCGTGCATCGCGCTCATCCGCTGGGACGCCGGGACGTTCCACGTGCAGCCGCTCGCCGTCGAGACCACGGTGCGCAGGAAGGTCACCTCGGTGCACGCGGGGGCGTGGGCCGGAGGGACGACGGACAAGGCCGGGGTCAGGGCGGAGAAGGCCGCGACCGACGCCGCGAAGGTGCTGGGCGAGCGCGCGGGAAGGCTGTTGCGGAAATGACCGGACAGCAGAGCCCCGGGACGGCCGGGGGACCCTCGTACGAAAACCGCCGCCAGGTCATGTACTGGCGCCTCCTCGCCCGCCTCTTCGACCACGAGGAGCAGGCCGCCCTGGAGTCGGCGAGCCTCGCCGTGGTGGAGGACATCGGGCTGCCGGCGAAGCTGCTGGACCCGCAGGCGTCTGTCGACTCCGTGGTGCAGCGCCACCCCGATCTGGCCGCCGAGTTCGACGGACTGATGGTGCCGGACGAGGACGCCGGCGGTGAAGGGACGGACGACGACGCCCGCGACCGGGCCGCCGAGGTGCGCCGCGCCGCGCTCGTGTCGAAGGTGCTGCTGAACGTCTTCCACTCACCGCCCGGCACCGTCACCGCCGGCCAGCTGTCCCGGTGGCAGTCCGACGCCGGATGGCTGGAGCGCGCGTTCGGCTGCGGGCCCGGGGAGCTGCGGGGCGGCCGCGCCGGAGGGCCGGGAGCCGGCCCGACCGGCACGGGCGGCGGAGGCCGGACACCCGACCTCAGCCGGCTCATCCCCGAGATCGGTCCGGCGCTCGGCTCCATCGAGGCCGGGCTCGTCAAACGGATGCGCCTGCGCGAGGTGCTCGCCGACCCCCAGCTCGCCGGGCAGCTGACGCCGAGCATGTCGCTCATCGAGCAACTGCTGCGCGACAAGGACAACTTGTCCGGTGTGGCCCTGGCCAACGCCAAGGCGCTGATCCGCCGCTTCGTCGACGAGGTCGCGGAGGTGCTGCGTACGCAGGTGGAGAAGTCGACCGTCGGCGCCCTGGACCGTTCGGTCCCGCCCAAGCGGGTGTTCCGCAACCTGGACCTCGACCGCACGATCTGGAAGAACCTCACCAACTGGGACCCCGAGGAGGAACGGCTCTACGTCGACCGCCTCTTCTACCGCCACACCGCGCGGAAGACGACACCCCAGCGGCTCATCGTCGTCGTGGACCAGTCGGGCTCGATGGTGGACTCGATGGTCAACTGCACCATCCTCGCCTCGATCTTCGCCGGCCTGCCCAAGGTGGACGTCCACCTCATCGCGTACGACACCCAGGCGCTCGACCTCACCCCATGGGTGCACGACCCGTTCGAGACCCTGCTGCGCACCAACCTCGGGGGCGGCACCGACGGCACGGTCGCCATGGCGCTGGCACAGCCGAAGATCGCCGAGCCCCGCAACACGGTCGTGGTGTGGATCTCGGACTTCTACGAATGGCAGACCGAGCCGCTGTTCGAGAGCATGGCGGCCATCCACCGCTCCGGCGCCAAGTTCATCCCGGTCGGCTCCGTGACCAGCTCCGGCCGCGCCAGCGTCAACCCGTGGTTCCGGGAGCGTTTCAAGGACCAGGGCACACCCGTGCTCTCCGGCCACATCCGCAAGCTCGTCCACGAGCTCAAGACCTTCCTCACCTAGGGCCGCCTCCCGGGGCCGAAGGCCCCGGAGAGCCCCCGCCCAGGTGCAGTCGAAACCGAACATCCCAGAAAGGCTCACAGACATGTCCGACCTGTTGCGCGCCCCTGCCGAGATCAAGTACGCCGAGGAGCTCGACTGGCTCGAGTCGGTCGACGACGGCCCCAAGCCGTTCTCCTGGCGGCTGTCGCCGAAGATGGTCCGCCTCTTCATCCTGGGCTCCGAGCGCGCGGACGGACTCGACCGGGAGATCCCCCAGAAGTGGTACGGCGACCGCAGCTTCGTCGAGCGCTCCATCGTCACGCTGGCCTCTGACCGGGGGCTGCTGCTCATCGGCGACCCGGGCACGGGCAAGAGCTGGCTGGCCGAGCTGCTGTCCGCAGCCATCTCCCGTAACTCCACCCTCGTGGTGCAGGGGACGGCCGGTACCACCGAGGACCACATCAAGTACTCCTGGAACGTGTCCATGGTGATCTCCAAGGGGCAGTCGCGGGAGTCGATGATCCCCTCGCCGATCATGACGGCCATGGAGTCCGGGGTGATCGGCCGCTTCGAGGAACTGACCCGCTCCACCAGCGACGTGCAGGACGCGCTGATCTCGATCCTGTCGGAGAAGTACATCTCCGTCCCCGAGATGGACAGCGACAACATCGTCTTCGCCAAGCCGGGCTTCTCCGTGATCGCCACGGCGAACAGCCGCGACCGCGGTGTCAACGACCTCTCCTCCGCGCTCAAGCGCCGCTTCAACTTCGTGCGCATCCCCGTGGTGACGAACAAGAAGAGCGAGGCGGAGATCGTCCGCTTCCGCACCGAGGAGCTCCTGAAGCGGCATCAGATCGAGCTGGACGTGCCGCCGACCCTGCTCGACGTGCTGCTGCAGAGCTTCGCGGACCTGCGGGCCTCCGCGGCCGCGGCCGGCAGCGACGACGAGAAGCTGGAGTCCGCGCTGTCGAGCGCCGAGCAGATCGGTGTGCTGGAGGACGCGATCCTGCACAGCAACTTCTTCGGCGAACGTGCGCTGACCGCCCGCACCCTTGCCTCCTCGCTCGTCGGCTCGCTGGCCCGGCGCGAGCCCGAGGACCTGGCCATCCTCAACAAGTATCTGCACGGTGTCGTCGAGCCGCGCAGCAAGGAGGAGGGAGGCTCCTGGCCGGAGTTCCTGGAGGGCGGCCGCGACGCGATCGCCACCCTGTCATGAGTGCCGTGGACGAGGGAACGCCCTTCGAGGCGTTGCGTAACCAACTCCAGGACGCCGCGACTGAGTTCGCCGACGGACCGGGCGCCCTGGAGGGCATCCTCCTCGGCATCGTCGACGACGTCGACCGTGCCGTGCGCGAGCCGCTGGAGATATTCCCCGTCTGCCACCACTCGCCCGCGTCCGCGGTCGCGATGGCACGCCGGCTGCGGGAGAAGCAGCCGAAGGTGGTCTACCTGGAGCTGTGCGAGGACATGGCGCCCCTCCTGCCGGAGCTCCGCAACTGCCGGCTGCCGGTGGCCGTCCAGGCGTTCGCGAGCGAGGTGAAGGGCTTCCCCGCGGAATGGGCGCCCCTGTCGGTCGTCGCCCCGGTCACCGAGGCGTCGGCCGAGTACCAGGCCATCGCCTACGCACTGGACACGCCGGGAGTCGAACTGGTCCTGGTCGACCGCTCCTCGGACCACGTGTTCCAGTGGCAGGCGGGCGGGAAGGAGCCGGCCGGACCGGACGACCTCCCCGCCGAGGAGGAGGCCGCACTGCACGGCGACGCCGTCGGTGTGGAGATCGGTGACCTGCGGCCCCGCTTCGCGGAACTGGAGGAGCACCTGCTGCACCACGGCCGCGTGCGGCACTGGTCGGAGTGGTGGCACCAGTACGTCGAGCTGCCGCTCGGTGACAGCGACCACGACACCTACCGTCAGGTCATGCTGCTGATCGGCAGCCTGTTCCGCCGCCTGGCCCCCGGGGACACGGACCGGGTGCGGGTGGACGAGGACCGCGAGCGCTACATGTGGACCCGGATGCGCGAGCACCTCGCCGCGACCGGGACCGACCCCGAGGACTGTCTCTACGTCTGCGGCGCGTTCCACGCGTCCAGCAGGGTCGAGGAGTTCGGCGTCCACGGCACCGACACCTTCGAGATCACCCCGCCCGGCGAGAGCACCTGGCAGCACGGCCTCATCCCGTCCAGCCACGCGGCGATCGAGGCCCAGTTCGGCCTGGCCGCCGGTTCCGTGTCGATCGCCGCCACCCAGTGGGCGAAGAACCTCAAGCGGACCCGGGTACAGCCCTTCCGGCTCGAGGGCCAGGCGGGGGCCAAGAAGGCGGCGAAGCCGAGGAAGGCCGCGGCTCCGGCCGGCCCAGTGACACCGGAGGCACCCACCGACAAGCTCTCCGGATTCCTGCAGAGTCCGCCGGCCCTCGACCGACTGGACCAGGCCGAACTGCTCGGCTGGTCCGTGGAGATCGTGCGCCTGGCCCGGCGCAACGGCTACCTCGCCTCGACCGCGGACGCCATCGCCGTGTTCGAGACGTCGATCCTGCTGGCCGGCATGCGGGACCGGGCCAGGCCCACCCCGTACGACTTCCAGGACGCGGCGGTCACCTGCATCGAGAAGGAGACGGTGCCGGGCAGGCGCGACGTCCGCCGACTCGTGGAGATCCTGATGGGCGGTGACCGCGTCGGCCAGGTCGGCTACGACGCGCTGCCGCCCCTGGCCCGTGACGTGCACGACCGGCTCGCGCCGCTGGACCTCAAGCTCCAGCAGCGCGGTGTGCAGCGCGCCCTCCTGGACATGACCTCGCGGCCGGAACTGCGCCGGTGCTCCGACGTGCTGTGGATGCTGCGCCACCTGATGCCGCACGGCGCCGCACGGCCGATCATGGGCGAGCGGGAGCTCGGCAAGCAGTCCGTCCAGGAGTCCTGGGACCTGGCGCTCGGCACCCACCAGCGCGCGCTCATCGAGCTCGGCTACGAGGGCGTCAGCATCGAGCAGGTCCTGGAGCAGCGCCTGCGCCGCGTCGCGTACGCCCCGAACGCCACCACGGCTCAGGTCCTCGCGGCCGTCGAGGACGCCGTGCTGCATCTGCGCGGCGACCGCCTCGCCGACGAGCTGGGCACCCACGCCCTCGACGTGCTCGCCACCGAGCGCAGCGTCGACGGGGCGCCGGAGGTCCTGCGCCGGGTGCGCCGGCTCCTCGCGTACTACCGGATCAGCCGGCCGGTACTGCCGACGTGGATCGAGTCCTTCGCCAAGACGGGGTACGCGCACTACTGCACGCTCCTGCCGACGGCGTTCACGGACGAGGACGCGACGGTGCGCCAGGTCGCCGCGATGCTCGGGTTCCTCTTCAGCATGGAGAGCCTGGCCCTGTCGCTCGGCTGCGACCGGACCCAGCTGGATCTGGCCTTCGCCCAGTCCCACCCGCAGGAGCCATCGAGGGTGGCGCTGCTGTGGTCGGCCCAGGTGCACCTGGGGCAGCTGTCCCGCGCCGAGCTGAGGGAGCGGTGCGACGGGCTGCTCGCCGACCCGCTGGTGGTCCCCGCCTACCCGCGCTACCTCAGCGGGTTCCTCCACGCCCTGGAACCGGTGCCCCAACTGGCCGACTTCGTCGTGGAGGCGGTCTCCAACGCGTTCGCGCGGCTGCCGGACCCGGTGCTGCTGCCCTGGCTGCCGAAGCTGATCACCACGCTGCGCTCCGAGGGCGCCGACCTGGCACCCCTGCTGATCCGCGAGGCCGGCCGCGTCTTCCCCGCCCGCCTCGAGGCCCTGGACGCCTGGGTCGCGCCGTGGCAGGCCGCCCCCGAGGCGCCGGCCGCGCCGACGGCAGTCGGCGGCGGTGCCCGGCGTGCCTCACTGCTCGTCGCCCACCCGGAGACGTGCGACAGCGTGGCGGAGCTGCTGGGCTGCGAGGGCGGCTGGGAGGAGGCGGCACCGGAGCCCTCGGGCGCGGTACTCGTCGGCCGTCACCCGGAGACCGCGGAGGCGGTGGAGCTGCTGCTGACGGGAGCCTGACGGGAGGCTCCGGCCGGCCCGCCCCGAGACTTCAGGCGAGAGCGCCGGGGGTCTCGGGGCCGTCGGCGTGGGAGCGGCCTCGAGGCGGCGGCGTCGGGAGGGGCCTCAGGGCGTGGGCGCGCCGGCCGGCGGCGGGTGCGGGGCCCGGAAGGTGAAGGCCCCGGGCCCCTCGCCCCTCTCCCGGATCAGGGCGACGCGCTCCATCGCCTCGGCGACGGTCGGGCGGTGGCCGGCGGGGACCCACCACAGCGCCAGGTGGAAGTCGGCGAGCCGCTCGAACCACTCACGGCGCCGGGCCAGCACCTTGAGGTGCTCACTGCGGTAGGTGAACTCCCGCAGGGCCTCGACCGATTCCCAGACGGAGCAGTTGATCAGCAGCAGTTCGTCGTCGTCCTCGGGACGCAACGACGTCGAGTCGGCCCCGTCGTCGTCGACGAGGCGCCAGACGAAGCCGGGAGCGTGGTCGGCCAGGGTGTTGATCTCGGGAAGCTGTGCGACGAAGTCGGCCAGTCGAGGACTGCCGAGCGGGGCGAGGATCCGCCCGACGTTGACCTGGGCAAGGTGGAAGTCGTTCACGGCGTCAGCATGCCCGGGTGAACCTTCTAAAGTCAACGAATTTTGTTTTTAGTTGTCGCCGGTCGCCTTCAGGGCTACGCAGCATCCCCGCGGAAGCGGATCCATCTCCGCGCTCCAGCCCTGATCGTCCGTCAGTCCCGCCAGCAGGCCCTCGATCCCGGCCAGGTTCATCCCGCAGACCAGGGCGGGGAACCGGTCGGCCAGCGCGTGGAACGGGCAGTTGTTGAGCCGCAGCGTCCCGCCGTCCCGGAACGGCTCGTAACCGCGCGCCCGAAGGACCTCGACCGGGTCGGTCGCGCCCGCGGCGGTCTCGCCCTCGGCCTCCCCGGCAGCCCTTGCCGCAGCCTGCAGCTCGGCGTCCAGCCCTGCCCGCTCCACCACCTCGGCGAGCAGTCGGCTCACCGTGTCGTAGGAGCGTGGAGGCACGGACACCGCCTGCTCGCCCTCGGCCCGCCGGTACATCTTCGCGGGGCGTCCGGCACCCGGACCGCTGCGCCCCGACAGCCGTCGGAAGGACACCTCGAGCAGTCCGGCGTCGACCAGCTTGTCCAGGTGGAAGGCGGCCAGCGAGCGCGAGATCCCGGCAGCCTCGGCCGCCGCGTCCCGTCCCACCTCGCCCGGTGTTCCGCTCACGTGCCGGTACAGTCCGCGCCGCACCGGGTCACCCAGCACGGCCAACGCCTCGAGGGCGGCATCGTCACTGCTCACGGGCGCAATTCTATGACCAACGACGATTGACGCGGATGACACCCGCCCAGCCGGGACGCCCCCGGCCCCCGCCGACACTTCGGCGGGGGCCGAACAACCGGACGGATAGCGTCCTGGACGCGTCCCGGGAGATGCCCGGGCGAGTGGTGCGACGGAAGCGATGAGGTGCGGTTCATGGAGTCCAGGACGGAGAGCGACCCGAAGCGGGAGCTCGCGGAGCGGTTCCGCGAGGTCAACGGTGACCATCCGATGACCGACGCCGACGACGCCTACGTCAGTGCGCAGTTCGTCGTCCTGGAAGATCTCTGTGCGGCCCGCGGCCGTGACGCCGACGAGGTCCGCCGGCTGATGCTGGGGCGACTCCTGCCGCTTCCGGGATACCTGCGCTCCGACGGCGCGGAGATGGTGCCGGCCGACCTCTTCGCCCTGAGCGACGAAGCCGGCGGCACGGACGGACTCGAAACCTGGTTCACCGCCCACTGGGCCGATCCCACCGTGGGCCGGGAGGAATGGCACGCGTACCTCGACGGACAGTACGTGTGCCTGCACTCGGTCAGCCCGGCCACCATCCTGCGCAAGGACGCCCTGACGGCCGCCATCACCGCCGCACCGGACGAGCGGGACGCCGGATCGCCGCGGTGGTCGGCACGCCTGCACCGGATGATCGACGAACTCGACGTGCTGGAGCCCGCGTTCACCGCATACGACCGGCTGCGCCTCGACGGCCCCACGTCACGGGACACGTGCATCGTCGCGATGCGGGCACGCTTCCCCCGGCAGGCAGTCCTCGAATCCTGACGAACGCGGTGCCTGCCCGCCTCCGCGGGAGCCGTCGGACTCCTGGAAGCTCGGCCGGTGCGGATGCGCCGGGTCGGCCGGGCGGGTGTGGACGCGCATCAGCCCCCGTCCGAGGTGGACACCGGCCGGGTCGGGGGCGCACCGGCCGTTCTTCCGTCCGACAGGAGGTGCCCCGTCCCCTTCTTGTGCGCGGCCGTGCACACCGGCCACGGCTCGTCGGCCGGCCACAGCAGGGGGCCGCCACCGAACTCTCCTGTGCCCTCGCGGTGCCGGGCCGGGGGTGCGGTCGTGTGGTCGTACGCCGATGGGCGGCCGGATCTGGAAGGCTCCCCCCATGCCCCGTACCACGCCGCGCGCGGCGGCGATGTCACCGGTGGAGGTGGCGCGTTCACGGTCCGGCCCTGAACCGGGCGGGCCGGTGGGCCGCTGTCCGGTTCGGCGGCCGCGCGGGGGCGCGTAACCGGCGCATGGGGGCTCGGCGGGATCTTCGCTCGTCACAGGAGTACGCGGGCGCACTACGGAGCGCTATCCGAAAACGCACGGTCCATATCAAGTGCTACCGGACTATAGGGACATCGTGGTGGCTGGAATTTTGCGTCAGTCGCCGGCCGGCATATTCCCCGGGCGGAATCGCCCGGCTGTGCCGCAGTGGGCGCTTGTAAGTAATCAGGCGAATACGCGCCGTTCGTGGCCCGGAATCCTCTAATGTGATCGGCGTGAACGGGCGACATCGGATTGGCGGTGGATCGGTCAAGGATCCGCCGGTGTGAACGGAGGCGTAACGTATCTCCGTTGCGAAGAGGTGAGACCTCGCCTCAGGGGTGTTGGGGGCTCGACGGTGTGTCACGCAAACGACCGACGCGATATGCCCGGATACAGCTGATGAACAAGTCACGGAGAACGTGAGAACAAGTGGGGGGACAGTCGTGACCAATCCTTTCGATGACGAGTCGGGACGATTCGTGGCGCTCGTGAACGACGAGGGGCAGTACTCGTTGTGGCCCGCGCACATCGACGTGCCTGGCGGCTGGCGCGCCGACGGACCGGAGGGGTCGCGCCAGGAATGTCTCGACGCGATCGAAGGTGCCTGGACCGATATGCGGCCCGCCGGCCTGGTGCGGGCGTCGGGTTCCGACGCCGGACGGGCCGGCGGCCGGGCTGCCGGGTAGCCCCAGGTAGGACCGTGTGCCGGTACTCCAGTCTGATCGATTTCGCTCTCGCTCGGGCGGAATCGATCAGATTTGATCGAGTCATCGCCGCGCTCTGCTCGTAAATGCTCATACCGCCTTCATGTGGCGTTCATAAAGCATCGATGGGCTGTTCGTGTGCGCCCGCGGTGAGTGAAGGCGACGCGATCCCCTGTGGGCGGTGAGCCCCCCTTGCGGGATCCCGGCCGCGCCCGGGGAAGCGGGTGCGGCGATGTTCCCTCTCCGATTGCGCCGGCCCCGGCGTCGATGATCGGTGCACTGGTACGGCCGGTTCCTTCCGGCCTTCTTCACCGTCCCCGAAATCTCTCCCCAAAGGTGTGGACCGGCATGCACGAAATCCGTTCGATTCCGACCGGCGTGGTTCCCGGTGAGCTTCTCGAACTGACCGCGGCGCAGCAGGGCGTGTGGTACGGCCAACTCGTCGATCCGGACAGTCCGAAATACAACATCGGTGAATGCTTCCGGATCCACGGTGACCTCGACGAGGAATTGTTCGCCGCGGCACTGGATCGCGCCGTGGCGCTTTGCGACAGCCTCAACCTCGAGTTCGTCACCCGGGGTGAGACGGTGCGCCAGCGCGTGGCCCACCGCTCCGCGACCGACACCGAACGGCTCCGCACGGTCGACCTGTCCGGCACCGACGACCCCGTCGCCGCGGCCGAGAGCTACATGGCCGGCGACATGTCGACCGTGGACCGGCTCGACGCCCCGCGCCACCACTTCGCGCTGCTGCGTCTCGGTGCGCGGCTGCACTACTGGTACGTCCGCTTCCACCACATAGCCGTCGACGGCCTCGGCGGCGCCGTCTTCGGACGTGCCGTGGCCGAGCTCTACGGGCGCGCCGTGCGCGGGGAGGACCTCGCGGCAGCCGGACTGCCCGCCGCGGCACCCCTGCGCGACCTCGTCGCGGACGAGGCGGCCTACCTCGGCTCGGACCGCTACGAGGCCGACCGCGCCTACTGGACCGGCAGGTTCGCCGACCTGGCCGGTGACGCCGCGGCCGATGCCGCCGGTGCCGGCACCGGGGCCGACGGCGACGAGCACGCGCGCGGCGGTGCCGCGCTCGTACGCCGCCGCACCGATGCCCCCGCGCCCCTCGCACCGGCCGGGGCCGACGTCCGGATGCACACCGGCGAGACGCTGCCCGTGACCGTGCTCGACGCCCTGCGCCGGCTCGCGGCCGGCCATCGCACCAGCTGGACCGCCGCCCTCGTGGGAGGCGTCGCCGCCTACGTCGGCCGGGTCGGCGGAGCGCAGGACGTGAGGGTGGGCCTCGCCTCCAACGGCCGTCACGGCGGGCTGAGGCACATCGTCGGCATGACCTCCAACATCCTGCCGCTCCGGCTGACCGTCACGGTCGACATGACGGTCGGCGCCCTCGTGCGTGCCGCGGCCGACGAGATGCGCGGAGCCCTGCGCCACCGCCGTTTCTCCCGCGAACAGCTCGCCCGCGAACTGAACATGACCGACGGCGCGTCACACCTGACCGACGTCGTCGTCAACATCATGGGTTACGACTACGACCTCGACTTCGCCGGCAGCCCCGCCCCCTCCCGTGTGCTGTCCATCGGCCCGGTCGGCGACGTGTCGCTCTTCGTGTCCGAACGGGCCGAGGGCAGAGGCCCGTTGATCGGCTTCGACGCCAACCCGGAGCTGTATGACCCCGAGGACGTGCGGCTGCTCCAGCAGGCCGTCGTCTCCTTCCTGACGACCCTGGCCGACGCGGACGCCGGAACGCTCCTGCGTGATCTGCCCTTTCTCGACGGCGCCGCGGCCGAGACGCTGCTCGCCCAGGGGCGCGGCGCGGCACTGCCCGCGGGGCGGACGGCTGCCGTGAGCCTGCCGGAGGCGTTCGGCGCGCAGGCACGGCTGACCCCGGACGCCCCGGCGGTCGTGGACGGTGCGGTCACGCTGTCCTACCGGGAGCTGGCACGGACGGCGGACGAACTCTCCGCCCTCCTCGTCCACTCGGGCATCGGCGCCGAGGACGCCGTCGGCGTCCTCGTGGGGCGCTCCGCCGCAGTGGTCGCCGGCACGGTCGGTGTGGTCGGCGCGGGAGCCGCGTACGTGCCCTTGGACCCGTCCTGGCCCGCCGAACGGCTCGACCGCGTGGCCGGGGTCGCCCGCGTGCGCGCCCTGGTGGTCGACGAGGCGGCCGCCGCTCAGCCGTGGACGGAGCGGGCCGCCGCCACCCTGCCGGTGATCGTCGTCGACGCGCTCGGCGGCGTCGTGGGCCACGCCCCGCCCGCGCCGGGGACGCTGCCGCGAGTGGCCCGTGGCGACCGGCTCGCCTACGTGATGTTCACCTCCGGCTCCACCGGTCTGCCGAAGGGAGTCGGCGTCACGCACGCCGACGTACTCGCGCTGACCGCCGACTCCGCCTGGGAGAGCGGCGCCACCGACGCCGTACTGATGCACTCGGCGTACGTCTTCGACGCCTCCACGTTCGAGATCTGGGTGCCGCTCCTGAACGGCGGCCGGGTGGTCGTCGCGCCCGGCGGCGCCCTGGACGCCCCCGCCCTGGCCGACGTCGTGGACCGGCACGGGGTGACCGCCCTGTTCCTGACGACCGCTCTGTTCAACGTGGTGGCCGAGGCCGATCCCGGGGCGTTCGCCGGGCTGCGCCTCGTCGCCGCGGGTGGCGAGGCCGCCACCCCGGACCTGATGCAGCAGGTGGCGGCGGCCGTCCCCGGCACCCGCGTCCTCCATGTGTACGGGCCCACGGAGACCACGACGTTCGCCACCCGCCACGAGGTCGTCGCGGGTACGCGGGGCGTGCCGCCCATCGGCCGCGCACTGGACGGTACGCGCCTCCTCGTCCTCGACGGCTCGCTCGCGCCGGTGCCGCCCGGCGTGGTGGGGGAGCTGTACGTGGGCGGCCGGGGTGTCGCCCGCGGTTACCAGGGCCGCCCTGCGCTGACGGCCACCCGGTTCGTCGCCGACCCCTACGACGCGGGGGGCGGCCGCATGTACCGGACGGGCGACCTCGTGCGCTGGACCGCGCGCGGTGACGTCGAGTACGTCGGACGCGCGGACGGACAGGTCAAACTCCGGGGCTTCCGCATCGAGCCCGCCGAGATCGAGAACACGCTCCTCGCCGACCCGGACGTACGCGCCGCCTGCGTCCTGGTGCGTGAGGACATACCCGGCGACCGGCGGCTCGTCGCGTACCTCGCCGCGGCTCCCGGCACCCGGCCGGACGAGGCCGCACTGGCCCGCCGGGTGGGACGCACACTGCCCGCGTACATGGTGCCCTCCGCGTTCGTCCTCCTCGACGCGCTGCCCCTGAACGTCAACGGCAAGGTCGACCGCCGCGCACTGCCCGCCCCCCGTGCCGCCGCCACCGCGGGACGCGCCCCGCGCACCGCCTACGAAGAGGTACTGGCCGGTCTGTTCGCCGACGTCCTCGGCGTGGCGTCCGTCGGCGTCGACGACAACTTCTTCTCCCTCGGCGGCCACTCCCTGCTCGCCACCCGCCTCGCCGGGCGGGTCCGCGCCACCCTGGGCGCCGAACTCGGCATGCGCACCCTCTTCGACCACCCCACCGTCGCCTCCCTGGCCTCCGCCCTGGACACGGCCGCGACGTCCCGGCCGGCCTGCACCCCGCAGCGCCGGCCCGAAGCGGTGCCGCTGTCCTACGCGCAGCAGCGCCTCTGGTTCCTCAACCGGTCCGAGGGGCCCAGCGACACCTACACCGTCCCGCTGGTACTCGAACTCGAAGGCGCCCTGGACACGGACGCCCTGCGCGGAGCCCTGGCCGACGTGGTCGCCCGGCACGAGAGCCTGCGCACCGTCTTCGCCGAGCACGACGGCACAGCCCGCCAGGAGGTCCTCGGCGCGTCGGTCGCCGCCACGCTCGTCCCCCTCGTCACCGAGGAGTGCCCGGCCGGGGCGAGCGCCGACGTCTGGGCCGAGGAGACGGTGCGCCGGCTGTCAGCGGTGCCCTTCGACCTCAGCGGCGACGTCGGCGTCCGCGCCCATCTGCTGCGTCCGGGCCCCGACCGCCACATCCTGCTGCTCGTCCTCCACCACGTCGTCGCCGACGGCTGGTCCCTCGCGCCGCTCAGCCGGGACCTCGGCGCCGCCTACCGCGCCAGGAGCACGGGCAGCACGCCGGACTGGCCCGCGCTGCGGGTGCAGTACGCCGACTACGCGGTCTGGCAGAGGGACATGCTCGGCGCCGCCGACGATCCGGACAGCCTGGCCGCACGCCAGCTCGCCTTCTGGCAGGAGGCCCTGCGCGGTGCCCCCGACCTGCTGGACCTGCCGCTCGACCGCCCCCGGCCGGCGGTCGCGGGCCACCGGGGCGACGCGGTCCCCTTCGAGCTGCCCGCCCCCACGCACGCCGCCCTCGACCGGCTCGCGCGGACCGCCGGCTGCACCCCCTTCATGGTGCTGCAGGCCGCACTCGCCGTGACGCTGCACGCCCACGGCGCCGGCACCGACATCCCGCTCGGTGCCGCGGTCGCCGGGCGCACCGACGAGGCACTCGACGACCTGGTCGGCTTCTTCGTCAACACCGTCGTCCTGCGCGCCGACCTGTCCGGGGACCCGACCTTCCGTGAACTCCTCCGAAGAGTCGCGGAGTTCGACATCGCCGCCTTCAGCCACGCGGACGTCCCCTTCGAACGGGTCGTGGAGGCGCTCAACCCCGAACGGTCCGCCGACCATCACCCGCTCTTCCAGACCATGCTCGTCCTCCAGAACCAGGAGCGGGCGGAACTGGGTCTCCCCGGCGTCACCGTCACCGACCGGTCCCGGCACACCGGGGTGAGCAAGTTCGACCTGACGTTCTCACTCACCGAGCACCGCGTCCCGGCCGACGGCACGTCCGCGGGCCCGTCGGACGCGGCAGGCGGCATCGGCGGCCACCTCGAATACGCCACCGACCTCTTCGACGCCGCCACCGCCCGCGCCCTCTGCGCCCGCTTCGCCCGCGTCCTCACCCTGGCAGCGGCCGACCCCGACCGCCCCGTCGGCGGCCTCGACCCCCTCGCACCGGGCGAGCGGGACCTCGTCCTGCGCCAAGGGCGGGGAGCAGAGCGGCCGTTGCCGGCGCCGACCGCCCCCGAGGCGGTCCGGGAGTGGGCCGCGCGCACCCCGCACGCCGTCGCCGTGCGCGACGCGCACACGAGCCTCACCTACGCCGAGCTCGACACCCGCGCCGACGCCCTCGCCCACGTCCTGCGCGAGCGGGGCGCAGGCCGCGAGGACCGGGTGGCCCTCGCCGCACCGCCGTCCGCCGACACCGTCGTCGCCATGCTGGCCGTGCTGCGCGCCGGCGCCGCCTACCTGCCGGTCGACCCGCAGTACCCGCCCGCCCGCATCCGGTACATGCTCGACGACGCCCGCCCCGTCCTGCTGCTCACCACCACGGACGTCCGATCCGCCCTGCCGGACTGTGACGTGGAGTGCCTCGTCCTCGACGGTCCGGACGCCGTGCCCACGGGGCCCACCGCGCACCTCCCGCACACCCCTCACCCGCAGGACCCCGCGTACGTCATCCACACCTCGGGCTCCACCGGCCGCCCCAAGGGCGTCGTCGTACCGCACTCCGCCCTGGCCGGCCACATGGCGTGGATGGCCGGGCACCTGGCCGTGACCCCGCAGGACCGGGTGCTCGCCCGTACCTCCACCAGCTTCGACGCCTCCGTGTGGGAGATCTGGCTCCCGCTGATGAACGGCGCCGAAGTGTGCGTCCTGCCCCACGAGGCGAACCGGGAACCCGGCGCCCTCGTCTCCTGGATGAACCGGTTCGGCGTCACCGTCGCCCAGTTCGTGCCCTCGCACCTGGCCCTCGTCCTCACCGAGGCCGCGCACGCCGCGCCCCTCCCCGGGCTGCGCGCCGTCCTGTGCGGCGGGGAACCGCTGCCGCGCTCCCTCGCCGACGACGTCGCCGGCCTGTGGCGGGCCGAGGTCCACAACCTGTACGGGCCGACCGAGGCGACCATCGACGCCACCGCACACCGCGCGGACGGTCCGGCGGCCGACGGACACGGGGACGCCCGCACACCGTCCGAGAGCGTGCCGATCGGCCTCCCCGTCGACACCATGCGCACCTACGTCCTCGACTCCCGGCTGCGGCCCGTGCCGCCCGGTGTCACCGGGGAGCTCTACCTGTCGGGTCCCCACCTCGCCCGCGGCTATCTGGACCGACCGGGTCCGACCGCAGCCCGGTTCGTCGCCGACCCCTTCGACGCCCCCGGCGCCCGCATGTACCGGACGGGCGACCTCGTACGGTGGAACCGGCACGGTCTGCTCGACTACGTCGCCCGCGCCGACGACCAGGTCAAACTCCGCGGCTTCCGCATCGAACTCGGCGAGGTCGAGGCCGCGCTCCTCGCACGGCCCGGCGTCACCGCCGCCTGCGCCGTGATCCGCGAGGACACCCCCGGCCACCGCCGGCTCGTCGCCTACGCCGTCACCGGGGGCCCCGATCCGCGCCCCACCGCCCTGCGGGACGCCCTCACCGAGACCCTCCCGCACTACATGGTGCCCGGCGCCGTGGTCCTCCTGGACGACCTCCCCCTCCTGCCCAACGGCAAGGTGGACCGGCGCGCCCTGCCCGAACCCGAGCCGGGTGCGAGCGACCCCGCCGGCACGGGCCCCCGCACCCTCCAGGAGGACCTGCTCGCCGGGATCTTCTCCGACGTCCTCGACAGACCCCTGGTGGGCCCGCACGACAGCTTCTTCGACCTCGGCGGCCACTCGCTCCTCGCGATGCGGGTCGTCAGCCGGGTCCGCGCCGTCCTGGGCGCGGAGATCGCCGTACGCACCCTCTTCGAGCACCCGACCGTCGCCGGCCTCGCCCGGGCCCTCCCCACACCGGGCCCGACCCGCCCGCCGGTGGTGCGGGCCGCGCGGCGGCCCGACCCGATGCCCTTGTCCTCCGCGCAGCAGCGCCTGTGGTTCCTCGACCGCCTCGAGGGGCCCAGCTCCGCCTACCACATCCCGCTGGTGCTCGAACTCGAAGGCGCCCTGGACACCGACGCGTTGAGATCCGCCCTGCGCGACGTCGTGCGGCGGCACGAGGCGCTGCGCACCCTCTTCCCCGAACAGGACGGCGTTCCGTATCAGTCGGTCCTGCCCGTCGACAGCGCGGCACCCCGGCTGCCGGTCGTCGCCACGGCCCCCGGCGACCTGGAGGCAGCCGTCCTGGCCGCCGTGCGCGAGCCGTTCGACGTCGTCACCGACCCGCCGCTGCGCGCCCTGCTGCTCCGCCCCGCACCGGACCACCACGTCCTGGTGCTGGTGCTGCACCACATCGCGGGCGACGGCTGGTCCCTCGCCCCGCTCGCCCGCCAGCTCGGCGACGCCTACCGGGCCCGCGTCGAGGGCCGCGAGCCCGAGACCGCCGGCGCGCCGCTCCAGTACGCCGACTACACGCTCTGGCAGCACGAGACCCTGGGGGACGGTGCCGCCCCGCAGAGCGTCCTGCGGCAGCAACTCGACCACTGGCGCACCGCCCTCGCCGGTCTGCCGGGACTGATCGACCTGCCCCTGGACCGGCCGCGCCCCGCGACCACCGATCCGCGCGGAGCCGTCCACACCTTCGACGTGCCGCCCCCGGTGTACGACGGACTCCTGCGCCTGGCGCGTGAGTCGGGCAGCAGCCTGTTCATGGTCCTCCAGGCCGCCGTCGCCACCCTGTTGCACCGGCACGGCGCGGGCGACGACATCCCGCTCGGCTCGCCCGTCGCCGGCCGCCCGGACGAGGCGCTGGAGGACCTGGTCGGCTTCTTCGTCAACACGCTGGTGCTGCGGACGGACCTGTCCGGCAATCCGTCCTTCCGTGAACTCCTGGTACGTGTGCGAGAGTTCGACCTCGCCGCGTACGCACATCAGGACGTTCCCTTCGAGCGTCTCGTCGAGAGCCTCAATCCCGTCCGGGCACGCGACCACCACCCGCTGTTCCAGACCATGCTGGTCCTCCAGAACCAGGAGACGGCCCGCCCGGACATGCCCGGTCTCCGCGTCGAGGACCGGCTCGTCCACAACGGACTGAGCAAGTTCGACCTCACCTTCGCCTTCACGGAGGAGCGAGGGGAGGGCACCGAGGGGCGGAACGGGGACACGCAGGAGCAGGACGGGGGCCGCCTCACCGCAGGGATCGAGTACGCCACCGCCCTCTTCGACCGGACCACGGCCGAGACACTCGCCACCCGCCTGGTCCGTCTCCTGGAGCAGGTGGCCGCCGACCCCGGCCTGCCCCTGGCCGGTTACGGCCTGATGACGGCCGACGAGCACGCCGAGGTCACCCGGTGGGGGACCGGCCGCCGGCTGCCCGCGGACACCGTGGACGCCACCCTTCCCGCGCTCTTCGCCGCCCAGGCGCACCGCACACCGGACGCCGTGGCCGTCACCGGTGACGACTCCACGCTCACGTACGCCGAACTCGACGCGATCTCCGACGACCTCGCCCACGCCCTGGCGGGGCACGGCGTCGGTCCGGAGTCCGGGGTGGGCGTGCTCCTGACCCGGTCTCCGGCCGTCGTGTCGGTGTCCCTGGGCGCGGTCCGGGCGTCCGGCGCCTACGTCCCGCTGGACGCGCGCTGGCCGGAGGAGCGGCTCGACCGGGCCGCCGGGGTGGCGGCCGTGCGGGTCCTCGTCGTCGACGAGGCGGCCTCCGTCTCCGCCTGGGTGACCGCGACGGCCCGCCGGACACCGGTCGTGGTCGTGGACCGGCTCGGCCGGATCCTGCGGGGAGCACCCGGGCGGCCGGTCCGGCCGGCCCCGGTGCCGGGTCCCGGAGCCCTCGCCTACGTGATGTCCACCTCCGGCTCGACCGGCCTGCCCAAGGGCGTCGGCGTCACGCACGCCGACGTCGCGGCACTCACCGCCGACTCCGCCTGGGAAGGCGGCGCCACCGACGCCGTTCTCATGCACTCGGCGTACGTCTTCGACGCCTCCACCTTCGAGATCTGGGCGCCGCTCCTCAACGGCGGGCGGATCGTCGTCGCACCGGACGGCGTCCTGGAGGCGGGCGCCCTCGGCGACGCGGTCCGTGAGCACGGGGTGTCCGCGGTCTTCCTGACGACGGCCCTCTTCAACGTGATCGCCGAGACCGATCCGGGCGCGTTCTCCGGTCTCCGGCTCGTCTGCGCCGGCGGGGAACTGGCGTCACCGGACGCCATGCAGCGGATCGCCGGCAGCGCGCCGGGCGTACGGGTCCTCCATGTGTACGGGCCCACCGAGACCACGACCTTCGCCACCCGCTACGACGTGCGGGCCGGCCTGCCCTCCGGCCCGCCGCCCATCGGCCGCGCCCTGGACGGCATGCGCCTGTACGTCCTCGACAGCTCCCTCGGACCGGTCCCGCCCGGCGTCACGGGCGAGCTGTACCTCGCGGGACGCGGCGTGGCCCGGGGGTACACGGGACTCCCCGGGCTGACCGCCACCCGCTTCACGGCCGACCCGTTCGACCCGGCGGGCGGACGCATGTACCGCACCGGCGACCTTGTCCGATGGACCGGCGACGGACAGATCGCCTATGCCGGCCGCGCCGACGGACAGGTGAAGCTGCGCGGCTACCGCATCGAACTCGGTGAGATCGAGGCAGTGCTGGCCTGCTGCGAGGGCGTGGCCGACTCCTTCGCCGTCGTCCGGGAGGACGCCCCCGGCGACCGGCGGCTCGTCGCGTACGTGGTGCCCGCCGAGGGAGCGAGCCCCGACCCCGGTGACCTCGCCCGGGCCGTCGGGCGGTCCCTGCCCGCCTACATGGTGCCCTCGGCGTTCGTCATGCTGGACGCGCTGCCGCTGACCGTCAACGGCAAGGTGGACCGGCGGGCCCTGCCCGCCCCGGACCGCCCCGCGCCGGCCGGAGGGCGCCCCGCCCGTACCGTCCGCGAGGAGATCCTGTGCGGGCTCTTCGCCGATGTGCTCGGCCTGGACACCGCGGGGGCCGACGACGACTTCTTCTCCCTCGGCGGCCACTCGCTGCTCGCCACCCGGCTCGTGGCCCGCGTCCGCCCCGCGCTCGGCGTGGAGGTCCAGGTCAAGGCCCTCTTCGAACACCCGACCCCGGCGGCGCTGGCCGCCGCGCTGGACGGCGCCGCAGCGGCCCGGCGCCCGCTGGAGCGGGCGCCGCACCGCCCCGACCCGATGCCCCTGTCCGCCGCGCAGCAGCGCCTGTGGTTCCTGAACCGGCTCGAGGGGCCCAGCGCCACCTACAACGTGCCGCTCGTGCTCCGTCTGCGCGGCCCGCTCGACGCGGAAGCCCTGGAGAGCGCCCTCGCGGACGTCGTGGGGCGTCACGAGAGCCTGCGCACCGTCTTCCCGGAGACCGACGGCGTGGCGCGCCAGCTCGTCCTCGACGCCGACGGCGCCGACCTCGACCTGACGCCCCGCGTCACCCCTGCCGGCCGTCTCGACGAGGTCCTCGCCGCCGAGGTGGCGCACGCCTTCGACGTGAGCACCGACATCCCCGTACGGGCACGGCTCGTGCGGCTGGACGCCGAGGACCACGTCCTCGTGCTGCTCGTCCACCACATCGCGGGCGACGGCTGGTCCCTCGCGCCGCTCGCCCGCGACCTCGGCACGGCGTACCGGGCCCGGAGCGAGGGCGTGGAGCCCCCCTGGACGCAACTCGCCGTCCAGTACGCCGACTACACCCTCTGGCAGCGCGCTCTGCTCGGGGACGAGGACGACCCGGCCGGCCAGGCCGCCCGCCAACTGGACTTCTGGCGCACGGCGCTCGCGGGTGCCCCCGACGTCCTCGACCTGCCGTACGACCATCCCCGGCCCGCCGTGACGGCGCACCGCGGCGACGCGTTCGCGTTCCCCGTGGACGCGGACACCCACCTGGCCCTGGCGGGGCTCGCCCGCGCCCGCGGCTGCAGCCTGTTCATGGTGCTCCAGGCGGCCCTGTCGGTACTGCTCTCGCGGCACGGCGCCGGTGAGGACATCCCCCTCGGCACCGCCGTCGCGGGCCGCACCGACGAGGCCCTGGACGACCTGGTGGGCTTCTTCGTGAACACCCTCGTCCTGCGCACCGATCTCAGCGGTGACCCTTCCTTCGCCGAAGTCCTGGACCGCGTGCGGGAGTTCGATCTGGCGGCGTACGCCCACCAGGACGTGCCGTTCGAGCGGCTGGTGGACGCCCTCGACCCGGTCCGGGCGCAGAACCACCACCCGCTGTTCCAGACGATGCTCGTCCTCCAGAACCACGCGGACGCGGTCATCGACCTGCCGGGCCTCACGGCCACGGAACAACCCGTGCACACCGGCATCAGCAAGTTCGACCTGACCTTCACCTTCACGGAGAAGCACGACGGCACGGGGCGCCCCGCCGGCCTCGACGGCGTACTGGAGTTCTCCACGGAGCTGTTCGGCCACACGACCGCGCACACCCTGGCCGCCCGGCTGACCCGGCTGCTCGGCACGCTGGCGGCCGACCCCGGCCGGCGCGTCCACACCGTGGACGTCCTGGACGCCGACGAGCTGCGGAGCCTCGACCGTGCCGCGCACGGCCGGATCCGGCAGCCCGCGGCACGCACGGCGCCCGACGCGTTCCGCGCCCGGTGCGCGCGGACCCCGGCGGCGACCGCCGTGCTGGACGGCACGCACCGCCTCACCTACGGCGAACTGGACGCCCTCTCCGACGACCTGGCGCACCACCTGTGGAGCCGGGGCATCGGCCGCGGCGACCTCGTCGCCCTCGCCCTGGAAGGCACCACCGACCAGGTGGTCGCGACGCTGGCGGTGGCCAAGGCCGGGGCCGCGTACCTGCCGCTGGACCTGGAGTACCCCGAGGCCCGTGTCGCCCACATGATCGACGACGCCCGCCCCGCACTGCTCCTCACCCACGGCACCGCACGCGCCGCACGGTACGAAGGCTCCGTGCCCTGCCTCGCGCTCGACGACCGGGCCGTGTGGGCCACCGGCTGCCCGGCCCCGCCCGCCGCCGCGCCGGCCCCGCAGGACGCGGCGTACGTCATCTACACCTCGGGCTCCACCGGCCGCCCCAAGGGCGTCGTCGTCACCCACGCCTCCCTCACCAACCACATGGCCTGGATGGCGGACCACCTCGGCCTCACCGACGACGACCGCGTCCTCGCCCGTACGTCGCCGAGCTTCGACGCCTCCGTCTGGGAGACCTGGCTCCCTCTCCTGCACGGCGGTTCCACCTGCCTCGTGCCGCCCGCCCTCAACCACGACCCGGCCGGGCTGCTGGCGCGGATGCGCGACGAGGGCACGACCCTCGTCCAGTTCGTGCCCTCGCACCTCTCGGTCGTCCTCGCCGAGACCGGGGCGGACGAGGCGCCCACCACGCTGCGGGCCGTGCTGTGCGGCGGCGAACCCTTGCCCCGTGCGCTGGCCGAGCGCGTCGGACGGACCTGGCACGCCGAGGTCCACAACCTCTACGGGCCCACCGAGACGACGATCGACGCCACTGCCCACCACCACCGGGACGGGGAGACCGACGCCTCTGCGGGGGAGGGGACCGTGCCGCTCGGACACCCCGTCGACAACACCCGCGCCCATGTCCTGGACGCCGCACTGAGGCCCGTACCGCCGGGAGTCACCGGCGAGCTCCACATCGCCGGCGACGGCCTCGCGCGCGGCTACCTGGGGCGCCCCGGCCTGACGGCCGCACGGTTCGTCGCCGATCCGTACGGCCCGGCCGGGAGCCGCATGTACCGCACGGGCGACCTCGTCCGACGGGACGCCGACGGCCTGCTCACCTATGTCTCGCGCGCCGACGACCAGGTCAAGCTGCACGGCTTCCGCATCGAGCTCGGCGAGATCGAGGCCGCTCTCACCGCCCTCGACGGCGTCGCCGCCGCCTGCGCCCTGGTCCGGGAGGACCGGCCCGGCGAGCGGCGGCTGGTCGCCTACACCGTCGCCGACCCGCGCGACGGGACCACAACCCTCACCGACGGCGAACTGCGCGCCCGGCTGACGGCCGTCCTGCCGCCCCACATGGTGCCCGCCGCCCACGTGCCCCTCCACGCCCTGCCGCTGCTGCCCAACGGCAAGACCGACCGGCGCGCCCTGCCCGCCCCCGAGCGCCCCGCCGCCACCCGGCCCGGAGGCCGGCCGCGCACCGCACCGGAACGCGTCCTGTGCGACGTGTTCGCCTCGGTGCTGCGCGTTCCCGCCGTCCGCACCGACGACGACTTCTTCGCGCTCGGCGGCGACAGCATCCTCTCCATCCAGCTCGTCAGCCGGGTCCGCGAGGCCGGCCTCGGCGTCACCCCGCGCGACGTCTTCGTCCACCGCACACCCGAGGCCATCGCGGCCGTCGCCACCGAGCTCGGCCGGGCAACCGCCGTCCCGGCAGGGCAGGGCACCGGACAGATGCCCCCGACACCGATCGCCGCCTGGTTCCTGGAGCGGCCCGGTGCCACGGACGGCTACAACCAGTCCGGGGTGCTGCGCACACCAGCCGGCGCCGACGAGGAAGCCCTCGTCGCCACCCTCCAACTCCTGTTCGACCACCACGACATGCTCCGGCTCCGCGTCACCCGCCCGGCCGACGGCTCCCCGGTCCTGGAAGCACTGCCGCCCGGCTCCGTGCCGGCCCGGCGTCATTTCACCCGCGTCGACGTCGCGGGGCTCGACGCCGCTGAAGTGAGCGCCGCACTGACCGAGGCGGGCGAGGAGGCCCGCAGACGGCTGAGGCCCGCGCGCGGGGAGGTCGTCGAGGCCGTCTGGTGCGACGCAGGGCCGGACGTGCGCGGGAGGCTGCTGCTGGTCGTGCACCACCTGGCCGTCGACGCGGTCTCCTGGCGCATCCTCGCCACCGATGTGGCCGCCGCCTGGCAGGCCGTCACCAACGCACCCGACGCCCCCGGACAGGCGGCGCTCCCCGCGCCCACCACCTCCTACCGGCAGTGGGCCGGGCTCCTCGCCGCCCAGGCGCTGCAGCCGGCACGCGAGGCCGAACTCCCGCTGTGGCAGCAGGTACTGAGCACCCCCGACCCGCGACTCGGCTACCGGCCGCTCGACCCCGACCGGGACACCGCCGACCGCACACGCACCCTCAGCACCCACCTGCCCGCCACCTGGACGAACCCCCTGCTCACCACCGTCCCCGCGGCCTTCCACGCCGGGGTGGAGGACGTCCTGCTCACCGGCCTCGCCCTCGCCGTCTGCTCCTGGCGCGCGGAGCGCGCGGCCACCCCCGGCGGGGCGCGGCCCGCCGGCACCGCGGTCCTCCTCGACCTGGAGGGGCACGGCCGCGAGCAGATCGCCGACCACCTCGACCTCTCCCGTACGGTCGGCTGGTTCACCAGCCTCTACCCCGTCCGGCTCGACCCCGGACCCGTCGACACCCGCGATCCCGGACGGTTCGACGCCGCGCTGGTCGAGCGCGCCCTCAAGCGCGTCAAGGAGCAACTGCGCACCGTCCCCGACCACGGTGTCGGCTACGGGATGCTGCGCCGCCTCAACCCGGCCACCCGCGCCCGGCTGGCTCCCGAGCCCGACCCTCAGATCGGCTTCAACTACCTGGGCCGCTACGCCTCCCCGCAGGAGTCCGCGGGCGGGGGCGCCGACTGGGACGTGCTGCTCGACGGCGGCGGCCCGCGCGCCCAGGACCCCGACATGCCCGTCCACCACGTCCTCGACATCAACGCGCACACAGAGGACCTGCCGGACGGCCCCCGGCTGGTGGTCCGCTGGACCTGGCCCAGCGACCTCCTCAAGGAGGAGGACGTGGAGGCCCTGGCCGAGGCGTTCACCCGGGCGCTGCGCGCCACGGCCGAACACGCCGAAGGACCCGACGTGGGCGGCTGGACGCCGTCCGACCTTCCCCTGGTCTCGCTCGACCAGGCCCAGATCGACCGACTGCAGAACAGATGGGGTGGACGCAAGTGACCGGGTTCCGACTGGAAGACGTACTGCCGCTGACGCCGCTACAGGCGGGCATGCTGTTCCACGCCCTGTACGACTCCAGCGCCGTGGACGTCTACACCGCACAGTTCGTCTTCGAACTCGAAGGCCCCGTCGGCGTCCCCGCCCTGCGCGCCGCCGTCGGAGGGCTGCTGCGGAGGCACGCCAACCTGCGGGTCGGCTTCCTCCACGAGGACCTGGACGAGCCCGTGCAGGCCGTCGCGGCGGAGGTGCCGGTGCCCTTGGAGGAACTGGACCTGACCGGTGCGGACGCCCCGCAGAGCCGTCTCGCCGCGTTCCTCGCCGCCGACCGTACCCGCCGTTTCGACCTCGCCACCCCGCCGCTGATGCGCTTCACCCTGGTGCGTACCGCGCCGGACCGCCACCGCCTCGTCATGACGAGCCATCACATCCTGCTCGACGGCTGGTCGATGCCCCTGCTCGTGCGCGAGCTCTTCGAGCTGTACGCACACCACGGCGACGACCGCACCCTGCCGCGCGTCGCCCCCTACCGGACCTACCTCGCCTGGCTGGCCCAGCAGGACCGGGCGGCCGCTCTGGACGTCTGGCGCACCGCCCTGGCCGGGATCGAGGCACCGACCCTGCTCGCCGGCCGGGGCGGGGCGGACGTTCCGGGCTCCGGAGACCTGCCCGGCACGCTCGTCCTCGACCTGGACCCGGCAACGACACACCGCCTGCGCGAGACGGCCCGCGCCCACCGGCTCACCCTCAACACCCTGGTCCAGGGCGCCTGGGGCCTGCTGCTCGCACACCTCACCGGACGCCCCGACGTCGTCTTCGGCACCACCGTCTCCGGACGGCCGCCGGAGATCCCCGGCATCGAGTCGATGGTCGGGCTCTTCATCAACACCGTCCCGGTGCGGCTCCGCCCGGAACCCGGCGAGACCCTGGCCGCGCTCCTGACCCGGCTCCAGGAGGAACAGGGCCGGCTCCTCGGCAGCCAGTACGTGGGTCTGACCGAGATACGCGGCGTCACGGACCTGCCCGAACTCTTCGACACGCTCGCCGTGTTCGAGAACTACCCGATGGACGCCGAGGCCCTGCGCACCGCGCAGCAGGGTCTGCCCGGTGTCGCCGTGACCGGATTCAGCGGCACGGACGCCGCGCACTACCCGCTCACCCTCACCATCGCCCCCGGCGACGCCCTGAAGATCACCTTCGGCTACCGGGCAGCCGTCCTCGGCCGGGACGAGGTGGCCCGCACGGTCGCCCGCATGCGGCTCCTGCTGACCGCCATGTCGGAAGGACTCGACCGCCGCGCCGACACCGTCCCCGTACTCCTGGAGGGCGAACGCGAGGCACTGCTCTCCCGTAGCAGAGGCGCCGGACTCCGCCACGCGACCGATGGGATGAGCATCCCGGACGAGGTGGCCCACCGCGCCGCCCGACACCCCGACGCGGTGGCCGTGACCGGCGCGGGCGAGCGGCTGACCTACGGCGGGCTCCGCGACCTCTCGGACGACACGGCCCGCGCCCTGACCGGGCTGGGCATCGGCGCGGAGGACGGTGTCGGCATCCTCCTGGGCCGCTCGGCCGCCACGGTCACCGCGTCCCTGGCGGCTCTGCGCGCGGGCGCCGCCTATGTGCCGCTCGACCCGCGCTGGCCGGCCGAACGGCTCGCCCGCGTGGCCGAGGTGGCGGGCCTGCGCGCACTGATCGTCGACGGAACCACCCGCACGCACCCCTGGGCCGCCGGGCTGGGTCCCGAGGTGGCCGTACTGACCGTCGACGCCGCGGGCCGCGTGGTGCACGGAGAGCCGGCCGTCCCCGGCGCCCTCCCCGCCGTCACGGGCGGCGCCCGGCTCGCGTACGTCATGTTCACCTCCGGCTCCACCGGCCTGCCGAAGGGCGTCGGCGTCACCCACGCCGACGTGGCCGCGCTCGCGTCCGACCGGACCTGGGGCGACGGCGTGGCCGACGCGGTACTGATGCACTCGGCGTACGTCTTCGACGCCTCCACCTTCGAGATCTGGGCTCCCCTCCTCAACGGCGGCCGTGTCGTCGTCGCCCCGGAAGGCGCACTCCAGCCCGCCGTCCTCCGCGACCTCGTCGCACGCGAGGGCGTCACGGCGGCGTTCCTGACGACGGCTCTCTTCAACGTCGTCGCCGAGACCGACCCCGGCGCCCTCGGGCTGCTCCGGCTGGTCGCCTCCGGAGGTGAGGCCGCGGTGCCCGGACTCCTCCAGAGCCTCGCCGCCGCGCACCCCGGCACCGCCTTCCTCAACGTCTACGGGCCCACCGAGACCACCACGTTCGCCACCCGGCACCGCGTACACCCGGGCGCCCCCGACGGCGCGCCCCCGATCGGCCGGCCGCTGGACGGGACGCGCGCCCACGTCCTGGACGCGGCGCTGCGGCCCGTGCCGCCGGGCGCCGAAGGCGAGCTGTACGTCGCGGGAGCCGGCGTCGCCCGCGGCTACCTGGGATGCCCCGGTCCGACGGCCACCCGCTTCGTCGCCGACCCCTTCTCCGGCACCGGGGAGCGGATGTACCGCACCGGTGACCTCGTGCGCCGGGACCCCGACGGCACCCTGCACTACGTGGCCCGGTCCGACCAGCAGATCAAGCTGCGCGGCCACCGCATCGAGCCGGCCGAGATCGAGGCCGTGCTCCGCTCCGACGACTCCGTGCGCGCCGCGTGCGTCCTGGTCCGCGAGGACCTGCCCGGCGACCGCACCCTGACCGCCTACGTCGTCCCCGCCCCCGGGCACACCCCGGACCCCGGCTTGCTCGCCTCGTACGTCGGCCGCCGACTGCCCGCGTACATGGTGCCCGCCACCATCCAGTGCCTCGACGCGCTGCCCCTGACCGCCAACGGCAAACTCGACCGGTCCGCCCTGCCCGCCCCCGCCACCGCGCCGGCCACGGGAAACCGCCCGCCCCGCACGGCCCACGAGGAGATCCTCGCCGGGCTGTTCGCCGACGTCCTGGGCGTCGCACGCGTCGGGATCGACGACAACTTCTTCGCCCTGGGCGGCCACTCCCTGCTCGCCACCCGCCTCGTGGGCCGCGTCCGTACCGCCCTGGACACCGAGACCGAGATCCGCACCCTCTTCGAGAACCCCACCGTCGCCACGCTCGCCACCGCCCTGAGGGACGCGGACCGGGCCGCCCGCCCCTCCCTCGTGCCCCAGGAACGCCCCACCCTGCTCCCGCTGTCCTACGCCCAGCAGCGCCTGTGGTTCCTCCACCGTCTCGAGGGCCCCTCCGCCACCTACAACATCCCCGTCGCCCTGCGCCTCGACGGACCGCTCGACGCGGGAGCCCTGCGCCGTGCCCTCCACGACGTCGTCGCCCGGCACGCGGCCCTGCGCACCGTCTTCCCCGAACACGACAGCAGACCGCACCAGCTGATCACCGCCCCCGACGACGTCCGCCTCCCGTTCACGGCCGAAGCCGTCGACGAGGGCCGCCTGCCCGCCCGCATCGAGGCCGCGGCGACCGCACCCCTCGACATCGAGCACCAACTCCCGCTCCGGGCGACCCTGCTGCGCCTGGACGACACCACCCACGTCCTGGTCCTCGTGATCCACCACATCGCCGCCGACGGCTCGTCCCTGGCCCCCTTCGCACGCGACCTCGGCGCCGCCTACCGCGCCCGCGTGCGCGCCGGGGCGCCGCAGTGGACGGACCTTCCCGTCGACTACGCCGACCACACCCTCTGGCAACGCCGCCTGCTCGGCGACGAGCGCGACCCCGACAGCCTCCTCGCGCGTCAACTCGGGCACTGGAGAACCGCGTTGGACGGGCTTCCGGAAATGATCGAGCTGCCCTGGGACCGGCCGCGCCCCGCCGCACCCCGGCACGCCGGCGCCACCCACGACTTCGCTCTCGACCCCGCCACCGCCCGGCAGGTCGCGGAACTGGCCCGCGCCGGCGGCTGCAGCATCTTCATGGTGCTCCAGGCCGCACTGTCTGCCGTCCTCTCGCGGCACGGGGCGGGCGAGGACATCCCCCTGGGCACGGCCGTCGCCGGACGCACCGACGAGGCCGCCGCGGACCTCGTCGGCTTCTTCGTCAACACGCTCGTGCTGCGCGCGGACCTGACCGGCGACCCCACGTTCCGGGAACTCCTGCACCGGGTGAAGGAGTTCGACCTCTCCGCGTACGCGCACCAGGACGTTCCCTTCGAGCGTCTGGTGGAGCTGCTCAACCCCGTGCGCTCGCAGAACCACCACCCGCTCTTCCAGACCATGCTCGTCCTCCAGAACCACACCCCCGCCGCCCCGGTCGACCTGCCCGGCATCACCGCCCGCGGCATCCCGGTCGACCCCGGTGTCAGCAAGTTCGACCTGTCGTTCACCTTCACCGAGACGTACGACGACGACGGCGCGCCCGGCGGAATGCGGGCCACCGTCGACTACGCGACGGAACTCTTCGACGCGTCCACCGTCCGCGACCTCGCCGGACGGCTCGTCCTGCTGCTCACCGCCGTCACCGCCGACCCCGACCGCCCGCTGAGCACGTACGACGTGTTCACCGCCGCCGAGCGCGACCGCCTTGCCGCGTGGGGGACCGGCCCCGCCGACGACGGGCCCGGGGCGACCGTCCCCGCGCTCTTCGAGCGGTGGGCCCGGCGCACCCCGGACGCCCCGGCCGTCCGCGACGCGGGGACCACCCTCACCTACGGCGAGCTCGACGCCCGCGCCGACGCCCTCGCCCGCCACCTCGCCGCACGGGGCATCGGCCCCGAGGACCGGGTGGCGGTCGCCCTGCCCCGCACCGCGGAACTCGTCGTGGCCCTGCTCGGCATCCTCAAGGCCGGGGCGGCGTACGTTCCCCTCGACCCGGACTACCCCGCCCAGCGCCTGTCTCACATGCTCGACGACTCCCGCCCGCGGCTGCTCCTCACCACGCCCGCCGTCCGCAGCCGCCTGCCGGAAACATCGGTGCCCTGCCTGTACGCCGGCGACCCCGGGGACCCCGGGGACTGCGCACCCACGTCGGCGTACCCTCCGGCCCTGCTCCCCGCGCACCCGGCGTACGTCATCTACACCTCGGGCTCCACCGGCCGTCCGAAGGGCGTCGTGGTCACCCACAGGGGCGTCGGCGCCATGGCCAGGACGCAGCGCGAGCGGCTGCGCGTCACCCCGGACAGCCGGGTGCTGCACATGGCGTCCGTCAGCTTCGACGCCGCGTTCTGGGAACTGTGCATGGGCCTCCTCTCCGGGGCCTGCCTGGAGATCGACGAACGCGAAGCCCTGCTGCCCGGCCCCACGCTCGCCGCCCTGGTCCGCGAACGGGGCGTCACCCACCTCACCCTGCCGCCCGCCGCGCTCGCGGTGATGCCGCCGGAATCGCTGCCCGCCGGGACGACGCTGGTCCTCGCCGGTGAGGCGTGCACCCCTGCCCTGGTGCACGCCTGGGCGGCGGACCGCTTCCTCGTCAACGCCTACGGCCCCACCGAGACCACCGTCTGCGCGACGATGAGCGCCTTCCAGCACGCCGACGGTCCGCTCGCCCCCGACCGCGCCGTGCCCATCGGCGTCCCCGTCGACGGCACCCGCGTCCACGTCCTGGACGACAGGCTGCGCCCCGTGCCCCCCGGCGTCACCGGCGAACTCCACGTCGCAGGCGAGGGAGTGGCCCGCGGATACCACGGCCGGCCGGCCCTGACCGCGTCCCGATTCGTGGCCGACCCGTTCTCCGGCACCGGGGAGCGGATGTACCGCACCGGTGACCTGGTGCGGTGGACGGCCGACGGGCAGCTCGTCTACGTCTCCCGCGTCGACGACCAGGTCAAACTCCGCGGCTTCCGCATCGAGCTCGGTGAGATCGAAGCCGCGCTCACCGCTCTGCCCGGCGTCGCCGCGGCCTGCGCCGTCGTCCGCGAGGACCGGCCCGGCGACCGACGGCTAGTCGCCTACACCGTGCCCGCCGACGGTGCCGACGGCCCGGACGACGAGGAGATCCGCGCGCACCTCGCAGCCACTCTGCCCGACCACATGATCCCCGCCGCCCACGTACGGCTCGACGTCCTGCCCGTCACCCCCAACGGCAAGACCGACCGACGTGCCCTGCCCGCACCGGACCAGACCGTGCCGACCGGCGGCCGGGCACCGCGCACCGCCCGCGAACGTGACCTGTGCGAGGCGTTCGCCGAGGCACTCGGTGTACCCGAAGTGGGCGTCACGGACGACTTCTTCGCCCTCGGGGGCCACTCCCTGCTCGCCGTCACCCTCGCCCAGCGCATCGAGGAGCGGTGCGGCCGGCGCCCCTCCCTGCGTACCGTTTTCGAGGCGCCCACCGTCGAGGGCATCGCCCGCGTCCTGGACGACGGCGCGGGGGAGGACGACGAACCGGACCTCCTGTCCGGGGTGCGGCTGGCGACTGACATCACCGGGCGGACCGGCCCCGGCCCCGTACCGGCCCCCGCCCGCCCCGCGGCCCGCCCCCTGCTGACCGGGGCCTCCGGCTTCCTCGGCGCCTTCCTCCTGCGCGACCTCATCGAGACCACCGGCGGGCCCGTCGACTGCCTCGTACGCGCCGAGGACGAGCAGCACGCCGCACACCGCCTGCGGGCCAACCTGGAGCACTACGGCCTGTGGCGCCCCCGGTACGCCGACCTGATCCACGCCGTCCCCGGGGACCTCGCGGCCCCCGGTCTCGGCCTGTCCCCCGAGGACCGGGCCGCCCTGGTCCGCCGCCTCGGAACCGTCGTCCACAACGGCGCGCACGTCAACTTCGCCGCCGGGTACGGCGATCTGCGCGCGCCCAACGTGGCCGGAACCGAGGAACTGCTGCGGCTGCTCGCCGACTCCGCCTCACCCGGGATGCACTACCTCTCCACGACGAGCGTCTACGCCCCGGCGTCCGGCCCGGACCCCGTCACCATCACGGAGTCGACCCCGCCCGGCCCGGCGTCCGTCCTCCCCGACGGATACGCGCGGAGCAAGTGGGCCGCCGAGCAACTCGTCGGGCAGGCCCGCGAACGCGGCCTGCCGGTCACCGTCCATCGCCCCGGCCGCATCAGCGGCGACACCACCACCGGCGCCTGCCAGGAACGTGACCTCCTGTGGCAGCTCATCAAGGGATGCCTCCAGGCGGGCGCGGTACCGGACCTGCCGTACGGGTCGACCGACTGGGTGCCCGTCGACTACGTCAGCGCGGCCGTGGTGGCGCTCGCCACCTCCGGCGGGACGGACGCGGAGACCTACCACTTCACCCACCCCGACGCACCCGGCCTGGACCGCGTCTTCGACGCCGCCGCCCGGCTCGGACACGAGCTGAGCACCGTTCCCGCCGCGCACTGGCAGGCCCGCGTCGCCGCCCGCCACGACAACGCGGCCCAGCTGTTCCTCGGCGAGGCGGGAGGAGCCCGGCACGAGGCCACGGACCACCGCGGCTTCGACTCCAGCCGGACCACCGAGGCCGTCGCGGCCCTCGGCGTCCATCTGCCCGCGCTGACGGACGAGGTGCTGACCCGCTACCTGACCTACTTCCAGGCAACGGGCTTCCTGCCCTCGCCGCAGGGGGTACGGGCCGCGAGCTGACGGGCGCGGACGTCTGCCACCCGGGATTGTCAGTGGCGGGTGGCAGACTCCGTCGGCATGACTGAACAGGTGTGTCTGAGAGACGTAGTCCAGGACGATCTGGAGGTGTTCCTCGCGCAGGAACACGACCCGGAGTCCGTGCGCCGGTCGAACTTCCCGCCCCGTGAACGCGAGGCCTTCATGAGGCACTGGACGACGAAGGTACTGGGGGACCCGTCCAACCGCGTACAGGCCGTCACCGTCGACGGCGTGCTGGCGGGCAATCTGGTGGCGTGGTGGGACGAGGACCGGCGCTTCATCGGGTACTGGCTCGGCCGGCAGTACTGGGGCCGGGGCATCGGCACACGCGCGCTGGCGCTCTTCCTGGAACAGGAGACCAACCGGCCGCTGTACGCCGACCCGTTCGCGGAGAACACCGGTTCGGTCCGCCTGCTGGAGAAGCACGGCTTCCGGAGCAGTGGGACCGTCATGTACGGCGAGCACGAGCACATCATGCTGGTGCTGAGCGAAGGCAGTTGACCGCGGTCCGGAGCCCCTCGCACGAGGGGCCCGGCCCGTCAATCCGGAAACGCCAGGAGGTGACCACGCCGAATCCCCTTCTGAGCCTGATGACCAGTCGGATGAAGGACGCGCAGGACTACTTCGTCTGACCTCCTCCTGCACGCCGCACCGCGCGACGGCGGAGACCCGTCCCCGGACGGGCCTCCGCCGTGAGGTCACTTCCCGTCCCTCCAGCGAGACATCCCCTGCGTGGTGGTCAGGGGTCGGCCCGGCGGTCCGAGGACCGGACGCGGCGCCCGGCGTATCCTGGCAGCACCGCTGGGGAGCTGGGAGGGGGAGCGATGAACTGGATCTGGATCCTGCTCATTCTGTTCTGGACGGGGGGTTTCGCATGGGTGGCGGACAACGTCCGAACCGCGCTGCGCAACCGGCACGAGCGCAGGATGGAGCTGATGCGGGAGGCGAAACAGGAACGCCTGGCGGTCGAGGCGGCCAACAGGACGCCGGAACCCGTCTGCGGATGCACGCACCACCTCGCCAAGCACGACACGTCGGGCCGCTGCCATGAGCGCGTCGAGGTACCGACGGCCTGGGACGAGGAGAAGAAACCCTTGCGCTACGAGGCCGGGCAGTGCAACTGCCAGCGGTACGTGGGTCCGCAGCCGCTGTCACAGGTCTTCGCGGAGGAGCTGACGGACCGGGCGTAACCAGTCCGCGACGGTCCTTGGGCCGAGTGGGTCACGGTGATCCCCGGCCCGTCGGCCGGATCGCTCCCGCTGCATGGGCTGTCGGCGCTCGGGGGGCAGCCATGCGCGCGTGATGACCTTGGGCCGACCGCCGGGACGGTTATGTCGCTCCTGCCGCGAACCCGCCCGCCGCAGCCCCTGCCTTCGCGGTGCGATCGTTCGCGAGATAGAGGGTGTCCACTCCGTCGGCGCGGTCGTCCTGGAGACGGAGGATGCTGGTGAACCCGAGGCGGTCGAGGAGTTCGAGGTGACCGGTGTTGGTGGACCAGGTGCGCAGCACGACCCACCGGGGCAGGGATGCCGGGAGGGCGAAGAGCTCTTCGTAGAGGGCGCGTGCGATGCCGTGCCGCCGGTTGCCGTGTCGTACGGCGATGGTGCTCACGTACAGGCAGGGGCATAGCTCGGCGTAGCGCGGGTCCTGGTGGTTGCTGCGGAAGGAGATGAAGCCGGCGGCCTCGCCCTTGTGCCTGGACATGATGAGCTCCTGCTGGAGCATCTCGTCCAGGTAGCCGTTCCCGGGGGAGGGGGCGGCCTCGGGGCCGCGCTCGCGAAGGTCGGACACGGCGGTCCCACCGCGCAGGGTGAGTGGGGGGACGAACTCGCCGGCGACCTCCGTGAACATGTCCGTCAGCTCACGGACCTGGACGGCGGGGATCGCCCCCGGCCGGTACCACCGTGCGCTGATGTCGTTCACGCCACTCCTTCACCGGACCGCTCATGGTCGTCGGCGCCGCCTCCCGAACCGTCGGCGCACACCGGTGAAATCTACTGCGAACAAGGCCCAGAAACCAAGCAGGGGAATGACGGTGGCCGCCACGTGGAGCAAGGTGAATCCGACATCGGTGAGGGAGGGGACGAGGCTGGCTATGCCGGCGGCGGCTGAGATCGCGAACAGCACCTGGACACGGCGGAGTTCCGTCTCGTTGTTGTGATCCGCCAGCTGACGGGAGTGGTTCTCGAGGGCGTGCAGGAGCGACATGGCGGTCTCCTTGTGCCTGCGGACCTTGAGGTTGGTCTCCAGGTACTCCGCGACCCGCAGCAGGACAGGGTCCTTGAGCATGACGTCGAGATTGTCGATCTCGGAGAGGTCCTGCACGAGAGCCGTCTGATTCGCGGCAAGGACGTGGGCGCCCGCCAGCCGACTGCCCGCGCCTCCTTGCTGTCCCCGCAGGTCGTGGGCGTTGATCCATAACTGGCACACGTACCACTGGGCGTGGACGAGGTTCAGCAGGGTGGTGACCGTCTCTGCCTCGGCGGCCACCGCCCCGGGCTCCCCCCGGACCACCGTCGACCAGCCGGAACTCGCGACCTCCAGGCCCCTGAAGCCGAGAGGGTGGGTGAGTCCGTCCTCAGGGAGGGCGGACTCACCGTCGGACAGCCAGAGCAACTGCCTTACCCGCTCGTCGGGAAGGCTGTCGGAGTCGCCGATGAAGCACAGGCGGAAGTCGTGGAAGGCGTAGAGGAACGGCCTGGGCTCGATGATCCCGGCCGTGGCGCTCCGCAGAGCCCGCACGGCGGAGCCGTGCGCCTCGGAGTCACCGGCCCTCAGGCCCGGGGGAATCCGGAGACTCAGGTTGTCGCTGAGGGCGTGGCATCGTTCGAGGTAGGGCAGGTAGTCCCGGTTCTTCCAGTCGACCAGGTCGTCGTAGAAGTGCTCGATGTCGGCCACGCCCTCGACGAGGGTGAACGTGTAGTCGACCGAGACCACACCGAGCCACGGATACACCCGCATCCGGCAGTCGAAGGACCACTTGGCCCCGGCGAGCACCGTCTCCCCTTCGGACAGCGCGCATGAGAGGACCGGTGAGTGCCCGGCCAGATACGACAGGTTCCAGCTGCGCAGCATGGTCATGTCCACGCTTACGGTGCCGTGCCGGGCCTCCACTGCCTGCATCAGGCGCCTGGTGTCGAAGATGGTCCCGCCGAGGTCGTACTTGACGGGTACAAAAACCTTCAGCTCTGCAGTGCGATGCGCTTCCACGCACCCTCCCCCGAGTCGGAGCCCCATGCCCGCGCGCAGCCCGCACGTTCAGCATACGTCCCGAGACCGGCATGCGCCTCAACTCCCCTTGTTAGCAGCCTACTTGCCGACGTGGCTGCTGGTGATCCACCGCAGCCGGCGCGTTCTCGGACGCCTCGGAAACCAAGAGTCGTCGCCGCCCCGCTCACCTCCATGCATACGAGTGGGCAGGAGGTGGCGGTTCGGGGATCAGACGTCCCGGGAGAGACCAGTGAAGGCAGTGATCTGCCGCGATGAGCTATTGATCCAGGAGCGCTTTCTGCGGTGCTGCGAGCGGGTGTCGAACGTCTGACAGGCGAGGGCGGCAGCAGCCTCGGCTGACCCACTCCCACGCGGCTCGGTCCCCCTGGCAGCACAGGCAGTGAAGACGCACGAGCAATGCGCAAGCCGAAAGCCCGGCAGGGGCAGGCCGCGGCGCGCGCCAAGGCCGGGCGCGACGGGCGCTCCTCGTGCGATCCGCGCCCCCTGTTCGCGTGCGGCCTACGCTCCCTGCGTCGCCGCCGCCTCACCTACGCGGCCACCGCTTGTGCGGTGGCCGCCACGGTGGCCGGCGTCATTGCTGTGGCCGGAGGCGAATGACCACCGGCGGCCGGTCCCCGACACCCGCGCCCGGACCCATACGGAAGCCGACGCCTGCCCGCTCTCGCCGTCGCACATACGGTCAAGGCCGCCGGCCACCGATCATTGGCGTCACCGGCGGGTCAGGAGTCGAGCACCGTTCTCTCGGCGGGCAGGTCCCGCTGCGGCACAACCGGATCGGGAGGCAGGCCGAGCGCTCTGAGCACGTGAAAGGGGGCCGGCTGCGACCCACTCGTCGACCCTCGACCTGCGACCGCCGTCAGCGCCTGTTCGGCCGCAATCCCGGGATGCGCTCGCGCGGTAGCCGCGCGGCTGACGACATGGCGGGGCCTTCGTCCGCCTCGCAGGTAGCCGGGGAGTCCTTGTACGCGGCGGCGAGGCGGATCAGTTCCTCGAGCCTGTCATGAGCCTTGGTCAGGTCGCCGATCTGGGCTTTGATCCGGTCACGCTCGGCCTCGAGCCGGCGTGCCATGCGAGGGGTCGCGACAAGGGTGTCCAGGAACGGCAGGATGGGCAGGATCGCCTTGCTCGACAGCCCTGCCGCGTAGAGCAGTTGGATGAATCTCACCCGCTCCACGGCGGAGTCCGGGTACTGCCGGTGGCCGCCGGGCCCGCGGTCGGCGACGACGAGTCCCTGTTCCTCGTAGTACCGCAGCGCGCGGACGCTGACCCCGGCGCGCTCGGCCACCTGCCCGATCCTCAAAGCGCCTCCCGCCGGCTCCCGACTTGATTCTCACGTCGACGTCAGGTTTTAGCGTACGCGACATGAACCTCAACGGAGCCACCGCGCTCATCACCGGAGCCAACCGCGGCATCGGCCGCCACCTCGCCGCCCAGCTCGTCGAGCGAGGAGCCAAGGTCTACGCGACCGCCCGCCGTCCCGAGTCGATCGACCTCGAAGGCGTCCAGGTCCTCGCCCTCGACGTCACCGACCCGGAGGCCGTCGCGAACGCCGCTCGCGTCGCCGCCGACGTGAACCTGCTGGTCAACAACGCTGGTATCGGAGGCGGTCCTCTGCTCGGGGACCTGGATGGCGTCCGAGCCGCGCTGGACGTCAACTTCTGGGGCTCGTTGTCAGTGTCCCGCGCCTTCACACCGGTCCTCGCGGCCAACGGCGGGGGCGCGATCGTGAACATCGCCTCCTCGGCCTCCTGGTTCGTCTTCCCAGGCAACGGCGCCTACGGCGTCTCGAAGTCCGCCCTGTGGAGCATGAGTAACGCGCTGCGCCAGGAACTGACCGGCCAGGGCACACGCGTCACCTCCGTGCACCTCGGCGCGGCCGACACAGACATGATGAAGGGCTACGACGTGCCGAAGACGGACCCGGCCGACGTTGCCCGTATCACCCTCGACGGTGTCGAGTCCGACGCGTTCGAGGTGGTCCTGGACGAGTTCACCGCCATGGTCAAGGCGTCGCTGGCCGAGGACCCGCGGGAGTTCGACACACGGTTCCAGCGGTTTCTGAGCGCTTGACACCGCGCCCCCTGGTCGCCTGGCCGCTGTTCCCGGGGACGCGCGAACGGGCGTCCGGTGGGCCCCACCGCTCGCGGCGCCAGCCGAGGGCCAGGGGACGAAGCAGTAGTGGAGGGGGTTCGTCGATCAGGTGGCAGAGCCGGTCAAGAGACAGGCGCGATCAGGGATGACGCTTCGGCAGGCATGGTCTTCCACAGGGTCGCGGGGCGTCGAGAACTCTGTGATCTCTTGTGGGGCCGTGCCTGCTTCGCATGCCGCAACGCTGCCGAGGGGGGGTGCCTCTATGTCGTTCGTCAAGGCACCCTGTCGGGTTTGGGGTGGTTCGGTGTTGCTGGGGTTATGCGGCGAGCTCGACGTTCTTGGGCGCCCGCGATTCGTAGAAGGTGCCGTCGCGGAGCATGGCGAACAGGACGCTGATGCGCTGGCGGGCGAGGCGGAGAAGGGCTTGGGTGTGGGTTTTGCCGCGGGCTCGCTGCTTGTCGTAGTAGGTCCGGGAGGCCGGATCGGCGTTTATGCAGGCGAAGGCGGAGAGGAACATGGCCCGCTTCAGCTGCCGGTTCCCGCCGCGGGGCGCGTGTTCGCCATGGATCGAGGTGCCCGAGGACTTGGTCGTCGGTGCGAGGCCGGCGTAGGAAGCCAGGTGGGCGGCGGTGGGGAAGTTGGTGCCGTCGCCGACGGTGACCAGCAGGACTGCGGCGGTCCTGACGCCGACGCCGGGCATCGAGGTCAGGACTTGGGAAAGAGGGTGGGCCTCCAGCAGGCTGTTGATCTGGGCTTCCAGGGCCCGGCGCTGTTCGTGGACGGCGGCGAGCGAGCGGGCCAGGGACGGGACCACGATGTCGAGGGTGCCGGTGCCGGGAACGGTCACGGTCTGCTCGTCCAGGGCGTCGAAGATGTCGTCGATCAGCCGTGCGGCCATGCGCGGGGCCTTGGGCCGGATCAGCTCGACGAGGCGGCGTCGGCCGGCTTTGCGCAGGGCGGCCGGGGAGCCGTGGCGTTCAAGGAGCCAGGTGACGGCTTGGTGGTCCAGGCGGGGCCCCAGGACGCGCTCCAGGCTGGGGTGGAACTGGGTGAGAAGGCCGTGTATCCGGTTGCTGGTGCGGGTGGCCTCGGCGGCCAGGTCCTGGTCGAAGCCGGTCAGCACGGTCAGCTCGGCGGTGATCTCGTCGGTCAGTTCGAGCGAGCGCAGGGTGTGCGGCATGGTCCGTGCGGCGTCGGCAATGACGGCCGCGTCCTTGGCGTCGGTCTTGGCCTCGCCGGGGTAGAGGTCGGCGATCCGGCGCATAGCCAGGCCGGGCAGGTAGGCGACGCGACAGCCGGTGTCCCGGGCGACGGCCAGGGGCAGAGCGCCGATGGAGGCGGGCTGGTCCACGATGACCAGGACGGTGCCGAACTTCGCGGTCAGCTTGTCGAACACGGCCCGCAGCTTCGGCTCGCTGTTGGGCAGCGGCTTGTCGAAGACCTTCTTCCCGGCCGGGGTGAGCCCGTGCCCGTGGTGAGCGGACTTGCCGACGTCCAGGCCGAGGAACACGCCCACGTCTTCGATCTCGAACATCGCGCCCTTCCAGGGGGTTTGACGGTGCCGGCCTCGGCTCGGGTGTCGTGCTCGCGCATCCACGTTATGCAGACCTGCCGCCCGCGAACTGTCCGGCATTGCGCCGGACCGGACGGTGGCCGGACCTCTGATCAGCGTCTCCGACGAACACCCCCGGACCCGGTGACACCACCCCCCAGGTCATGCCTTCGACAGGGGGACACAGTCATGCCGGGCCCAGAGGCCAGCGGCCCCGTTGCAGGACCGCGAAAAACATAACGGGGGCGGTGTCGTTGTCGGCGAGGATGAGCTGGAGCCGCGGGCCGTAGGCGTCGGTCAGGGCTTTGAATCGGCCGTAGATTCGGCGGCCTCGTTCCTGGTCTTCGCGGTTGCTGCCCAGTGCTCTGCGGGGCGAGTCGATGAGCAGGATCGACGGGACGAGGATCTGGGCAAGCCCCCGATCCTGACCTCAGTGTCTTCCAGACCTGTGAACGACTGCTGTCGTTCCAACAGAGACAGTCCTGCTATGGCCTATTGCGAGGTTCCAGCATGCGAGTGATGAGGTTGCCGGTGGCTCGCTGGACGTGCGGGTTGCGGTGGTCGGGGTCGTTGAGAGCGAGCGGCCAGTGGAAGGTGCCGGCGACGAAGACGAGGGTCCCCTGATGGTTCTCGCAGAGGCTGGTGTTCTGTACGGCGCGGCCCCGGTTGCGGCTGTCGACGTAGGGGGATGCGGCGAGCAGGGTCTGCTTGGTGTCGGCGGGCTGGGGCATCGCGGGGTTGAAACCGTCTGCTTCGACGGCGATCAGGTCAGGTATTTCGTCTCCGTCCCGCAGGCCCGTTCCTGACCAGAACCAGTGCTTGCTCTCGCTGACCACCAGGGGGACGGGTTTCGCGAGGATGCCGTTGTACTGGACGCCTATCAGGCGCTGTTCGGCTTTATGGTGCTTTTTGCCGAGGTGGCGCCATCGCATGGTCGGGCCGGCTTCGCCTGGTTCCGGGTCTGGGGCTTCCTTGTAGCAGGTCACCACACGGGAGGGCCGGTCTTCGGTGCCTGCCTCGAGACGTATGTGGAAGTAGATGTTGTTCGAGGCGAGGAACGCCAGGTGGGTTCCGGCGTCCACGGCGCTCTCGGCGCAGTCGCGCATCTCCTTGGACCAGTATTCGTCGTGTCCGGAGAAGACGATCGCGGTGTACTGCGAGGGGTCGATGCGTCCCTCGTGCAGATCGACGCTGGTGGCATAGGTGATGTCGTAGCCGGAGCTCTCCGCCCACCGTGCCGCGCTGATATCCATGTCGAACCAGCGGGGCAGGCCGAGCTGCATGTACGGCCGGTCGAAAGAGACCTTGAAGGCGCGTTCCGGGTTGCCGCCTATCTCACCGTCGGCGGTGTACCCCTTGTACAGGTTTTTCCCCGTACGACCATCGAGCGGCCACATGTTGTACGCCTGATACGTGGTGAAGGGGACGACCATCAGGACATCGGAACGGCGGGCGGTGTCCCGCACGACGAAGGGCGTGTAGCTGCGGTGGCCGTCCTGGGAGGTGAAGACAGCCAGGAATATCCCCGACACCCACGTGTTCGGTATTTCCAGCGTCCAGGAGACCGGCCAGTCGCAGGAGATGAGACCGGTCTCCGGATGCGGGTCTGGCTTCTTCTGCGGTTTGACCTTCACCGGCTCGCTGGTCAGGAGATGCCGGGCACCGACAGCTGCGTAGTGACCGATGCGGTAGACCGCTATGGTGCAATTCTGTGCGGTATGCGAGGCGATATGAAAATCGATGGATTCGCCGTGGCTGACCGAGGTCGCTGATGCGTAGCCCTGGACCTGCGCAAGATCATCGGTCACGCCCTTGAGACCGTCACGTCCCAGCGGCCACTGGTCCGAGCCGATGGCCGTGTTCTCCCGGACGGCGGGGTTGTTGCCGGTTCGCGCTGCCGGACGCGTGGGAAGAGGTCCGGCCTGTTCGCGCAATTGATAGCCGACGAAGCCGACTGCACCGAGACTGATAGCCCCCAGCGCGGTACGACGGGTCACCTTCGACACAGGAATGCTCCGAAGCCTGGACGCCAGGCCTCACGCCTCTCGCGTCGATTCAAGGTGTGACCGGTGAGCAACGAAACCTCTTGGGTGCTTCCAGTCAACAGTCGGTTCATCATATGCATGTAATGCCCATGCCGAGTCATGGCTGTGAGGTGTCATGGAACACACCGGGGCCTGCTGGTCACGGAGTCCGGGGCCAGAGGCGCGTTGAGTCCCGGGGTGGCGGCCCTCCGTGGAGGACCACCACCCGTTCAGTCAGCTTCCGTATCGCTCAATCACGTAGGACCGTGGGTAGCTGTAGCCAGAAGTGACGCCCCAGCTGCTCACAGGCTTGGCGAACTTGCGCCCCGCTGTTGCCGACCACGTCCAGGCCTTGATGCTGCCGTCGTCGTAGCCGTACAGAGCGCCGAGGTCGTCGAGGCCGTCCCCGTTGTAGTCACCGATGACGATCGACATGTGGTCTCGCCACATGTTGTCCGGAGGCGTGGTCCACGCCTCTGCCACGGAACTGAACGTGCCCGTCGTGCTACTCGGGAAGATGTAGATGCTGTCGTGTCCGTCGGCGTAGTCGTACCATGCTGCGATGTCGTCCCGGCCGTCCCCGTCGAAGTCGCCGGCGTGCACCGACGTCCGGTCCCAACTACCCCACGTGGTACTGCTCCACGAGCCGACAGGGTTGCCGAAGCCTCCTGTGGGTGTGGCGAGGAATGTCCAGATCTTGTTGCTGCCGTCCGTGTAGCCATGGAAGACGGCCATGTCGTCCCTGCCGTCACCGTTGAAGTCTCCGGTCACGGGCTTGTCCCTGGACGCTTCCCAGCCTCCGGTGGGGCGGGTCATCGACTCGAACGGAGCGTTGAAGCCTCCCCGGACATTCGCGGTGAAGGTCCACAGCGTGTCCCGGCCGTCGGCGTAGTCGTACCAAGCGGCGACATCGTCCCTGCCGTCACCGTTGAAGTCTCCGCTGCTGACCGTCATCCGCGCGAAGCTCCAGTTGCCGGCCGGGACCTGCCAGGACTTGGAGGGCGCTGAGAACTTACCGCTCGTGCTTCCCAGCCACGTCCACAGCGCGACCTGTCCGTCGGCATAGCCGTAGACAGCGGCCACGTCACCGATTCCGTCGCCGTTGAAGTCGCCTGTGGTGCGCTTCATCCTGCTTGCCGTCCACCCTGTCGGCACGTTCCACCCGGTGAGCGGGTTTTTGAACGTCCCGTCAGAGTTGGTCAGGAAAGTATGAATCGTGTCCGACCCGTCTGCATGGTCGTACCAGTCGGCCATGTCGCTTCGGCCGTCGCCGTTGTAGTCATGCCGCTGAGCTGTGCCGCTGCTCCACAGCGACTGGCCTCTGACGTTATGGATCACGAGGCTGCCACGGTCCTGCAGGACGGCGTATCCCTCGGCGCCAGTGGTCTTGGAGTCCCTGAAGTGACCCCTCAGGTCCCGACACTTCCGTTTTATGCCGCGAGGTCCAGTCGTTGATGGCAGCGGATCCTCGCCTGGTATGGCGTGATGTAGCCGATGGTCGAGTGGAGCCGCTCCCGGTTGTAATGTTCCGCGATCCACTGGAAAACGTCCTGCCGAGCCTGCGCCCGGGTTTCCCAGACGGTCGTCCCAATCTCTGCTTTCAGGACGGCGAAAAAGCTCTCCGCGGCAGCGTTGTCGAAGCACGAACCGGTGCGCCCGGCGCTCTGTCGGATGTCCAACTCGCCGAGTAGCGAGCGGAATTGATGGGACGTGTATTGGGATCCGCGATCGGAGTGAAAGATCGCGTTTCCTGCAGTGTGTCCACCCGCATGGGCCATCCGGATGGCGTCCGCAACCAGTTCGGTGCGCATGTGGCCGGCCATCGACCAGCCCGCGACCTCCCGCGTGCACAGATCGATCACCGTCGCCAGATACAGCCATCCCTCGGCCGTCGGCAGGCAGGTGATGTCCCCGACGAATTTCAGACCCGGCAGCGGCGCGGTGAAGTCCCGCAGGATCAGATCCGGAGCCGGCGGCGCCGTGCGGTCCTGTCGCGTCAGCGACCGCGACTTCCGTCGCGTTATCCCGACGATTTCACGCTCCCGCATGATCCGGGCGACGCGCTTGCGGTTCACCATGTGACCCTGGTCCCGGAGTGTCCGGGTGATCCGCAGGGCCCCGTAAGCTCCCCGGGAATCGGTGTGGATCTCCCGGATTCGGCAGGCCAGGACCTCTTCCTCATCGGCCTTCTCCTGCCGCGCCTCCTTGTTCTGGTGCCAGGCGTAGTAGCCGGAGCGGTCCCATCCGAGAACATCACACATCCGCTTCACCCTGTGGGCGCCTCTGTGCTCGTCGACGAAACGGAAGCGGATCACCGTGTCGTCTCCCGCGCGAAATAGGCGGCGGCTTTCCGGAGGATCTCGTTGTCCTCCTTCAGCCGGGCGTTCTCCCGCCGCAGGCGCTTGAGCTCTTCCTTCGCGTCAGGGGTCACGCCTGCGTCACCCCCGCCGTCCGCCGCCTGGACACGGGTCCGGTCCTCCCGGACCCACTTGCGCAGGGTCTCCAGATGGATGCCCAGGCCGTGAGCGATGTCGGTGAGGGAACGGTCCGGCGAGGAACGCACCAGGTCCACCGCGTCCCGCTTGAACTCTTCGGGATAGTTCTTCCGCTTTGCCACCTTGGATCACTTCCCCTGGATGACGAAACATCCAGCGTCCAGGTGTCGGAATTTCGGGGGTCACTCCACTACGGAGCCGACCCCCAAGCGCTGTCGGACGTGCTGCTGCTCGCCCCCGCCGCCCAGGTCGCCGACCACCGACGGAATTTCCCCGGCATCGACGTCCAGCCGCTCGCCTTCTCCTCCGCTGAACTCCAGTCGTCCCACTGGCGCTTCCTCATGGGAGCGGTCGGCAACCAGTCAACGTACATCCGGCAGCTGACCCGCATCATGAGGTCGAACCGCAACAATCTGAACCTCGGCGTCATCCGGCAGGGCGTGGCCGATTCCGGTATGCCTGACCACGTCAAGCAACTGGCCCAGGAGCGGCTCAACCTCGCCGAGGACTACATCGACGACAATGCCCGGCTCGCCAGCCTCATCCGACCAGGCCGGCTGATCGTCGTTGACCTCCGCGACGAGTACATTGAGAAGGACGAAGCACTCGGCCTCTTCGTCGTCCTGATGCAGCTGTTCGCCGAGGGCCGCAGCGGGGACGAACACTTCAACAAGCTGGTCGTCTTCGACGAAGCGCACAAGTACATCGACAGCCCGGACCTCGTCGCCGGCCTAGTCGAGACCGTCCGCGAGATGCGCCACAAGGGAGTGAGCATCCTGGTCGCCAGCCAGGACCCGCCCTCGGTACCGATCTCTCTGATCGAACTCTCCGACCACGTCATCCTGCACAAGTTCACCTCGCCGGCCTGGTTGAAGCACCTCCAGAAGGCAAACACCGCCTTCGCTAGTCTGCGCGCTGAGCAGATGGCGCAGCTTCAGCCCGGTGAGGCGTACGTGTGGGCGAGTAAGTCCACTGACCCGGCGTTCACTCACGGAGCCGTCCGAATGCGATGCCGTCCTCGGGTGACCCAGCATGGCGGAGGGACGAAGACGGCGACGGGTGGACAGTGAGCTGGCGGCACGTCGCCCAGAGTCGGACTTCGAACGAGTGGCGGGGGGACCTCGGCTTCGGCCTTGGGGCAAGGCCCCAGTCAGATTTCACGACGCCATCTGATCACCGCACCCGACTACCGCACCGAGATGCAGCACCGCTTTACCCTCTGGAACCAGATCGCCGGCGTAGCCACCGCGGTCTGAACACACCACCACCACCGGCCGCCATTCCTGACGTGCCATCAGTCAGCCCGCTCGCGGATAACTTGACAACGCCACTCGTCACTGAGCTCGCAGGGAGCGAATATCGTCGCGCATGTTGACGACGGCTGGATCGTTAGGCCCCAGTCTGCTGGCGGCAAATTCAAGCGTCTCCTCGTAGAGCGGAATCGCCCGAGCGAGGTCTCCGGCAAGCTTGTATGCGTAGGCGAGATTATTCCGCGAGTTGAACGTGTCTTGATGCTCCGGTCCAAGGACTCGGGTACGGCCGATCAGTGCCTGTTCGTAGAAGATAATGGCACGGGGAAGATCACCAACTGCGCTGTACGTGAATCCCAACATGTTCTGGGTTGCGAGGGTCGTGGGATGGTCGACTCCAATAATCTGGATACGATTTTCCAACAGCTGGTTGTAAATTGAGATGGCGCGATCCGGCTGCCCTGTTGAAATATACAGGCTGGCGAGTCTTTCTTGCGTGCTCGTCAACTCGGCGCTATCGGGGGCGAAGATGCCTGGCGCATCATCGATCACCTGCTCCAAGAGTGGAATAGCGCGGTGTGGTTCATCAACCTCGCAGAGAGCAATTGCGAGGTTGTTCCGCGACGTCACTGTGTCCAGGTGATCCCTCCCCAGTATCCGAACCCTCACGCCAAGGGCCAGTTCTAGATAGGGGATGGCGCCAGATGGATCCCCGTTGGCGAGATGGACGCCGCCGAGTAGGGCTGATGAAGCGGCAGTTGCTTCGTGATTCAAACCGAGCGTATGCAACCGATCGAACAGGACCTGGCTGTACAGTGACATCGCTGTGGCTATATCTCCGCTGGTCTCATACGCAAGACCAAGGCAGGCTCGCGCGGTGAAGGTCAGCGGGTCCTCCCCGCCAAGGATGTTTACGCAGTCGGACACCGCGTCGTCGAGCATGGAGATCGCAGCAGAGTGGTCGCCCCCTGCGAGGATGGCCCGCGCATAGTTCACCCGATAGGTCAAAACGCTTCGGCTGTCTTCGCTAAATCTCGGAGTCGCTTCATCCAGCGCCCATTTGAAGTGCTCCGTAGCCCCCGACGCGTTCTCTGCGGCAAATTGTATCTGTCCAAGCAAGTTTTGGATGTCTGGTGAGCCTGAAGGTCCCGCTCCGATCCGGACTATTACCTGATGTGCCCTCTGCGCATAGTAGTTTGCCTGTCCCAACTGGCCTTGGTGCAATAGAAAATATGCGGAAATCCGATAGAGTGCGGCTGCTCCAAGGGTTTCGTCGCTCGCTTCAATTTTCGAGGTCAGCGAGTCGACGTGCGGCATCAGACTGCGACGCCACCGTGTTTTGAAACCCTCCTCGGGATCCTCATCGCCCAGTGCCTGACACAGAATATCTGTAGCGGTAAACGATGACTCGAACGTCCCATCAGGGGAGGTTCGACTCCAAGCAATGACTAGCTTTTGCACGAGGCGGTGGACATTCAATGTCGGCTCGTCGGCACCTTCGGTCCAACGGATCACGCTGTATTTCGCGAGAAGTCCGACCGCTGTGCGCACCGCTTGTGGAGACTCCATCCGGAAAAATAGCGAACGGGGGATTCCGTCAGGCGCAAACCATGCCATTACGCGCAGCAGCTCTTCCGCAAGTGGATGGCCGCTGAGTCTCTTAAGGTTTGCCTGAAGGACCCTGGCAACTGTGTGCGCTGAGTCCTCGGAAGCCGAATGGTCGATGAGTACGTCGAGCGGGGCGGCACTCAGGTTCTCAAGATAGTGGCGTGGTCTGGTTCGGGTCTGCGCGATATTGGCTGCCGCTAATTCGATCGCGAGCGGTAGATAGCCCAGCTCTTCACACACGAGGGCAGCGTCGCTCAGGTCCTCACTGTTCAGGGCTGACCGTCCGGCGATTGTGACCAGTAGGCCCAGCGCAGCGTCAGGGTCCAGAACGTCGAGTGGCATCACCGGGCCGATGTGGTGCCAGCCCGTGGCCTGTTGGCTGGTGACGATGAATCGTCCCCGAGGCAGCTGGCTGAGTAGAGCGCGTACGTCCCTGGGGGATGAGGCATTGTCCAGAACGAGCAACCAGTCGTCATGAGTCTGAAGCCAGGCTCGCGCCCACTCCGCAGCAACTTCGCTCGGCTGATCGACCAGCCCAGGGTCAATGCGACAGGCCAGCCGGGACAGGCCGTACTCGATCTGGGTCGCGTCTCCGGCCGATATTTCCCAAACAGGGTTGTACTTGCCCCGGTACTCGGAGGCTGTCTGAGCGGCCAACGACGTTTTGCCCACGCCGCCGCATCCAGTGATTACAGCGACCGAACCGGGGGGCCCGCCGAGGATGCCCTTCAAATGTTTCTGCTCGCCGATCCGGCCAGAGAAAACCGGGCTCTTGCCGCTGTGGAACCCGAACACATCGGGGGGCGCAGGCACCGCCGCTGTCGGCTTCGGTGCGCCCGGCGCAAGAGTGATCTGGGTGATCGAGGCATTGTCACCGGTGGAAACGATCCCGGTGTTGTTCCCGACAAGGACGGATCGTTCGAAGCCCTGATCCACGCCTACCTCTGGATGGTCGCGTTGTCGCCTGTGGAGATGACTCCGTCGTTGTGCGTGACGGCGACGGAACGTGTTCCCGTCGCCTGAGCCGTCACAGGCGAGTCAGTCAGAAGCTTCTTGAGGTCGGAGGCCAAGTCGGTGTCTTCTGCAAGGGCCTTCTTTATCTGGGCGCGCAATGCGCCGAGGAAGTCCTCGTCGTCGAGGGCACTGGTCAGATCCTGAACGGCAACATCGATACGGGGCTGCACGTCCTCATTCCGTCGCAACCGTGCCAGCAACCGTTGTCCCAGGCGCACGGTCTCCATGGCCGCCGCGTCCTCGGCATGCACCAAGACGTTCGCTCCGTAGGCGGCGACGGCTGCCGTCACGCTGGGCATCACCGCATCGACAAGCGATGGATCCACGCATTCCTCCCCAGAGGTTGATCGAGTGCGTAAGAGATGTCCACTGTATCGAACAGCCTTGAGGTGCAGGGCCGTTGATTCCAGACGGTGCGGGGCAGCTCTTGTGGATGGGCGGCCGGCGCTGTGGCGCACCCGCGGGGTGCAGCGCTGGGCTGGTGCCCCAGTCACGAAGTCATCGAGGCAGCGGGAGAACTAGAAACTGGAATCTTTCCTGTCGTAGACGGGTCACGCCGAAGGCCGCCACCGCAATCCGCCCGAGCGTGCGGTGGTGCTCTGTGTCGACGAGAAGTCCCAGGTGCAATGCCTGGGACGATCGCAGCCCGTGCTGCCGGGGATGCCTGAGCGCCGCACCCACGACTACCTGCGGTACGGCATTACCAGCCAGTCCGCCGCATTCGACGTGGATGGTCGACCAGACGCAGTCGGCGTGACACGGCCGACATCGAATGTTGCGAGGCCACTTCGGCGACAACTCTCCGTAAAGGCTGACTGGCGCTCAGGTTTTCCTGACATACCGTCAACCATGCAAGATCATCTTGCACATGCGTTGCACAAGGTGCTGAAAAGCAACGGTGATCGTCGAAGGGGTGTGAAGGTAAGTATTCGCAGGTCAGCTCGCATATTGAGGTGTCGTGCCCCTTGCCCTCAAGGGGCACGACACCCCGCCGGTCAGATGTCCCGGAAGATCTCGATCTGCGCCCCCACCGAGTTCAGCCGCTCCGCCAACTCCTCGTAACCGCGGTTGATCACGTACACGTTGCGGAGCACGGACGTGCCCTCGGCCGCCATCATCGCCAGCAGGACCACCACCGCGGGCCGCAGGGCCGGCGGGCACATCATCTCGGCGGCGCGCCAGCGGGTCGGGCCCTCGACCAGGACGCGGTGCGGGTCCAGCAGCTGGAGCCTGCCGCCCAGGCGGTTCAGGTCGGTGAGGTAGATGGCGCGGTTGTCGTAGACCCAGTCGTGGATCAGGGTCTGGCCGTGCGCGGAGGCCGCGATGGCCGCGAAGAACGGCACGTTGTCGATGTTCAGGCCGGGGAACGGCATCGGGTGGATCTTGTCGATGGGGGCCTCCAGCTTGGAGGGCCGGACCGTCAGGTCCACCAGCCGGGTGCGGCCGTTGTCGGCCGCGTACTCCGTCGTGCGGTCGCAGTCGACGCCCATCTCCTCCAGGACCGCGAGCTCGATCTCCAGGAACTCGATCGGGACCCGGCGGATCGTCAGCTCGGACTCCGTCACCACAGCGGCGGCCAGCAGGCTCATCGCCTCGACCGGGTCCTCGGAGGGGGAGTAGTCGACGTCCACGTCGATCTCCGGCACGCCGTGCACGGTGAGGGTCGTCGTCCCGACACCGTCGACGCGTACGCCGAGCGCCTCCAGGAAGAAGCACAGGTCCTGGACCATGTAGTTGGAGGACGCGTTGCGGATGACGGTCGTGCCGTCGTGCCGCGCGGCGGCCAGCAGGGCGTTCTCGGTCACCGTGTCTCCGCGCTCGGTCAGGACGATGGGGCGGTCCGGCCGGACCTCGTGGTCGACCCGCGCGTGGTAGAGCCCGTCGGTCGCCGCGATCTCCAGGCCGAAACGGCGAAGCGCGATCATGTGCGGCTCGATCGTGCGCGTGCCGAGGTCGCAGCCTCCGGCGTACGGGAGGGTGAAGCGGTCCGTGCGGTGCAGCAGCGGGCCGAGGAACATGATGATGGAGCGGGTCCGGCGTGCGGCGTCCGCGTCGATGGCGTCCAGGTCGAGCTCGGCGGGCGGGAGGATCTCCAGGTCGACGCCCTCGTTGATCCAACGGGTGCGTACGCCGATGGAGTTGAGGACCTCCAGGAGCCGGAAGACCTCCTCGATGCGCGCCACCCGGCGCAGGACGGTGCGGCCCTTGTTGAGCAGGGAACCGCAGAGCAGCGCGACGCACGCGTTCTTGCTCGTCTTGACGTCGATGGAGCCGGAGAGGCGGCGTCCGCCGACCACGCGAAGGTGCATGGGTCCGGCGTAGCCGAGCGACACGATCTCGCTGTCGAGGGCTTCACCGATGCGGGCGATCATCTCAAGGCTGATGTTCTGGTTGCCGCGCTCGATGCGGTTGACGGCGCTCTGGCTCGTGGCGAGCGCCTCGGCAAGCTGACTCTGTGTCCAGCCACGATGCTGACGGGCGTCACGGATGAGCTTGCCGATACGTGCGAGGTAGTCATCTTCCATGGCTGCACGCTATCTCAGATATGAGATGACGATCTGCTGGGGGTGTGCCAGTCGGGTAACCACACCGTGCCGGGTCGCGTGGGGGCGCCTGATTCGAGGATCGGGCGCGCCCGGCGGCCCGGCGTGCGGTGCTGCGCCGATCGGGTGAGTCAGCCTCGGCGGGTGCGCCTCGTCGTCCTCCGCCACCCGAAGGGGCCGGGCAGGTCCATCGACGTGGTGCGCCGGCCGGTGCTGCTGTGCGTGCGCTTCGGGCCGTGCCGTCCGCCCGTGGTGACGGACCAGGAGCGGCGGTTGATGTTCAGCCGGACGCCCGGAAGGATCTGGAAGCTCTTGCGGAACGTGAGCGGCATCTGCTCCTCCTCTGTCAGGAGTAGGAGCGGCATGGGCTCCTCCTCTGTCAGGGGTACGCGTATCCCGAAGCGGCCGGGTCATGCGCGCGGCGCGGATCCGGGCGGACCTGTCCGTGTGTCCCGTGGGCCGCGCTGCCGGCAGGCCCTCGGCGCGGTGGCGGCCCTGGCGGAGTCCGGGCCGGCCGGGCCCGGCCCGCGCAAGGCGTTAGCCAAGGGCGCCTCCACCCTCCATCCCGTCGCCTCGTACAGGGCGCGGCCCTCCGCCGACGACGCCAGCAGGCCGACCAGGGCGCCCCGTTCGGCGGCCGTCGTGGTGAGGGTGCCCATGACCACCCGGCCGAACCCGCGGCGCCGGTGTGCGGGATGGGTCTCCACCTTGTCGACGACGGCGGTGGCGCCGTCGACCGAGGCCTGCCCTCGCGCGGCGGTGGTGCCGTCGGGGGCGTGCACCCGCGCGTGGACGACTCCGGCGCTGGTCCAGCTGTGGAGCCGGTAGCCGTCGAGGAGCGGGGCCGGAGCGCCCGCGGAACAGGAGTCCAACGCGGTGGACATCAGGAAGCCGGGCGGGTCGGGGAGCGACCAGTCCGGTGCGATCCAGGAGGCCAGTGAATTTGCCGGCACGAACGCCTTGAGCCGGACGCCCGGACCGGTGGCGCTCGTGGTCAGCTCCCGCACGGTCGCCTCGTCGGCGGCCGGCAGGACGTGGCTCACGTTCCCGGCGGGCCCGTTCGTCACCGTGAAGCCCCAGGGTGTCGGGCTCGGTTCGCCGGCGCCGCGGGAGAGGGCCCAGCCGTGGACCCATGCCCGCACGGTCTCAGAGGTGTCGATGAAGTGCACTGCACCCTCTCCGGGCAGGGGTGGACGTCGGTGTACGGCGGTCGCACCGGGCGCCCGTGGGGGTGCCGCGCACGGTGACCTCTCGTCACGCTCGGGCACACGCATCCTGCCGCACCGACGGAAGCGCGGCCCCGTCGGATTCGGACTGGACCCGTCCGGCCCCTGGTCGTGGCCGTGCGTCATCGCGGAGTGGCGCCGGACACGGGCTCCCGGGCATGACCGCGCGGCGGCGATGTACTAGAGTTATCTCGACATCGAGATATCTGCCGAGGCGCACCGCAGCCGCCGCTCAGTAAGGGTTACCTAACTAATCCTTACCTTAGCGGATGGTGGGGGCCGCAGGCGGCGCCGGCCGCACATGAGGCGCGGCGCGGTTGAACGCGCACATTGAAGAAGGAGACTGTCGTGTCGGCGAACAGCTTCGACGCCCGCAGCACGCTGCGCGTGGGCGACGAGTCGTACGAGATCTTCAAGCTGGACAAGGTCGAGGGCTCCGCGCGCCTCCCTTACAGCCTGAAGGTGCTGCTGGAGAACCTGCTCCGCACCGAGGACGGCGCGAACATCACCGCCGACCACATCCGGGCGCTTGGCGGGTGGGACTCGCAGGCCCAGCCCAGCCAGGAGATCCAGTTCACGCCGGCCCGCGTGATCATGCAGGATTTCACGGGTGTCCCGTGTGTCGTGGACCTCGCCACCATGCGTGAGGCCGTCAAGGAGCTCGGCGGTGACCCGGCGAAGATCAACCCGCTGGCCCCGGCCGAGCTGGTCATCGACCACTCCGTCATCGCCGACAAGTTCGGCACCAACGACGCGTTCGCCCAGAACGTCGAGCTGGAGTACGGCCGCAACAAGGAGCGTTACCAGTTCCTGCGCTGGGGCCAGACCGCCTTCGACGAGTTCAAGGTCGTCCCCCCGGGCACCGGCATCGTCCACCAGGTCAACATCGAGCACCTGGCGCGCACGGTCATGGTCCGCAACGGCCAGGCGTACCCCGACACCCTCGTCGGCACCGACTCGCACACCACCATGGTCAACGGCCTCGGTGTGCTGGGCTGGGGCGTCGGCGGCATCGAGGCCGAGGCCGCGATGCTCGGCCAGCCGGTCTCGATGCTCATCCCGCGCGTCGTCGGCTTCAAGCTGACCGGTGAGCTCCCGGCCGGCACCACCGCCACCGACCTCGTGCTGACCATCACCGAGATGCTCCGCAAGCACGGTGTCGTCGGCAAGTTCGTCGAGTTCTACGGTGAGGGCGTCGCCGCCACCTCCCTCGCGAACCGCGCCACCATCGGCAACATGTCCCCGGAGTTCGGCTCCACCGCCGCGATCTTCCCGATCGACGACGAGACGCTGAACTACCTGCGCCTGACCGGCCGCGACGCGCAGCAGGTCGCGCTCGTCGAGGCGTACGCCAAGGAGCAGGGCCTCTGGCTCGACCCGGCCGCCGAGCCCGACTTCTCCGAGAAGCTCGAGCTCGACCTCTCCACGGTCGTCCCCTCCATCGCCGGCCCGAAGCGCCCGCAGGACCGCATCGTCCTCGCGAACGCCAAGGCGCAGTTCGCCCAGGACGTCCGTAACTACGTCGCGGACGACGAGGAGGCGGGCAAGGAGTCCTTCCCGGCCTCCGACGCCCCGGCCGCCTCCGACGGTGTCCCGACGAACCCGGTCACGGTCACCGCCCCCGACGGCACGACGTACGAGATCGACCACGGCGCCGTCACCGTCGCCGCGATCACCTCCTGCACCAACACCTCGAACCCCTACGTCATGGTCGCCGCGGCGCTCGTGGCGAAGAAGGCGGTCGAGAAGGGCCTGACCCGCAAGCCGTGGGTCAAGACCACCCTCGCCCCGGGCTCGAAGGTCGTCACCGACTACTTCGACAAGGCGGGCCTCACCCCGTACCTCGACAAGGTCGGCTTCAACCTCGTCGGCTACGGCTGCACCACGTGCATCGGCAACTCCGGCCCGCTGCCGGAAGAGGTCTCCAAGGCGGTCAACGACCACGACCTGGCCGTCACCTCGGTGCTCTCCGGCAACCGCAACTTCGAGGGCCGGATCAACCCCGACGTCAAGATGAACTACCTGGCGTCCCCGCCGCTGGTCGTCGCGTACGCCATCGCCGGCTCGATGAAGGTCGACATCACCAAGGACGCCCTCGGCGTCGACCAGGACGGCAAGCCCGTCTTCCTCGAGGACATCTGGCCCTCCGAGGCCGAGGTCAACGACGTCGTCGCCAACTCCATCGGCGAGGACATGTTCAACAAGTCCTACCAGGACGTCTTCGCGGGCGACGCCCAGTGGCAGGCGCTGCCGATCCCGACCGGCAACACCTTCGAGTGGGACTCCGAGTCCACCTACGTGCGCAAGCCCCCGTACTTCGAGGGCATGACGATGGAGACGACCCCGGTCGAGGACATCACCGGCGCCCGTGTGCTCGCCAAGCTGGGCGACTCGGTGACCACCGACCACATCTCCCCGGCCGGTGCGATCAAGGCCGACACCCCGGCCGGCAAGTACCTCACGGAACACGGCATCGAGCGTCGTGACTTCAACTCCTACGGCTCGCGCCGCGGTAACCACGAGGTCATGATCCGCGGCACGTTCGCCAACATCCGCCTGCGCAACCAGATCGCGCCGGGCACCGAGGGCGGCTTCACCCGTGACTTCACACAGGCCGACGCCCCCGTGTCGTTCATCTACGACGCCTCGCAGAACTACCAGGCCGCGGGCACCCCGCTCGTGATCCTGGCGGGCAAGGAGTACGGCTCCGGCTCGTCCCGCGACTGGGCGGCCAAGGGCACCGCGCTCCTGGGCGTCAAGGCCGTCATCGCCGAGTCCTACGAGCGCATCCACCGCTCGAACCTCATCGGCATGGGCGTCCTCCCGCTGCAGTTCCCCGAGGGCCACACCGCCGAGTCCCTCGGCCTGACCGGCGAGGAGACCTTCTCCTTCACCGGCGTGACCGAGCTGAACGACGGCACCACGCCGCGCACCGTCAAGGTCACCACCGACACCGGTGTGGAGTTCGACGGCGTCGTCCGCATCGACACCCCCGGTGAGGCGGACTACTACCGCAACGGCGGCATCCTGCAGTACGTCCTGCGCAGCCTGATCCGCAAGTAAGGGTTCAGGAAGTGGGCGAAGGGCCGCACCCCCGGGGTGCGGCCCTTCGCCCGTTAGGCTCGAAGGTCTGATGAAGAACAACCTCACGTCGCCGGCGGCCAAGGCCGGACACGAGTCCGTGCGGCGCCACAACCTGAGCCTGGTCCTGCGGACCGTCCGCGACGAGGGCGAGGTCACCCGGGCCAGGGTGGCGAGCCTCGTGGGACTGACCAGGGCCGCCGTGTCCTCCCTCGTCGAGGAACTGCTCGCCCTGGACTGCCTCAGCGAGTCCGGCAAGACCTCCAGCGGATCCGCGGGACGGCCCGGTACCGGCTTGAAGCTCTCCCGCACGGGCCCGGCGGGGCTCGGCGTGGAGATCAACATCGACTACGTCTCCGTGTGCGCCGTCGACCTCACCGGCACCGACCGGGTCCGGGTCACCGAGCACACCGACCACCGGGACGTGCCGCCCGCCGAGGTCCTGGCCCACGCCGCCCGGCTCACCAACCGCGTCATCGCCTCCACCCGGGAACAGGAACTGCGGGTGGTCGGCGTCGAACTGGCACTGCCGGGACTCGTCTCCGGCGGCGTCGTCCGGCAGGCACCGAACCTCGGCTGGACCAGGGTCGCGGCCGAGGGCATCTTCGGACAGGCGCTCAGCACGCTGCGTCCGGCCGGGCGGGCGCTGGCCGTCGGCTCCGGGAACGAGGCAAATCTGGCGGCCCTGGCCGAGCTCTGGTTCGGCGGCCTCGAAGGCGTACGCACCTTCCTCTATCTCACGGGTGAGATCGGCGTGGGCGGCGCGCTCGTGGTGAACGGCGAGATCCTGCGGGGCGCCCACGGGTTCGCCGGCGAGATCGGCCACGTCGTGGTCGACCCGAAGGGCCCGCTCTGCCGGTGCGGGGCGCACGGCTGCCTGGAGCAGTACGCGGGCCGGGCGGCGCTGCTGCGGGCTGCCGGCATCGACCCGGACACGGGCCTGCGCGGCTTGGCGGAGCTGGAACAGCGGGCCGCGGCCGGGGAGAAGCGGGCCGTCACCGCGCTGCGTGAGGCGGGGGACCGGCTGGGCGTGGTCCTGGCCGGCGCGGTCAACCTCTTCGACCCGGAGGCCGTCGTGCTGGGCGGGATCTACCGCGGCCTGATGCCCTGGCTGGAGGGCCCGGCCGACGCCCAGCTCACCGCCCGGGTCGTCTCCGGCCGCTGGCACGAGAACGGCAGCCGGCTGCGCGCCTCGTCCCTCTCCGGTGACGCGGCACGGGGCGCGGCGGCCCGGGTGGTGCACGACGTCCTGGACAACCCCGCGGCGTTCGCGGTGCGTTGAGCACCTTCCCGGGAAAGCGATGTTCCGGGGACCCGATATCCGGAGGGGACGCAGGGGCGGGAGTGATACGTTCGAAGACTTTGTTCCCGCCCGAAGGAGAGCCATGGACGTCCCCTCGCTTCACGGTCGGTTCCTCGGCGAGGTACTCCCGCGGATCCGGCAGGACCCCCGCGTCGCCGGAGCCGCCGTCGCGGGATCCCTCGCGGCCGGGCGCCCCGACGTCCACTCGGACGTCGATCTGATCGTGGTCGTCGAGGACGATGCCTCGACGACGTCATGGCGGAGCGTCTCGCGCTGATCGGGTCGTGGACCGACCTCGTCGCCGGCTTCACCGGCGAGCACGTGGGGGGACCCCGGCTGATCGTCACCCTCGTCGGACCGCCCCTGCTCCACGTCGACTTCATGTTCGTCCGCGCCCGCGACTTCGGCGAGCGGCGGGAGGATCCGGAGGTGCTGTGGGACCGGGACGGCCGACTGGCGTGCTCGCTCGCGGAACATCCGCTGCGGGCCACGTCACCGGACCTCCAGTGGATCGAGGACCGGTTCTGGATCTGGGTGCACTACGGGGCGACCAAGCTCGGTCGCGGCGAACTCTTCGAGACCGTCGGGTTCCTCGGCTATCTGCGCGACACCGTACTGGGCCCGATGGCCGCGCTGCGTGTGGGTGCTCCGCCCCGCGGCGTCCGCCACCTGGAGTCCGTCGCACCGGCCGAGGCACGCGCGCTGCGCGCGACCCTCTGCGGACACGACCGGCAGGACGCCGGGAGGGCCGTCCTGGCCTGCGTCGAGCTCTACAGGCAGTGGCGCGACGACATCGGACGCAGCCCGAACGACGCCACCGGGCCGAGGAACTCGCCGTGGGGTATCTCCACGACGTCATCGCCGGGACCGTCGCCCCCGACGTCATTGCCGGGACCGTCGCCCCCGACGTCATCGCCGGGACCGTCACCCCGCACTGATCCCCGGAAACACGAAGCGGGGGCGTACGCGGCGTGGTGCTCGCGTACGCCCCCGGTCGTGAGCCGGCGGCCGGTCAGGCCTTGTGTGCGGCGATCAGCTGCTGATACCAGCGGTAGCTGTCCTTCGGGGTCCGCTCCAGGGTGTCGTAGTCGACCCGGATGATGCCGAACCGCTTCGCGTAGCCCAGCGCCCACTCGAAGTTGTCCAGCAACGACCACACGTAGTACCCGCGCACGTCGACACCGGCGTCCATCGCGGCCCGCAGCGCCGTCAGATGGGTACGCAGGTACTCCACCCGGTCCGCGTCGTGGACGGAGCCGTCCGCCTCGACACTGTCGAACTCCGCCGAGCCGTTCTCCGTGATGTGCACCGGAGGCAAGGCGTCGCCGTAGGTCTGCTTCAGCACGGTCAGCAGATCGGTGAAGGACTCCGGCACGACCGGCCAGCCCATCGCCGTCTTACGGACATCCGGGTAGTTCCCCTCCGCATACCGGTTGTCCGTGGCCACGCGCAGTGCCGGGTCCGCCTCACGGTGCGGGGCGGCGCCCACGACGATCGGGCGGTAGTAGTTGATGCCCAGGAAGTCCATCGGCTGGGAGATCAGCTCCAGGTCGCCCTCACGGCGGAAGTCCTGCCCCGTGATCAGCTCGCCCCAGGTCTCCTCCTCGGTGGCCGGGTAGCGGCCCGCGAGGAGCGGCTCGGTCCACACCAGGTTGTGCTGGGTGTCCGCCCGGACGACGGCCGCGAGGTCGGCGTCCGACTCGGTGGCCGGGACGTTGCGGTCCAGGTTGAGCGTGATGCCCGCCTCTCGGACACCCGCCGCGCGCAGCGCGTTCATCGCGTGCCCGTGGCCGACCAGGAGGTGGTGTGCGGCGGCCAGCGCCCCGCGGCCCTCCTGCGCGCCCGGCGCGTGGCGTCCCACCGAGTAGCCGAGGAACGCGCTGCACCAGGGCTCGTTGAGGGTGATCCAGCGCGGCACCCGGTCACCCAGGTGCTCGGCCATGATCGCCGTGTACTCGCCGAAGCGCTCCGCCGTCTCCCGTACCCGCCAGCCGCCCTTGTCCTCCAGGGCCTGCGGCAGGTCCCAGTGGTACAGGGTGGCGGCCGGCTCGATGCCCGCCTCGAGGAGCGAGTCGACGAGCCGGGAGTAGAAGTCCAGCCCCTTGGGGTTGACCGCGCCGCTGCCCGTGGCCTGGATACGGGACCAGGCGATGGAGAAGCGGTACGACTCCACGCCCAGGTCGCGCAGCAGCGCCACGTCCTCCGGGTAGCGGTGGTAGTGGTCGCAGGCGACGTCACCCGTGTCGCCGCCGTCCGTCCGTCCGGGCGTGTGGCTGTAGGTGTCCCAGATGGACGGGCCGCGGCCGTCTTCCTCCACGGCGCCCTCGATCTGGTACGAGGCCGTGGCCGCGCCGAAGACGAAGCCGGGCGGGAAGACCGGGAAGTCACTCATGGGGGAACCCTTACTTGACCGAGCCACCGGTGATACCGGCGGCTATGTACTTCTGTGACAGGACGAGGAGGACGGCGGCCGGTACCGCCGAGAGCACCGAGGCGGCCATGACCGAACCCCAGTCGCCGACGTGCGCGCCGATGTACTGGTAGATCCCCAGCGTGATCGGCTTGACGTCGTCCGTGGTGTTCAGCGTGAGCGCGAACATGAAGTCGCTCCACGCGTAGAGGAACGAGAACAGCCCGGCGGTGATCAGCGAGTTCCGGCTCATCGGCAGGACGACCTGGACGAACGTACGGAAGCGGCCCGCACCGTCCACCTCGGCGGCCTCGATGACCTCACGCGGGATCGACACCATGAACGAACGCATCAGCACGATCGCGAAGGGGATGCCCAGCGAGGCGTCCGCCAGCATCAGCCCGAAGTAGGAGTTCACCAGACCGAGGTCCACGTACGCGCTGTACAGGGCGTTCGCGATGACGATGCCCGGCACCATCTGCGTGATGAGCGTGCCGAAGACGATCGTCTTGCTGCCGCGCAGGTTGAACTGCGCCAGCCCGTACGCCGCCGGCGCGGAGATCGCCAGGCAGATGGCCACGGCCCCGAGCGCCACGGCCAGCGAGGTCAGCAGGTTGGTGCCCTGCTCGGTGATGGCGGACGTGAAGCCCGAGAAGTCCACCCCCGTCGGGACGGGGCCCACGTCGACCAGGCCCGCGTCGGGCTGCAGCGCGGTGTTGATCATCCAGTACAGCGGGAACAGCATCACCGCGAGGGCGACGACGCCGAAGACGGTCGCACCCCAGCGGCGCTTCGGCCGGTGGACGGCGGGAGCCGGGGCGGCGGAGATCTGGGTGGTGGTCGCCATGCCGGTCACTTCCCCTCGTTGCGGTTGACCCGCAGGTAGAACACCGCGAAGACGGCGGAGATCAGGATCAGGATGTTGCCGACCACGGCACCGGCCCCGAAGTCCATCTGGACGAAGGAGTTCTGGTACGTGAGCGTGCCGAGCGTCTGGGTGGAGTCGGCGGGCCCGCCGTCCGTGAGCGCGAGGACCAGGTCGAGGATCTTGACCGTCGACATGAAGCCCAGCACCAGCACCACGGTGATCACGGGCTTGAGCATCGGCAGGGTGACCGAGCGGAAGGTGCGCCAGGCGGAGGCGCCGTCGAGCGCGGCGGCCTCGTTGAGCTCCTTGGGGACCTCCTGGAGGCCGCCGTAGAGGATCACCATGTTGAACGGGATGCCGATCCAGATGTTCACCAGGATCACCGAGATCAGCGCCATGCTGGTGCTCGTCAGCCAGGGCGTGTCACCGGGGAGGCCGACGGTGCCCAGGAAGCTGTTGAGAACACCGGTGTCCTGGTCGAAGATGCGCCGCCACACGATGCCGGAGACGACCATCGGGACCAGCCACGGCAGCAGGATCAGCGAACGCAGGATCCCGTTCAGCGGGAAGCGGCGGGTGAAGAAGACCGCGAGGGCCAGGCCGATGCAGAACTGGCCGACCAGCGATCCGATCGTGAACAGGATGGTCTGCCACAGGGCCTTGCCGAACAGCCCGTCGTTGAAGACGTTGCTCCAGTTGTCCGTGCCGTTGAACGGCGCCTCACCGGTGAAGAAGGTGGACGGCGAGTAGTCCTGGAAGCTCATCACGATGTTGCGGACGAGCGGGTAGCCGAAGAACAGCGCCATGAAGATCACGGCCGGGGCGATGAACCCCCACTGGGCGAGCGACTTGCGCCGCCTGGCGTTCCGCGGGTTCACGGGCTTCCTGACCGCGTCGGCCTCGGGGGCCTTCGGGTCGGCCGGCAGCGCGGCGGCCGAGGCTGTGGTGGATGACATGGTTCGTTACCTCAGTTCCCGCTCGTGACCTGCTGCTGGGCACGCTTCAGGGCGGCCTCGCTGGACGCGCCGGTGAGCGCGGACTGGAAGGCGCTCTGCAGGGCCAGCGACACGGACGACCACTGCGCCCCGACCTTCGCGGTGCGGGACCGGGCCGTCGAGACCTGTCCGGCCAGGGCGGCCAGCTCGGGGGCCTTCGTGCGCCAGACGGCGGCGGCCTTGGTGTTCGCGGGGACCATCCAGCTGTTCAGAGCGTAGGTGATCTGCTCCTGCTCGCCCGCCATACAGCCGATGATCTTCGCGGCCGTCTTCTCGCGCTCGGTGTCGCCTGTGTTGGGCACGGTCAGCACACCGCCGCCCAGCGGACCGACCGAGTCGTCGCCCGCCTCGGGCACGGGGATCTCGGCGATGCCCCAGTCGAGCCCCTTCTTGGCGTTCAGGGTCTCGACCTGCCACGGGCCGTTGATCATCATGGCCGCGTTGCCTGCCATGAACTGGTCGTTCACGTCCGCCTGCGTCCAGTTGACCGTGGACTTGGAGAGCGAGCCGTCCTTCAGGAGGGCCTTCCAGTAGTCCAGGGCCTCGGCCACCTCGGGGGTGTCGAGCTTGGACTCGTCTCCGCCGTTGGACCACATGAACGGGGTGAACTGGAAGACACCGTCCTCCGCGCCGCCCGCGCTGAGCGCCAGGCCGTACCGCTTGCCCTGGGTCAGCTTCTTCGCGGTGGACTGCATCTCGGCCCAGGTCGTGGGCACCTTCAGCCCGGCCTTGTCGAGGGTGTCCTTGTTGTAGAACAGCGCCAGGGTGTTCACCGTGCGCGCGGCGCCGTAGTACTTCCCGTCGAACGAGCCGAAGTCGACGATCCCCTCGGGGATGTCCGTCGTGGTCAGCCCGAGGTCCTTCAGCGGGATGAGCCCGCCGGCCTCGGCGAAGGTCGGCATCTCGGACGCGTCCAGCTGGAGGACGTCCGGCAGCGACTTCGAGGACGCCATGCGCAGCGCCTTCGTCATCAGCTGCGCGGCCGGCACGCTCTGCTGCTCGATGGTGATCCCGAGCTGCTTGCTGCAGCGCTTGAGGGTGTCACCGTCCCAGCGGTGGTACGACTCGTCGGTCGAGGAGTTCATGACGGTGTAGACGTCTTCGTCCCGCTGCTGGCCGCACCCCGACAGAACGGTGCCGGCGACGATCGCGGAGACGACGGTGAGGGGGACGACGATCCGCCTGGTGCGGCGGCTGCGGCGTCGGATCCGCCCGTCCGGGGAAGGTTCTGTCACGGTGGTGCCCTTGCGGTAAGAGGGGGGCCGGCGCCCATGGGAACGCTCCCACGGGGTTGTCGTCAAGCCCTTGCGCGGATCCGGCGGTGTCACGGCAGGGAGGGGCGGGGCGCCCGGTGGGTTCCCGGGCACCCCTGTGCGTGGTGGGTCAGCGGACGCCGAGGAGGTGTTCCATGGCGAGCTGGTCGAGGGCTTCGAAGGCCATGGAGCGTTCCGCGGCGGCGGTGGCGTCGAAGTTCTCGTAGGCGGAGGTGTCGGCGAGGAGGGCCTTGAGGCCGTCGTCGGCGGTGGGGCGGGCGAGCTGGTCGAGGCGGGAGGCGGTCAGGGCCTCCTGGACGGCGGGATCCGCGCGGAAGGCGGCGGCGCGCTCCTTGAGGATGAGGTAGTTGCGCATGCAGTTCTTCGCGGACTCCCAGACCCCGTCGATGCCGTCGGTGCGCACGGGCTTGAAGTCGAAGTGCAGGCTGCCGTCGTAGCCCGCGGTCTCCAGCAGGTCGACGAGCCAGAACGCCTGGCGCAGGTCTCCGGCGCCGAAGCGGAAGTCCTGGTCGTACTTGATGCCGGACTGGCCGTTGAGGTCGATGTGGAAGAGCTTGCCGGCCCACAGGGCCTGCGCGATGCCGTGGGGGAAGTTCAGCCCGGCCATCTGCTCGTGACCGGTCTCCGGGTTCACCCCGACCAGCTCGGGGCGCTCGAGGCGCTCGATGAACGCCAGCGCGTGCCCGATCGTGGGCAGCAGGATGTCACCGCGGGGCTCGTTGGGCTTGGGCTCGATCGCGAACCGCAGGTCGTAGCCCTGCTCGGTGACGTAGTCGCCCAGCAGGTCGAAGGCCTCCTTCATCCGGTCCAGCGCCAGACGCACGTCCTTGGCACCCCCGGACTCCGCACCCTCACGCCCACCCCAGGCCACATAGGTGCTCGCGCCGAGCTCGGCGGCCAGATCGATGTTCCGGATGACCTTGCGCAACGCGAAACGCCGAACGTCACGGTCGTTCGAAGTGAACCCGCCGTCCTTGAACACCGGATGCGTGAACAGGTTCGTCGTCGCCATCGGGACCTTCATCCCGGTCCGCTCCAGCGCGTCCTTGAACCGCCCGACCAGCCGGGCCCGCTCCGCCTCGTCCGCCCCGAACGGGATCAGGTCGTCGTCATGGAACGTCACACCGTGCGCACCCAGCTCCGCGAGCCGCTCCACCGACTCCACCGGATCCAGCACCGGACGCGTCGCGTCACCGAACGGGTCATTGCCACGCCAGCCCACCGTCCACAGACCGAAGGTGAACCTGTCCGCGGGAGTGGGAGTGAAGCGGTCCGACATTGCACAGCCTCTTGTCGACGTCAGGCCCGGACGGCGTTCCTGCCGGGCAAGTCAATTTGTTTGCTTGCAGTACTAATACTGCATTCGGTCGAGGGTTTCTAGACCGTTTCCGTCACGTGTCGAACACGTGGCGCAAACATGGCCGGTCCGGGGCCCGGTGCCGCGCTTCGGCTTCTCGGGCAATACGGGAACTCCTGCCATGTTCCGGCCTTCTCGGTCAGATTTGTTTTGTGTACGATCAAAATCGAGAGGACCCGCAGCCGCGCTCGCCGCAGGCGCCCTGACGTCCCGCCCAGCACCTCCTGATCGGCTAAGGACCACCCCCATGAAGTTCACCGACGGCTTCTGGCAGATGCGCAGTGGTGTGCACGCCTCGTACGCCACGGAAGTCCGCGATGTCCGCCTCGACGACGACCGCCTCGCCGCCTACGCCGCTGTCAAGCGCGTCGAGCGCCGCGGCGACACGCTCAACGCCCCGCTGATCACCGTGGAGGCCCACGCCCCGGCCGAGGGTGTCATCGCGGTGCGACTCACCCACCACGCCGGCAGGCGCCGCAAGGGCCCCGACTTCGAACTGCCGGGCGCCGCGGCGCAGTCCGCCGCCACGACCCGCACCCAGGGCTCGACGGCCGAGCTGACCAGCGGCCCGCTCACCCTGCGGCTCCCCACCGAGGGCGCCTTCGGCCTGGAGTTCCTCGACGGGGACGGCCGGGTCCTGACCTCGGCCGGCCGCAAGGGCAGCGCCTTCGCCACCGTCGACGACGGCAGCCACCACATGTTCGCCCAACTCGCCCTCGGCGTCGGGGAGACCGTCCACGGACTCGGCGAGCGATTCACGCCGTACGTGAAGAACGGTCAGACCGTCGACATGTGGCAGGCCGACGGCGGCACCAGCAGCGAGCAGGCGTACAAGAACATCCCGTTCTACCTCTCCTCACGCGGCTACGGCGTCTTCGTCAACCACCCCGGCAAGGTCTCCTTCGAGGTCGGCTCCGAGGCCGTCGGACAGGTCCAGTTCAGCGTCGAGGACCAGACGCTGGAGTACTTCGTCGTCGCGGGGCCCACGCCGAAGGACGTCCTGTCCCGGTACGCCTCCCTGACCGGCCTCCCCGCGCTTCCCCCGGCCTGGTCGTTCGGCCTCTGGCTGACGACCTCCTTCACCACCTCGTACGACGAGGCCACCGTCACCTCCTTCGTGGACGGCATGGCGGAGCGCGGCATCCCGCTGAGCGTCTTCCACTTCGACTGCTTCTGGATGCGCGAGTACCAGTGGTGCGACTTCGAGTGGGACCCGGCCGTGTTCCCCGACCCCGAGGGCATGATCGCCCGGCTCAAGGACAAGGGCCTGAAGATCTGCGTCTGGATCAACCCGTACATCGGGCAGAAGAGCGCCCTGTACGAAGAGGGCGCCGAGAAGGGCTACTTCGTCCTGACGCCGGACGGTGACATCTGGCAGTGGGACAAGTGGCAGGCCGGCATGGCACTGGTCGACTTCACCAACCCCGAGGCCACCGCCTGGTTCCAGGCCAAGCTGAAGGTCCTCCTCGACCAGGGCGTCGACGGCTTCAAGACGGACTTCGGCGAGCGCATCCCGACGGACGTCGTCTGGCACGACGGCTCCGACACGGAGCGCATGCACAACTACTACACGCACCTCTACAACAAGGCCGTCTTCGAGCTCCTGGAGTCGGAGCGCGGCCAGGGCGAGGCCGTGCTCTTCGCCCGCTCGGCGGCAGCGGGCGGCCAGCAGTATCCGGTCCACTGGGGCGGCGACTGCTGGTCCTCCTTCGAGGCCATGGCCGAGTCCCTGCGCGGCGGCCTCTCGCTGTCCCTGTCCGGCTTCGGTTTCTGGAGCCACGACATCGGCGGCTTCGAGGGGACCCCGGACCCGGCGGTCTTCAAGCGCTGGCTGGCCTTCGGCCTGCTGTCCTCGCACAGCCGGCTGCACGGCTCGTCGTCGTACCGCGTGCCGTGGGAGTTCGGCGACGAGGCGGTGGACGTGGCCCGGCAGTTCACCCGCCTCAAGCACCGCCTCATGCCCTACCTGTACGGCGTCGCGGTCGAGGCCCACCGCACGGGCGTCCCGACGATGCGTCCGCTGCTGCTGGAGTTCCCGGACGACCCGACGGCCCGCACGGTGGACCGCGAGTACCTGCTGGGCCCGGACGTCCTGGTCGCCCCCGTCTTCACCGACGACGGCGAGGTCGAGTACTACGTGCCCGAGGGCACCTGGACCCACCTGCTGACGGGGGACACGGTCACCGGCCCCGCGTGGCGCCGCGAGACCCACGGCTTCGACAGCCTGCCCCTGCTGGTCCGCCAGGGCGCGGTCCTGGCGCTGGGCGCCGACGAGTCCCGCCCGGACGGCGAGTGGCTCGACGACCTCGAACTCCGCGTGTTCGCCCCCGCCGGAACGGCCGACTTCACCCGCACGGTGACCGTCCCCGACCGCACGAGCGCGGTCGCGGCGACGTACGAGGTGGTCTTCGAGGGCGGCGAGGCCCGTGTCACGACGGACACGGACCGGCCGTACACGGTCACGGTCGTTGGGGAGCGGGCCTGACGGCCACCGCCCCCTGATCCCCGCCCCGGCGGGCACCGGAGCGATCCGGTGCCCGCCGGGGCGGACGGCGCATGCCGTACGCGGGCGACGTCGCCGGGGCGAGCCGCCCCGCGCGGGGAGGGGCGGAATGCGATCGTGGGCCGGCAGGTTGCCACCAGTGGCACACACGTACGAACACGGCGCACAGAGCGGAAGTATCCATGGGCGAGTTGATCCTGATCCGGCACGGCGAGACCGAGTGGTCCCGGTCCGGGCAGCACACGAGCTGGACCGACCTGCCCCTGACCGAGCTGGGCGAGCGCCAGGCCCGCGCCCTCGTGCCGCTCCTCACCGAACGGGAGATCGGGCTCACCCTGGTCAGTCCCCTGCTCCGGGCCCGCCGCACCGCCGAACTGGCCGGCCTGAAGGCGCCCCGCGACACACCTGACCTGCGGGAGTGGGACTACGGGGCCTACGAGGGCATCACCACGGTCGAGATCCGGCGCACCCGTCCGGACTGGAACCTCTGGACCGACGGTGTCGCCACCGGCCCGGAGGGGCACCCCGGTGAGAGCCCGCAGGAGGTGGGCGACCGTGCGGACCGCATCCTGGCGGAGGTGCGGGCTGCGGCGTCCCGTCTCGGTGAAGCGGACATCGCACTGGTGGCCCACTCGCACTTCCTGCGCGTGCTCACCGCGCGCTACCTGCGACTGACACCCGCGAGCGGCGAACTGTTCCAGCTCGCCACCGGCGCGGTCTCACGCCTCGGCACGGAACACGGAAAGCCGGTCGTCACCGCGCTGAACATGTCGCTGCCCGAAAGGCTGTTCAACGCCATCAACTGACCTGGAGCGGCGCCGGCCTGGGGCGAGCCGCGCCCAGGCCGGCCGCACACCTACAGCGAGCCGCTCCTCACGGCGTCCACGAACGGTGCCCAGCCCGCGTCGGTGAAGGCGAGAGCCGGTCCGCCGGGAGTCTTGCTGTCACGGACGGGGACGATGCCGGGGAAGCCGTCGGCGACCTCGACGCACTCGCCGCCGTCGCCGTTGCTGTAGGAAGACTTGCGCCAAGCGGTCGTGCTCCCGTGTGTGGTGGTGAAAGCCGTTCCGCGCGAGGCGTTTACATGATTTGGGGTCGGCGCTAGCCTCCGATTATGGGAGCGCTCCCAAGCTCGCACAGCATCCCGGCCCCACCCGGCGCCGCAGCGAAGGGACGTACATCGTGATCCATCTGTCCAGACACCGATTACTGGTCGGCACCCGCCGAAGAGCAGTACTCCTCACCCTGCTCGCCCTGCTCACGACCATCCCCGCCCTCGGGCTCGTCCTCACCGCGGGGGAGAGGGCCGAGGCGCACGGCACGCCCATGAAGCCCGCCAGCCGCACCTTCCTCTGCTGGCAGGACGCGCTGACCGACACGGGTGAGATCAAGCCCGTGAACCCCGCCTGCAAGTCCGCCGCGCAGCAGAGCGGGACCACCCCGTTCTACAACTGGTTCTCCGTGCTGCGCTCGGACGGCGCCGGCCGTACCCGAGGCTTCGTGCCCGACGGTGAGCTGTGCAGCGGTGGCAACACCAACTTCACCGGGTTCAACAAGCCGAGCGCCGACTGGCCGGTGACCCACCTGACGGAGGGTGCCACCATCGACTTCTCGTACAACGCCTGGGCCGCGCACCCGGGTTGGTTCCACGTCTACATCACCAAGGACGGCTACGACCCCACCCAGGCGTTGACCTGGGACGACGTCGAGGAGTCACCCTTCCTGTCCATCGACCACCCGCCGCTCAACGGCAGCCCGGGCACGGTCGAGGCCGACTATCGGTGGACGGGTGCGCTGCCCGAGGGCAAGGACGGCCGCCACGTCATCTACATGGTGTGGCAGCGCTCCGACAGTCAGGAGACCTTCTACTCCTGCTCCGACGTGGTCTTCGACGGCGGCAACGGAGAGGTGACCGGGGTCAAGGACGGATCCGGCAGCACCCCGACCGAGCCCCCGCCCGGCGCGTGCACCGCCACCTGGACCACCACCGGCAGCTGGAACGGCGGGTACCAGTCGGAGGTGAAGGTCACCAACTCCGGCAACGTGCCCATGCTCGGCTGGATGGTGGAGTGGACGCAGCCCACCGGGCAGAGCGTCGCCAGCCTCTGGAGCGGAGCGATGACGACCCAGGGGCAGGAGGTGATGGTCCACAACGCGGGCTGGAACGGTTCGCTGGACCCCGGTGAATCCACGACCTTCGGCTATGTCTCGCAGGGTGGTGCTCCTGATTCCGCTCTCCGACTCGGCTGCAGGGTGGGCTGACCCCACGGTGTGAGACCGGCCGGTGCCCTGGCACGGAGAAGGGCACCGGCCGCGATCGGCGCGCGCGAGGTCCGCCCGGTCAGACGGGCGACGGCGGCCACACGGCCCTGGGGCGGCCGCGCCGCCGGGCGACGATCGCGGTCACGACCGCGGTGACGGCCAGAGCCAGGCCGAACAGCATCGAGAGTCCCAGGCCCGCGAGACCGGTCCGGTCGTGAAGTGTCCGGCCCAGGACGGCGGTGGCCGCGACCGTGCCGGACCGGTCGTCGAGGAAGGAGCGGGAGTCCCGGGCGTTGGCCCGGAAGTCGCCGAGCACGAAGATCCGGCCCTCGGGGACCATGACGTCGTACTCGAGAGCCATGCCGGACGGATCGCCGTCCTTGACGTACGGCTCGGCCAGCGGTGAGCCGTTCACCGTCACGGGCGCGCCGGAACGCTGCACGACGTGATCGCCGCCCGTCCCGATCACACGTCCCAGCACCGCCAGGCCCTCGTAGCGGTCCGGTACCCGGTAGAGCACGACGTCCCCGCGCCGCACGTCACGCGCCTCGATCCGTTCGAAGGTGACGCGCTCGCCGACGGAGTACGTCGGCTCCATGGAACCGCCGGACACCCGCGCCGTCGTCCAACCGGAGCCGAACAACGCCGCGGGCGCCACGATCAGCGCCGCTCCGATGGTCCCCGTGACCCACGCGGTGACGCGCAGCCCTCTTCCCGCCCGCCTCATGTCCAGCCTCTCCGAACGCACGTGCGGGGAGATTAGCCCATGTGACGCGAACAGCACGAACGGCCGGTACCTCGCCCCCGAGGCACCGACCGGTTCCGTGTGGCGCCCAGGCCGGAGGCACCTACTTCGTGTGGCTTCCGGTCAGGCCGCCTGCTTCTTGAGCGACGTGAGGTGGGCGAAGACGACAACGTTGGCCGAGTAGCCGTTCTTCTTGTCGAAGCGCCCGCCGCACGTCATGAGTCTGAGCTCCGGACGACCGGTGGCGCCGTATACCTTCTCGTCGGGGAACTTGTCCTTCGTGTAGGTCTTCACCTCGTCGACGGTGAACACCGCGATCCGCCGGTCGGCCCGGGTCACCTTCACGGTGTCACCCCGGCGCAGGACGTTGAGATTGAGGAAGATCGCCGGCCCCGTCGCGGTGTCGCGGTGGCCGACGAGCAGGGACGTACCCGCCTCTCCGGGGGACGGTCCCTTGCGGAACCAGCCCACCAGCTTCGGCTTGCTCAGCGGCGGGGCGCCCAGGCGGCCCTTCTCGTCCAGGCTGAGGCCGGTGACCGGGGCCTCGATGTAGATCGCGGGAATGGCGACCTTCACCGGACGGGAGTGCACCAGCGGCGCGTGCGAGGCGGGCACCTTCTTCGGCGGCGTGTGAGGTGCTCGCTCGAAGGGCGGTGCCCCGCCGCCCGCGGCATCGCTGCCGCGGGCGGCGGTGACCGACGAGGCGTCCTCGGGCGAGTCCGAACCCGCCCACACGATGCCGGTCACCAGCGAGAAGGTCACGCACAGGGTCATCGTGAGCCGGCATGCACGGCTCGGACCCCGCCGTCGCCGTCGGCCGCGCGTGTTATGCCTCGTTGCGGGCACGACGGCGTGCGGATCGACGGACCATGATCAGCCCCGCGATTCCGGCGGCACCGGCCACCAGGGCGGCCGAGGCGCCGACGTTCGACTCGCCCTCCGAGCTGACGCCCTCCATGTCGGGCACGCCGCCGCCACCCGCGGGCACGGCGCCGGACGGCTTGTCGTACTTCTTCTCGTGGTGCTTCTCCGACGACGAGGACGAGTCCCGGCCCTCACCCTCCGCGCGGTTGCCGCCCTGGCCGCGCTCGGAGCAGTCGACCTCGAAGCCCTTCGTCTTCTGGCCCGAGGGGGTGACCCACAGCAGCTGGTAGGTGCCCTCCGGGAGCAGGTATTCCTGGCTGCGGGCCTTGCCGTCGACGAGGGGGAGGGTGGCCGACAGCGTGGCCGGGGGGTCGGACGGGGGCTGCTTGGTGATCGTCCAGAGGACCGAGGGGAGCGACGAGAAGTTGTTCGCCACGAGGGCGAACTGGCAGACCTCGACCCCGTTGCGGTCACCGCGCGAGTGCCAGCCGAGGGAGCTGATGTCGATGTCACCGCTGTCGCCGGGCGCGGCGAGCGCGGCAGGGGCTCCGGCCAGGGTGACGACGCCGGCAGCGGCGACCGCAGCGGCCACGGTGGTGCCCATGCGGATGCTGCGGGAGCGGAGGGAAGCGGAAGTGCGCATGCTGGGCTCCTTCAAGCCGAGATGATTGTCGTACTGATCACCTGATCGCCCAAGAGATGACATGGATCTTCGGAAGAGTGTGTCGGGACACCACGAAACGGCATGAAAGTAGCCTGACTGGCCCATAGCGATCGGCGCGTGTCTCGGTGGAAGGCTCAGCCCGCTCGTCGGCGTCGCCGCAGGTACACGGTTGCCAGGACCACGGCCGCGACGGCGCCCACGGCGACCGCGGCCCAGGTCACAGGGTGAAGGCCGGACCGGTGGGGCAGGCCGAATCCATGACAGCATGCGCAGCACCATGAGGCCGGGGGCGGCCACCCGGACTTCGCGGGTGGCCGCCCCCGGCCCGTAACTCCGTCTCGACGATCAGGAGATCAGTTCGATCTCCGCCAGCGTCGCCGCCTCCGTGCTGACCAGCCTGTACTTCGCGTAGGCCTTCGGCGCCTGCACCGAGAACACCCGGGTCTGCTTGTCCCAGGCGAACGTCTGGCCGGACCGCTTGTCGAGGTCCTTCCAGGAGGTGCCGTCCGCCGATCCCTGCAGCACCCAGCCCGCCGGGGCCTTCGCGGCGGTCGCGGAGGTCAGCGTGTACTGGACCGCCTTCGTGCCCGCGGCGGCCGGCAGCTCCACCGACTCGACCTGGGCCGAGGTCGCGGAGGTGTTGTCGAACAGTGCGCCGTCGCCCTTGAGCACGTCGGCCTTCGGCGCGGGCACCTTGTCGTCCTGGGTGATGGAGACCGGCGCCGCGTCCTTGCCCGTGCCCCACGACGAGGGCTTGGAGCCCATGTCGAACTCCAGCACGCCGCCCTTGGCGAGCAGGTCGTGCGGCAGCGAGGTGGAGTTCCACTTCTTGCCGTTGACCTTCAGGCCCTGGACGTAGATGTTCGTGGCGCTGTTCTTCGGGGCCTTGACGACGAGGTCGCGGCCGTTCTCCAGGTGCACGGTCGTCTTCGTGAAGAGCGGCGAGCCGATCGCGTACTCACCGCTGCCCATGACCAGCGGGTAGAAGCCGAGCGAGGAGAAGAGGTACCAGGCCGACTGCTCGCCGTTGTCCTCGTCGCCGTGGTAGCCCTGGCCGATCTCGCTGCCGGTGTACAGCCGGCCGAGGACCTCGCGGACCTTCTCCTGGGTCTTCCAGGGCTGCGAGGCCGCGTCGTACATGTACGTGGCGTGGTGGGCGACCTGGTTGCTGTGGCCGTACTGGCCCATCCGGACGTCGCGCGCCTCGGTCATCTCGTGGATCACGCCGCCGTACGAGCCGACGAACTCGGGTCCGGCGGTCTCCGGGGTGGAGAAGTACGTGTCCAGCTTCTTCGCCAGGCCGTCACGGCCGCCGTAGAGGTTGGCCAGGCCCCGGCTGTCCTGCGGGGCGGTGAAGGCGTAACCCCAGCCGTTGGTCTCCGTGTAGTCGTAGCCCCAGACGCGGGGGTCGTACTGGTCGGAGGGCAGACGCCAGTCGCCGTTCGCCTTCTTGCCCTGGAAGAAGCCGGCCTTGTCGTCGAAGAGCTTGACGTAGTTCTGGGCGCGGTTGAGGAAGTACTCGGACTCCTCCTTGTAGCGCGCCTTCTTCGTCTTCTCGTAGAGCGCCTGACCCATCTGCGCGATGCCGTAGTCGTTGAGGTAGCCCTCGAGCGACCAGGAAAGGCCCTCGTGCGTCGAGGTGTTGGCGTACCCGGTGAAGACCGAGGTGTCCATGCCCTTGCGGCCGACGCCCGAGGACGGCGGGGTCACCGTGGCGTTCTTGACCGCCGCGTCGTACGCCGCCTCCGCGTCGAAGTCGACACCCTTGACGTACGCGTCCGCGAAGGCCACGTCGGAGCTGGTGCCGGTCATCAGGTCGGAGTAGCCGGGGGAGGACCAGCGGGAGATCCAGCCGCCGTCCTTGTACTGCTGGACGAAGCCGTCGACCATCTTCCCGGCCTGCTTCGGCGTGAGGAAGGAGTACGCCGGCCAGGTCGTGCGGTAGGTGTCCCAGAAGCCGTTGTTGACGTACACCTCACCCTCGACGATCTTCGCCCCGGTGTGGGTCGGGGTGTCGGTGCCTGTCTGCGGCGAGAAGGGGCTCGCGTAGGTGCTCTTGCCGTCGACCTGCTCGAAGCCCGAGTTCGGGTAGAGGTAGAGCCGGTAGAGGCTGGAGTACAGGGTGGTCAGCTGGTCGGCGTTCGCGCCCTCGACCTCGACCTTCCCGAGGATCTTGTCCCAGGCCTTCCGGGCGTTCTTCCTGACCTTGTCGAAGGAGGTCTTCGCCGGCAGCTCCATGGCGAGGTTCTTCTTCGCCTGGTCGACGCTGATCAGCGAGGTGGCCAGGCGCAGGCCGACCTTGCGGTCCTTGCCCGCGTCGAAGCGGAAGAACCCGGTCACGTCGTCACCGCCGCCGCCCTTCAGCTTTCCGCTGTCGGTGACCGGCGCGTCGAAGGTGCCGTACACGAAGAGACGGGTGGCCCCGGTGGAGCCGCCGCTCTTCACGTCGGAGTAACCGGTGAAGGAACCGGTCTTCGCGTCGAGGGTGAGACCACCGTCGTTGGAGACGTTGTCGAAGACGAGGCTCGCGTCGTCACCGGGGTAGGTGAACTGCATCCGCGCCGCGTGGTCGGTGGGCGTCATCTCGGCCTTCAGGCCGTTCTCGAACGTCACCCCGTAGTAGTGCGGGGTCGCGGTCTCGTTCTCGTGGCGGAACGGCAGCGCGCGGGCCGTGCGGGAGGCGTCGGGCGTGCCCGAGGCCGCCGACGGCATCATCTGGAAGGTCTGGCGGTCACCCATCCAGGGGCTCGGCTCGTGGCTGGCGCTGAACGCCTGGAGCGTGGGCAGGTTGTCGTCGTTGTTGCCGCGAGAATAGTCGTACAGCCAGCTCGTGGAACCGGCGTTGGTGACCGGCGTCCAGAAGTTGAAGCCGTGCGGGACCGCGGTGGCGGGGAAGTTGTTGCCGCGCGAGAAGCCGCCGCTGGAGTTCGTGCCGCGCACCGTGGACGCGTAGTCCGCCAGGTGCGCCTTGCGCTTCTCCGGGGCCTTCGGCGCGATCGAGATGTCGTCGACCCAGCCCTGGAACTTCGACGGGCCCTTGGGGGCGTCGTACGCCACCAGGATCCGGTCGACGGTCTTGCCAGCGGCCACCGTGCCGATGCGCGAGGCCACCTTGTTCCACTGGTTCACGTAGAGCCGCTTGGCGTCCGCCTGGCCCTGCGGGGTGAGCAGCCCGCCGTGGCTGTCGGTCGCCTTCAGCTCGCTCAGGTAGGTGCCGTCGGTGAAGGCCAGGTCCACCGCCACGTGCGTGGCGGGGTAGCTGAGGTCCGTCTCGCCCATCTGCGGGTAGACCAGGTAGGACAGCTGGGTGTCCTTCGTGACCGCCGTGTCGACGTCGAAGACCTTGTTGTACGAGTAGGCGCGGCCGTCCGGCTTGTGCGTACCCGCGTAGCGCAGCGCCTTCTTCCCGGTGAACCCGGCGCCCTGCTTGGCGGTGGGGGAGCCGGAGGGCCCCCGGTCGGCCTGGGTGCGCATGTCGTCGGGGGCGGGGGCGGAGGTGTCCCCGTTCGAGAACTGGACGTCGGCGAGCTGCAGCGCGTCGGACGCCCCGTTGTTCTTCGTGATCTCCAGCCGGAAGTGCTGGTAGGCGGTGTCCGTGCTGAAGTCGTACGACGTGGTCTGGAAGCGCTTGGAGAACGTCTGGCCGGTACGGGTGTCCAGATCCGTCCAGGTCTTGCCGTCGGTGGAACCCTTCAGGGTCCAGTCCTTGGGGTCCCGCTCGGCGTGGTCGTTGGCCGAGGTGAGGGCGTAGGTCACGACCTTGGTGGGTGCGGCCAGATCGAATTCGACCCAGCCCGTCGGGGCGAAGGCCAGCCACTTGGTGCCGGACTCGCCGTCGGCCAGGTTCTCCTTGACCTCACCGCCGGAACTGTTCTCGCCGCTGGCGCGCAGATCCGTGATCTGGTCGGTGACACTGCCCGGTATTCCGGCGGAGAAGCCACCGTCGACACCCGATGCCCTCTTCTTGCCGTCCGGTCCTTCTTCGACCGTGTTGCGCCAGTCCGGCTGCTTCTCGTCGGCCTCGAACGAGGAGCTGAACGACGTGTCGCCGGTGGGCTTCTTCGCCGTGCCGGACGGCTGGGCGAGGGCTGCGGTGGGGGCTGCCAGGGTCATGGCGAGAGCGGCGGCGAGGACCGCGGCGGACTGGCCGCGTCTCTGGCGCGAGCCGTGCTGAGGACCACGTAGGGGCTGCATACGGAGCCGTTCCTCCTGGGGACATGCTTGGACAACGTTGTCATAAGGGGATGCGGGTTCCAGTAGGGAGCCAAGTGGCTGTGCGTGTCAAGGGTGTTGCGTGGGGGCGGCGCCGGTGATTCGACCGTATTGCGGAAAAGGCCGTTTCCGTGCGGAGGCGCGCGGTGCCGAGGTGTCCGTGAGGTCTCAACTCGGGAAAGACTGCCGCTCAACCATGCATTCGATCTTGCTCAGTTGGCGGCAAGTGGACTATACCTGTCGGCGTCTGCACAGCCGCTTCACAACGGCGCGCGGGCGCGGGGGAGGGCGGAACAGCTGTGGGCGCGTGAGGTGGCCTGCCGTGCGTTCCCCCGGAACTCCTCCACTGCATCTGGTAATCCGGCAATCTGCACGACCCAAGCGCAACTGACCGCGGTGGCGGGACCCTTCGCCTAGGCGAATTCCTTACGGGTGACCGGTACACCGCCTGAGTCCTGGAGAAGGCGAGGACTTGAGCATGGGATCCACCTCAGGCCGTACGAATGAGGGCCTCGGCCGTCGCGATGTGATCAAGCGTTCTGCCGCACTCGGCCTGATCGCCGTCCCGACGATGAGCTTCCTTTCGGCGTGTGCGAGCAGCGACAGCGGAAGCGACGAGAAGGTCGAAAAGGGCACCAAGAGCGCGAAGAACCCGCTCGGTGTCAATGAGACCGCCGCCCTCGAAGTCGTCATCTTCAACGGTGGCTTCGGCGAGCAGTACGCCATCGACGCGGAGAAGAAGTACAACCAGGCCTTCCCCAAGGCCCCGAAGGTCAAGCACGCCGCGACGGAGAAGATCCAGTCGACGCTGCAGCCCCGCTTCAACGGAGGCACCCCGCCGGACCTGATCGACAACTCGGGTGCCGAGCAGATGGACATGGGTGTCCTGGTCGGCAAGAAGCAACTGGCCGACCTCACACCGCTGATGGACGCCCCGTCCTACGACGACCCCGCCAAGAAGGTCCGCGACACGCTGCGTCCGGGTGTCCTGGAGATGGGCCAGTTCGACGGCGACCCGGTCTGGATCATGTACTACGCGTACACGGTCTACGGCGTCTGGTACTCGCAGACCAACCTCGAGAAGCTCGACGCGACGTACCCGGAGAACTGGGACGACATGCTCGCGCTGTGCGAGAAGGCGAAGAAGAAGGGCATCGCCGGCTGGACGTACCCCGGCAAGTACCCGTACTACCTGCCCTTCTCGCTCTACCCCTTCATCGGCAAGATCGGTGGCCGCGAGGTCCTCGACAAGATCGACAACCTGGAGCCGAACGCCTGGAAGGACCCGGCCGTCAAGGCCGCGTTCGAGGCGTACTACGAGCTCTTCAAGAAGGGCTACATCCTCAAGGGCACGCCCGGTCTGACCCACATCCAGTCGCAGACGGAGTGGACCAAGGGCAAGGCGCTCTTCATCCCGAACGGTTCGTGGGTGGAGAACGAGGCCGCGCCCACCACGCCGGACGACTTCAAGATGATGGTCGGGGCGCCGTCCAGCCTGGACGCCTCCGACAAGCTTCCCTTCGGCACGGTCTGGGCCTCGGGCGGTGAGCCGTTCGTCGTCCCCGCGAAGGCGAAGAACCCCGAGGGCGGCATGGAGCAGCTGCGCATCATGCTCAGCGAGGAGTCCTCGAAGAACTTCACCAAGTCCGTGAAGTCCCTCAGCGCCTTCAACGGCGGCACCGACGGCCTCACCCTGTCCACCGCCATGCAGTCCGGCGTCGACGTCCTGAAGAAGGCCGGCGAGAACGTCGTGAACCCGCGCCTGCAGGACTGGTACGTCAAGCTCCAGAAGGAGCAGATCGGTATCGCCGGCATCGGCGAGATGATGGCCGGCCGCGCGACCCCGGCGGAGACCATCAAGAAGATCCAGGGCTTCGCCGACGCCGCGGCGAAGGACCAGTCCATCAAGCACTACAAGCACCAGTGAGCCACCGTCACCAGCGGCGGCACCCGCTCGGAAATCGGGGTCGGTAAACGATGCAGCACGGCAAGTACCGGTTCATCGCGGGATTCCTGGCAGTCCCGTTGGCGCTGTACGCCATCTTCGTCATCTGGCCCTTCGCCCAGTCCATCTACTACTCGTTCACGGACTGGACCGGACTGAGTCCCGACTTCAAGATGGTCGGCTTCGACAACTACAGCCGGATGCTCGACGACGACATCTTCTGGAAGTCACTGCAGCACAGTGTGCTGCTGGCGCTGCTGCTGCCGCTGGTGACGCTGGGCCTCGCACTCTTCTTCGCCTTCATGCTCAATGTCGGCGGCCGGAGGCGCAAGAACGCCGCGGTCGCCGGCGTGCGGGGCTCCTCGTTCTACAAGATCGCCTATTTCTTCCCGCAGGTGCTGTCGATCGTGATCGTGGCCCTGCTCTTCCAGTTCGCCTTCAACCCGACGTCCGGAATGCTGAATTCGACGCTGAAGGCCGTCGGACTCAAAAGCCTCCAGCCGGACTGGCTGGGCGATCCCGACCTGGCGCTGTACTGCGTGATGGTCGTGCTGATCTGGTCGACGGTCGGATTCTTCGTCGTCCTCTTCTCGGCCGGCATGGCGTCCATCCCGAAGGACTTCTACGAGGCCGCGCTGCTCGACGGAGCCGACCGCATCACGACGTTCTTCAGGATCACGCTCCCGCTGCTCTGGGACACCGTGCAGTCGGGCTGGGTCTACATGGGCATCCTGGCGCTCGGTGTGGAGGCCTTCACCGCCGTACAGGTCATGACGGTGGGCCCCGGTGGTCCCGACTACTCCACCACCGTCCTGCCGCTGTACGTCTACCAGACGGCCTTCCGCGACGCCCAGGCCGGCTACGCGACCACGATCGGCGTCGGGCTGCTCATCGTCACCATGCTCTTCGCGGGCATCGTGATGCGGCTGGGCCGGCGTGAGCGGCTGGAGTTCTGATGCGGGTCCCCGCGCGGCACGGCGACCGGACTACCGGCGGCACGCAGAACAGTTCGGTCCCGGTGGCCGGCCCGACAGTTGCACGAGGTGAGCACACATGAAGGTCACTGAGACCCCACCCGCCGTCCCCGCCCCGCGCTCGCCGGTGACCAAGGTGGACGCCCCGGACGCCGGACCGGCGAGGAGCAGCGAGGGCAAGGTCCTCAACGTCTTCTCCCACGGTGTGCTCGTCATCTGGGCCGTCCTCGTCATCATGCCGCTGCTGTGGGCGGTGATGGCGTCCTTCAAGACGGACGACTCGATCCTGTCGACGCCGTGGGCGCTGCCGGACAGGCTGCACTTCGAGAACTGGTCACGGGCCTGGAACCAGGCGCACATGAGTGACTACTTCCTCAACACCATCCTGGTGGTGGGCGGTTCACTCATCGGTACCCTGCTGCTGGGCTCGATGGCCGCGTACGTGCTGGCGCGGTTCGACTTCCCCGGGAACCGCTTCGTCTACTTCCTCTTCATCGGGGGGATGAGCTTCCCGATCATCCTGGCGTTGGTCCCGCTGTTCTTCGTCATGAACAACATGGGCCTGCTGAACTCGGTGCACGGGCTGATCCTGGTCTACATCGCCTACTCGCTGCCGTTCACCGTCTTCTTCCTCACCTCGTTCTTCAGGACCCTGCCCACCTCGATCGCCGAGGCGGCCATGCTCGACGGTGCCTCGCACACCCGGACGTTCTTCCAGGTGATGCTGCCGATGGCGAAACCGGGCCTGATCAGCGTCGGTATCTTCAACTTCCTCGGGCAGTGGAACCAGTACATGCTGCCGACGGTGCTGAACACCGACCCGGACGGCAAGGTGCTCTCCCAGGGGCTCGTGGAACTGGCCACCAGCCAGGGCTACAAGGGGGACTGGTCCGGTCTCTTCGCGGGTCTGGTCATGGCGATGCTGCCGGTTCTCGCCGCGTACATCGTCTTCCAGCGCCAGGTCGTCGCGGGGCTGACGGCGGGGGCGCTCAAGTAGGGATGATGCCGGTGCGCGGGTGGCGGCGCCGATGTTCTTCCCGCCGGCCTCGCGCACGGTGAAACGGGCACCCTGGTCCTCGGTCGACACGGCCGAGGACCGGGGTGCCCGTTCCCCTGCCGGAGGCGCACACCGTCCGCCAGGCCCGGCAGGACACCCGGCGCGCCGGACCGGGGGATCGTCAGCTGCACTTGGCCGACCACCGCTGGCACACGTACCGTCCGGGACGCACCGCAGGAGCCCGAGTCGATCGGCTGTACGACATACTGGGCGGCGCTACACGATCAGCCGCACCCAGGAGGCAGTCGAAGGGCATGCGAATCCGGAAATCATGGGTGCCTCCGGCAGTGAATCTGTTCCTGGGACTGCCCGCGGTCGTGCCGGTCTTCCTCGTCTGGTACTTCCTGAAGAACGGTCCGCTGGCATCCCTGGGGTGGACGCAGCAGGACCCCAACGAGGACGACGGCATGCTGCTGTGGCTTGTCGTCATCGTGCCCGTCGTCGTCTTCTTCGCAGCGCTGTGGGCACTCGTCAATCTTTCGATGAGGGACAAGCTGCTCGCCGAAGAACCGCCCTATCCCTACTGGCCGGTCTCCGTGGTGCTCACCCTCGTACCGTCCCTGGGCCCGATCGCGTTCGGTTGGGCCTACTCCGTCGGTCAGAGCATGCTGGACCAGGGCCTGTCGTGAAACTGCCGGTCACAGGCACTCGTCGACAGCCCGGCAGGCCGCGGCGCGGTCCGTGCACGGCGACGGCGGCCAGGGGCCACGGCGGCGACGTCCGCGACACCACACGGTAACGCGCCGGTCCGTGCCCTGCCGGGCACGGACCGGCCTTCCGACGGGACAGGTGCACGGTCACTTCCTCGTCCCCTCGGGCCAGTACTTCGGGCGGGCGGCGCAGGCCAGCGCGGCGGCGGTCGCGCCGAAGAGCCCCGCCGCGGGGTTCACATAGCCGGGCACTGCGGCCCCGTACGTCTCGCCGCCGGTGACGCGGCACCTGAACTCCATGGGGAGGAAGGCGTATTCGTATCCGTCGACGGACCGTGCCCGCTCGGCCCCCAGGCGCTCCTCGCAGACCTGGGGCCGGCGGCTCTCGTCCAGGGACGCGAAATGGAGCAGCCCCCAGGTGTAGAAGCCGAACGCGCAGGCCCACGCGGCGGCTGCGGCGCCCCTGACGAGGGTGTGCGCATCGCGCGCGCCGCGCCGCCCGAGCAGCAGCCGCAGACCGCGGATCGTCATCCAGAGCGTCAGACCGGTGCCCAGCGGTGTCAGCAGGAACACGAGACCGAGGTGGAGGTCGCCGGAGGAGTCGATCACCAGCATCCGACGGCTCCTACCAGTCGTGCGGGGCGATGGCGCCGTGCGACTCCATGCTCCGGCTGAGTGCCGTCCACTGCCCGGCGCGCACCGCCACGGCGTCGGTGCCCTGTTCCCGGCGGAGGATCTGGAAGATCTCCGGTTCCGGACCGTTCGTACACACCGGACTCAGCGGCGTCTCCTCCGGGCCCGCCCCCGGCGCCCCGCCCGTGTTCCGAGAGTGGGTCGGCACGGTCGGCAGGGTGAACGGGTCGTCGTGGCGGCAGCCCGCCCATGGACTCCTGCGCCTTGCGCACCATCTCGTCGGCCACGGGGGCTCCTTCAGTCACGCCGGGAGGGACCTTGCAGGCGGCCGGGAGGAGGAAGTGCGCAGAGACGCACGGTGCGCGGCCGGCTGTTTCCGGCCCGGATGACACGCCCCCCGCGACGCTCGCCCCGCTCGTGCCGCCGCACGCCGAGGCTCTGGGGCCTCGGTGTGCCCGGTCAACTCAAGTGCCAAGCGGGCCCCATGGGGAAGTAAAAACTCTGAACGGCGTCGAAGATGTCTCGAAAAAATCGATTGACGTGAAGGTGTGGACGTGGGGTGCCGTCAGCGGCACCACCGTCGAGGTCCGTCCGCGAGAGGCGGCCCTTCCCGACGCACGCGGAACGGCTGATTCCGGACACTTCGAGGACCTGCTGGGTCGTCGGGCCGTGTGCCGCCGACCTCGGCGTAAGGGACTCGTTCGAGAGTTTCAGGCGGACGTCAGGGCTTCGGCCGCGTTCCGGCCGAGAAGGGGAGTGTCGCGCTCGACAGAGGCTCCCGCTGCTCAAGGTCTTGACGGGGGGCACCCCAAAACGCTCAGCTTAGGGTTCACATGTTAGAGAAAACGGCAGGAGTGAGTGAGTCGATGGAGACTCCGGGGTCGCAGACGTCTCTGCATCGCGCCAACCTTGAGCGGGTCGTACGTGCCGTGAGGATGGCTGGGTCGCTGACCCAGGCCGAGATCGCCAGAAGCACGGGCCTCTCCGCAGCCACCGTCTCCAACATCGTGCGTGAACTCAAGGACGGCGGCACGGTCGAGGTGACCCCCACCTCGGCCGGTGGGCGCCGCGCCAGGAGCGTCTCCCTGAGCGGGGACGCGGGCATTGTCATAGGGGTTGATTTCGGACATACGCACCTTCGGGTGGCCATCGGGAACCTGGCCCACCAGGTGCTGGCCGAGGAATCCGAGCCGCTCGACGTGGACGCCTCGTCGGCACAGGGCTTCGGGCGGGCGGAACAGCTGGTCAACCGCTTGATCGAGACCACCGGGATCAGCCCCGGGAAGGTGATCGGCGTCGGACTCGGTGTGCCGGGCCCCATCGACGTCGAGTCCGGCACGCTGGGCTCCACCTCGATCCTGCCGGGCTGGACGGGCATCAATCCCAGCCAGGAGCTCGCCGGACGCCTCGGGGTGCCGGTGTACGTGGACAACGATGCCAATCTCGGAGCCCTCGGTGAGCTGGTCTGGGGCGGAGGCAGGGGCGTCAAGGACCTCGCGTACATCAAGGTCGCCAGCGGTGTCGGCGCCGGTCTGGTGATCGACGGGCACATCTACCGGGGGCCCGGTGGCACGGCCGGCGAGATCGGCCACATCACCCTCGACGAGTCGGGCCCCGTGTGCCGCTGCGGGAACCGCGGCTGCCTGGAGACCTTCACCGCCGCCCGGTACGTCCTGCCGCTGCTGAAGCCCAGCCACGGGTCCGATCTGACCATGGAGCGGATGGTCCAGCTGGCCCGGGAGGGCGATCCGGGCTGCCGCAGGGTCATCGGGGACGTCGGCCGGCACATCGGCAGCGGAGTGGCGAACCTGTGCAACCTGCTCAATCCGAGCCGGGTCGTGCTCGGCGGATCCCTCGCGGAGGCCGGGGAGTTGGTGCTGGCGCCGATCCGGGACTCGGTCTCGCGCTATGCCATTCCCAGTGCCGCGCGGCAGCTCTCGGTGCTCCCCGGGGCCCTCGGAGGGCGGGCCGAGGTGCTGGGGGCGCTGGCTCTCGTGCTCAGCGAGATGGGGGATTCGACCCTTTTGGAGAACGGCCTCTCCACGGCGACGCCTGCCTTCACTTAGATAACGAATGGCACCGTTGTCATCTCGTTAAGAATTTACTCCTTGACGTCGCCCCTGCGGCCGAGTTGACTTCCAGCCACCTCGGCCGCAACGTCGCGGCCTCGTCAGGGAGGTTCGAAATGAACACGCGTATGCGTCGTGCCGCCGTTGCCGTTGCCGCCACCACCATGGCCGTCTCGCTCGCAGCCTGCGGAAGCGCCAAGGAGTCGGGCGACAAGACCAGCTCCGACTCGGCGAAGAAGGGTGACGCTCTCAAGATCGGCCTGCTTCTCCCCGAGAACGTCACGGCCCGTTACGAGAAGTTCGACAAGCCGATCATCGAGAAGAAGGTCGGCGAGCTCACCGGCGGCAAGGCGGAGGTCACCTACGCCAACGCCAAGCAGGACGCCACGCTGCAGGCGCAGCAGGTCGACACCATGATCACGAACAAGGTCGACGCGCTCATCATCGACGCCGTCGACGCCAAGGCCATCGAGAACAGCGTCAAGAAGGCCAAGGACGCGGGCATCCCCGTCGTCGCCTTCGACCGCCTCGCCGAGGGCCCGATCGACGCCTACACCTCCTTCGACAACGAAGAGGTCGGCCGCGTGCAGGGCAAGGCCCTGCTGGAGGCCCTGGGCAGCGCCGCCAAGCCCACCATCGTCATGATGAACGGCTCGATCACGGACCCGAACGCCGCGCTCTTCAAGAAGGGCGCCAAGTCGGTCCTCGACGGCAAGGTGACCTACGGCAAGGAGTACGACACCAAGGAGTGGAAGCCGGAGAACGCCAACTCCAACATGGAGGGCGCGATCACCGCTCTGGGCAAGGACAAGATCGCCGGCGTGTACTCCGCCAACGACGGCATGGCCGGCGGCATCATCCAGGCCCTCAAGTCCGCCGGGCTCTCCAAGCTCCCGCCGGTCACGGGCCAGGACGCCGAACTCGCCGGTGTGCAGCGCATCGTCACCGGTGAGCAGTTCATGAGCGTTTACAAGCCCTACCCGCAGGAGGGCATCGTCGCCGCGGAGATGGCCGTCGCGCTCGCCAAGGGCGAGAAGCTCGACTCCATCGCCACGTCCAAGGTCGACAACGCCGGCACCAAGGGCATCGCCACCGTCCTCGTCCCGGTCGTCTCGCTGACCAAGGACAACATCAAGGACACCGTCCTCAAGGACGGCATCTGGACGCTCGACGAGATCTGCTCGGCCAAGTACAAGGCCGCCTGCGACGCCGCGGGCCTGAAGTAGGCCCCGAACCGCCCGGCCGGCCCTCCACGGCCCACCGGGCGGCCCCGAAGCCTGTCCGGCGCCCCGCCCACCGAACTGTCCCGCTACCGGGCGGGGCGCCGGACGGAACGCTTCGGATCTTCCACAATTCTTCTGCTCGACCACCGCGCCTTCCCCCAGGCGCGGCATCCCCGCCGGGTCAGGCGGCGAAGGAGATGGTTCACGTGTCCGCTACGCCCGTGTTGGCGTTGCGAGGGGTCTCCAAGCGATTCGGTGCCGTCCAGGCGCTCACCGACGTAGAGCTTGAGGTCCACGCCGGTGAGGTGGTCGCCCTGGTGGGTGACAACGGAGCCGGTAAATCAACGCTGGTCAAGACGATCGCCGGAGTGCATCCCATCGATGACGGTGTCATCGAGTGGGACGGCCGGGCCGTCCAGATCAACAAGCCGCACGACGCCCAGAGCCTGGGGATCGCGACCGTCTACCAGGACCTCGCGCTCTGCGACAACATCGACGTCGTCGGCAACCTCTACCTCGGACGGGAGCTCCGCAAGTTCGGAATCCTCGACGAGGTCGAGATGGAGCGGCGCTCCCGCGAGCTCCTCAGCACGCTGTCGATCCGCATCCCCAGCGTCCGCATCCCGATCGCGTCGCTCTCCGGCGGTCAGCGCCAGACGGTCGCCATCGCCCGTTCGATGCTGGGCGAGCCCAAGCTCGTCATCCTCGACGAGCCCACCGCCGCCCTCGGCGTCGAGCAGACCGCGCAGGTCCTCGACCTCGTCGAGCGGCTGCGCGAGCGAGGCCACGCGGTCATCCTCATCAGCCACAACATGGCCGATGTGAAGGCCGTCGCCGACAAGGTCGCCGTACTCCGGCTGGGCCGGAACAACGGGGTCTTCGACGTGAAGACCACCTCGCAGGAAGAGATCATCTCCGCCATCACGGGTGCCACGGAGAACGCCGTGACCCGTCGTGCGGCGCGCAACGCGGAGGCCCAGAAGTGACAACCGACAAGACGTCCACCGCAGTGGTCAACCCGGAGGCGGCCAAGGGCGCCGACACCGCGGTCGACCCCCGGCTCCTCGTGCGCGAGCAGGGCCTCGGCGGCTACATCACCGAGTTCAAGCGCAAGATGCGAGGCGGTGACCTCGGCTCGATCCCCGTGGTCATCGGCCTGCTCATCATCTGCGTCGTCTTCCAGAGCCTGAACTCCGAGTTCCTCTCGGCGAAGAACGTCAGCGACATCGCCGTGACGATGGTGGCCACCGGCATGATGGCCGTCGGCATCATCTTCGTGCTGCTGCTCGGCGAGATCGACCTCTCGGTCGGCTCGGTCAGCGGTGTCTCGGGTGCGGTCGTCGCCGTGCTCAGCGTCACGCACGGCATGAACGAGTGGCTCGCCATACTCGTCGCCGTCCTCAGCGGTGCGGTCATCGGAGCCATCCACGGCTTCTTCTTCGCACGGATAGGCGCCCCCGCCTTCGCCGTGACCCTCGCCGGTCTGCTGTTCTGGCTGGGCTTCATGCTCCAGCTGCTCGGTGACACGGGCACGATCAACCTGGACAGCGACGGCGTCGTCGGCAACCTGACCACGTACTACTTCTCGGACGTGGCCGCCGCCTACGGCCTCGCCGCCGTCGCCGTGGCCGGTTACTTCCTCTCCGCGTTCCTGGACACCCGCCGCCGTGAGGCCGCGGGCATCCCCGCGCGGCCGCTCGTCGACATCGTGGTGCGCACCGTCGCGCTCGCGGTGTTCGCCTTCGGCGCCGCGTTCATGTTCAACCAGTACCGCGGCCTCCCGCTGGCCCTGGTCCTCTTCCTGATCGTCCTGGTCGGTACGGACTTCGTCCTGCGCCGCACCTCCTACGGACGGAAGATCTTCGCGCTCGGCGGCAGCGTCGAGGCGTCCCGCCGCGCCGGCATCAACGTCACCGCGATCCGTGTCTCGGTCTTCTCCATCGCCGGAACCTTCGCGGCGATCGGCGGCCTCTTCTGGGCGTCGAAGATCGCGGCGGCCAACCAGGGCTCCGGAGCCGGTGACCTCCTGATGAACGTCATCGCCGCGGCCGTCATCGGCGGCACCAGCCTCTTCGGCGGCCGGGGACGCACCTGGAACGCGCTGCTCGGTGTCATGGTGATCGTCTCGATCCAGTACGGCCTGGCGCTGGAAGGCATCGCCACGCCGATCAACTACATGATCACCGGTGCTGTTCTTCTCATCACGGTCGTCATCGACTCGATCACCCGCAAGACGCAGAAGACCGCCGGCCGCGCCTGACCGTCGTACCTGCGCACATGTGCCCGGCATCCTCCGCGATGCCGGGCACCTGCGCGTCCGGCGCGCCCCGGCGCGGTGCGGCTGAATGCGCCGCCCGATGACCGGGGCCGCCGGCGGAACATTAGACTCATCGGATCGACTCGCTCGACCAGCTCACACGCAAGGAGGCACGGGTGGATCTGCTGACCCGCATCAGGGGACCGCGCGACCTGGACCGGCTCGACTCCGAGCAGCTGGACCAGCTCGCCGGGGAGATCCGTACCTTCCTCGTCGAGGCGGTGTCCAAGACCGGTGGCCATCTCGGCCCGAACCTGGGCGTGGTCGAGCTGACCATCGCCCTGCACCGCGTCTTCGAGTCCCCGCAGGACAAGGTCCTCTTCGACACCGGCCACCAGAGCTACGTCCACAAGCTGCTCACCGGCCGGCAGGACTTCTCGAAGCTCAAGAGCAAGGGCGGACTCTCCGGATACCCCTCCCGCGCGGAGTCCGAGCACGACGTCATCGAGAACTCCCACGCCTCGACGGTGCTCGGCTGGGCCGACGGCCTCGCCAAGGCCAACGAGGTCCTGGGCAAGGACGACCACGTCGTCGCCGTCATCGGTGACGGCGCGCTCACCGGCGGTATGGCCTGGGAGGCGCTGAACAACATCGCCGCCGCCAAGGACCGCCCCCTCGTCATCGTCGTCAACGACAACGAGCGCTCCTACGCCCCGACCATCGGCGGCCTCGCGAACCACCTCGCCACCCTCCGGACCACCGACGGGTACGAGCGGTTCCTCGCCCGCGGCAAGGACCTCCTGGAGCGCACCCCGGTCGTCGGCCGGCCGCTGTACGAGACCCTGCACGGCGCCAAGAAGGGCCTCAAGGACTTCATCGCCCCGCAGGGCATGTTCGAGGACCTCGGCCTGAAGTACGTCGGCCCGATCGACGGCCACGACATCGAGGCCCTGGAGTCCGCGCTCCAGCGGGCCAAGCGCTTCGGCGGCCCCGTCATCGTGCACTGCCTCACCGAGAAGGGCCGCGGTTACACCCCCGCCCTCGAGGACGAGGCGGACCGCTTCCACGCGGTCGGCAAGATCCACCCGGACACCGGTCTGCCGATCTCCACCTCCGGACTCGACTGGACGTCGGTCTTCGGCGAGGAGATGGTCAAGCTCGGCCACGAGCGCGAGGACATCGTGGCCATCACGGCCGCCATGCTCCAGCCCGTCGGCCTCGGCAAGTTCGAGGAGGCCTTCCCGGACCGCATCTACGACGTGGGGATCGCCGAGCAGCACGGCGCGGTCTCCGCGGCGGGCCTGGCCACCGGCGGCCTGCACCCCGTCTTCGCGGTGTACGCCACCTTCCTGAACCGCGCCTTCGACCAGGTCCTGATGGACGTCGCCCTGCACAAGTGCGGTGTGACCTTCGTCCTGGACCGGGCCGGCGTCACGGGCACGGACGGCGCCTCCCACAACGGCATGTGGGACATGTCGATCCTGCAGTGCGTGCCGACCCTCCGGATCGCCGCCCCGCGCGACGCCGACCAGGTCCGTGCCCAGCTGCGCGAGGCCGTCGCCGTCGACGACGCGCCCACCGTCGTCCGCTTCTCCAAGGGCGCCGTCGGCCCCGCCGTCAAGGCGGTCGGCACGGTGGGCGGCATGGACGTGCTCCGCTCGCCGGGCGCGGACAAGCCCGACGTCCTCCTGGTCTCCGTCGGCGCCCTCGCCCCGATGTGCCTGGAGATCGCCTCTCTGCTGGACGCCCAGGGCATCTCCACGACCGTGGTCGACCCGCGCTGGGTCAAGCCCGTGGACGAGGCGCTCGCCCCGCTCGCCGCCGAGCACCGGGTCGTCGTCACCGTCGAGGACAACAGCAGGGCCGGCGGTGTCGGCTCCGCCGTCGCCCAGGCACTGCGCGACGCCGGTGTCGACGTACCGCTGCGCGACTTCGGCATCCCGCCGGTCTTCCTCGACCACGCCTCGCGCGGCGAGGTCATGGCGGAGATCGGGCTGACCGCACCGGACATCGCCCGCCAGGTCACCGGCCTGGTCGCGAAGCTCGACGGCAGGTACGAGAGCCGCGTCGTGGAGCCCGCCCGCGACTGATCCGCACGCACGGCACTGGGCCGGTCGCCCACCCCACCCGGGTGGTCCGACCGGCCCATTCGCGTGAAATACGCGCTCACCACGCGTTCACGGTCGGTCCGGGGCCGCCGGTTCCGAATCATGGCGTACACGACGAGTGCGTGGAGGTACGCCGGTGAGCACGCAGCAGGACACGCCCCCCAGCGGAGACGGGCTGTTCCGGACCAAGACGGTCGAACAGTCCATCCGCGACACGGAAGAGCCGGAGCACGCGCTCAGGAAGTCCCTCTCCGCGCTGGACCTCACGGTCTTCGGAGTGGGCGTCATCATCGGTACCGGCATCTTCGTCCTCACGGGCAAGGTCGCCAAGGAGACGGCGGGCCCGGCCACCGCCCTCGCCTTCGTCGCGGCGGGCATCGTCTGCGCGCTCGCCGCGCTCTGCTACGCCGAATTCGCCTCCACCGTCCCGGTGGCCGGATCGGCGTACACCTTCTCGTACGCCTCGCTGGGCGAACTGGTCGCCTGGATCATCGGCTGGGACCTGGTGCTCGAATTCGCCCTGGGCACCGCGGTCGTGGCGGTCGGCTGGTCAGGCTACGTGCGCTCGCTGATGGACAACATCGGCTGGACGATGCCCGAGGTACTCTCCGGCCCCGACGTGGCGAGCGGCTTCGGCTTCGACATCCTGGCCTTCGCCCTCGTACTGGTCCTCACCGTCATCCTGGTCCTCGGGATGAAGCTCTCCGCGCGGGTGACCACGGTCGTCGTCGCCGTCAAACTGGCCGTCGTCTTCATCGTGATCATCGCCGGCCTCTTCTTCATCAAGGCGTCCAACTACTCGCCCTTCATCCCCGAGGCCGAGAAGCAGGAGGGCGGTTCGGGCCTTGACGCCCCGCTGGTCCAGCTGATCTTCGGCTACGAACCGACCAACTTCGGCGTCATGGGCATCTTCACCGCCGCGTCCATCGTCTTCTTCGCCTTCATCGGCTTCGACGTCGTCGCCACCGCGGCCGAGGAGACCAAGCTCCCGCAGCGGGACATGCCGCGAGGCATCCTGGCCTCACTGGTCATCTGCACCCTGCTCTACGTCGCCGTCTCCGTCGTGGTCACCGGCATGCAGAACTACTCGGAACTCTCGGTCAGCGCCCCGCTCGCCGACGCGTTCAAGGCCGTCGGCCACCCCTTCTACGCGGGGGTCATCAGCTTCGGCGCCGCGGTCGGCCTCACCACGGTCTGCATGATCCTGCTGCTCGGCCAGACCCGGGTGTTCTTCGCGATGAGCCGCGACGGACTGCTGCCGCGGTTCTTCTCCAAGACGCACCCGCGGTTCAGGACCCCGTACCGCCCCACCATCCTGCTCGGCACGATCATCGCGATCGTCGCCGGCTTCACGAGCATCAACGAGCTCGCGACCCTGGTAAACATCGGTACGCTCTTCGCGTTCGTGGTCGTCGCCCTCGGCGTGATCGTGCTGCGCCGCACCCGCCCCGAGCTGCACCGCGCCTTCCGCACCCCGTGGGTGCCGCTGCTGCCGATCGTCTCGGTGGCGGCCTCGGTCTGGCTGATGCTGAACCTGCCGGCGGAGACCTGGCTCAGGTTCGGTATCTGGATGGTGATCGGCGTGATCATCTACTTCGCGTACGGGCGCCGCAACAGCCGTATGGCGAAGAGCCGCTGACACCCGTCGGACGCCGCGTGAGGGCGGCACCGGCCGCCTCGGTCACCTCGGGGCCGGCGGCAGCGGCCGCACCGTGCGAGGGCCCGTGCAGCGGGCCGCCCGGGCCTCGGCCCGCTGCCGCAGTCCCGGTCGGCCGTGACGACGACGCAGGACCGGGCGCCGTGGGCGGCGGCGGCCGGCTCGGCGACGAGATCGCCCCCGCTGCCCGGCGCCGCTTCCACACCAGGGTCCTGAGAGGTCCACCATCCCCTCAGGACGCCGGTCGTCAGCCTCCGGTGGCCGGAGACTTCTTCGCCGACTCGGGGATCGTGCCGTCCGTACGGATCGCCTTCCACAGGGCGCCGGCCTCCGGCTCCGCGGACACCACACGGTTCGGGTCCTGCTTGTCATAGGCGACCGGCAGCATGATCGTCTCCATGGAGGAGGGATCGACACCGTTCATCGAGCGGGCGAACTCGCTGAGCGAGGTGAGCGAGGCGAGCCCCTCGTCGGTCGTCAGGGACTTCGTCGCCGAATTGGCGATCTTGTACGTCGTCGTCGGACTGCCCAGCAGGTCCTGCGACTTGATCTCGGTCAGCAGCGCGAGCAGGAACTGCTGCTGGAGCCCGATGCGGCCGAGGTCGCTGCCGTCCCCGACGCCGTGCCGGGTGCGGACGTAGGCGAGGGACTGGGTGCCGTCGAGCTTGTGCGTACCGGCGGCCAGGTCGAGGCCGGAGGCCTTGTCCTTGATCGGTTCGTCGACCTTGACGGTGACGCCGCCGATCGCGTCGACGAGGTCCTTGAACCCGGCGAAGTTGATCTCCAGGTAGTGGTCGATCCGGACCCCGGACATCTTCTCCACCGTCTTCACCACACAGGCCGGACCGACCTGGGAGTACACGGAGTTGAACATGACGCGCTCGGCGGACGCCATCGTCGAACCGTCCGACTTGGTGCACTCGGGCCGGGTCACCAGGGTGTCGCGCGGGATGGATACGGCGACTGCCTCGGTGCGGCCCTCGGGTATGTGCACCACCAGCGCGGTGTCGGAGCGCGCCCCGCTGACCGCACCGCCCCCGCCCAGCTCCTGGTTCTCCGCCCCGGCGCGCGAGTCGGAGCCGAGGACGAGCAGGTTCTGACCGGTGGTGGGGAGCTTCTCGGGACGGTCCTCACCGAGCGCCTTGTTGATGTCGACGCCCTGGATGTTGCCGTCGAGGTCCTGGTACATCCAGTACGCGGCACCGCCGCCCGCGAGCAGCAGCACGAGGAGCACCGCGAGGGTGATCTTGAGGCCGCGGCGCTTGCGCGGCTTGGCGGCCCGTCGGGAGCGCGTGCTGTCGGACCCGTGTGAAGTGGTGCCGGTGGACTGGTCAGTCATGGGCTCGTCTGGTTCTTCCGTGAGACGCGCGGTCGCGCGCGAGAGGGACCGGGCGGCAGAGGGGTACCAGCCCACCTGTCAACAGCAGGATTCAGTGAATAATAGACAGGAGTTCGAGTGATACAAGGTGTGGGGTTCTTTGTTGCAAAGTGAAGACAGAGTGAAGCGTGTGACAAGCTTCTGGTCCGAGGGCGACTGAGAAACCCTGCGGCAGTGGAAAGGCAGGACGGGCCGTGAACCGTGGCAGGAGTGGTGGCCGGGCCGCCGACTCCCGGGGCCGGGTGGGCTCCCGTGGCGGTACGACCGGACCGGTGACGGCGGCCCGGGGCCGATGGCTCTTCACCGGGCGCGACGGCCGGATGACGGCGTACGGGACGACCCCCGAGGGACTCGTGCGATGGACCGAACCCCTCCGGGGTGAGGGGAGTTGGGCCGGGCCCGAGCAGATCGACGTCCCCGCCTGGGCGGGTCGCGTCGCGATGGCGCGCAGCAGGGAGGGGTACGTGCACTTCGCGGCCCTTCAGGGCGACGCGGGGCGACCGGAACGGGTCGCCGTGGCCACACAGTTCCAGACCGGTCTGGCACTGTCCGGCTGGCACGATCTCGGACTCCCGGCGGCCCGGGGAGGCGCACCGGACGACACGTTGCTCCACGGGCCTCTGATCGCCGTCAACCCCGCCATCGGGTCGGTGCACGTGCTGGTGTCCATGAGACACGGCGGGATCTTCCGGCGCAGCCGCAAGCCCGAGGGCAACTGGGGCGGATGGAAGCCGGTCACGGACCGCGCGTACGCGTCCGAGCCGGGGGTGGTCATGACCGAGGGCGGCCCGCTGGAGATACTCGCCGGAGGCCCGGACGGAGCCGACTACTGGGTCGGCACGTCCAACGGCCGGTTCGAGTGCGCCGACCGCGTCGGCAGCCCGATCGTGGCCGGTACCGTCACCGCCTACGAGACCGGACCGAAGAGGGCCACGTACTTCTGGCGGTACCCGGTCGACGGCTCGCTCGTGGCATGGCGTCGGCAGCAGGGAACCACGGCAGGGCTGATGTCGCTCGGAGGGGCGGGCGGCTCCGGAGCGCCCAGCGTGACCCGAGCGCTCGTCGGTGGGTACGACTGCACCGTGCTCGCCCAGACTGGCGTGGAAGGCACCGTCGAGGTCACCGCCTACGTCACCGAGAACGAGAGCTACGGCATGTGGTGGGCGCGCGTCGAGGGGCCGGGCGCCGAATCGCCCCAGGTGACCGTGGACGGCGCCGGACGCATCGTGGTCGCCGCCCTCGACAAGGCCGGCGCCCTCCTCGTGGCCAGGCAGGACCCGCACCAGGAAGGGCTCGCCTTCGGGCCGTGGAGCATCGCCGGCTGAAAGCCCGTCCGCGGGGTCGTCGGGCCCCAGGACGTCCTCGGCCCGCCCGCGCGCCCTGCCGGGAGTCGCCTCGGCGGGTGTCACCGGGAGGCTTCGGTGAACACCGCTCCGTCCCCCGTCGGCAGGGGGAGCCGCTCCGCCATCTCGATCGAGAGGTCCCCGGCCTCGGTGCAGAAGAGCGTGGCCGCCAGTTCGTGCTGTGCCGACCTGGGCGACGGAGCGATGCGCACCGGCGCCCGAGCGGTGAGGTCGACGTCCTGGGCACGTTCGCGGCCGACCCGGACCTCCTTGGTGATCCCCTCGAAGCTCACCGAGAGGTAGACGTCCCAGATCCCTGGCGCGACCGGCCAGCCGCTGGAGGTCTGCCGCAGGTTGACGCGCGCGGAGTAGCGGCCCATCGCCCGCGGCTTCCCCTTGGAGTTCACCAGCTTCTCGTCACGCCTGGCCGTCACGGAGAAGCGTTCCTCGGCCCCGCTGAGACGCTCGCGCAGCACCACCTTGGTCGCCCGGTCCCGGGTGGAGAGCTGCTCGAAGAACGCGTACCCGTCAAGTTGAAGGATCGAGCCGGTCCACCGGACGCCGGACAGTTGCTGGCCGACGGTCATGCGGTCGGTGATGTCGAAGAGCTCGTCGGGCAGCCCGGTCCCGGGGTCCCTGAAGAACGGAAGCGTGGTGAAGACCCGGCCGCCCTCCACGGTCTTACGGGGCGCGGGCCGTTCCTTGTCCGTCTCGTAGGCGATCATCTCGTGCATCTCGGCGAATCGGCCTGCCGACAGCAGGGCGAGACGAACCGCCAGAGGCCTCGGGAGGAGTCCGAGGGCTCCCGGGGTCAGGTGGGTGTTCAGGATGTCCCTGGCCGCCCAGGAGACCCGTTCACGCTCGTCCCGGCTCGTGAGCCGGGCGAGCGGCGCTCCTGTGGCGGTTCCGAGTTCGACCTCCAGGTGCCGGGAGAGAAGATGGTCCCGCCGGCTGCCGGCAGGCAGCAGCGAACTGACCAGCCGCATCATGTAGTCGGCGAGGTCCACCCACTCCATCGGGGTGCGCGTGGCCCCTCCGGCGGGTCCCCTGACCAGGCAAGGGCTGTCGGCGACCACGGAGATGCCGTCGGCCGACACCAACGCCGCGGCGGTGAACGCCATGTCGTCGCCCCCTGCCATGGAGTCGAGCGGGAACTCCAGGGCGCGCCGACGGAGCAGATCGGTCCGGAAGAGCTTGTCCGCCGACAGGGACCAGTAGGCGCGGGATTCGTAGAGATCGGTGTAAGCCCGGCTCCGGCGGTACAGAGCCGGGGGAGCGGAGCTTCCCGCGAGGCTCTCCGGCTTGCCCAGCACCACATCCGTCTCGTGCTTGTCGGCCGCCGTCACCATGCGCTCCAGCGCGTCGGGGACGAGGCGGTCGGAGCCCTCGACGAAGATGACGTAGCGTCCGGTCGCCTGGCTCAGGGCCCAGTTGCGCGCGGCGGCGGGCCGTACCCCGATGGGCTGTCGGCCCGTGCGCACGAGAGCCGGATGCCTGCTCGCGATGCGGGAGAGCAGTGACGGCCCGTCGTCGGTGGAGCCGTCGTCGACCGCCACCACGTCCAGGCGGTCCACACCGATCGACTGGGCCAGCAGTGACTCGAAGCAGGCGTCGATCGACGCCGCGTGGTCGCTGACGCGCACGACGACGGTGACGTCACGTATGTCCGCGGGGCGTACGGGTTGCGAGGTGTACATGGTCTATCGGTTCCTCGGGGACTCTTGCGGCCGGGGCCAGGGCATCTCTCCGGTGAGTTCGGGCCACTCCCAGGAATGGAATCCGGTCTCGACCGCGCTCGGGGGGAACACGCCCGGAGCCAGGCCCAGATCGCCCACGAAGACGTTGGCCGCAGCCGTGACCTTCGCCGAGTCGTCCGTCCCGACCGTGTACTCGAAGCGGTCGTACCCCGTGAACCCCGGGGCCGGGTCGTAGGCCACCCAGCCGTCGCGGGAGAGCTGCGCGCTGCCGTGACGCGGTTGTGTCACGGAGATCGCGAAGCTGCCACGCGGCGCCTGCGCCAGCACGTTCACCGTTCCCCGGACACCTGGTTCCGTGGTGATGCGCAGTCCCGGCACGGAGTGGGTGCGCACCGGCAGCGAGTGGCCGGAGAGCCGGGCGGTACGGACCAGCTTCTGGCCCCCCGCGTCCGGGACGGCGACCATGATCTGAGGACGCAGCCGGGGAGCACCGCGCGGAGTGGTGATCCGCAGGGAGAGCGCGCCGGTGCGGGTCTCGCCGGCGTCCGCGCGCACGCGGAACCAGCGCTGCTGGGGGAAGTACTCCAGGGCTTCGGCCGAGAGGATCTCCGCGGCATCGGTCAGAGAGTTCTCCATGACGTAGGCGCAGCCGCGTGGGGCGCCCCCGTCCGCCGCCACGGACAGTCCCAGCTGGATGATCTCCCCCGGCACGGCGCCCGCCCGCGGGTCCGCCGAGCTGTAGAGACCCGCGTACACGACGCCCTGCGCGGGGTCCGCTGCGACGGCCCGGCCGTTGCACAGCAAGTGGTTCACGCGCCTGCCTCCCGCACGGGGTGGGCGGACACCCTCTCCTTCGTCCGGCGGACGAAGGTCTCGTCGTCGAGCCAGCCGAGTTCGTCGTACGAGAACGTCCGGCGGTCCAGTCCGGTGACCCAGTGGGCCGGGACGATCTGCTGGGTCAGGAGACCGCGGGCCACGAACCGGGCGCACTCGATGGCGCCCTCGGCGCGCAGGTGGACGTTGTCCGCGTCCTGCACGATCTCCTGCAGGGGCTCACCCGGGCGCAGGTAGGTGAAGGCGTGCTTCGAGTTCTCCGGCCCGAGCTCCTCCCACCAGGCGATGCTCTGGCCGTAGAGGTCGATCACCGGCAGATGCTCCTCCCACGCCAGCCTGCGCATGGCCGTGGGGTAGTCGCCGAGGAACCGGGACACGTTGCCGTGCACGTCCACACGGCGCCGCTCGAAGGGGAGCAGCACCACGGGATGCCCCTGGGCCGCCCGCGCCCCTACGGCATAGGCCCGCATGTGGTCCATGAACGACCCGAAGGGTTCGGTGTGGAGGCCGGCGTCGGGCTTCCAGTCGATCTGGCCGAACCCATAGACCAGGTAGTCACCCGGTGCCATGTTGTCCAGGATCCATCCGAGCCGTCCCCGCTCATGGAAGCTCTTGGAACTCGCCCGGGCACGAGCGCAGTTGACGACCTCGACATCGGGGCTGAGGAACAGAGGGAGGGCTTGCGCCCAACCCGCCATCGGCAGGTGGCTCACCGGGCGGGTGACCGCCGTGGAATCGCCGGCCACGAAGATGCGTGCCCGGTGCCCGTAGGGCGCCGTCGAGTGGTTCATGGTCCTCCCTCACCAACTGGACGCTGTGGACGTGGTCACGAGGAGACGTCGGCCTGTTCGTGAAGGACGGATGCGAGGGCCTTCTCGAAGCCGGAGGCGTTGCCCGGAGCGGTGGGGTCCTGCTGACGCACGTCGATGACGTGGCCGGTCAGCGCGGACAGCAGTACGTCCAGCGAACTGCGCGCGACCGTCTCGGACGTGAGCAGCGAGCCGCCGGGCTCCTGGCCGAAGGCCTTCGTCCGCATCGGTGTGGCGGTCCGCTCGGGGTTCACGCAGTTGACCCTGATCCCGTCCTCGGCCCATTCGTCCGAAAGGGCCTGGGTCAGGTTCACCATGGCCGCCTTCGTGGAGGAGTACAGGCTGTACTCGGCACGCCCACGCGTGTAGCTGCTGGAGGTGAAGAGCAGCAACTGCCCCCCGCTCTCGGCGAGGTACTTGTAGGCCGTGCGCGCGATGTTCACCGGAGCGAGGAAGTTGACCTCCATGGCCTCCCGGACGGTCGCGTTGTCCGTCGCGTCGAGCCGCCCGATCCGCAGCACGCCCGCGGTGTTGACCACGTAGTCGATACGTCCGGTCTCCGCGTAGGCACGGGCGAACGCCTCGTCGACCTGGTCGGGGTTCTCCACGTGGGTGCCCGTGGTGGAACGCCCGAGTGCGTAGACCCTGGCTCCGTACTCCTCGGCGATCCTGGCGATGTCCGCGCCGATCCCGTACGACCCGCCGAAGACGAGCAGGGTACGGCCCGAGAGACGGTCCCGGTAGAACGACTCACCGCTGTGCGCCGGGGCGGTGGTCGAGGCGAGCTGGAAGAGCTTGTCGGCGATGAAGACGTCCACCGGCTGAGTGATCTTCATGTTGTACTCGTCGCCCATGACCACGTGGACGGGGACGTCGGGCAGGTACTTCACGACGACCGAGCAGTCGTCGGTGGCCTGGAAGAGCGGATCGGCCGCCGCCAGTTCGTACGCGCGCCGGATGGTGGAAAGACGGAACCCCTGAGGAGTCTGCCCGCGCCTGAGCCGGGCGCGGTCCGGCACCTCGGTGATGAACTCGCCGTCGTCGCCGTGGGTCCGCGTCACGATCACCGTGTCGGCCGAGGGGATGGCCACGTCGACGGCGCGGTAGCGCTCCAGCGCCTCGACGCACTCCGTGATCACCCGCTGGGACAGCAGCGGGCGTACGGCGTCGTGGAAGAGCAGGTTGCGGTCCTCGTCGCCCCCTTCGTCGCCGCCGGGAAGGGCGGCGGCCGCGCGGATGGCCAGCGTGGTCGTCTCACTCCGGGTCGCGCCTCCCGCGAGGACCCGGTGCACCTTGCGGAACCCGGCCCGGGTCACGATCCGCTGGGCCTCGGCGACGTGGTCCGGCGTCATCAGGACCAGGACGTCGTCCACGTCCGCGGCAGCCTCGAAGATCTGCAGGGTGTGCTCGAGGATGGGCTTCCCGGCGATCTTCAGGAGCTGCTTCGGTATGGAGAGGCCGATGCGCTGCCCCGTACCGCCGGCGAGGACGACGGCGACGGTACGGCGGCGGGCGGTGCGGGAGGTCAAGACGTCCTGCTTCCTTCACGGAGGGCGGAGGGGGTACGGGCGGCGAACGTGTCGTGGTCAGGCCGGCTGGCGCGGCTGCGCACCGGGCTGGCCGGAGGGCTCCTCGTACACCGGGTACTCGATCGGGAAGTCCTGGAGCCCGCGGTGGTAGAGGTCGTTCGCGGCGCCGTTGAACCGCACGGTCGACGGCGGGTGGTCCGTGCCGAGCAGGTAGTCCTTGAGCTGCTCCCGGTAGGGGGCCATGACGTCCTTGGCGGGCTCCAGCGTCGCTGTGAGCGCCTCCTCCAGGCCGTTGCACTCGGAATCGAGCAGATACGAGGCGTAGGCGGTCCGCTGCTCGTTCCTGAACTCGGCGTCCGGGAGACCCTCCAGGTTGAAGATCGCGTACGGCTTCCTCGTCGCCACGAAGTCGGAGACCACGCTCGACATGTCGCCGATGAGCAGGTCCGAGTGGTTGAAGCAGTCGTACAGGGTGGGCACCCTCTCCGTCACCACGTGGTGGGCGTCGACGGGCAGTGAGTCCCAGTAGAGCGTGCCGGCCTGGTCGCGGAACTTGCGGATGCGCGCGGTCCGCTCCTCCTCGGACAGGTCCGGGTACTTCGACCGGACCCCGCGCTCCTGGAGGTCGGTGAGCCGCTTGTCGATGCGTGCCAGCCGGCGGGCGGCGGTCTTCGAGTCGGTGATCTTCCTGCCGAAGCGGCGGGTGTTGTCCTCCTGGAGGAGGGCGATGATCCGCCGGTGCGCGGCCGCCGCGGCGGGGGAACGGGTGCCGGTCAGGGGGTGGGGCTTGTAGATGACCCGCAGTCTCCGTTCGTGGGAGAGCAGCATGCGTATGAGGTGCTCGCCGGCGGGGATGACCGAGGTGTAGCAGGCGTCGTCGGTCCAGCCCTCCCAGGTGGGGGCGTAGATGACGGTGGGTGTCTCGTTGCTGACCGAGCCGGTCCACCGGCGCAGGGGCATCAGCTGCGGACGTCCGACCTCCACGATCTGGTGGGCGGACACCGCGTGCTTGATGCGCTCGTAGCGGTCGCGTCCGGCGCGGCCCGCGACCCAGATCTCGTCGAAGACCTTGCTGACGCGGTTGCTGCTGGCCAGTTTGTCGCTGTCGCCGTGGCCGATGAAGACGTGCTTGACCTCGTGGCGCTGCAGCATGTGCACGTTCTTGCCCGCGTTGCCCGGGTAGAGGGTGACGCGGAGCTCCGGCATCTCGACCCGCGCCAGGTTCTCGGCCTTCGGGACGCAGATGACCGGCACGGAGGTGGCGTCCAGGAAGCGCAGGGTCGCGCGCTCGCGCAGGACGATGATGGGGCGCAGGTCCAGCGCCTCCAGTGACTCGAGCCACATGTTCACCTGGTACATGAAGTCCCGGGACACGGCGGCGAAGGTGAAGTACAGCGCGACCTGCGGCCTGTACTGCCCCAGCTGCCAGTTGAGCTCGTCCAGGGCGTCGTCGGGGCTGGGCAGGATCAGCGCGTTCTTGGCGCCGGGCAGCAGGACCAGCACCGCGACGAAGGCGAGCCAGACGGTCGCGATCCCACCGAACGTCACGTACCGCCAGTCGTCCGTGGCGATCGTGCCGATGGCGCCGGCGACCAGCGGGACGTCCAGGTGCAGCATCTTGCGGACGTGCTTGTCCATCAGGAACGGGTGCGGCAGGCGCCTGATGCCGAGCGCCTCCAGGTCCAGCCCGCGTGTGGTGAAGGGCAGCGCCGCCCGCTCGGACCGGACCCGCTTGAGCAGGGCCCCGTAGACGAGCTGCATGACGAAGAGGAGCAGCAGTCCGACCGCCGTCATCTGCACGACGAAGGAGTCGAGGTCGATCATGACGCCGCACAGGGCCAGCAGCAGGAACTGCCGGATCAGGAAGCGGATGGTGAGGCCGAAGCGTGAGTCCCGGAGGCGGTCCAGCGTCGTGGACTGGGCGGTGTGAAGGAGCAGGTCCGCTCCGTAGCTGACCGCCGCTGCGTAGGCGAAGACGGGGAGGGAGACCATCACGACCGCCGCCATCATGGCGACGAAACTGCCCACCAGGGCAACCGTGATCAGAATACCGAGCGCCGCCTGGCGCTGTGGCTTGCCCATCAGGGGACAGCCCCTCCTTCAGTGATCTTGTGCGAACGCACGGCGACGGTGCCGGCGGGAGCAGGGGGTGCCGCACGTCATCACAGTGGGGGCCGAGCCGCGGGGTTCAGATGAAAGGCGGACGGTGCGTCAGGAGCTCGTGAAGCATCAGACCGAACTTTAGATTGTCATGAAAGATTTAGTGAACTTTCAGAGGGTAAAAGTCGAACATTGGACCGCCGGATACCGAACGGTTATATATTGCTCGCTTCATGTGATCGCGCGCCCATCAGCTATCACGCTGGGTGACGGTCGTGCCGGTCCGGTCCGCCGTCGTCAGGACGGACACGCGTAGACAGCGACGTTTCGTCTGTCGCCGGACTTCACGGAGAACGCCACACACAGCTCGGGACGGGCCCCCGGCCGGACGGCGAGTCCCTCCGGTTCCCGGAAAGGGAGGTGGGGTGCGACGGAGACCTTGCGCCGGCCGATGGTCCTCCCGCTGCGCACGTCGATGGCCGACACGTAGGTGTTCCCGCCGCCCTCCGGCGGATTGGCACCCTCCGGGTCCGTGTAGGGAGTCCCCGTGAGCTGGTAGATGTGATCGCCGTGCACGGCGCAGCCCTGGAGTGTCTCGCCGCCGCGCAGGGCATGGTTCCTGAGGTCGGCCAACGGCTTGTACGAGCCCGAGAGGAAGTCGTCCAGGGCGTAGACCGTGTACCGCTGGGACCGCCCAGCCCGGTGGCTCAGCAGGACGCGCCCGCCGGCCACGTCCACGGCCGGGTGGATCCGGTGGCTGCCGGGCAGGGGCCGGTGGTGGCGTACCGAGGGGGACGTACTGTCCAGCACCGTGCCGTGGTGGAAGGGGACACGGGCCACGGCGCGTCCGTACCCGGTACCCGTGTCGGCGTCGCACTCCACCCAGAGCAGCGGGCCGTCGCCGGACGGCTCGACGCCCATCGAGATGCCGTGTCCGAATCCGCGCAGGTACATGTGCCCCGCGGCCGCTCCGCCACGGGCGTACGCCGTGACGCACATGTCCCCGGCCAGTCGCCGCGCCTTCCCGGACGCGGGGCGCTCCTCGTCCGGCAGCCGGATGCCACCCTGCATGACCTGGAGCGCGTACATGCGGCCGTGCTCGTCGAACGCGATCGACTGCGGTCCGGTGATGTCGTGAAGCGGAGTGGGCCGTAGCAGTTCCGCGGCCGCGTCGATGTCGAACAACCCCACGGCACCCGGGGGAGGAGGTGTCTGCTTCTCACGCCTGGCGAGGACCACGCCTGCAGCGGTGGCGGCGGCCACGGTGCCGCCTCCCGCGAGGAGGAGTGCTCGCCGGCTCACCGGCCTGTCGCTGATCGTCATGAGCGCCGTGACCGCCGATTCTCCCGGAACGGGATGACCGTCCAAGCTTTGGGGTGAGATGCAACATTCTGTCACGAGCCTGTCGGGTCCAGCGCTCCACGGGCAATGCGAAGGGCACGACCCGTGACCGAGCCGTGCCCTTCACCGCTTCACGCGGGGTGCTGCTCTGTGCGTTATGCCGGAACGCTCGCCACGCCCTGCTCCAGGAAACGCTTCCCGTTGACCCGCTCGGAGACGCCCTCGCGGTCCAGGTACGGCGTGATGCCGCCCAGGTGGAAGGGCCAGCCCGCGCCGGTGATCAGGCAGAGGTCGATGTCCTGCGGCTCGGCGACGACGCCCTCGGCGAGCATCAGGCCGATCTCCTGCGCCACCGCGTCCAGGACGCGGTCGCGGACCTGCTCCTCGGACAGGACGGAGTCGCCCTGCTCGAGGAGCGCGGCGACCTCGGGGTCGAGGACCGGCGCACCGGAGTCGTAGACGTAGAAGCCGCGCTTGCCCGCCTTCACGACCGCCGCGAGGTTCTCGGAGACCGTGAAGCGGTCCGGGAACGCGCGGTTCAGGGTCTCGGAGACGTGCAGGCCGATGGCCGGGCCCACGAGCTCCAGGAGCACCAGCGGGGACATCGGCAGGCCGAGGGGCTCGATGGCCTTCTCCGCCGTCTCGACCGGGGTGCCCTCGTCGATGATGTTCTGGATCTCGCCCATGAAGCGGGTGAGGATGCGGTTGACGACGAACGCGGGGGCGTCCTTCACCAGCACCGCGGTCTTCTTCAGCTTCCGGGCGACGCCGAAGGCCGTGGCCAGCGAGGCGTCGTCGGTCTGCTCGCCGCGGACGATCTCCAGGAGGGGGAGGATCGCGACCGGGTTGAAGAAGTGGAAGCCGACGACCCGCTCGGGGTTCTTCAGCTTCGACGCCATCTCGGTGACCGAGAGGGACGAGGTGTTCGTGGCGAGGATCGCGTGCGCCGGGGCGACCGCCTCCACCTCCGCGAACACCTTCTGCTTGACGCCGATCTCCTCGAAGACGGCCTCGATGATGAAGTCGGCGTCGGAGAAGCCCTCCGCCTTGTCCAGCACGCCGGAGACCAGGGCCTTGAGGCGGTTGGCCTTGTCCTGGTTGATGCGGCCCTTGCCGAGGAGCTTCTCGATCTCGGCGTGGACGTAGCCCACACCCTTGTCGACGCGCTCCTGGTCGATGTCCGTGAGGACGACCGGGACCTCGAGGCGGCGCAGGAAGAGCAGGGCGAGCTGGCTGGCCATCAGGCCCGCGCCCACCACGCCCACCTTGGTGACCGGGCGGGCCAGAGCCTTGTCCGGGGCGCCGGCCGGGCGCTTGGCGCGCTTCTGGACGAGGTTGAACGAGTAGATCCCGGAGCGCAGCTCACCGCCCATGATCAGGTCGGCGAGGGCCTGGTCCTCGGCGTCGAAACCGGCGCCCAGGTCACCGGACTTCGCCGCGGCGATGATCTCCAGCGCGCGGTACGCGGCCGGGGCGGCGCCGTGCACCTTGGAGTCGGCGATCGCCTTGCCGCGTGCGACGGCCTGGTCCCAGGCGTCACCGCGGTCGACCTCGGGGCGCTCCACCGCGATCTCGCCCTTGAGGACGGACGCGGTCCAGATCAGCGACTGCTCCAGGAAGTCCGCACCCTCGAAGATCGCGTCGGCGATCCCGAGCTCGAAGACCTGCTTGCCCTTGAGCTGGCGGTTCTGGTTCAGCGAGTTCTCGATGATCACCGACACGGCGCGGTCGGCGCCGATCAGGTTGGGGAGCAGCGCGCAGCCGCCCCAGCCGGGGACCAGGCCGAGGAAGACCTCGGGCAGCGAGAACGCCGGCAGCGCACTGGAGACGGTGCGGTAGGAGCAGTGCAGCCCGATCTCGACGCCACCGCCCATCGCCGCGCCGTTGTAGTACGCGAACGTCGGGACCGCGAGGCCCGACAGACGGCGGAAGACGTCGTGGCCGCCCTTGCCGATGGCCAGCGCGTCCTTGTGCTCCTTGAGGAGTTCGACGCCCTTGAGGTCCGCGCCGACCGCGAAGATGAACGGCTTGCCGGTCACACCGACACCGACGATCGTGCCCTCGGCCGCTTCCTCCTCGACCTGGTCGACGGCGGCGTTCAGGTTCGCCAGCGACTGCGGGCCGACGGTGGTCGGCTTGGTGTGGTCGAAGCCGTTGTCCAGCGTGATGAGGGCGAAGCGGCCCGCGCCGCCGGGAAGGTCGAGGTGGCGTACGTGCGCCTGCGTGACGACCTCGCCGGGGAACAGCTCGGCCGCGCCCTTCAGAAGCTCGGTGGTGGAGCTCATGCCTGACCCTCGCTTCGCTCGGCCCAGCATTCGCTCGGGCTGCACCTCTTGTCTGTTCCCTCGCTGCGCTCGCTCACTTGTTGCCTCCGGCGTTCTCGAAGTGCGGGTTCTCCCAGACGACCGTCGCGCCCATGCCGAAGCCGACACACATGGTCGTCAGGCCGTAGCGGACCTCCGGCTGCTCCTCGAACTGGCGGGCCAGCTGAGTCATCAGGCGGACGCCGGAGGAGGCGAGCGGGTGGCCGTAGGCGATGGCGCCGCCGTACTGGTTGACGCGCTGGTCGTCGTCGGCGATGCCGTAGTGCTCCAGGAAGGCGAGGACCTGCACGGCGAAGGCCTCGTTGATCTCGAAGAGACCGATGTCGTCGATGGAGAGACCGGCCTTGGCCAGGGCCTTCTCCGTCGCCGGGATCGGGCCGTAGCCCATGACCTCCGGCTCGACGCCCGCGAAGGCGTACGACACGAGACGCATCTTGACGGGGAGGCCCAGCTCGCGGGCGGTCTCCTCGGACGCGAGCAGCGAGGCGGTGGCGCCGTCGTTGAGCCCCGCGGCGTTACCGGCCGTCACGCGGCCGTGGGCGCGGAACGGGGTCTTCAGGCCGGCCAGGGACTCCATGGTGGTGCCCGGGCGCATCGGCTCGTCGGCGGTGACCAGGCCCCAGCCCGTCTCGCCGACCGCCGGGTCGGTGCGGCGCACGGAGACCGGCACCAGGTCCTGCTGGATCTTGCCGTTGGCGTACGCCTTGGCGGCCTTCTCCTGCGAACGGACCGCGTACTCGTCGGCGCGCTGCTTGGTGATCGAGGGGTACCTGTCGTGCAGGTTCTCCGCGGTCATGCCCATGAAGAGGGCCGACTCGTCGACCAGCTTCTCCGACACGAGGCGCGGGTTGGGGTCCACGCTCTCGCCCATCGGGTGGCGGCCCATGTGCTCGACACCGCCGGCGATGACGACGTCGTACGCGCCGAAGGCGATGGAACCTGCCGTCGAGGTCACGGCGGTCAGGGCGCCCGCACACATGCGGTCGATGGAGTAACCGGGGACCGACTGGGGCAGACCGGCCAGGATTCCGGCGGTACGCCCGAGAGTGAGGCCCTGGTCGCCGATCTGGGTGGTCGCGGCGATGGCGACCTCGTCGATCTTCGCGGGGTCCAGGTCCGGGTTGCGGCGCAGCAGCTCCCGGATGGCCTTCACGACGAGATCGTCGGCGCGGGTCTCGTGGTAGATGCCCTTCGGGCCCGCTTTGCCGAACGGGGTGCGGACGCCGTCGACGAAGACGACGTCCCGGATGGTACGAGGCACGGTGGCTCTCCTCCAGGGTGCGGGATGGCACTGCTGCGGGCGCACGCATCGGTGCGCCACGTCCCTCATGCTACTTGCGGGTAACCAGACTGCCCACCCCCCGTCGCCGGAGCGGCGAACGTCACACACGCTGGGGGTGCCGCCGGTGACCCGGCGGGACCGGGTAACTGGCGTGAATTCGATCCTCCTCGATGAAGCTGCCCCTGGTGCGGTCCCGACACGCGTACGCCCCCGTGCCGGACCCGGCATGGGGGCGTACGCGTGTCCGAAGGCGTCAGACGTCGGTGTCCAGGGCGCGCAGCAGCAGCGGGCCCACCTGTTCGATCTGCCAGTGGCGCGCACCGTGTCCGGCCAGCGCGGTCTCGACCGCGTCGGGGGTCAGTGCCTTGGGCGGCTCCCAGCAGACCCGGCGCACGGTGTCCGGGGTGATCAGATTCTCCTGTGGCATGCGCAGCCGCTCGGCGAGCTCCGACACGGCGGTGCGGGCCGCCGACAGCCGGGCCGCGGCGGCCGGGTCCTTGTCCGCCCACGAGCGGGGCGGCGGAGGACCCGCCGGCTGCTGGCCGGGCTGCGGGAGTTCGGACTCGGGCAGCTGCCTGGCGCGGTCGACGGCCGCCTGCCACTGCTCGAGCTGGCGGCGCCCCATCCGGTGCCCGAAGCCGGGCAGCGCGGTCAGGGCCTGCACGTTCACCGGGAGCGCCAGGGCCGCCTCGATGATCGCGGCGTCGCCGAGGACCTTCCCGGGGGAGACGTCCCGGCGCTGCGCCACCTGGTCACGGGCGGTCCACAGCTCCCGTACGACCGCGATCTGGCGGCGGCGGCGCACCTTGTGCATGCCGGAGGTCCGGCGCCACGGGTCCTTGCGCGGGGGAGCGGGCGGAGCCGAGGCGATCGCGGCGAACTCCTCCAAGGCCCAGCCGAGCTTGCCCTGCCGGTCCAGCTCCTCCTCCAGGGCGTTGCGCAGGTCCACCAGCAGCTCGACGTCGAGCGCGGCGTAGCGCAGCCAGGGGTCGGGCAGGGGGCGGGTGGACCAGTCGACCGCGGAGTGCCCCTTCTCCAGGGCGTAGCCGAGGACGTTCTCGACTATGGCCCCCAGCCCGACACGCGGGAATCCCGCCAGCCGTCCGGCGAGCTCCGTGTCGAAGAGCGAGGTCGGGGTCATGCCTATGTCGCGCAGGCAGGGCAGGTCCTGGGTGGCCGCGTGCAGGATCCACTCACTGCCGGTGAGGGCGTCGCCGAGCGCGGACAGGTCGGGGCAGCCGACCGGGTCGATCAGCGCGCTGCCCGCGCCCTCGCGGCGCAGCTGCACCAGGTAGGCGCGCTGCCCGTAGCGATAGCCGGAGGCGCGCTCCGCGTCGACGGCGACGGGGCCGGTCCCGGCGGCGAAGTCCGCCACCACACGGGCCAGCGCTTCGTCGGTCGCCACCACCGGGGGAATTCCCTCGCGCGGCTCGAGCAAGGGGATCGGCGCCGGGGCGACGTCGTCCGGGGGAGCGCCCCCGGTGGTTCGCAGTGATGTGTCTGCTGCGGTCTCTTGGGCGTCGGTCACATGCCAAGGGTATCTGTGTAAACGCGTCGCCCGTCGACGGAACGTTCCGCCGACGGGCGACCATGCACGTAAACCGGCCGGTTGTGCATCTGTGCAGGTGCCGGTGGACGCGGGGTCAGTGGATGATGCCCGTACGCAGGGCGACGGCGACCATTCCGGCGCGGTCTCCGGTGCCGAGCTTGCGGGCGATGCGGGCGAGGTGGCTCTTGACCGTGAGGGCGGAGAGGCCCATCGAGACGCCGATGGCCTTGTTGGACTGGCCTTCGGCGACCAGGCGGAGCACCTCCACCTCACGGCCGGACAGTTCGCGGTAGCCGCCCGGGTGGCTCGGGGAACCGGGGGGCCTGCGGTGCATGCGGGCGGCATTGGCTCCGATCGGGGCCATGCCGGGTCGGGTCGGGTGGCCGATGTTGGTACGGGTACCGGTGACGACATAGCCCTTCACGCCGCCCGCGAGGGCGTTGCGCACCGCGCCGATGTCATCGGCGGCGGAGAGGGCGAGGCCGTTCGGCCAGCCGGCGGCTCGGGTCTCGGACAGCAGGGTCAGCCCGGAACCGTCGGGCAGGTGGACGTCGGCAACGCAGATGTCGCGCGGGTTGCCGACGCGGGGGCGGGCCTCCGCGATGGACGACGCCTCGATGACGTCACGAACTCCGAGCGCCCACAGATGGCGGGTGACGGTGGAACGGACGCGCGGGTCGGCCACGACGACCATGGCCGTCGGCTTGTTCGGGCGGTAGGCGACCAGGCTTGCGGGCTGCTCGAGGAGAACGGACACCAGGCCTCCTGGGGAGTGGCGGGGCGGGCCGGCTCGGGGATGAAGCCGGGGCGAACCATGCTTGAAGGGTCATTGACCTCTTCGGCAGCAGATGCGTCCTCCTTTAGGGGAAGATCACGATTTAGTGAGTAACAATTCGGGCAAATCGGACGGGCGATCGATTGTACGAAAAGAGAGCCGGTCGCTGTGCGACCGGCTCTCTCCGAAGGTGACGCAGTGTTAGGGGACCTGGGGGCCCCGCCGCTGCGGCAGTGTCACCACCGCCGCGTCGGCCGTGCCCGACGGAGGCAGTCCGGCGAGCTGGCAGAGCAGATCGCCCCAGGCGACCAGGTGCGCCGCCACGTCAGGCACACCGCCGCGCCCCTCACCCGGCGTCCACGAGGCCCGGATCTCGATCTGCGTCGCCGGGCGCCGCGCGGACAGCGCGCCGAAATAGTGCGAGCCGGCACGCGTCACCGTCCCGCCCGCCTCCCCGTACGAGAGTCCCCGGGCGTCCAGCGCCCCCGTGAGCCAGGTCCAGCACACCTCGGGCAGCAACGGGTCGGCCGCCATCTCCGGTTCCAGTTCGGCCCGCACGAGCGTCACCAGGCGGAACGTGCCCTGCCAGGCGTCGTGTCCGGACGGGTCGTGCAGGAGGACCAGACGGCCGTCGGCGAGGTCGTCCTCGCCGTCCACCACGGCCGCCTCCAGCGCGTAGGCGTGCGGGGCGAGCCGCTGCGGCGGCCGTGTGGGCTCGACCTCCAGTTCGGGGCGCAGCCGGGCGGAACGCAACGCGTCGACCGCCGACCGGAACGCGAGTGGGACGCCGTCGCCGTCCGCACCCTCCTCGCTGTCGGTGCCATCGGAATGATCGGAGAATTGTCCCTGAGCCGGAGCCATGCCGGGAAGAGTAGGCGGAACCGGAGCGTCGTGCAGGGAGGGACACCCATGCGGCGTCCGGCTCGTTGCCACTCCGTGCGAAGATTCTGTGCGTGAGTGCCAACGACCTTCCCCAAGAGCTCAGCTCCGTCCGATCAGGGGAGGGCCCGTCCTCGGGCCTGCGGACCACCCCCGCCACCCACGAGTCGGCCTTCCTCAAGGCCTGCCGCCGTGAGCCGGTGCCGCACACTCCGGTCTGGTTCATGCGCCAGGCGGGACGCTCGCTGCCCGAGTACCTCAAGGTCCGCGAGGGCATCGCGATGCTCGACTCCTGCATGATGCCGGAGCTGGTCACCGAGATCACCCTGCAGCCCGTGCGCCGTCACAAGGTCGACGCCGCGATCTACTTCAGCGACATCGTCGTACCGCTCAAGGCCATCGGCATCGACCTCGACATCAAGCCCGGCATCGGCCCGGTGATCGCCGAGCCGATCCGCACCCGCGCCGACCTGGCACGGCTGCGCGACCTCACGCCCGAGGACGTCACGTACGTCACCGCGGCCATCGGGATGCTCACCGCCGAGCTCGGGGCCACGCCCCTGATCGGCTTCGCCGGTGCGCCGTTCACCCTGGCGAGCTACCTCGTGGAGGGCGGCCCGTCCCGCAACCACGAGCGCACCAAGGCCATGATGTACGGCGACCCGGAGCTCTGGGCCGACCTGCTCGACCGGCTCGCGGAGATCACCGGTGCCTTCCTGAAGGTCCAGATCGAGGCCGGCGCCTCCGCCGTCCAGCTCTTCGACTCCTGGGTCGGCGCCCTGGCGCCGGCCGACTACCGCCGCTCCGTGATGCCTGCCTCCGCGAAGGTCTTCGACGCCGTCGCGTCCTACGGCGTCCCGCGCATCCACTTCGGCGTCGGCACCGGCGAGCTGCTCGGGCTGATGGGCGAGGCCGGCGCGGACGTCGTCGGCGTCGACTGGCGTGTCCCGATGGACGAGGGCGCCCGCCGGGTCGGTCCCGGCAAGGCCCTCCAGGGCAACCTCGACCCGGCGGTGCTGTTCGCGCCGACCGAGGCGGTGGAGGCGAAGGCCCGCGAGGTGCTCGACGCCGCCGCCGGCCTCGAGGGCCACATCTTCAACCTCGGGCACGGCGTCATGCCGTCCACCGACCCGGACGCCCTGACGCGCCTGGTGGAGTACGTCCACCAGCAGACGGCCCGCTAGCCGGTGCCGGCCGCCCGCACCGCCGACACGGCCTTGCGGGCGGCCACCAGCACCGGGTCCCAGACCGGGGAGAACGGCGGGGCGTAGCCGAGGTCGAGCGCCGTCATCGCTTCCACGGTCATCCCTGCGGTGAGTGCCACCGCCGCGACGTCCACGCGCTTCGCCGCTCCCTCGCGGCCGACGATCTGCACCCCCAGGAGACGGCCGGTGCGGTACTCCGCGAGCATCTTCACCGTCATCGGCCTCGCTCCCGGGTAGTAGCCGGCACGGCCGGTCGACTCGATCGTCGCCGTGACGTAGCGCAGCCCGGCCGCCCTCGCGTCCTTCTCGCGCAGCCCGGTCCTGGCGATCTCCAGGTCGCAGACCTTGCTCACCGCCGTACCGACGACCCCGGGGAACGTGCCGTAGCCGCCTCCGACGTTGGCTCCGATGATCTGGCCGTGCTTGTTCGCGTGGGTGCCGAGCGCGATGTGCCGGGTGCGGCCGGCGACGAGGTCCAGGACCTCGACGCAGTCGCCGCCGGCCCAGATGTCGTCCTGCCCCGCGACCCGCATCGACAGGTCCGTCAGGAGACCGCCGTGCGGGCCCAGCGGCAGACCGGCCTCACGGGCCAGCGCGGTCTCCGGCTCGACGCCGATGCCCAGCACCACGATGTCCGCGGGGTAGGTGTCCCCGTCCGTGGCGACCGCCGTGACCCGGCCGTCCGGACCGGTGTCGATCCGGGTGACCGCCGCCCCGTTCACCGTCGTGATGCCCAGGCCGTCCATCGCCTCGTGGACCAGCCGCCCCATGTCCGGATCGAGTGTCGCCATCGGCTGCGCGCCGCGGTTGAGCACCGTCACCTCGAAGCCGCGCTTGAGCATCGCCTCCGCCATCTCGACGCCGATGTAGCCCGCGCCGATGACGACCGCCCGGCGCCCCGGGGCCCGGTCGAGGGAGTCCAGGAGCGCCTGGCCGTCGCCCAGGGTCTGCACTCCGTGGACGCCCGGGGCGTCGATGCCGGGCAGGTCCGGCCGCACCGGCCGGGCACCGGTGGCGATCACCAGCTTGTCGTACCCCGTCCACGAGGTCTCTCCGCTGTCGCGGTCCAGTGCCCGCACCCGGTGCCCGGCGACGTCGATCTCCGTCACCTCGGTACGGGTGCGCAGATCGATGGAACGGGCCCGGTGCTCCTCGGGCGTCCGCGCGATGAGGGCGTCGGGACCCTCGACGTCACCACTCACCCAGTACGGGATGCCGCAGGCGGAGTACGACGTGAAGTCGCCGCGCTCGAAGGCGACGATGCTCAGCTCCCCGGGTTCCTTGAGCCTGCGCGCCTGCGACGCGGCGGACATGCCCGCCGCGTCGCCTCCGACGACCACCAGTCGCTCCGCCGCCATGCCGGGTCCCTTCGCCGCCGTGTGCAGGATCAGGGGCCCACGCTACGGCGCCTACGGGGCGGGCGGGGCCGCAGTGGTCTCCGTGGCCCGCGGGGGCGTCGTGCGGCGCCGTGGCATGCGGCGGCGCAGCAGGCGCCACAGGAGCACCAGGACGGCCGCGGTGGCGAGGAACGGAGCCGTGGCACCGATCGCGACCATGATCCACCGAAGCATCGTCACGAACGCCTCCCAGCCGCTGCCCAGCGCGTCCAGGAAGCCGGTGTCCCCCTCCGGATCCCCGGCGTCCGCCTCGGGCTCACTCAGTTCGAGTGTGACGGTCGCGAGCGTGGTGCGGTCCTTCAGCGACGCCTGCTGGGCGAGGAGCGACTCCAGGGCGGCCTGCCGGCTGCTGAGTTCGCCCTCCAGCGTCACCACGTCGGTGAGCTTCTCCGCCTTGTCCATCAGGTCGCGGACCCGTGCGACGCTCGCCCGCTGGGTGGCGATCCGGCTCTCGACGTCCACGACCTGCCCGGTCACGTCCTTCGCGTTCGAGGTGCGGGACACCAGCTTCCCGGTCCCCGCGAGGCCGCGCAGCACCTCGTCGTACCGGGCCTGCGGCACACGCAGGACGAGATGGGACATGTCGTGGGTGTCGTCGACCCGTTCGGTGTTCTCCTCGGCGACGAGTCCACCCGCACCCTCCGCGACACCCCGGGCCGCGGAGACGGCCTTCGGCACACTCCTGACCTCGACGTACAGCGTGGCCGTCCGGATGACGTGGACGGCGAGGGCCGAGCCCGGGTCCGGCGCGGACCCCACCTTGCCGGAGGGCCTGTCGGCCGGTTCCGCCCCGGCCCCGGCCGCCCGGGGCGCCGCCGCCTTGGAATCGGACATGGAACCGCTGTCGGAGGAGGCCCCGCACGCTCCGGTGGCCAGAAGGACCGCGAGCAGTACGGCGGCGGCCTGCGCGGGTGGGCGGCGGCGGACCGGCCGGGCGGGCGGGTGATCGTCCGTGTGGCGTTCGTCAGGCATGAGCGTCCCCCCAGGGCACGTTGTCGATGGTGCTGGTTCGACGTGCCGTACCCGTGCGCGGGTTGCCCGTCGGCGGTTTCGAAGTGGTCACGTTCGGGACTCGGAGCGGGTTTGAGAGAGTGGACCCATGCAGCGTCCTCTTCAGCGCGACACCACACGCACGGCCCACGTCGTCGTCATCGGCGGTGGCATCGCCGGACTCGCCGCCGCCCACCGGCTGTTGGCCTCCGGTGTCCGGGTCACCGTCCTGGAGGCGACCGCGCGGCTCGGCGGCAAACTGATGACCGGCGAGATCGCGGGCACCCGTGTCGACCTCGGCGCGGAGTCGATGCTCGCGCGCCGGCCCGAAGCGATCGGGCTCGCCACCGCTGCCGGGCTCGGAGACCGGCTCCGGCCGCCCGCCACCGCCACCGCGTCGGTCTGGACCCGGGACGCCCTGCGCCCCATGCCCAAGGGCCATGTGATGGGTGTGCCGGGCGACCCGGCGGCGCTCGGCGGGGTGCTCTCGCCCGAGGGCCTGGCCAGGATCGCCGAGGAGCGCGACCTGACCCCGACCGCCGTCGGCGACGACGTGGCGGTCGGTAGTTACGTCGCGGACCGGCTCGGCCGCGAGGTCGTCGACCGGCTCGTCGAACCGCTGCTAGGCGGGGTCTACGCCGGGGACGCCTACCGGATCTCGATGCGAGCGGCCGTCCCCCAGCTCTTCGATGTGGTCAAGGCGGGAGGTTCGCTCCTCGACGGTGTGCTCCGCATCCAGGAGAGGGCCGCCGCACGGCAGCAGACCGGGCCGGTCTTCCAGGGCATCGAGGGGGGCATCGGCACCCTGCCGGGCGCCGTGGCCGACGCCGTGCGGGCCGGGGGCGGCGAGATCCTCGACGAGACCCCGGTGCTCGGTCTGACCCGGGCCGGCCAGGGCTGGGACGTGCGCACCGACAGCCGGGTGATCGCCGCCGACGCCGTCGTCCTGGCCACCCCGGCCTGGTCCGCGTCCACCCTGCTCGCCGCCGAGTGCCCGGCCGCCGCCGTCGAACTCGCCGCCGTCGAGTACGCCTCGATGGCCCTGGTGACCATGGCCTTCCGGCGTTCCGACATCGCGGACACCGAGGCGCTCCAAGGACGTTCGGGCTTCCTCGTGCCGCCCGTGGACGGGCGCACCATCAAGGCGGCCACCTTCTCCAGCAACAAGTGGCAGTGGGTCGCCGACGCGGCCCCCGACCTCTTCGTGCTGCGCACTTCCGTGGGCCGCTACGGCGAGGAGGAGCACCTGCACCGCGAGGACTCCGAACTGGTCGCCGCGTCCCTGGGCGACCTCGCCTCGGCGGCCGGGCTGACGGCCCGGCCCGTGGACACCGAGGTCACGCGGTGGATCGGCGGGCTGCCCCAGTATCCCGTCGGCCACCTCGACCGCGTCTCCAGGATCCGCGACGAGGTGGCCAAGCTGCCCGGTCTGCGGGTGTGCGGAGCGGTGTACGACGGCGTGGGGATCCCGGCCTGCGTGGCGAGCGCGCACCGCGCCGCGGACGAGATCGTCCAGGACCTGACGGCCCCGGCGGCGGGGGAGATCGACAACACCCCGACCCGGGTTCGGGGCACGGGGAGCGAGGCGGGACAATAGCCGTATGAGTGCGCCAGAAAAGCTTCCGAACGCAGGCAAGAAGGCCAAGGACCTCAACGAGGTCATCCGCTACACCCTGTGGTCCGTCTTCAGGCTGAAGGACGTCCTTCCGCTCGACCGCGCCGGTTACGCCGACGAGGTCCAGGAGCTGTTCGACCAGCTCGCGGCCAAGGACGTCACGGTCCGGGGCACCTACGACGTGTCCGGTCTCCGGGCGGACGCCGATCTGATGATCTGGTGGCACGCGGAGACCTCCGACGAGCTCCAGGAGGCGTACAACCTCTTCCGGCGCACGAAGCTGGGCCGCGCACTCGAGCCGGTCTGGTCGAACATGGCGCTGCACCGCCCCGCCGAGTTCAACAAGTCGCACGTGCCGGCCTTCCTGGCCGACGAGACCCCGCGCGACTACATCAGCGTGTACCCCTTCGTGCGCAGCTACGACTGGTACCTGCTGCCCGACGAGGACCGCCGCCGCATGCTCGCGGACCACGGCAAGATGGCCCGCGGCTACCCCGACGTGCGGGCCAACACCGTGGCATCCTTCTCGCTGGGCGACTACGAGTGGGTGCTCGCCTTCGAGGCCGACGAGCTGTACCGCATCGTCGACCTCATGCGCCACCTGCGGGCCTCCGAGGCACGGCTGCACGTCCGTGAAGAGGTCCCGTTCTACACCGGACGCAGGAAGTCCGTCGCAGACTTGGTGGCCGGACTCGCATAACCAGCGTTTCCGGTCATCCTGACCCGGAAGATCAGTTGGCGGGCAACGGCGTGTGTGACGCCGCCCGTCGTTCCAGCGACACCGGGTCCGGTGCCGGGTACACATCGGCCGACGGCCGGCGAACCGTCGTGGCCCGCGGGGGAGTCAGCCATTCCTCTCCGCGGACCGCCACTCCTCGCCGAGTCCGGCCGATGTGTCCCGGGCCGAACAACTTGATACGTACGGCGCGAGGGCCGCCCCCGAGGGGGTGGCCCTCGCGCCGTACGGGTGCGGTCTGCGGCAGGTCAGCCCCCGGCCCGCGCCCCGCCCAGCATCGCCGCCCGCAGGGCCGGGTCCTCGAGGGCTCCCACGCCCCGCACCGCCACCGCGGCCAGAAGGTCGCGGTCCGCACCGCGCACCGGTGCCGGCAGGGAGTCCAGCCAGCGCTGCCCCGACGGGGAGGCCCAAGGGCTGTACGGGTGGTTCTCCACCCGTGCGATGGCCAGGCAGCCCAGCGTCAGCACCAGGGGCAGCCCGAACCAGGCCGCCACCGGGCCCGCGTAGCCCACCTGCTGACCGGGCATCAGCATGGAGACGACCGCCAGGACGACGACCAGTACCGCGGCGCCCCGCACGGCCCGCGCGGCCGACTCCAGACTCGTCCGGGTCCCGTGCGGCACGGCCAGCCCGGCCGCGACGAGGCGGTCGGCGAGGTTGCGCACCGCGTCCGCCGCCGCGGCGGCGGCCCGTATCGGGGCTATCCGGGACTGGCCCTCCGGACCGATCGCGCGGATCACGGTGCGCTCGACCTCGTCCCGGCCCTCCGGGTCGACGACCGTGGCCCACCCCGTGTGGGCGAGCAGCAGTCGGCGCCGCAGGTGCATGGAGACCAGTGCCAGATCGGCGACCCGCTGGGGGCCGCCGGCCAGGAACGCCGTCTCGTAGAGGTTGAGTTCGGGGGAGAGGGACGCCGGTGCGGCGACCTGCGGCCGGTGCGCGGCACCCGCGGTGACAAGACACAGCCGGATGCACGACACGGCGGCCGCGCCCCACGCGACCAGAAGAAGTACGACCCAGAGCATGGCGGAGTTCTATGCGAAACCTGGTGTGAAGCGCCACAGGGTGTTCACGATACGGACGAATCCCGGTCACAGAAGGTCGTCGGTGGCTGAATCCATACGCTTGCCGACTTCGTACTCCCGCCGGCCGCGCGTGCCCGGTGAGCCGCTACGCGTACCGGCTCCGCACGCTCAGGAGCCGCCCCCGCAACTGGAGCCGCCCCCGCAACTGGAGCCGCCCCCGCAGCTCGATCCGCTGCTGCAGCTGGACCCGCCCCCACCGCCGCAGCTCGATCCGCCGCTGCCGCAACTCGATCCCGAACTGCAGGTGGAACCAGGCCCGGAGCCGCCGCCCCCACCGCTGGAACCGCCGCAGCCGCCCCCGCCGGGGCTCGCCCCCGCGCACCACGTCACGGGCACGAACACGGCTCCGGACGAGGCCGAAGGGGTTCGCCGGGCGGGCCGTTGCCGGGCAGCAGTCGCCAACTGACTGCGGAGCCCGGCGTCGGGCAGTGCGCCCAGGCCCCGGGTGGCGACCAGGTGGGCCGGATCGGTCACCTGGGCGTTGGCGGCTCGGTGGAGGTCGACGGCCCCGCGCCCCGCCCTGGTCAGCCGTGCCCTGGCCGACGCCGCGTTGACCAGGCCGAGGACGGCCCCGGCCACGAGCGCGGGCAGCACCTTCAGGAAGAAGGGGAACGGGATGTCACCGTAACCGTCGTGCGTGGCGTACTGCGCGACGGTCAGGGCGACGGCGGCCGGAATGCCGAGGAAGCACCCGATGCCCTGCGTCAGCCCCCAGACACGGCGGGCCCGGGTCTCGCCCGGCGTGACCAGCAGGCCCCGGGCCGCGAGGCCGTCGCCGATCTCCTGCACCGCCGGGTGCCGCATCACGTTCTCCCGCAGACGGCCCAGGGAACCGTTCCGTGCCGCGGCCAGCTCCTGGAGCACGGCGCGCTCCACCGCTTCACGGGCTTCCCCGCGCAGGACCGTGACGATGCCGGGGCCGCCGATGACCAGCCGTCCGTCCGTGTGCATGCGGGTGAGGGCGGTGTCCACCACCCTGGCGGGGCCGCCACCGAGGAACGCCACCTCGGACATGTCGTGCACGTACGCGTGGGTACCGCCGGCCCGTCGCCCGGCCCGGCGCGTCGCGACGATCAGGAGCGTCGAGGAGACCGCCACCACGAGGGTCAGTACGAGAGCGAGAGCGTTCATCGCGGTCACCTTCCGAGAAGGGCGCTACGGGCGGCCCGGACCAGACGGGTGCTCCGGCGCGGAGGACGAGGGGCGGCGCGCTCCTGCCACCAGCGTGTCAGCCTGCGCCGGGCGGCCCCGTCGGCGGGCCGGCCCGTGACGAGGAGGTGCTCGGCGAAGCCGAGCGCGTCGCGCCGGTATCCGGCGGACATCGGCCGGTTCCTCGCGTACGCGAGGAACGAGTCGCGGTAGCCGTCGCCGAGGATCTCGGGCAGTTCGGGCGCGACCTTGGCGATGACGTCGGCCCGCTTCGCGGCCAGGGCCCGGCTCTGGACCCCCAGGCGCCGTCGGTCGAAGCCGGCCGGTGCCGGGGCGCCGGCCACCAGGGCCGAGAGCAGGGCGGTCTGGGCCAGGCCGGTCCGCTCGCGGGCCCCGGCGGCACGGGTCGACGGCTCCGTGGCCCGGGCGGGCCGCTGCCGGGCAGGCCGGGGCCCTGCGGCGGCGGAGGCCAGGGTGCCGCGGATCGCGGTCAGTTCACCGGCCAGCTCCTCGGCCGGCGGGAAGTCGTCGTCGCGCTCCAGCAGGACCCCCGGCGGGTCGACACGGGAGCGGAGTTCGCTCAGCACGTCCAGGACGGGGCCCGTCACGGGGTGGGCGTGCGTGTCGTGCCAGACGCCGTCCTTCTCGACGCCGCCCGCGACATGGACGTACGCGACGGCCTCCACCGGGAGCTCGTCGAGGGCGGTCGCGGGGTCCTCGCCACGGTTGACGTGGTTGGTGTGCAGATTGGCGACGTCGATCAGCAGGCGCACGCCCGTGCGCTCGACCAGCTCCGCGAGGAACTGACCCTCGGTCATCTCCTCGCCGGGCCAGGAGATCAGCGCGGCGATGTTCTCCAGGGCCAGCGGGACGGGCAGCGAGTCCTGTGCGACCCGCACGTTCTCGCACAGCACGTCCAGCGCGTCCCAGGTCCGCGGCACCGGCAGCAGGTGGCCCGCTTCCAGGACCGGCGAGGCGGTGGGCGGCCCTCCGGCGCGTACGAACGCGATGTGCTCCGTCACCAGGGGGGCGCCCAGCAGTTCGGCCCGCGCCGCCAGGCCCGCGAGGCGGACGGGGTCCGGGCGGTCGGCCCCGCCCAGGCCCAGCGACACGCCGTGCGGGACGACCGTGACCCCGCGCTCCCGCAGCCGCACGAGGGAATCGGGGAGGTGGTCCGCGCAGAGGTTCTCCGCGACCGCCTCGACCCAGTCGACTCCCGGCAGGGCCTCTACGGCGTCCGCGATCTCCGGCCGCCATCCGATACCGATGCCCAGCTTCATGGTGTCCCCTCCCCGTTCCGTGCAGGGGTCATGGCCCCGCCGGGCGCGGGTGAACCCGGGAAAGGGGACGTTCAGAGCTGAACTTGAGGTTCCCGGACGAGGCCGGAGCGTTCCGTTATTCGATCGTGATGTATGTGGTGGGTCGGCCGGAACACCGCCGACCTGCGGAAACGCGGGGCAGCGCAGATATGCCGACGAGCCGGACACTCCGGATTAATTCCATGGTCGGTTGACGGAGATCGACAGGCGTTCGCATGCTGATCGACATGCCATCCAAGGACGGCCCCGCGGCTCGTCTCCGGCGGGGCGCGACGAGCGCGGGCCCGTGCCGACGGGCGCCGGTGCCGTGTCCGGCCGTAGCCGCACCGGTGCCCCGGAAGGGCTGTCCGTGACGGCTCAGCCCGACAGCTGCGCGGCTCGAGCGCCGGCCGGTACCGCTCGTGACGGCCGCGGCTGACCTGACCTGAACTGACCCGAACTGAACCGGCCGGCCCGGTCCGGCGATCCGGCATGCCCGCCGGAGGCCTCCCGGAGGGCGACGGCACCCCGGAGCCCCGGACACCTGGGCCGACGAAGGAGTACGTGACAGATGACCAACACCGAGAACAGGCCGCATCCCGCCCGGCGTTCCCTGCTGGCCCGAGCGGCCGGTGTCGGGGCCGCGGCGGCGCTGCCCGTGGCCGCCGCGCCGGGCGCGCAGGCCGCGGCCGCACCGGCTCCGACCGCCCACACCCCTGCTGCGTCGAAGCGGAGGTACCCGGCGAACTGGCCCGACCCCGAGCCCTACGGCCTCGCGGACACCCGGGCCGACCTGTGGCCCCGCGAGGACAACTCCTTCGTCCTCCCGCTGGAGCTCCGCCCCCGTGACAAGGAGCGCGGAGTGGTGTGGATGCGGGACACCTACGTCAACTGCTTCGTCGTCGACGGCCGTCCGCTCTACGTCGCCACGGGTACCACCCGGGTGCCCGGCCTCGAAGCGGCCGGCCCCTGGAACGACGGCATCTTCGTCTGGACCGCCCGCTCGCTCGCGGGGCCCTGGAAGCTGGCCGACACGACACGGATCCGCCCCGGAGCCGAGAAGGGCAAGGTGTGGTCGCCCGAGTTCACCGATGAGAACCGGCCCGGGCGCACCGTCGTCGCGCCGTGGCAGGAGTACTGGTACGACGAGCAGTTCGGCAAGCGCGGCCAGGCCTGGGCCCCGGAACTGCACCTCTTCCGGGGGAAGTGGTACATGGTCGCCTGCATGGGCGACCACTCCAAGAAGGTCGGCTCGTTCATGCTCGTGAGCGAGGGCGGGGTCGAGGGCCCGTACAGGCTCGTCGAGGGCAATGCCGAGAAGCCGTTCGGTGACTCGTTCATCGGAGGGCCGGGCTTCATCGCGCCCGGCGCCTACCACCACATCGACGGCAGCCTCTACTCCGAGGGCGACGACGCGTGGCTGGTGCTGCACAACAACCTGTACGCGAAGTTCCGCGAAGACATGGAGGACATCGTCCCGACGACGAACCTCCCCGCCTTCCGGCAGACGCCGTACGCGCCGGAGCCGTATCTCGAAGGCGCCTACGTGTTCAAGCACGGAGGGAAGTACTTCCTCCTCCACGCGGCCTGGGACCGCACGTCGGTCGACGCCTACGGCACCCCCAGACACGCCTACGACGTGGGCGGCACAGGCCGCGTGCAGTACCAGTACGACGCCGTCGCCGCCGTCTCGGACAGCTTCGAGGGCCCGTACTCCGGGCGCTGGACCGTCGGTGTCGGTGCCGGGCACAACAACTTCTTCGAGGACTCCCACGGCGACCTGTGGGCGACGTTCTTCCGGAACCCGAACTTCGGTTACTGGTCCAGCCCGTCGCGACTCGCCGACGCCGCCGTTCCCGGCGTCGTACGCGTGGAATGGACCGGCCCGAAGGGCAACCGCCTGTACGTCCGGCGCCAGGCCCGCGACTGAGCCCTCGGCGCCGCGGGCCCCTACTGCTGGGGCAGTGGAGCCGTCGTCGGTGCCACCGGGCGGGAGGTGAACGACTGGTCGCCGCTCGGAGTCACCGGCACCGGGACCTGCGGGAGGAATGTTCAACGGGCACACGGGGAATCGGCGGGGCCGGGCCGGAGGGGCCGGTCCGGACCGCCGGTCAGCGGCGCAGGGCGGGGTGGTCGGAGACGACCGTGCAGGAGCCCGGAGCGATCTCGGTGAACCCGGCGTCCCGCACCACCGGCAGTCCGCTCACGGTCAGTTCGCGCCAGTGGGCGGGTTCCGGGGTGGCGACGGAGAGCGGGAACCCGGCCTCGCGCCACGCCTTGCGCTCGGTGTCCGACAGCTCCCACCAGGCGAGCTGCGCGCCGTGCCCGGCCTGTGCCATCGCCTTGCCCGCCGACATGCCGACGTCAGGATTCATCCAGAGCACCGGGCCCGAGAGGTCGGGCGCCGGCGGGGCCCCGGGGTCCTCCAGCTCGGTCCCCGACACCTGGAGCTTGGCCAGTTCCTTGGGCCAGCCGTCCAGCGGCACCGGAGGGAACACCCGCACCTCGGCGTGCCCGCCCGTGACCGTGATCCCGGGGAGCGTGGTCGCCTTGCGCCACTCCGCGCCGCGCGCCCGCCGCACCACCTTGCGGATCCGGGCGTCCTGCCAGTCGCGCATGACCCGGGCCCACTCGCCCTCGGCGCCGCCCTCCTCCTCACCGAGCGAGCGGGGGTCGGCAAGGATCGTGAGCACCGCGCGGGCAGCGGTCACCAGCGCGTCGTTACGCGCCGGGGGGGTCGGTCTTCTCGAGGTGCACCACCAGCGGCAGGACGAACTGCGGGGCCTCGTCGCGGGCCGTCGGCTCCACACGGAACGGACTGTCGGCGGAGGCCTCCGACGCTGCGGGAAGGGGCTCGGGGACGCTGTCGTTGCTCACGCACTCCAGTCTGCCAGGCCCCTGTGACAACCCGTCCTTGGCGGAACTGAAGGCTCCGGGTGAGGATGCACGGCATGAAGAGCGACCTGTTTTCCAGCGAGCACACGGCGCAGCCGGCCACCGCCCCCGGCATGACCCTGCAGAACACCAAATCCATCAAGTACGCCGTCAACGGTGAGATGCATGCGCGTCAGGGATCGATGATCGCCTTCCGGGGCGATCTCCGGTTCGAACGCAAGGGCCAGGGCATAGGCGGCATGCTCAAGCGCGCGGTGACCGGCGAGGGCCTGGCCCTGATGGCGGTCACGGGCCACGGTGAGGCGTGGTTCGCCCACGAGGCCGCCAACTGCTTCATCGTGGACATGGAGCAGGGCGACGTCCTGACCGTCAACGGCCGCAACGTCCTCTGTTTCGACGCCAGTCTCTCCTACGAGATCAAGACGGTGAAGGGCGCCGGGATGACCGGCGGCGGCCTCTTCAACAGCGTCTTCAGCGGCTACGGCAAACTCGGCCTGATCTGCGAAGGCATCCCCATCGTGATCCCCGTCACCGCGCATCAGCCGGTGTACGTCGACACGGACGCGGTCGTCGGCTGGAGCGCGCAGCTCTCGACCTCGCTGCACCGCTCGCAGAGCTTCGGCTCGATGGTGCGCGGCGGATCCGGCGAGGCGGTCCAGCTGATGCTCCAGGGCGAGGGTTTCGTGATCGTACGTCCCAGCGAACTCAAGCAGGAGAAGGCGTCGGCCCATTGATCCTGCGAGGTGTCGGCCGACGGTACGGCCTGCGCGGTACCTGGGTGCTGCGCGGCCTCGACCTGGAACTGCCCGCGCGGACCCTGGTCCGGATCGAGGGCGGCAACGGCGCGGGCAAGTCGACCTTGCTGCGGCTTCTCGCCGGTATCGACGGGCCGACCGAGGGGAGCGTCACGGGACGGCCGCGCACGGCGTACGTCCCCGAGCGTTTCCCCGCGGCGCTGCCGTTCACCGCTGCCGGCTACCTCGTGCACATGGGCCGTGTCCACGGGCTGCCGACCGGCGAGGCCGCCGCCCGGGGACAGGAGTGGCTGGCGCGGTTCGGGGCCGCGGAACACGCCCGCACCCCCCTCGCGGAGCTCTCCAAGGGAACCAGCCAGAAGGTCGCCGTCACCCAGGCGCTCCTCGCCGAGCCCGACCTCCTCGTCCTGGACGAGGCATGGACCGGACTGGACACCGCCGCCCGCGAGGAGCTGGATCTGGCGGTCGCCGAGCGGGTCGCGCACGGTGCCACCGTGGTGTTCGTCGACCACGACCCGCGACGGCTCGCCGGAGCGGCGGTTGTCGCCCACCGGCTGGAGGGCGGCACCCTGCACGCGGCGACGGCCCTGACCGCCGGTCACGGCCCGCGCGTGCGGATCGAGGCGACGGGCCCGGGGCCCGCCGCCCTCCCGCCCGGACTGCCGGGCGCGCCGACGGTGGAGAGGGACACCGCGAATCCGGCCGCCGTCCGCCTCACGACCACCGCGGCACACTCCGACCTCCTGCTCACCGCACTCGTCACGGCCCGGCCGCCCTGGCACATCACGGGCCTCGCACAACTGCCCGCCGCCGCCCCGCCTGCCGTCCCGCCCGCCGCCGCCCCGCCCGTCGCCGGCCCGGCGGCAGCCACCACCCGGGCGAGGGACACCGCACCGCGCCCGCCCCGGCCGTCCGGCCCGCCGCTCCGCGCCGCTGCGGCCCTGACGCGGTACCGGATCGCGCTGCTGGCCCGCTCCCAGCGCTGGCTCGCGCCCCTCCTCCTGTACGCGGCCGTTCTCGGGGTCGGCATCCAGGCCGGTCAGCCCCTGCTCGACTCGCTCGGTTACGCGGCGGCGGCGGTCCTTCCCCTGTCGGCCTGGCTCGTGCGGCTCTGCGTCACCCAGGAGCCGCCCGCCGCCCGGGACGTCGCCGCCTGCGCCGTCGGGCCGTCGAGCGCCCACTGCGCCTCCCTGCTCGCGGGCCTGGGGTGCGCACTCGCCCTGGGCTGCGCGGGTGCCGGGACCGTGCTGCTGATCAGTGAACCGGTCAGCACCGGTCACACGGTCGCCGTACCGCTCCTGCCCGCCGCCCTCGCCGGACTGCTCGCCGTGGCGTGCTGCGCCCTGCTGGGAGCGGCGGTCGGGGCGCTCTGCGCGCGGCCGGTCGTGAACCGCCACGGCTGGTCGCTCGCCGCCACCGTCCTCGGCGCACTGCTCGTCCTCGTGACCGACGGCTCACCCGCGAAGGCCGCGGTGACGGGCCTGGTCTCCGGTTCGCTGACCGGCACGGTGCGGGTGCCTCTCCTGCCACTGGCCGGAGCCGTCGCCGTCACGGTCGTGGTGGCCGCCGTCACGTCGCGGCTCTCCGCCCTGCGCGGGTGAGTAGGCTCTCGGACATGGACGACGCGTACTGCGAGACGCCCGAGCCGGCCCCCGTCCCCGAGGACGCGGGTCCGCCGTACGCCGAGTGCGTGCTGTGCCGGAAGCCGACCGAGTACCCGGAGTCGACGAAGGGCAGCACGCTCTGTCCGGTCTGTGCCTGGCAGGAGGCGGGACGTACCGCATGCTCCGGCTGACGCGCGGAGACGGGGGCGGGTTCAGCCGCGCATCAGCTCGGAGACCTTGACGAAGCGGTATCCGCGCTCGCGCAGTTCCGGGACGATCCGGCGCAGGGCGTCGTCGGTGACGGGCGCCGCGCTGCGGGTGCAGTGCATGACGACCAGTGACCCCGGCTTCACCTTTTCCAGCACCTGTCCGGCCACCGCGTCCGCGTCGGTGGCGAAGGCGTCACCGCTGACCACGTCCCACTGGACCGCGGTCACCCCCGTCGGAGCCAGGGCCTTCAGCGAAGCGTCGTCGTAGCAGCCGCCGGGGAAGCGGAAGTAGGGCACGACGTGGCGTGCGCCCGTCCGCCGGATCGCGGTGAACGCCCGCTCCACCTCGCCCCGCATGTCTTCCTCCGCGACCGTCGGCAGCCCGTAGCAGGGGGAGGAGAAGGCGTAGTGGCTGAACGAGTGGTTGGCGATCTCGAACAGGGGATCGGTGCCGATCGAGCGTGCCTGGTCCGGATACTCCTGCGCCCACCGGCCGGTCATGAAGACCGTCGACGGGACCTTCAGCCGGCGCAGGGACGCGATCAGCCCGGGGTTGTCGAAGCGCTCGCCCTCGGCGGCGCGCGGCCCCTGGTCCGCCGTCATGTCCGCATCGAAGGTGAGAGCGACCACCTTGTCCGCCGCGCCTGCCCCGTTCCGGACGGCCGAGCCCGCGGCCCGTCGCTCGAATACCGGCGTGAGACCGCCGGGGCCCGGGGCCAGCACCGGCGGACCGGTCTCCGGAGCCCGGGACGGCGTCGTCGTCGCGGGCTTCTCGGAGGCCGTCGGACGCACGACCGTCCCGGCGCGGGTCGCCTCCGGACTCGCGCAGCCGGTCAGCACCCCACCCAGGACAGTCAGCACGATCATCGTACGAACGGAGTTGATCACCGAAGGACGGTAGCTGACCGATGGTCAGACAATATCCACGGCGCTCCGGCCGCCCGTCGCCGGACGGCCGGACCACCCGTCTGCCTGGTCAGCGCCAGGGGCCGGTCACCGCGAACGTCGTCCCCGGTGTGTAGCAGTTGACGAACATCGTTTCGCCGTCCGGTGAGAACGTGACGCCCGCGAACTCGCCCCACTCCGGCTCCGCGTCCGTCCCGATGTTCTGCCGCCCCCGTGCCATCGCGTACACCTCGCCGCGACGGGTCACCCCGAGCACGTGCTGGGCGCCGCCGCCGTCCTCGCAGACCATCAGCCCGCCTCCGGCCGCGAGGCAGATGTTGTCGGGGGACTCGCCCGGCAGCTGGATGTCGGTGTCGGGACCGAAGACGATCACCAGCGTGAGCCGGCGCCGCTTCGGCTCGTACCGCCACACCTGGCCGAAGTGGTCGGCGGCCGACCCGTCCGAGCTGTGCGCGAAGCTGGAGACGAAGTACACCGAGGAGCCGCCCCAGTAGCAGCCCTCCAACTTCTGGGCGTGCGTGATGCCCTTCGCCCCGAAGTCCTGGTGCCGGATCGGCGTCCGCGCCGCCTGCGGGTCAGGTACGGGGACCCATTCGATCCGCTCGAACGTCGCACCCGTCTCCTGGATCACGGAGAGGTCGGGGACCCCCGGCACCCGCATCGCCTCGAGCGCGCCGCCGGCCCGCAGGGACCCCCTCCCGCCGAGCGGCTTCTCGGGGAGGAAGCGGTAGAAGAGCCCGAACGGCTTCTCGAACGCGTCCTCGGTCTCGTAGACGATGCCGTTCCGCGGGTCGATCGCGACGGCCTCGTGCTGGAAGCGGCCCATCGCCGTCAGGGGGACGGCCCCGGTGCGGCGCGGATCGGCGCCGTCCACCTCGAAGACGAAGCCGTGGTCCTTGGTGTAGCCGTTGGTGCCGGCCTTGTCCTCGGTCTCCTCGCAGGTCAGCCAGGTGTTCCAGGGAGTGGGGCCGCCCGCGCAGTTGACGGCCGTGCCCGCGATGGCGACACGTTCACCGCGTACGTTGCCGCGGCCATCGAGTTCGAGGGCCGTACAGCCGCCCTTGCCCATGGGGTCGTAGGTCAGGCCCTCGACCGTGGGGACGGCGATCTTTCCCGTGACGCGGTTCTCGTGGTTGCGCACGAGGTGGACCCGGCCGCCGGAACCGGCGAAGGCGGCCATGCCGTCATGGTTGCTGGGGACCAGGCCCTCGCCCGAGCGGAGCGGATCGCCCTCCCGGGAGAGCACCCGGTAGCGGAAACCTTTCGGCAGATCGAGCAGGCCGTCGGGGTCCGGCACGAGAGGGCCGTAGCCGCTGTGGCCACGGGCCTCGGCGGTACCGGAGAAGAGTTCGGCGAAGGCCCCGGTGAAAGCGACCGAGGCGGCGGTCGCGGCGCTGCCGGCCAGGACCTGTCGTCGTGTTGCGAGTCGTCGAGGTGCGGATGACATGGGGCAACTCCCTGTTGGCGGACAGGTGAAGTGACCCGCATGTGTGTACCACGCATGGTGGCGCGCGGGAACCATGCGGGCCACAGAGCCCCTTGTGTTCCCGTGTGTCCCCGGGGCGGATGACGCACCGGGGACGGGTGGGATCAGGCCAGCGACGCGGTGAGCGTGATCGTGGTGCCCGTGAGCGCCTGACTGACCGGGCAGTTCGCCTTGGCGTCCTCGGCGGCCTTCACGAAGCCCGCCTCGTCCAGACCCGGAACCTCGCCCTCCACCGTGAGGTGGATGCCGGTGATGCCGGTGCCGGGCTGGAAGGTGACCTCGGCCTGGGTGTTCAGCCGGGTCGGCGGGGTGCCCGCCGTGGCCAGGCCGTTGGACAGCGCCATCGAGAAGCAGCTGGAGTGCGCGGCGGCGATGAGCTCCTCCGGGCTGGTCTTTCCGTTCGCCTTCTCGGCGCGCGACGGCCAGGAGACGGGGTACTCCCCGATCCCGGAGGAGTCGAGGGTGACAACACCCTTGCCCTCGAGCAGGTTGCCTTCCCAGACCGTGTGCGCCTGACGCGTGGTAGCCATGCTGGATCCCTTCGAACGGTGTGCGCGGTCATCCGGACGTACGCGGCACCCGCAGGCACCCGTACGCCCTTCGCCCCCGAACCTACTGCCCCACCAGTCCCTTTGCGTCACGCGCCAGTGCGGTCAGCCGCGAGATGGCCCGGAAGTACTTCTTGCGGTACCCGCCGTTCAGCATCTCGTCACTGAACAGCCGGTCGAAGGGGAGGCCGGAGGCGAGCACCGGGACCTCGCGGTCGTACAGCCGGTCGGCGAGCACCACCAGGCGCAGGGCCGTCGACTGGTCGGGCACCGGCCGCACACCGGTGAGGCAGACCGCCGTGATCTCGTCCGTCAGCGCGCCGTACCGGCTGGGATGGACCTTGGCGAGGTGGTCGAGCAGGGACGGGAAGTCGTCGAGCGACGCGCCGGCGGTCGCGTACGCGGCCCTGGTGACCTGGTCGTCGGAGTACGGCGGCGGCGCCTCGGGCAGTCCGCGGTGGCGGTAGTCCTCGCCGTCGATCCGCAACGGACGGAAGTGCGAGGAGAGCCCCTGGATCTCGCGGAGGAAGTCGACCGCCGCGAAGCGGCCCTCGCCGAGCTTGCCGGGCAGCGTGTTCGAGGTGGCGGCCAGCGCGACGCCCGCCTCGACCAGCCTGCTGAGCAGGGAGGACACCAGGACGGTGTCACCCGGGTCGTCCAGTTCGAATTCGTCGATGCAGAGCAGCCGGTGCCCGCTCAGGGTCTGCACGGTCTGCTGGAAGCCCAGCGCGCCGACCAGGTTGGTCAGCTCGACGAAGGTGCCGAAGGCCTTGAGCGAGGGTGCGGCCGGGGTGGCGTGCCAGAGCGAGGCCAGCAGGTGCGTCTTGCCGACGCCGTAACCGCCGTCGAGATACACACCGCGAGGCCCGGCGGGCGCGGAGGCCTTCTTGCCGAACCACTTGCGCCTGGCCGATCCCACGGCGTGCGCCCCGCCGAGCCCGGCCGCGAAGGAGCTGAGCACCGTGACCGCCTCGGTCTGGCTCGGCTGGTTCGGGTCGGGCACGTACGTATCGAAGCGCACCGAGTCGAAGCGCGGCGGCGGGACCATCTCCGCGACCAGCCGGTCGACCGGGACACGCGGTTCGAGGGCACACAGGGACTGCGGGGCCGTTTCGGCTATGGGGCTCTGCCCCGGCACGGCTGTGGAGGACGACACAACTCTCCACCTTAAGGCCTCTCCCGGACGGCCCCCCGCGCCGTGCCAGACTGCGGATCATGCGACGCCTGCTCCCCGTGACGGACCCGACCACCCCAGCCGCTGCCGCCGCCGACCGCGAGTGGACGCTCGACGAGCTGGCCGACGCCTACGCCTATCCCGGCGGGAGGCGTCCCTGGCTGCGGGCGAACATGGTCTCCACCCTCGACGGTGCCGCCCAGCACGACGGCCGATCCCAGGGCATCTCCTGCGCGTCCGACATGCGCGTCTTCGGCACGCTGCGCGGGCTGGCCGACGCGGTCGTCGTCGGCGCCGAGACGGTCCGCCTGGAGGGCTACCGGCCCGCGAAGGCCCGCGACGCCTTCGCCGCCCGGCGTGAGGCGGCGGGACAGGGACCCGCCCCGGCCGTCGCGGTCGTCAGCGCGAGCCTGGACCTGGACTTCTCGCTCCCGCTCTTCGCCGCGCCGTTGGTGCCGACCCTCGTGGTCACCGGATCGGCGGCACCCTCCGACCGGGTCCGGGCGGCCCGGGAGGCGGGGACCGAGGTGGTGTTCGCCGGGGACGGGTCCGCCGTCGACCCGGCCCGTGCCGTCGCGGAACTCGGCCTGCGGGGCCTCGGCCGGCTGCTCACCGAGGGCGGTCCGCGCCTGCTCGGCCAGTTCGTGGCGGCGGGGGTGCTGGACGAGCTCTGCCTGACCCTTTCGCCGTTGCTCGTCGCGGGAGGCGCGCAGCGCATCGCGGGCGGGCCCGCCGTCCCCGTGCCGGAACGTTTCTCTCTCGTCTCCCTCCTGGAGGAGGAGGGGTTCCTCTTCACCCGGTACGGGAAGATCCGACATTGAGTGGAATTACCCGTTCCGGTTAGCTCCGGATGGGCACACTTAGTCCTGCCGGCCCCGTGCAATTGCGGGGAAGGATGGTTCCAGCAGCAGCGGCCGGCCTCGCGGCCGACGAGATGAAGCGGAAGGCGCCTGTCGTGTTCACAAGCGTTTTGATGATCGAGAAGCCCCTGACACCCGAGGACGTGGAATTCGTCACCACCCTCCACGGCGAGGAGCAGATCTCGTTCGTCGTGCTGATGCAGCCCCGCAGCGACCAGGCCGACGTACTGCTGCGGGCGATCGACGACGTGGCGATCGGCGAGCTCCGGGAAGCCGTCCGCGAGGGGGACCGGCCGGAGGGGAAGGAAGCCAGGGAGCCGGCCGAGATGGCGCTGGAGTACTCCCTGCGGGAACTGCGCGAGGCGGGTTCGGAGGCTGTCGGACAGGTCGTCGAGGACCATCCCCTGGACAAGCTGAAGACCGTGGTCGAGGACTCGGGGGCCGACGAGGTTATCGTGCTGACGGCGCCGCACTACGTCGAGGAGTTCTTCCATCGTGACTGGGCGTCCCGGGCCCGTCACAAGGTCGGCGTACCGGTGCTCAAGCTCTTCGCGCACAGCGAATAGGCTGGGGCGGACCGACCCACGTCACACCTCGGGAGAGACACGTATGGCACCCGGTATTCCTGCCGCTCTGGAACGGCCGCACTTCATCGGCATCGGCGGCGCCGGAATGTCGGGCATCGCGAAGATCCTCGCCCAGCGCGGCGCGAAGGTGGCGGGCAGCGACGCCAAGGAGTCCGCCACCGCCGAGGCGCTGCGCGCGCTGGGGGCGACCGTCCACATCGGGCACGCCTCCGGGCACCTGGCCGACGACGCGACCTCGGTGGTCGTCTCCAGCGCCATCCGCGCCGACAACCCCGAGCTGGTCCGCGCCGCCGAGCTGGACATCCCCGTCGTGCACCGCTCCGACGCGCTCGCCTCGCTGATGGACGGCCTGCGCTCCATCGCGGTCGCCGGGACGCACGGCAAGACCACCACCACGTCGATGCTCGCCGTCGCGCTGTCCGAGCTGGCCCTCGACCCGTCGTACGCCATCGGCGGCGACCTGGAGGGCCCGGGGACCAACGCCACGCACGGCGCCGGTGACATCTTCGTCGCCGAGGCCGACGAGAGCGACCGCAGCTTCCAGAAGTACGCGCCCGAGGTCGCGATCGTCCTCAACGTCGAGCTGGACCACCACGCGAACTACGCGTCGATGGAGGAGATCTACGAGTCCTTCGAGACGTTCGTCGGCAAGGTCGTCCCGGGTGGCACCCTCGTCGTCGCCGCCGACCAGCCCGGCGCCGTCGAGCTGACCCGGCGGGTCCGCGAACGTTCCTCCCTCACCGTCGTCACCTACGGCGAGTCCGAGGGCGCGGACGTCCGCGTGCACAAGGTCACCCCGCGCGGACTGACCAGCGAGGTGACGGTCGTCCTCAACGGGAAGTTCCTCACCTTCACGGTCTCCGTGCCCGGCCGCCACTACGCCCACAACGCGGTCGCCGCGCTCGCCGCCGGTGTCGCCCTCGGCATCCCCGCGCACAACCTGGCCTCCGCCATCGGCAAGTACACCGGGGTCAAGCGCCGCCTCCAGCTCAAGGGCGAAGCGGCCGGCGTCCAGGTCATCGACTCGTACGCGCACCACCCCACGGAGATGACCGCGGATCTGGAGGCCATGCGGGGCGCGGCGAGCGACGCCCGCCTGCTGGTCGTCTTCCAGCCCCACCTCTTCTCCCGTACCCAGGAGCTCGGCACGGAGATGGGCCAGGCCCTCGCCCTCGCCGACGCCTCGCTGGTCCTGGACATCTACCCGGCCAGGGAGGACCCGGTCCCCGGCGTCACGAGCGCACTGATCATCGACGCCGCCGAGGCCGCGGGCGCCGACGTCACGGCCGTCCACGACAAGGCCGCCGTCCCCGAGGCCGTCGCGGGAATGGCGAAGCCCGGTGATCTGGTTCTCACCATGGGAGCGGGCGACGTCACCGACCTCGGCCCGCAGATCCTGGACCAACTGTCGAGCTGAGGGAGCCACCGTGTCGTACGACGTCGAGAAGCCGGACGAGCAATGGCGGGCCGAGCTGACGCCCGCCGAGTACGCGGTGCTGCGCAAGGCCGGCACCGAACCCGCCTTCGTGGGTGAGTACACCGACACCAAGACGGCGGGCGTCTACTCCTGCCGGGCCTGCGGTGCGGAGCTGTTCCGCTCCGACACGAAGTTCGAGTCGCACTGCGGCTGGCCGTCCTTCTACGACCCGAAGGACACCGACGCGGTCGAACTGCTCCGGGACGACAGCCTCGGCATGGCCCGCACCGAGGTGCGCTGCGCCCGCTGCGGCTCGCACCTGGGGCACGTCTTCGAGGGCGAGGGTTACGCCACGCCCACGGACCAGCGGTACTGCATCAACTCCATCTCGCTGACCCTGGCGCCGGACGGGAGCTGACGCGGGCCGCCCGCGGACGGGCGTGCGCCCGTCCGCGGCGGTGAGCGCCTGACCACGGCGAAGCCCCCGGCCGCCCCGCGCGAGGACGCGGGGAACCGGGGGCTTCGCCGTGCCGGAGACGGTGTGATCAGACCTTCACGAGCTCCACCGGCTCCCGCTGCACCGGGATCTCCCGCTGCAGCCGCTCGCCCTCGATGTCGAGGTCGGGCAGGATGCGGTCGACCGGGCGCGGCAGCCACCAGGCCGCGCGCCCCAGAAGGTGCATGACCGCCGGGACGATCGCCATGCGGACGACGAAGGCGTCGACGAGCACGCCGATCGCCAGGGCGAATCCGATGGACTTGATGATCGGATCGGGCATGAGGACGAAGCCGCCGAAGACCGCGGTCATGATCACCGCGGCGGCCGTGACCACCCGCGCGTTGTGGCCGACCCCGCTGATGACGGATTCCCGGGCGTCGGCGCCGTGGACGAAGTCCTCCCGCATGCGCGAGACGAGGAAGACCTCGTAGTCCATGGCCAGCCCGAAGAGGATGCCGATCAGGAGGATGGGCAGGAAGCTCACCAGCGGACCCGGCGTGTCGAGACCGACCAGCGACGCGAGGTGGCCCTCCTGGAAGATCGCGACGGTGATGCCGAACGTCGCGCCGATGGTCAGCAGGAAGCCCAGAGCCGCCTTGAGGGGTACGAGGACCGACCGGAAGACCAGCATCAGCAGCAGGACCGACAGTCCGACCACCAGCAGGAGGTAGACCGGCAGCGCGCCGGCCAGCTTCTCGGAGACGTCGATGCCGACCGCGGTGGCACCGGTCAGCGAGATCGCCGCGCCCTCGACGCCCTTCACCCGGTCACGGATCTCGTGGACGGTGTCCTCGGTCGTGGCGTCGGTGGGACCGGTTTCGGGGATCACGGCGAGCAGAGCGGTGGTGCCCTTCTCGTTCAGCTGCGGGGCGGCCACGGCCAGCACCCCGTCGGTGCCCATGACGATCGCGGCGGTCTCCTCGGCCGCCGCCCCGGTCGCCTCCGCGGTGTCGCCGGACACGACGGCGACCAGCCGTCCGTTGAAGCCCTCGCCGAACCCCTCGGTGGTCAGGTCGTACGCCTCGCGGTTGGGCGAACCGACTGCCTCCGTGCTCGCGTCGGGCAGCGCGAGACGCATGTCCTGCACCGGCAGGGCCAGGACGCCGAGGCCGGCCACCCCGAGGACGAGGACGGGGACGCGCAGCCGCGCCACGATCCGGCCCCAGCGGAAGCCGAAGGCGGACTCGGAACCGACGGGGGAGGAAGCCCGGTCCTGCGCCCGGTCCGTCCGGTGCTTCCGGGGCAGGACACGGACGCCGGCGAAGCCGAGGACGGCCGGCAGCAGGGTGAGCGACACCAGGACGGCGAGCGCGACGGTGGCCGCGGCGGCCAGGCCCATCACCGTCAGGAACGGCACACCGGCCACGGTGAGCCCGGCCAGTGCGATGACGACGGTGGCACCCGCGAACACGACCGCCGAACCGGCGGTTCCGGCCGCCCGGCCCGCCGCTTCCTCCGCGTCCATGCCCTCGGAGAGGTAATGGCGGTAGCGGGAGGTGATGAACAGGGCGTAGTCGATGCCGACGGCCAGGCCCAGCATGAGCGCCAGGATGGGCGCGGTGCTGGTCAGTTCGACGGTGCTGCTGAGGGCGAAGAGTCCGGCCATGCCGGCCGCCACGCCGACCAGGGCGTTCAGCAGGGTCATGCCGGCCGCCACGAGGGAGCCGAAGGTCAGGACGAGCACGAGGGCGGCGACCGCGACACCGATGGCCTCGGTCGAGCCGACCTCGGGAACGCCCCGCATGATCTCGCCGCCGTGTTCGACGCGCAGATCCGGGACGGACTCGCCGGCCTTCGAGAACGCCTCCCGCTGGCTGTCGGTGATGCCGTCGACGCCCGAGTCGAACTGCACCTGGACGAGGGCGTGACGGCCGTCCCGCGAGACGGCCTTGGACACGAACGGGTCGACGGCCGCGAGGACGCCCGGGACCTTCGAGGCCTCCTCGGTCACGGGAGCCACGGCCTGGGGCGTGAGTTTCGCGCCCTCGGGTGCCGCGACGACTATGCTCCCCGTCGCGCCGCCCGCCTGCGGGAACTCCCGGGCGAGTGAGTCCAGGGCCTTCTGCGACTCGGTGCCTGGGATCGAGAACTTGCTGGTGGTGGGCCCGCTGAAGGCGGCTGCGCCCCCTCCCAGCAGTGCGAGCAGCAGGAGCCAGAGGGCGAGGACACGCCCTCGGCGCCGGAAGGACAGCCGGCCGAGCCGGTACAGCAGGATTGCCATGCGAAAGAGGCGTCTTTCTCTTCGATCTGGACGACTTCTGTCAGCTGGTCCGACGCCCGAGGGTTCGCAGCGCTCCCTGGACCAATTCGGTACGCATCGTGCCGGGTTCGACATCCACGTCGGAGGCGACCGTGACAGCCACGCCGCCGATCACCATCTGCGCCCCCACGCGCGCCCACGGCTCCTCGGAACGGCCCGCCAGGGCGTCGGCGAGCTGGCCTACGGCCTCGGGGATGACGGCCAGCACCGGGTTGTCGAGCATGTCCGGCAGCTCGGCGAAGATGATCTTGACTTCCAGGTGGAAGCGCATCGCGAGGCCGATGAATCCGTTGACGGCCGGTTCGACGGCCTGGTCGCCGTCCAGGCCGGCCAGTTCCCCGCTCAGGGCGGCGAGGCTCTCGGCCGGCGGTGTCAGCAGTTCGGCGAGGATCGCGTCCTTGCCCGCGAAGTGGTAGAGCAGGGACGCCTTGGAGCAGTGGGCCTCGACTGCGATGTCGTGCAGCGAGGTCCCCTTGAAGCCGTGCTCGGCGAAGAGGCGCAGCGCGGAATCGAGGATCTGACGGCGCATCGCGGAGGGCGGACGTGGCATGGGTCCACCGTAGCTGACCGATCGGTCAGCCCTGACCGATCGGTCAGGCGTGTTCTGTGACCCGGGCCACTTCGGCATCGAGGTCCGGGGGCCGCCGGAAACACGGCCCGTGCCGGGGCGGCGTGAAAAGGGCGATGGCCCTCAGCGGGAGGCTGAGGGCCATCGGCGAACTCGTGGTCCGGGCGGAGTACTCAGTCGTCGTCGGACCCGGACTCCGAGGTCACCTCGGCGCGCAGCAACGGGTGTGCCACCCCGGGGAACACCCGGGCCCGCACGACCTCCTCGGCCGAACCGCCCCGCACCACGGTCTCGGCGACGCCCCACGGGCGCCCGGCCAGGCGGACGGTCAGTGTGTACGAGGACGAGCAGCCCGTGCACTCGTAGCGGTCGGCCCAGACCTCCACGTCCGTGACGCTGCCCGGGTAGCGCTTCACGTGCCGGTGCCTGGCGTGACAGTGGTCGCACGTCTCGCCCGGCTCGCACGTACCGCCGCACGGACAGGGCACGTCCAGCGACTCCGAGGGCAGCCACCGCTGGATCAGCCGGGCCTCGCGGGTGGCGGCCGTGTCCTTCATCGCCTTCAGGTTCCGCGCGGCGACGTTGTACGACTCGCCGGTCGCGGCCATCCGGTCCCGGATCACGTCCTTGCGTCCGCGGTTCGTCGTCATGCCGTCTCCTCCTGGGATGTCACGCAGCCCGCCAGGAGGCACACGAGATCAGAACGCTCCACGGTACCTGCCGTACGGCGTGTCCGACGACCTCGTCACCCTCTGCGCACCCGTCCGGCTATGCGTCTGCCGAGGCGGCCCAGCGAGCGGGACGGCCGGTTCCAGGCGCGGAACGCGTCCAGGGTGCGGCTGTTCCCCTCGGCCTCCACGGCCCGCTCCACCGCCGCGAGGCCTTCCTGGGAAAGGCCGCGCACCACGGGGCGCAGCACCTCCTCCAGCAGGGCGGTCCTGGTCCGGGTCCAGTCGGCACCGGCGTGCGGGTGGGCGTTCCACACGGTGAAGCAGTCCGCGACGTACGCGGGATCCGCCCCCAGCAGCGCCAGGACCGCTTCTCCCCGGGCGGCCGTGCCGTACGCCGCGATCAGGTCCTCGTCCCCGCTGTGCACGAACGCGTACAGCTCCTCCCCGGGCCGCCCCGGAGCGAGCAGCCGCTCGGCCAGGGCGCCGAAGGCGTGCTGCAGGGGAGCGGGAGGGCCCGCCGGTTCGGCACGGGCGCGCAGAGCCCGGGCACGGTCGGCCCAGCCCGGTTCCGGCGCACCCGAGCGCAGCTCGCGCGCGAAGTCCAGCAGCATCAGACGGGCGCGCACCTGCGCGCCGAGCTCCTGCGGGAAGCCGCGCAGCAGTTCGTGGGCGAGCTCGGTGGAGTCCTCGTCGCCGGCGGGGGCCGCGAGCGCCGCGTCGACCAGGTGCGACCAGGTGCCCGCCGTCCGATGGGCGTCGGACGTCGTCTCGCCCAGCAGCGTCCTGGCCTCGCCCGCCGTCGGCGTGTCCTCGCCCCACACCAGGCCGACGGCGGTCCGCAGCACCAGCGGCTCGGCGAACGGGGACATGCCCGCCGCGCGCAGCACCGTGTGCAGGACCGCCACCCGGTCCGCGCCCCGCGCCTTCGCACCGGGCGCCTCGGCGCACATCCGCAGATGCGGCAGAGCCTGCGTCCCCGTGAACGGCAGGGCCACCCGGGCCAGCAGCCGCTCCGCGTCCGCGGGGTGGTCCGGGGCGAGCCGGTCCAGCTCACCGAGGAGCGCCGTACGGACGTCGAACTGCTCGTCCAGCAGATCGAGCAGCGCGCGGCGGGCGCCCGCCCCGGGATCGTCGAGCAGGGCGCGGGCCAGCCGGCCGACGACGGCGGGGAGCAGGTCCGCGCCGTCGACGCCGAGGAGCCGGGCGATCCGCAGCAGCTGCACGGTCCGCGCGACACCCAGGGGCACCCCGGCGGTGAGCTCGGCCAGCAGTTCGTCGCCGAGCTCCTCGACCAGTGCGGCGAGCGCGCGCTCCCCGGCGGGCTCGTCGAAAGCGGAGCGCGCGGGAGGCTCCAGGTCCACGTCCCCGCCCCGCACCGCCTCCGTCACCAGCAGAGCGGCCAGCGGAGCCGTGACCGCGGCGGGGCAGCGCCCGTCGAGGGCCGTCAGCAGACGCAGGGCCGCCGCGCACTCCGCGGCCGTACGGTCGTCGGCGGGAGCGGTCAGCGCGTCGGTCAGCTGCAGGGTGCGCTTCTCGTCCAGCGCGTAGGGCCGCTCGGCAGCCCAGTCGGCCGCCGCGGCCCGCTCCCCGGAGCCGAGCGCGATGCCGGCGCCGAGCGCCGTGACGGCCAGCGGGCCGGCGGCGAACGGCTCGCCCGGAAGTTCCGCCGCCTCCCGGAAGAGCTCGGGGGACCGGTTGCGCCAGATGCGGGCCGCGGTCCCCGCCCACGCGTCGGCCACCGTCCCGGAGGGGCGCGGACCCGACGCGGTGTGGACACGGAACCGCGGATCGCTGATGTCGGGCGCGTCCTCCGGGAGGACGCCGATGACCTGGTGCGCCCTGCGTCCGGGGTGGCGTGTGTACGTCGTGAAGGTCAGCCGCTCGGCGTGCTCCCGGGGCAGCACGGCCGTGGCCAGGGCGATCCAGCGGGCCACGTCCGCGCTCTGCCGCTCCACGAGGACGACCCGGGGCGCGGACGGGTCCTCGCTCACGCGCCGCAGATCGCTGAGCACGGCGGCGATCCACGGGCTGCGGGACACCGCGAAGTCGCCGAGCCCCTCCCTGGTGAGCCCCCGCGAAGGGCCGTGCGCGGTCGCCATCGAGGTCAGGGGATCGGGCAGCATGCGGCCGGGGGGCGAGGAGAGCCATCCGGCGGCCCCCCACGCGGCGACCGGGAGCACCCGGCCGGGTATCGGCGCGCCGGGCGGGAGGTGCACGGCGTGGGCGTGGAAAGCACCCGCACCCGTGGCGACCGTACGGCTGAGGAGATGACTGCCGTCGGAGAGCGCGGCGAAGGCGAACGCCACCGGCAGTGAGCGGAGCCGGGCGTCGGTGAGCCGGTCGGGAGTGCCCTCAGGGGCGTCGTACGCCAGGAGCGGTGCGGCCTCCGCGCGCACCGGTCCGGCTATCGCGGGGTCCACCACGGTGAACCGGCCGGCGGGCACCTCGTCCCCGGACGCCACGGAGGTGTAGTGCAACTGCGGGAGGCTCATGCGTAGGCCCTCATCGTCCCTGCCACGTGCGTCCCCGTCACACGCACCGGCCGCCGCTCGCCGCCCTGTCGGTGCGGCCCGGCCCGGCGGAGCGACGACCCCGGCGGGGAGCTTTCCGTAGTCGTGCGGGCGACGCTATCAAGCCCTGACGCCCCGTTGGGCCGCACACCGGCGGCGGGCGCCCTAGGTTGGAGTCCATGACCGAGGTGACGCTTTCCGCGGGAGTGGTGGAGTACGAGGACACCGGTGGTGAGGGGCCCGTGCTGGTCCTGCTCCACGGGGTCGCGATGAACGGGTCGCTCTGGCGCCACGTCGTCGAAGGGCTGGCCCCCGGATACCGGTGCGTCGTACCCACGTTGCCCCTGGGCGCCCACCGCAGGCCCATGCGACCCGACGCCGACCTGACGGTCCTCGGAGTCGCCCATCTGGTGGGGGAGTTCCTGGAGGCACTGGACCTCCACGACGTCACCCTGGTGATGAGTGACTGGGGCGGCGCGCAGGCGCTCGTCGCGGAGGGCAGGGACCAGCGGATCGGCAGGCTGGTCATCACGTCCTGCGAGGCGTTCGACAACTTTCCGCCGGGCCTGCCCGGCCGCAATCTGTACGCCGCGGCCAAGGCGCCCGGCGGGCTGCGGCTCGCCTTCGCCCTGCTGAAGCTGAAGCCGGTGCGCAGGCTCCCCCTGACCTGGGGGTGGATGAGCAAGCGGCCGGTCCCGCACGACGTGATGGACGAGTGGTTCCGGCCGCTGTGGACCTCCGCCGCGATCCGGAGGGACCTGCGGGCGTACGTACTCGGAGTGCCGCCCAGGGACGAACTCCTGGCGTGGGCGGATGCGTTGCGCTCGTTCGACCGGCCCGCGCTCGTCGTCTGGGCGGCCGAGGACAAGGTCATGCCGCCCGCCCACGGCCGACGACTGGCGGACCTGCTGCCCCGGGGCGAGCTCGTGGAGATCGCCGACAGCTACACGCTCATCCCCGAGGACCAGCCGCAGCGGCTGGCCGAGGCCGTCAGGGCGTTCGTACCGCTGCCGTGAGAGACCCGGCCGGGCACGCTCGCGTAGCCGGCCGGATGGTGACGGGCAGGTCCTCAGGCCACGGTGGCCTCCGGTCCCGAGGCCCGGCGCATGCCGAACCCGGCCAGCAGCGCGCCCACGGCACACAGCACGGCGGTCACGATCACGGCGGAGTGCACACCGTTCATGAACGCGTTGCCGCTGCCCTCGATCACGGCGGCCCTCAGCTGCGCCGGCATGTCCGCCGACACGGGCGAGACTCCCATGGACACCGCGTCCTCGGCCTTCTCGAAGCCTGCCGCCGCGCCCGCCGGGACACCGGCGGAGGTCAGCTCGCCGGTGAGGGTCGAGCCCACTCTGCCGCTGATCAGCGACACCAGCACGGACGTGCCGAGGGCGCCGCCGATCTGCAGCGAGGTTGCCTGGAGCCCGCCCGCGACGCCGCCGTCCTTCCTGGGGGCGTTGCCGACGATCGCGTCGGAGGACGCCGACATCACCATGCCGACACCGAGACCGATGGCGAGGAAGGGCGGCCACATCGCCGCGAACGCCGAACCGGCGTCCCAGGTCAGCATCCACAGGGAGGCCGCCGCCTGGAGGACCATGCCCACCGGCATGGTGACCCGCGGGCCGAAGCGCTGCGTCAGGGTGGCGCCGAGCGGTGCCGCCACCACGGTCGCGAGGCTGAACGGCAGCGTGCGGACACCGGCCTCGACCGGGGAGAAGCCCCGCACGTTCTGCAGGTACAGCATCACGAAGAAGATGACGCCCAGCATCACGAAGAAGTTGATCGCGGTGACGATCGTGCCGATGGTCAGCGAACGGCTGCGGAAGAGGCGCATCGGCAGCAGCGGGTGCTCCTGACGGGTCTCGTACCAGCAGAAGACGGCCAGCACGGCCAGGCCCGCGGCGATCGATCCCAGCGTCCCGCCGGACGTCCAGCCCCATGTCTCCCCCTTGACCACGCCGAAGATCAGGGCGACCAGGCCGACGGCGAGGAGGATCACGCCGGGCACGTCGAAGCGGTGGTGTCCCGTGGAGTCCTTGCTCTTCGGGAGCACGAACAGGCTGAAGACCAGCGCGAAGAGGCCGATGGGGGCGTTGATCCAGAAGACCGACTCCCAGTCGACGTGCTCGATGAGCAGCCCGCCGACGATCGGCCCGAGCGCGGTGGAGCAGGACGCCACCATGGCCCACAGGCCCACGGCCATACCGAACTTCCGGGGCGGGAAGACCGCGCGCAGCAGACCGAGGGTGTTGGGGATGAGCAGGGCGGCGAAGAGCCCTTGCACCGCACGGAAGGCGATCACGCCCTCGATGGAGCCCGCCAGCCCGATCGCCACGGAGGCGAGGGTGAAGCCGACGGTGCCGACCATGTAGACCGTGTGCCGGCCGAGCCGGTCACCCAGCTTGCCGCCCAGGATGAGCAGGGCGGCCATGGCTATCAGATAGGCGTTGGTCACCCACTGCAGGTCGGCGGTGGACGCGTCGAGGTCCCGGCCGATCTCCGGGTTGGCGATCGCGACGACGGAACCGTCGAGGTTGACCATGAACAGGCCGACGGCGACGGCGATCAGCGTCAGCCAGGGGTTGGCGCGCCTGCCCCTCGGCGCGTCCGGCGGGCTGCTTTCGGGCAGTGAGGAGGTGTCCACGGTGGTGGAGGACATGGTGGAGCCTTGTCTGTGAAACGTCGGTACGACGGGAAGGGATGCGCCGGGACACGACGACCGCGGCGCGGTCGTCGGCACATGGCGGCACATGGCGGCACCCGGCGGCAGCCGGCCGGTGGGACCGGCACGGCCCTGCCGGGCGGAGGAAGTCAGCCTGCGGGGGAGTGCAGACGTCCGTTCAGTGACGCCAGCGCGCCCAGGGCCGCTCCGAGGGCGTCGAGCTGTCCCTCGGTGAGGGTGTGCAGCGCGCGGGCCAGATGCGCTTCCTTGAGCGCCCGCGCCGCGGCGAGCCGCTCGCGGGCGGTGGGCGTCGGGTGCAGGTGGGCGATCCGCCTGTCGGCCGTGTCCCGCCTGCGCTCCAGCAGCCCGAGATCGGTGAGCTGGGAGACCAGGGCGCTGACGTTGTTCGGCTTCATCACCAGGGCTTCGGCCGTCTCCCGGACGGTGATCCCCTCGCGCTCCTCGACGAGGAACAGCAGTGCCAACTGGCCGTCGGGGAGCCGGGGATGCGGGAACTCCTGCGCGACCTTCCGCTCCAGACCCCGGTACAGCGCAGGCAGGGACGCCACGAGCGCGGAGGCTACGCGGTCGACGGCCTGGGCGGGCGGGGTCGGATCGGGCACCCCCGCAGCATAGGTACTGGATAATAGCTATGTCAACATACCTAAATGTGGCGTCGGCCCGACCGGCTTCCGGGTGGTATACGTGCCGTCGAGAGCCCCGAGGCACCGCTCACGCGGTCGAGACAAGGACTGTGACTCAGGCGATGGACAAGCCGACGCACCTGATCGAGTTCGAGACGATGCTGCTGGGGCGGCACCTCCAGCTCGGCGCGCCCCGGTCGAGGCGGGACGGCGGGCGGCTCGACCGCAGCGCCTACACGCTGCTGAGCCGGATCCGAGTGCAGGGCCCGATGTCCATCGGGCAGCTCAGTGACGCCTTCGGCCTCGACGCGTCCACCCTGAACCGGCAGACCGCCGCCATGCTGCGGGCGGGTCTCGTCGAACGCATCCCGGACCCCGATGGGGGCATCGCCCGCAAGTTCCGCATCACCTCTGAGGGTGAGCTCGGCCTGGCCGCGGAGCGTGCGGAGAACATCGGAGGGCTGGAGCGCGTCATGGCCGCGTGGTCGCCGGACGAGGTCGCCGTCCTCGCCGCATGTCTGAAGCGCCTCAACACGGACATCGAGAACCTCGACGGACGGCCCTGGCCACGGCCCTGAAGCGAGGGCCCGCGCCAGGCCCGGGAGTGAGTCCGGGGCGGGCCTGAAGAGGATCTACCGCGGAGCTTAAGAAATCCTCGATGGACCTGGGGCGCCGGGTGCGGCACATTTCTCGGTGACGGCAGAGAACGGTGACAGGCGGTTCGTCCTGTCCCGTCCGCCGCATCCCCCGCAACCCCGGGCCGCAGGCCGGCTTCGGCATGTCCCGGGCCGGGGGTGTCCACCACGCACCAGGTACAGGGAGCCGCAGCCGTGAAGGCACTCGTGAAGCACAAGGCCGAGCCGGGACTGTGGCTGATGGACGTGCCCGAGCCGGAGACCGGCCCCGGGGACGTGCTGATCAAGGTCCTCCGCACCGGCATCTGCGGGACCGACCTGCACATCCGCGACTACGACGGCTGGGCGCAGCAGGCCGTGCGCACCCCGCTCGTCCTGGGCCACGAGTTCGTCGGCGAGGTCGCCGGGATCGGCGCGGACGTCGTCGACATCAAGGTCGGCGACCTGGTCAGCGGCGAGGGCCACCTGGTCTGCGGGAAGTGCCGCAACTGCCTCGCCGGGCGCCGGCACCTGTGCCGCTCCACCCTCGGCCTCGGCGTCGGCAGGGACGGGGCGTTCGCGGAGTACCTGGCGCTGCCCGCCTCGAACGTCTGGGTGCACCGGGACAAGGTCGACCTCGACGTCGCCGCGATCTTCGACCCGTTCGGCAACGCCGTGCACACCGCCCTGTCCTTCCCGCTGGTCGGTGAGGACGTGCTGATCACCGGGGCGGGCCCGATCGGCATCATGGCGGCCGCCGTGGCGCGTCACGCGGGCGCCCGCAACGTCGCCATCACCGACGTCAGCGAGGCCCGTCTCGACCTGGCGAGGAAGGTCGGCGTCGACCTCGCCCTGAACGTCTCGGGCGAGACCATCGCCGACGGCCAGCGCCGGCTCGGTCTGCGCGAGGGCTTCGACATCGGCCTGGAGATGTCCGGGCGCCCCGAGGCCATGCGCGACATGATCGCCAACATGACGCACGGCGGCCGGATCGCGATGCTCGGACTGCCGTCCGCCGAGTTCCCCGTCGACTGGTCCCGGATCGTCACCTCCATGCTGACGATCAAGGGCATCTACGGCCGTGAGATGTACGAGACCTGGTACGCCATGTCCGTGCTCCTGGAGGGCGGGCTCGACCTCGCCCCCGTGATCACCGGCCGGTACGGCTACCGCGACTTCGAAGCCGCGTTCGACGACGCCGCGAGCGGACTCGGTGGCAAGGTTCTCCTCGACTGGGCCGCCTGAAGCTCCTCGTACGCACCCGTATCCACCTGGGAGACACCCTTCATGTTCGATTCCGTACGCGACGACCTGCGCATCACCCTCGACGAGATCCGCGACGCCGGACTCCAGAAGCCCGAGCGGGTCATCGGCACCCCGCAGTCCGCCACCGTCGCCGTCACCGCCGGGGGTCGCGCGGGCGAGGTGCTGAACTTCTGCGCCAACAACTACCTGGGCCTCGCCGACCACCCCGAGGTCGTCGCCGCCGCCCACGAGGCGCTGGACCGCTGGGGCTACGGACTCGCGTCCGTCCGCTTCATCTGCGGCACCCAGGAGGTCCACAAGGAGCTCGAGCAGCGGCTCTCGGCCTTCCTCGGCCAGGAGGACACGATCCTCTATTCCTCCTGCTTCGACGCCAACGGCGGAGTCTTCGAGACGCTGCTTGGCCCCGAGGACGCGGTGATCTCCGACGCCCTCAACCACGCCTCCATCATCGACGGCATCCGCCTCTCCAAGGCGAAGCGCCACCGCTACGCCAACCGCGACATGGCGGACCTGGAGCAGCAGCTCAAGGAGGCGTCCGGGGCGCGCCGCCGCCTCGTCGTCACCGACGGCGTCTTCTCCATGGACGGTTACGTCGCCCCGCTCGCCGAGATCTGCGACCTCGCCGACCGCTACGACGCCATGGTCATGGTCGACGACTCGCACGCCGTCGGCTTCGTCGGTCCCGGCGGCCGGGGCACCCCCGAGCTGCACGGGGTCATGGACCGGGTGGACATCATCACCGGCACGCTCGGGAAGGCGCTGGGCGGCGCTTCCGGCGGTTACGTCGCCGCGCGCGCCGAGATCGTCGCGCTGCTGCGCCAGCGCTCCCGCCCGTACCTCTTCTCCAACTCCCTCGCCCCGGTCATCGCCGCCGCCTCCCTCAAGGTCATCGACCTGCTGGAGTCCGCGGGCGACCTGCGCGAGCGGCTCGCCGCCAACACCGCGCTCTTCCGCTCGCGGATGACCGAGGAGGGCTTCGACATACTGCCCGGCGACCACGCCATCGCCCCCGTCATGATCGGGGACGCGGCGAAGGCGAGCAGGATGGCGGAGCTGCTCCTCGAACGCGGGGTGTACGTGATCGGGTTCTCCTACCCCGTCGTCCCGCAGGGGGCCGCCCGCATCCGCGTCCAGCTCTCCGCCGCGCACTCCACCGAGGACGTCAACCGCGCCGTGGACGCCTTCGTCGGCGCACGGGCCGCGCTGGAGGCGTAGAACCGCCCTGCGAGCTGGGACAATGAGCGCATGATCGATGCACGGCGGCTGCGCATCCTCCGTGCGGTGGCCGACCACCGCACGGTGACCGCCGCGGCCGCCGCGCTGTACCTGACCCCTTCGGCCGTCTCCCAGCAGCTGGCCGCCCTGGAGCAGGAGACCGGTCACCGGCTGGTCGAGCGCGGCGCGCGCGGTGCGCGGATGACCGCCGCCGGGGAGATCCTGCTCACCCACGCCAACGCGGTCCTCGCCCAGCTGGAGCGGGCCGAGGCGGAGCTCGCCGACTACGGTGCGGGTGTGGCCGGGACGGTCACCGTCGCCGCGTTCGCCACGGGCATCGGGCTCGTGCTCGCCCCCGCGATCGCCGAGCTCACCCGCACCGCGCCGGGCATCCGGGTCCGGGTCCAGGACGCCGAGGGCGACGCCAGCGTGCCGATGGTGCTGGACCGGCAGGTCGATGTGGCGGTGGCCGTCGAATACCGGGGCGCGCCCGGTGACGACGACCGCCGGCTGACCCGGGTGCCGCTGTACTCCGAGCCCTTCGACGCGGTGCTGCCGGTCGGGCACCGTCTGGCGGGCCAGGACCACGTCGCCGTCGCCGATCTGGCCAAGGACAGCTGGATCGGCCCGTACCCCGGCAACCCCTGTCACGACGTGGTGGTCCTGGCCTGCGAGTACGCCGGGTTCGAGCCGCTGCTGGAGCACTCGTCCGACGACTTCCACGCCGTGGTCGCCCTGGCCGGGGCGGGTGCCGGGGTGGCCCTGGTGCCCCGCTCGGCGCTGCGCGGCACGGACCTCGGCGGAGTCGTCGTGCGGCCGGTGGAGGGCGCCGCCCCGACCCGGCGCGTCTTCGCCGCGGTGCGGCAGGGCGCCGAGGGGCACCCTCTGATCAAGCCGGTCCTGGAGGCGCTGCGCGCGGCGGCGGGGCCCGTCTGACGTCGGGGTACGAGGTCACGCCGGCTGCAGCAGGTCCCACCGGTTGCCGTACAGGTCCTCGAAGACGGCGACCGAGCCGTACGTCTCGTGCCGCGGTTCCTCCAGGAAGCGGACCCCGGCCGCCCGCATCCGCTCGTGGTCACCCGCGAAGTCCTCCGTGTGCAGGAAGAATCCGACCCGGCCGCCGGTCTGCGCCCCGACGCTACCGAGCTGCGCCTCGTCCTTGGCGCGTGCCAGGAGCAGACCGGTACCGGACGTGCCCCGGGGACGGACCACCACCCAGCGGGAGCCGTCGCCCCGGTCGGTGTCCTCCACCAGCTCGAACCCGAGGGCGTCGGTGTAGAAGGAGAGAGCCTCGTCGTAGTCGCGGACGACCAGCGTGACCAGGGCGATGTGGGACATGGGGATCCTCGTCCTCAGCAGTGCGGGAGCAGCACGGTCCATGTGTGAGTTATACGTAACACTAACGCGTGTCGTCCCGCCCAGGGGACAATGCCCGCCATGGACACGAGCGACCTCGACGCGCTGACGGAACGCGCCCGCCGACTCGCCACCGGCGGCGGACGCCGCATCCTCGGCATCGCGGGGGCGCCCGGCGCCGGGAAGTCCACGCTGGCCGCCCGCATCGTCGAACGGCTCGAAGGGAACGCGGTTCTGGTCCCCATGGACGGCTTCCATCTGGCGGGCGCCGAACTGGAACGCCTCGGCAGAGCCGGACGCAAGGGCGCCCCCGACACCTTCGACGCCGCCGGGTACGCGGCCCTGCTGCGCCGGCTGCGCCACCCCCAAGGCCAGGACCCGGTGTATGCGCCCGCCTTCGACCGCGCGCTGGAGGAGCCGGTCGCCGGATCCGTGCGCGTCCCCGCTGACATCCCCCTCGTCGTGACCGAGGGCAACTACCTGCTCCTGGACGAGGGCCCCTGGGCGCCCGTACGCGGACTGCTGGACGAGGTCTGGTTCCTGGACGCCGATCCCGCACTGCGGGTGCGCGGGCTGGTGGACCGGCATGTGGCCTTCGGCAGGTCACGCCCGCACGCCGAGCACTGGGTGGCAGGTTCCGACGAGCGCAACGCCCGGCTCGTCGAGCGGCACCGCGACCGCGCCGACCTCGTCGTACGGCTTCGCTGAACCGGGCGCGGCACGCGTGGAATCCCGCTCGCGCCCGCACCGGCGGGCGGGCAGGATGCTGTGTGCCGCGTCGCCCCGCCAGGAGGTACCCCATGCCCAGCACCGACCAGCCCGCCCCCTTCACAGCCGACGACTACCGGGCCAGGATGACCCGCGCCGCCGAGTCGGCCGACGCCGCGGGACTGGCCGGCGTCCTCGTGGCACCGGGGCCCGACATGGTCCACCTCACCGGATACCGGCCGACCGCGGACACGGAGCGCCTCACCCTGCTCGTCCTCAGGGCGGGCCACGACCCCGTCCTCGTCGTCCCGGCCCTGGAGGCGGCGGACGCGGAACGGGCTGCCGGTTCCCCCGCCCTGACCCTGCGGGACTGGACCGACGCCGCGAACCCGTACACCCTGACCGCCGGACTGCTCGACGCCAAGGGCCGGTTCGGGATCAGCGACAACGCCTGGGCCCTGCATCTGCTGGCCCTGCACAAGCTGCTCCCCGACACCTCCTACGCCTCGCTGACCGACACCCTGCCGATGCTCCGCGCGGTCAAGGACGCGGCCGAGCTGGAGAGGCTCGCAGCAGCGGGGGCCGCGGCCGACGCGACGTACGAGCAGATCCTGAAGGTCCGCTTCTCCGGCCGCAGGGAGAGCGACGTGGCCGCCGACCTGGCCGCACTCCTCATCGGACACGGGCACTCCCAGGTCGACTTCACGGTGGTGGGGTCAGGACCCAACGGCGCAAACCCGCACCACGAGGCGAGCGACCGCACCATCGAGCAGGGCGACATGGTGGTCCTGGACTTCGGCGGGCTGAAGCACGGTTACGGCTCCGACACCTCCCGCACGGTCCACGTCGGCGAACCCACCGCGGAGGAGCAGCGGGTCCACGACGTCGTACGGGAGGCCCAGGAGGCCGGCTGCGGCGCCGTGCGGCCCGGAGCGGCCTGCCAGGACGTCGACCGGGCCGCACGCGCCGTCATCACCGAATTCGGCTACGGCGAACGGTTCATCCACCGCACCGGCCACGGCATCGGCGTCACCACCCACGAGCCGCCGTACATGATCGAGGGTGAGGAGCAGCCGCTGGTCCCCGGGATGTGCTTCTCCGTCGAGCCGGGCATCTACCTCCCCGGCCGCTTCGGCGTCCGCATCGAGGACATCGTCACGGTCACGCGGACCGGCGGCAGGCGGCTGAACACCACCGCCCGCGAACTGGCGGTCGTCGAGTAGCGGACCACTGCCGGAGGCGGAGCTGCCGGCCCGCGGGACCGGTGCGCCCCCATCCGCCACAGCCCTTAGGATTCGAACGCTCCTCGTACCGGCGAGGAGGGTGTCACAGGGGGATGCCTGATGTTCGGATCACTGACGATGCGTCACCAGCTCCGACCGGGCGGCGCCGGCTCGGAGACGGTCGCCCGCACGATCAACTTCTTCGCCAAACCGGGGCCGTCCCGGACGGTGGGTCACGTGGAACGGGAACTGCCGTCGGGCGGCGTACCCGCCTATCTCGCGGCCCGGGGCAGCGGCGTGCGCTCCTTCGTGCTGTGGGCGGACGAGTACCGCGGGGCGCGCGTCGCCACCGTGGTCACCGCCTTCTGCGAGAAGGGCGTCTCGGTCTACCAGGTGCTCGGCGCGCACGGCGAGCTCCTCTGTACCGTCCGGCGTGAGAAGGCGTTCACGAAGGGGCTGCGCACCCGGTGGACGGTGAGCGGGCCCGGCGCACCCGACGTGGTCGGATACAAGGGCCGGATCATCTGGTGGTGCGTGTGGTGGCTGTTCTCGCCCCTGGTGCCGCTCTTCTACCTGGCGTCCCTGCTCAACGGCGACGGTGAGCCCCTCCGGGGGCCCGGCCGCATCATCTGGCGCGAGGGCGGCCGGGTGCCCCTGCAGTACAAGGCGCACGGAAAGATGCTGTATCTCCACGAACCGCTCCTGGATCCGCGGGCAGGGGCCGGGCTGCTGGCGCTGGTCCGTTCCTTCGACGGCCGGCTGTTGGCGTGGGACAGGGGGAGGAACTGAGACCGCCCCTCACCGGGCCCGGTCTCAGTCGTCGGCCAGCACCACGCACGACTCCGCCGGCAGGTGCAGCACGCCGTCGGTGCCGGGGGCCACGGCCGGCTCCCAGGCGGCCAGCACCCTGCCCCCGCCGGCCCGGTGCCGGCCGGCGCCCAGCGGGATGGCGGCGGGCTCCCCGGAGAGGTTGACGGCGATCCGCAGATCGCCCCTGCGGCAGACGATCCAGCGCGCCGTCTCGTCGTACGCCGTCCGCACGGACGCCAGGTCAGGGTCGGAGAGGTCGGGCAGGGCGCGGCGCAGGGCGATCAGCTCGCGGTACCAGGCGTACAGCCGCGCGTGCGGCTCCCGCTCCGGCTCGCTCCAGTCGAGACAGGAGCGGGCCCGGGTGGCCGGGTCCTGCGGGTCCGGGATGTCCTCCTCGGCCCAGCCGTGCGCCGCGAACTCCCGTCTCCTGCCGTCGCGTACGGCGCGGGCGAGTTCCTCGTCGGTGTGGTCGGTGAAGAACTGCCAGGGGGTGCGGGCTCCCCATTCCTCGCCCATGAACAGCATCGGGACGAACGGCCCGGTGAGCACCAGCGCCGCCGCGCACGCCTGGAGACCCGGGGAGAGCCCGGCGGCGAGCCGGTCGCCGAGGGCGCGGTTGCCGATCTGGTCGTGGGTCTGCGCGTAGCCGACGAAACGGTGGGCGGGGGTCCGGGTGGCGTCGACCGGGCGGCCGTGCGCACGGCCCCGGAAGCTGGAGTACGTCCCGTTGTGGAAGAAGGCCTTGGTCACGGTCTTCGCGAGCGCTGCCAGCGGGGCGGTCGCGAAGTCGGCGTAGTAGCCCTGGGACTCGCCGGTGAGCGCGGTGTGCAGGGCGTGGTGGAAGTCGTCGTTCCACTGGGCGTGCAGCCCGATCCCGCCCTCGGTGCGCGGAGTGGTCGTGCGGGGGTCGCAGAGGTCGGACTCCGCGATCAGCGCGAGCGGCCGCCCGAGCTCCGAGGCGAGCGCGTCGACGGAGGTGGCGAGCTCCTCCAGGAAGGTGAGCGCCCTTCCGTCGGCCAGTGCGTGGACGGCGTCCAGACGCAGTCCGTCCAGGCGGTAGTCCCGCAACCAGGCGAGTGCGCTGCCGAGCAGATAGGCGCGGACCTCGTCCGAGCCCGGGGCGTCGAGGTTGACGGCCGAGCCCCAGGGGGTGTGGTGCGTGTCCGTGAAGTACGGGCCGAAGGCCGGAAGGTGGTTGCCCGAGGGCCCCAGATGGTTGTGGACCACGTCCAGGACGACGGCGAGACCCAGCCCGTGCGCCGTGTCGACAAAGCGCTTCAATCCGTCCGGACCGCCGTACGGCTCGTGCACCGCCCAGAGCGACACCCCTTCGTACCCCCACCCGTGGGTTCCCGGGAACGGGCAGACGGGCATCACGGACACATGCGTGATGCCGAGGTCCACCAGATGGCCGAGCCGCTCGGCCGCGGCGTCGAAGGTGCCCGCGTCCGTGAAGGTACCGACGTGCAGTTCGTACAGGACCGCGCCGGGCAGCCCACGCCCCGCCCAGGTGTTCCGCCAGGCGTACGCGTCCTGGTCGACGACCGCGCTCTCGCCGTCCGGCCCCTCCGGCTGGCGCCGGGAGCGCGGATCGGGCAGCACGGGGCCGTCGTCGAGCGAGAAGCCGTAGCGGTCGCCGTCGGCGGCCTCGGCCTCCGCCGTCCACCAGCCCGCGCGCTGCGGGTCGCGCTCCATCGGCCGGCGTCCCTCCGCCGTGCACAGCGCGGCCGACCCGGCCTCGGGGGCCCACACCTCGAACTGCATTCAGCACTCCTCGTCCATGAACCTGATGCCTCGCCGGAGGCCCCATGATCGGCGGAATTCGCACGCACGGCCCCGGGACACTGGAGCGAGCCCGCAACTGGCGATTAGGGTCTGGTCCTGATCATTGCCCTACCGGGTTCTGCTCATTCGCGGCGAGCCCGGGCAGTACCACGAGGTCCCCCTTACGGCTGCTGGAGGCCGAGATGACCGTGCCGACCTTCCCACCCGGCTTCCTGTGGGGCGCATCCGCCTCCGCCTTCCAGACGGAAGGGGCCTTCGACGCCGACGGCAAAGGGCCCTCCGGCTGGGACGCCTTCGCCGCCCAGCCCGGCCGGATCAAGGACGGCACCGACACCACCCGGGGCACCGGCTTCCACGAGCACTACCGCGAGGACGTCGCCCTGCTCGCCGGACTCGGCGCGGACGCGTTCCGTTTCTCCATCAGCTGGCCCCGGGTCGTGCCCGGCGGCAGCGGCTCGCTCAACCCCGCCGGACTGGATTTCTACGACCGGCTCGTCGACGAGCTCTGCGCCCACGGCATCACCCCCGCCCCGACCCTCTACCACTGGGACACGCCGCTCCCGCTGGACGAGGCCGGCGGCTGGCTCAACCGGGACACCGCCTACCGCTTCGCCGAGTACGCGGGCATGGTCGCCGAACGCCTCGCCGACCGGGTCCCCATGTGGATCACCATCAACGAACCCGCCGAGGTGACGATGCTCGGCTACGCCCTCGGCGAGCACGCCCCCGGCCGCACACTGCTCTTCGACGCACTGCCGGCCGCCCACCACCAGCTGCTCGCCCACGGCCTGGCCGTGCGGGCGCTGCGCGCCGCGGGCGCGGGCAACATCGGCATCGCGCTCTCCCACTCGCCCGTCTGGACGGCGGGGGACACCGACGAGGACCGCCTGGGCGCGGAGCTCTACGACACCCTCACCAACTGGCTGTTCGCCGATCCGGTCCTCACCGGAAGGTACCCGGACGAGGGCTTCGCGGCCCTGATGCCCGGCCCCGTCGAGGACGACCTCAAGATCATCTCGGCCCCCCTCGACTGGTACGGCGTCAACTACTACAACCCGACCCTCGTCGGCGCCCCCAGGCCCGAAGCGCTGGACTCCTTCTCGGGCTACTCGATGCCCGCCGGCCTCCCCTTCGGTATCAGGGAGATCGAGGGGTACGACACCACCGACTTCGGCTGGCCCGTAGTGCCCCAGGGCCTCGCCGAGACACTCGGTCAGCTGCGGGACCGCTTCGGCGACCGGCTGCCGCCGGTCTACATCACGGAGAACGGCTGCGCCGTCGACGAGCCCGTCGCCGACGGACGCCGCATCGCCTTCCTGGAAGGACACCTGGAGGCGCTGCGCACGGCCATCGACGCGGGCGTCGACGTGCGCGGCTACTTCACCTGGTCACTGACAGACAACGTCGAATGGACCGAGGGCGCGAGCAAGCGGTTCGGCCTGGTCCACATCGACTACGAGACCCTGCGAAGGACCCCGAAGGAGTCCTACGCCTGGTACCGCGACGTGATCCGCGCACAGCGCACGGGGGGTTCGCCCCTCACACCAGGTGAACGCGCTCCTGGATGACGCGGTGGCCCGCCCGGGCGAACGCGGCGGCCATCGGCACGTTGCCCCGGTCCGTCGCGCCCGCGACGGCGGTGGCGCCCTCGCCGGCGAGGAAGCGGGTGCACTCGACGAGCAGGTCGTAGCCGTAGCCGTGCCCGCGCGCCTCGGGAACGACCCCGATGAAGCCGACGCACGGTCCGCCCGGATTACGGGCGGGCACATGGATGCCCGCGAGCGCGCCGTCCGGGGTGTGGGCGAGCTGCCACCAGGAGCGGGGCGAGGGACACCAGTTGAAGAAGTCCAGCTCCTCGCGGGCGGCCTGCTCCAGACCGCCCGGGCCCGCGATGGTGCGCAGCGCGTGGGCGTCCAGCGTCTCGGAGTGGACCCGGCGCAGCACGTCCAGGATCACCGCGTCGTCGGGCTCCTCGCGGAACACCAGCCGGCCGGGGCGCTCGGGCAGGCCGTCCGCGGGCGTCCACTCGTAGCGGTAGCGCTCGACCAGCGGCCTCATCCCGGCCGCCTCGGCCGCCGCCATCCGCCCCGATGCGGCCGCCCGTACCGCAGGCGTGTCCCGCCAGCCGGCCGGCACGATCAGCTCGTACTCGACGGACCACGGGGCGCGGCGCAGCAGTTCGGCGCCCGCCTCGTCCTCGCCCTCGGCGAAGTCGAAGTAGTTGAGCAGCAGGGGCTCGGTGTCCTCGGGCCCGCCCCACCAGGCGGCCCGGGCCACGACGACGTCGTCGCGCAGGGCGACCCAGGTCCACTCGGGGCGGTAGTCACCGCCGTCGGCCGTGGTGGCCCAGCGGTGGCCGAACGCCGACCGGCCGACGAGACGGGGGTCGTGAAGCGAATGGAAGAGATGGGCGTCGCTCGGGGTGAGCGGACGGATGACCACATCGGTCATGGGGCGTGTCCTCCGGGACTCGGTGAGAGAGGTGGCGCTCCCGGTCAGACCGAGTCCGACACCGTCCTGCGGACGGAACGGGAGCGCGTGATCGTGGTGCCGCGGGTGGTGCCTGGGTCGCGCACGGGTCTCGCCTCCTTCCCTGCCGGGCGGGTGTCCGGGCGCCGACGCTACGGCCCCCGGACCCCTCACGTCCACCGGTTTCTCAGTCTTCCCACACCATGTCGAAGGCCCGCTCGAAGTTGACGTAGCCCAGGCGCGCGAAGGACTTCGCCATGGGGACGTTGCCCAGGTCCGTCGCCGCCCTGATCCGCTCCACGCCGTCCTGGGCGGCGAGCACCCGCGTGCCCTCGGCGAGGATGTCGTCTATGTGACCGTGCCCGCGGTGCGCCGGAAGCACCCCGATGTAGGAGATCATCGGGTGGTAGTTGTTGCGCGCGGGGATGACGAAGCCCACCGGTCCGCCGTCCGGCAGTTCGGCGATCCGCCACCACTCCCGCGGCGTCCGCAGACCGGCGAAATCCTCGTCGTAGTGCTTCTCCGCCGCCTCACGGGGGCTCAGTCCTGACGCCAGGTCCGCCTGTCCGTGCGCGTCCAGGGTCCCCTCCATCACCGGGGCCATCAGCGCGAGGAGGTCCTCGCGATCGGAGACCTGCCGGAACACCAGCCGGCCGCTGTCCTCGGGCACCGGTGTGCCGGCCCGCCACTCCAGACGCAGCCGCTCGACCAGCATCCGGGCGCCGCTCGCCTCCATCACCCGTATCCGGGCCTCGACGACATCGCGGGCGGCGGGATCCTCACGCCAGTCCGGGGGGATGAACCGGCCGTACTCCGGCCGGGGGTTCCCGGCCGGGACGACCGCGGCCGTCGCCCTCTCCAGCAGCTCGAGCCCGATCGCGCCGCGCTCCGGCTCCGGCAGGGTGTCGTCCAGGTCGAAGAAGTCCAGGAACTGGGGACTGCCGCCCTCCCGGCCCGTCCACCAGGAGAGCCGGCCGACGACGTGGTCGCCGCGCAGGGCCACCCACATCCAGTCCGGGCGGCGGCGCCCCGAGGCGAGGTCGTCGGCGAGCTCGTGGTCGAGCACGTAGGAAAGGCGGCGGAAGAGACCGAGCTCGTCCGCTCCGGTGAGCGGACGGATGGTCAGTTCCGGTGGTGCAGGGGTCACGGAGTCTCCTCGACGGGGGTGCCGCGCCGGAAGGCGGCGGCGCCGGAGGATAACAACCACCCGGCCTCCGCCGGGCGGTATTAATCCCCTGCCGCGCAGGTCAGAGATGGGCGGAAACGGACATCGTCTGGACACTGCGGGGCTCTCGGACCGACAATCGTCCCGTGACGTCCTCCTTCGAGCACCACACGTATCCCGCGCGGCTCTCGGACGCCGAGCGCGACCGTGTCCTCGGTGCGCTCAGAGACGGCGCCGCCCAGGGAAAGCTCTCCCACGACACCTTCCTGCGCCGCATGGAACTCGCCCTGACCGCCCGGCGTTCGGAGGAGCTGAAGGCGCTCACCTCGGACCTGGACACGGGCGGGGGCTGGTCCCGGGGCCTGTTGCGGGCGGTGAGCGAGGTCTCCGCCTTTCCGGCCCGGCTGCGCAGGGCGTGGCAGTCCGAGCGGCTGCCGAAACTCCTGCTGCCCGTGCCCGGCCCGCACCCGCTGAGCATCGGCCGTGACCCGGGCAACGGACTCCGGCTCAGCCACGAGACGGTGTCCCGTACGCACGCCGAACTGATCGCGCACGGAAGCCGGTGGATCCTGCACGACCTGGGCTCGACGAACGGCACCTGCGTCAACGGACAGCGCGTCGTCGGATCCGTCGTGGTCCGTGACGGCGACCAGGTGAGCTTCGGCCGGATCACCTTCCGGCTCACCGCGTCGCTGCCGGTACCCCCGGCCTGAATCCCGCACGCCGCACGCCGCACGCCGCCGCCGCACGCCGTACTCCCGTGCCGGACGTCCGTCAGCGCCCGCCGGGAGACCTGACGAGAAGCGCCACCGGCCGGTCCGCGAAGAGTTCCGCCACGGCGACCACGCGCCCCGTGAACTCCCGCCCCGGCGACAGCAGATCGCTCCATGTGCCCTCGCCGGGCAGCGTCAGCTCCGTGTCACGCCAGCCGCCCTCCTCGTCGAGCCGCAGCGACAGCCGGGTCACCGCCGTGACCACCTCGCCGGACCGGCCGAACGCCAGACAGTGCGCGGCGGCGGGGCCGTGCGCCACCAGCGGGGCGTAGGTGCCCGACTCGCCGAAGAGCTCCGGGCGCTCCCGGCGCAGGCGCAGCGCGGCCGTGGTGAGCGCGGCCTTCTCGTCGTCACCCGTGGGCGGCCTCACGAAGGGCCGTCGGTTGTCCGGGTCGACCAGGGCGATGTACTCCCGTTCCGTGCCCTGGTACAGATCCGGCACCCCGGGCATCGTCAGGTGCACCAGCGCGGCACCCAGCACGTTCGCCCGGGCGAAGGGCGCCAACGCCTCGGCGAACCGGGTCATCGTCGACCGCGCCTCACCGGAGTCGGCGCCCGGGCCGGCTGCCACGAAGTCGGTCACCGCCCGCTCGTACACCGGATCCGGCTCGGTCCAGCTGGTGAACAGCCCGGCCTCCCGCACGGCCTTCAGCAGCGCGGGCTCCAGCCTGCCCGCCATCTCGCCCGTGGGCAGGCCCGCGCACCCGTACGCCGACTGCCAGGCCTGCCAGGCCAGCTGAGGGTCGGGGGACGGCACGGGCGTCGCCCCGGAGAGCTGTGCCACCAGCGAGGACCACCGCTCCGGGCACTCGGACAGCACCGCGATCCTTGCCCGGACGTCCCCGCTGCGCTTGGTGTCATGGGTGGTCAGCACCGTGCCGGTCGCCGGCCAGTCCCGCGCGACACGGGCGCAGAAGGCATGGAACTCCTCCGGGCTCACCGCCGGCCGGCCGGGGTCGCCGCCCACCTCGGTCGCCGAGATCAGCGGTACGTAACGGTAGAACGCCGTGTCCTCCACCGACTTGGCGTGCAGCGCGGACGCCGTCTGTGCGAAGCGGGCGCAGAACGCCGCGTGCGCCGGCCCGTCACCGAGCCGGCCCAGGGCCAGATCCCGCACCACGTCGACGGCCTCCGCCTCCTGAGGGACCGCGAAGGCCGACTTGGCGTCCCGCACCGCCTCGGCCGGGAGCGTCGACTCCGCGATTTCCGTGAGGGGGCCGCCCGCCGTCACGTACGGCCGGTACACGGGCACCCGGACCAGCAGTTCGCGCACCGCCGTGCGGAGGGCCCACGGCGCGTGGTCCCGCCGGGCGGGGTCCCCGGCGCACACCTCGACGGCGAGGCGGGTCAGCCACTCCGTCTCGGCGGCCAGCTCGTGGGTGACCACGCGGTACGCCGCCCGTCGGACGGTCGCGGTCCAGTAGCCGCCGCGATCGCCCGGAGGCCCCGCGAAGTCCCTGTAACGGCCCAGGAGATCTGCCGCGCCCATCGGGTCGGTGAACAGTCCGTCGATCCGGTGCAGGGCGTCGTACCCGGTCGTCCCCGCGACCGCCCAGCCGGCCGGCAGGGTCTCGGAGCCCGTGAGGATCTTCTCCACCACCGTCCACCGGCCGCCGGTCTCGTCACCGAGCCGCCCGAGGTACGCGGCGGGGTCGGCCAGCCCGTCCGGGTGGTCGACGCGCAGCCCGTCGACGACTCCGTCGCGGACCAGCTCCAGGACCTTGCCGTGCGTCGCGGCGAAGACCTCGGGATGCTCCACCCGGACGCCGATCAGATCAGAGATGGTGAAGAAGCGCCGGTAGTTCAGTTCGGTCCTGGCCAGCCGCCACCAGGCGAGGCGGTAGTGCTGCGCGGCCAGCAGTTCGGGCAGCGGCAGGTCCGCCGTGCCCTCGCGGAGCGGGAACTCCAGGCCGCCGTGGCGGAGCACGGACGAGCCGTCGTCCCCGGTGCCCAGCTCGAAGGCGCCGCTCTCCTCACCGACCCGCCCCGCCAGCACGGGAAGCAGCACCTTCCCGCCGCCCGAGGCCCAGTCGATGTCGAACCACCGGGCGTACGGGGACGCCGGGCCCTCGCGCAGCACCTCCCACAGCGGGCGGTTGTGCCGGGGCGTGGCGGCCATGTGGTTCGGCACGATGTCCAGGATCAGGCCGAGGCCGTGGGCGCGTGCCGTGCCGGCCAGCTCCCGAAGGCCCTCCTCGCCCCCGAACTCGGCCCGCACCGCGCCGTGGTCGACGACGTCGTAACCGTGCCCCGAGCCGGGCACCGCCTCCAGGACGGGGGACAGATGCAGATGCGAGACGCCGAGCCCGGCGAGGTACGGCACGGCGTCGGCGGCGGCGGCGAACGGGAAGTCCGGTTGGAGCTGGAGCCGGTACGTGGCGGTGGGCGTCATGGACTCGTACGTACCCACCGGGGCGCCTCTCTCCCACCTTCCGGCCACCCGGCACCGGCCAGGCGGCCGCTCGGCCGGTGCCCGTCACCCCAACGGCCTACGCCGGACGCTTGAGCACCGTCAGACTGCGCCCGACCAGCGTCACCCGCTCGCCCGCGGACACCTTGGGTCCCGCGCCGGGCGGCACCCCGTCCGGAATCGCCGTGTCCACGACGACCTGCCACCGCTTGCCGTGATGCGTCGGGACGGTGAACTCCAGGGTCTCGGCGCCCGCGTTGAACATGAGCAGGAAGGAGTCGTCGGCGATCCGCTCCCCGCGCGGGCCCGGCTCGGAGATCGCGTGACCGTTGAGGAAGACGGTCATGGCCTTGGCGTGCGCCGCCTGCCAGTCCCGCTGCGTCATCTCCTCGCCCCGCGGGGTGAACCACGCGATGTCGGACAGCTCGTCGTGTGTGCCCTCCACCGGACGGCCGTGGAAGAAGCGTCTGCGCCGGAAGACCGGGTGGTCCCGGCGCAGCCAGACCATGGACCGGGTGAACTCCAGCAGGCTCGTGTCCGTGGCGGCGGCGTCCTCCTCGCCGTCCTCCGCGTGCGAGGTGGCGGCCGGGTCCGGCCAGTGGACCCAGGAGAGCTCGTTGTCCTGGCAGTAGCCGTTGTTGTTGCCCCGCTGCGTGCGCGCGAACTCGTCGCCGTGACTCAGCATGGGCACGCCCTGGGAGAGCATCAGGGTGGCGACGAAGTTGCGCATCTGACGACTGCGCAGCTCCAGGACCTCCTTGTCCTCGGTCTCGCCCTCCGCCCCGCAGTTCCACGAACGGTTGTGGCTCTCGCCGTCCCGGTTCCCCTCGCCGTTGGCGTCGTTGCGCTTGTCGTTGTAGGAGACCAGGTCGTGCAGGGTGAAACCGTCGTGGCAGGTGGTGAAGTTGATCGAGGCCAGCGGGCGCCTGCCGTCGTCCTGGTAGAGGTCGGAGGAGCCTGTGAGGCGGCCGGCGAACTCCGCGAGGGTCCGGGGCTCACCCCGCCACAGGTCCCGCACCGTGTCCCGGTACTTGCCGTTCCACTCGGTCCACAACGGCGGGAAGTTCCCCACCTGGTAGCCCCCCTCGCCGACGTCCCAGGGCTCGGCGATCAGCTTCACCTGGCTGACCACCGGGTCCTGCTGCACGAGGTCGAAGAAGGAGGACAGCCGGTCCACCTCGTGGAACTGGCGTGCGAGGGTCGCCGCCAGGTCGAAGCGGAAGCCGTCCACATGCATCTCGGTCACCCAGTAGCGCAGTGAGTCCATGATCAGCTGGAGGACGTGCGGCGACCGCATCAGCAGGGAGTTCCCCGTGCCGGTGGTGTCCATGTAGTACTTCTGGTCGTCGGCCAGCCGGTAGTACGAGGCGTTGTCCAGGCCCCGGAACGACAGTGTCGGACCGAGGTGGTTGCCCTCGGCGGTGTGGTTGTAGACCACGTCGAGGATCACCTCGATCCCCGCCTGGTGCAGCGCCTTCACCGCCTGCTTGAACTCCAGCACCTGCTCGCCGCGGTCGCCCCAGGAGGCGTAGGCGTTGTGCGGGGCGAAGAAGCCGATGGTGTTGTAGCCCCAGTAGTTGGCCAGGCCGGCGTCGGCGAGGCGGTGGTCCTGGACGAACTGGTGCACCGGCATCAGCTCGATCGCCGTGACCCCGAGCTCCGTCAGATGGGCGATGATCTCGGGATGCGCGAGCCCCGCGTAGGTGCCGCGCAGCTCCTCGGGCAGACCCGGGTGAAGCATCGTCAGGCCCTTCACATGGGCCTCGTAGATCACCGTGCGGTGGTAGTCGGTGCGCGGACGGCGGTCGTCGCCCCAGTCGAAGTACGGGTTGACCACGACCGAGCTCATCGTGTGCGGCGCCGAGTCCAGGTCGTTGCGCTCGTCCGGCTTGCCGAACGGGTAGCCGTACACCGCCTCGCCCCACTGGATCTGCCCCGAGATCGCGCGCGCGTAGGGGTCGAGGAGCAGCTTCGCCGAGTTGCAGCGCCGCCCGTGCTGCGGCTCGTAGGGCCCGTGCACGCGGAAGCCGTAGCGCTGCCCCGGCATCACCCCGGGCACGTAGGCGTGACGGACGAAGGCGTCGGTCTCGCGGAGCTCCACCGCCGTTTCTGAACCGTCGTCGTGCAGCAGGCACAACTCGATCCGGTCGGCGGCCTCCGAGAAGACCGCGAAGTTGGTTCCGGCGCCGTCGTACGTGGCGCCGAGCGGATACGCGTGTCCCGGCCAGACCTGCATAGATAGGACTCTTCCACTTCTGATCCGGGTGCTGGGGGTTTTCGCCCCGATACTCCCCGAAAGACGGTCCTGTACCTAGTACGTCGAGCGGTGCGGCCGGGTCCCGTCGTGTCGTCCCGCCGGGCCGGTCAACCTGGGACACCTCGGTGTCGCCCGGACAGGGGGTCCGGACCGCCGGGCGGTCCCTCCGTCCGTCGTGCGGCCTGCCAAGGGGTGCCCAATCACTATGAACCATCTCACTCCACCCGATCTCACCGTAAGGAACGGGCCTCCCGTATAGGGGAGTTGAGTAAGGAGCCTGTGCATCCTGCTGCACCGGCTCCCGCTACCGGAGTACCCTTCCTTGATCGTTGGTGGGGGAGTGGAAGGCGGTACACGGGTGAGCTCGGGAGGGTTCGAGCTGCCCCCAGGTGACGCGGGTCACGAGGGGGAACCGACCGATGCCCCGCCAGGGGCGGTCTCCCTCGCACAGCCCATGGAGATCGGTGCTGAGCTGGACTGGGGAGCGGACGCCTGGAACGAGGTGCGCACGCGCGCCCAGCGGGCCGGACGCGCCTACATCTGGCTGAATCTGGTGGAACAGCGGCTGCGTGCCGTGGTCTCCGCCGTGATCCGACCGATCTACGAACCGGTGCACGGCGAGGACTGGGTGGTGGCCGCCGCGGGACCCGCGGGGCAGGAGTGGGTGCAGCGCGCCGTCGCCGTCCGGGAGGTGTCGCGCCGCAAGGGCTATCTGCTCGACCCGGCCGACGACAACGTCCTGAGCTTCCTCACGCTGCCGCAGCTGCGCGAGCTGATGGTCCAGCACTGGCCGTGCTTCGAGCCGTACTTCGACGACCGCCGCGAGGTGGAGCTCGCGCTCGACGAGCTGGAGGTGGCGCGCAACGTCGTCTCCCGCAACCGGGCGCTGAACGAGGCGGTCCTGGCCCAGGCCGAGAGGGCGTCCGCGCGGCTGCTGGAGATCCTCGGCAGCGGGGCGGCGGTCCCGTCCGCCGACCGGCTGCCCGTGGACGCCGTGGAGGAGCTGGTCGGCGACCGCTACGCCGACGTGGTCTCCGTCCACCCGGACCGGGTGCGGCTGCAGCGTCAGCTGCCCGCCGAGGACCTGTTCGGCGGTGCGCGCCGGCTGGACGCGATCGGTATAGGCCTCAACCTCCTCACGCAGAACTTCTCGGGACGCCGGCTGGTCCGCCTCGCCGAGTCGGGCTGCCGGGTCCGGCTGCTGTTCATCAACCCGGCGAGCAGCGCGGTCAAGCGCCGGGAGCGTGAACTCGGGCTCAAGAAGGGCGAGCTGAGCCGCTCCGTGGAGATGAACATCCTCCACATGCGCCGGGTCCGCTCCAGGCTCCGCGATCCCGGGGCCTTCCAGATCCACGTCTTCGACGAGACGCCGCGCTTCACCGCCTACCTGGTGGACGGGGACGGGGCCGACGCGGTCGGCGTCGTCCAGCCGTACCTGCGCCGCGCACGCGGCATGGAAGCACCCGTGCTGGTGCTGCGCGGCGGCGGGCGTGCGGTGGTCCGGGCGGGGCAGGACAGTGAGCACGGCCTCTTCGAGACGTACCGCGAGGAGTTCGAGTCGGTCTGGACGGACTCCAGGCCCGTCTCCTGACACCCCTTCCGGCGTTGTCAGTGCTGCGTGCGAAGGTGGTCGTCACTTGGGGGAACGCACCACGGAAGGGAAGGTACGGGATGAGCTGGATCAGCGGGCCGCTGCTGGCGTTCGACCTGGAGACCACGGGGACGGACGTCGAGACCGACCGCGTCGTGACGGCGGCGGTCGTCCGGCTGGAGGCCGACGGATCGGTGTCGGCGGAGCGGACCTGGCTGCTCGATCCCGGGGTCGCCATACCCGAACAGGCGTCGGCGATCCACGGCATCTCGACGGAACGGGCCCGTGCGCACGGGATGCCGGCGGCCTCCGCGATCGAGGAGATCACGGGTGCCGTCGCCGAAGGGCTGCGCTCAGGGACGCCCCTGGTCGTGATGAACGCACGCTATGACCTCTCCCTGCTCGACCGCGAGTGCCGGCGGTACGCCGTCGCGTCGGTCAGTGAGCGGCTGGGTGCCGCGCCCTCGCCGGTCATCGATCCGCTGGTGATCGACAAGCACGTCGACAAGTACCGCAAGGGCAAGCGGGCCCTGCACGCCCTGTGCGCCCACTACGGCGTGCCGCTCGACGACGCCCACGACGCGCGGGCGGACGCGGTGGCCGCCGCCCGCGTGGTGCGGCGCATGGGGGAGGAGCACCGGCCTGTCGGGGCGATGCCGCTGGAGGAACTGCACGGTCTCCAGGTGCGCGCGGCGGCCGAGCAGTCACTCTCCCTGCAGGCCTATCTGCGGCGCACCGCGGACCCGGCGGCGGTCGTCGAGCCGGCGTGGCCGCTCGTTCCCCGGAGGCGGGAGCCGGCGGGCGGAAGAAGCTGATCCGGCCGTCCCGGGATGTCAGCCCGGAGTTGGTGACGCCGTCTCGTCGGCCTCGATGCCGAAGTCGATCTGCTCTCCCTCGACCGAGGTGACGGTGACCGTCACGCCGAGCGTGCTGCCGTCGTCGGCCGTGAGCTCGCACCGGGTCGTGGTGCCGACCTTCCCGGCGAGGTCCTCGGGGCAGGTGATGTCAGGCTTCGGCCGGCCCGTCGTCCGCGCGAGTTTCCCGGAGACGGTGGTGGCCAGCTCGTCCGCCGACAGCTTCGGGTCGGTCTTCCCGACGCTGACCGACGCGGAACAGCCGGCGAGCAGCACGCCCGCGCCCACGGCCGAAAGGCTCCACCTCGTCGCGGCCGAGCGGGATATGGCCACGGGGGCTCCGTTCCGAAGGACGGCCCGCCCCCTCGGGCAGCGCGCCGGAACGCCCCGGCCCGGGGCGGAGCGCCGGTCAGAAGGGGTACCAGCGCACCTCGGGGTCGTCCTCGCGCAGTGAAGCCACCCTCCGCCTGAACTCGGCCAGCGCCCTGGGGTTCGCCGGTGCGTGCTGGGAGACCCAGGCGCAGCTCGCCGTCTCCCGAGCGCCGCGCAGCACCGCGCACCCTTCCCAGTCGCGCACGTCCCAGCCGTACGCCTCGGTGAACGCGTCGTAGGCGTCGGGGGCCAGACCGTACCGGTCACGGGAGAGCGCGAGGACCACCAGATCGTGCTCGCGCAGGTCCGCGGAGAAGGTCTCCAGATCGACGAGCACCGGCCCCTCCGGGCCGACGTGGACGTTGCGGGGGAGGGCGTCGCCATGGATCGGGCCCGGCGGCAGGTGCGGGGCGAGGGCCGCCGCGGCCTTCGCGAAGCCGTCGCGCCGGCCACGCAGGTAGTCGGCGTCGGCGGGGTCGATCGCGTCGCCCGCGAGCCGCAGCCAGCGCTCGACACCGCCTAGAAGCTCACGGCGCGGGAGCGTGAAGCCCTCCGGGGCGGGCAGCGCGTGCACCTGGGTGAGCAACGGGGCGAGATCGCGCGGTTCGGACGGACGTACGGCGTCGGGCAACCGGTGCCACACGGTCATCGGGTGGCCCTCCACCAGGCGGGCCGTGGGTTCGGCCGCCCGTACGGCGGGCACGCCCGAGGCGGCGAGCCACCGGGCGACGGCCACCTCGCGCTCGGCCCGCTCCCGCAGCTCCGGGTGGTGCGTGGCGTCCCGGCCGGTCTTGACCACCAGGTCGCCGACGACGAACACCGCGTTCTCGCCCAGCGCGAGGAGTTCCGCCCCGCCGGGCAGTCCGGCCGCGGTGAGTACCTCGCGTGCGCGCATCTCGTCCATGGCCCGATTTTCTCATCCGTGCAGGCCACCTTGACGAACGGGCGGCCCGTCAGCACGATGACGGGGACCGCCCGGGCGGCAGTACAGGGATGAAACCGATCCGAAGAGGTAAAGGGGTCGAATTCATGACACTGGCGACCGCGACGGCGCGGTCCGGGCGAAAAGCCCCACGGAGCGGACGGGGTGACGGTCGCCGGAAAGACGGCGCCACCTGGTTCCTGGTGCTGCCCGCGCTGATCCCCATCCTGATCCTGAGCGTCGGCCCCCTGCTGTACGGCATCGCGCTGGCCTTCACCGACGCCCAGTCCGGCCGCACCCGCTCCACCCAGTGGGTCGGGGCCCTCAACTTCCAGGACCTGCTGCACGACACCCTGTTCTGGGAATCCTTCCGGATCGGCCTGCTGTGGGCGGTCGGGGTCACGGTCCCGCAGTTCGTGCTCGCCCTCGGTCTCGCGCTGCTGCTCAACGCGAACCTGCGGATGCGCTGGCTCGCCAGGGCGCTGGCGATCATCCCCTGGGCCATGCCCGAGGTCGTCGTCGGCATCATGTGGCGCCTGGTCTACAACCCGGACGCAGGCATCCTCAACGAGACAGTCCGCGATCTCGGACTGGGCGACGGCAGGGACTGGCTGACCGGACTCGCCACCGCGCTGCCCGCCGTGATCGTCGTCGGCATCTGGGCCGGGATGCCGCAGACCACCGTCGCGCTGCTGGCCGGGCTGCAGAACACCCCGCACGAACTCCACGAGGCGGCCGCCCTCGACGGCGCCGGCGCATGGCGTCGCTTCCGCACGGTCACGTGGCCCGCCGTCAGGCCGGTGGCCCTCGCGATCAGCGCGCTCAACTTCATCTGGAACTTCAACTCCTTCGCCCTGGTCTACGTCCTGACCAGCGGCGGACCGGGCGGCCGCACCCGGCTCCCCATGCTCTTCGCCTACGAGGAGGCCTTCCGCTACGGCCAGTTCGGTTACGCCGCCGCGATGGGGTGCGTGATGGTCGCCGTCATCTCGGTGCTCCTCGCCGTGTACCTCGTCGGCCGCCTCAGGGGAGGCGAGGACGCATGAGCCTCCGTACGAGCCGAACCGCGCGCGCCGGGCAGTACGCCGCACTCCTGTGCTACCTCGTCTTCCTCGCGTTCCCCTTCCTCTGGCTGATCTCCACCGCCTTCAAGCCGGCCCGTGAGCTCGGCTCGCTGCACCCCACGTGGATCCCCGAGGACCCCACCCTGGACAACTTCCGGCAGGCCTTCGACGAACAGCCGCTGCTCCGGGCCGCGGCCAACTCGCTCACCGCGGCGCTCTGCGCCGCGCTGATCGCGGTCGTCATCGCCACGCCCATGGCCTATGTGATGGCCCGGCACCGCGGGCGCCTCTCCACGGCGGCCACCGGATGGGTCGTGGTCAGCCAGGCCTTCCCCTTCGTCCTGGTGATCATCCCGTTGTTCCTGGTCCTCAAGCACCTGCACCTGATCAACTCGCTGTGGGGGCTGATCCTGGTGTACGTGGTCTGGTCGCTGCCCTTCGCGCTCTGGATGCTCGCCGGATACGTACGTGCCGTGCCGCCCGAACTGGAGGAGGCCGCCGCCGTCGACGGGGCGGGCAGGGTACGGATACTCGTCTCGGTCACCGCGCCGCTGCTGGCCCCGGGGATCGTCGCCACCGCGCTCTTCGCGTTCATCACCGCATGGAACGAGTTCTTCTTCGCGCTCGTCCTGCTCAAGGCCCCGGAGAAGCAGACCTTGCCGGTCGTACTCACGCACTTCCTCGGCGCGGAGGGAGTGGCCGACCTCGGGCCGCTCGCCGCGGCCGCGTTCCTCGCCACCCTTCCCTCCCTCGTGCTCTTCGCGGTCATCCAGAAGCGCATCACGGGCGGTCTGACGGCCGGGGCGGTGAAGAGCTGATGCGCCGCCGACTCCTGCCCGCACCGGTCACCGCGGCCGTCGCCGCTCTCGCCCTCCTGCTGGCCGGCTGCTCGGGCGGCGACGGCCGCGGCACGGACGCGGACGGCGTGATCCGGCTCAGCTTCCAGTCGCTGGCCTGGCAGAAGGAGTCCGTCGACGCCAACAAGCGGCTCGTGCGGGAATGGAACGCGGCCCACCCCGACATCCAGGTGGACTACGTCCAGGGCAGCTGGGACAACGTCCACGACCAGCTGCTCACCTCCTTCGAGGGCGGCGAGGCGCCCGACATCATCCACGACGCCTCCGACGACCTCGCGGACTTCGCGTACGGCGGCTACCTCGCCGACCTGAGGACCCTGCTGCCGGACCGGCTGGCCGAGGACATCCCGCAGCAGTCCTGGTCGACCACCACCTTCGGCGACGGTGTCTACGGAGTCCCCTTCCTCCAGGAACCCAAGGTCCTGATCGCCAACAAGAAGATCCTCGAGTCCTCCGGCGTCCGGATCCCGACCCCGGACAAGCCCTGGAGCTGGCCGGAATTCCGGCAGATCACCGGGAAGCTCACGAAGAAGGGGACGTACGGGGTCGCCTGGCCGCTCAAGGAGCCGGTCTCCGTCACCCTCAACCTGGGCCTGTCCTCCGGTGGGCAGCTCTTCCACCGCGGCGCCGACGGAAAGGTCACGATCCGGTTCGACGAAGGCGACCGGGTCATGCCGGGCACGGTCCAGGACCAGGTCGTCTCCGACCGCAGCGCCGCCCGTCCGTCCCTCGGCATGGGAGGTTCGGACACCCTCCCCGGCTTCTTCGGCGGAAAGTACGCCATGGTCCCGCTGGGCTTCTCCTACCGTCAGCAGGTCGTCGAGCAGGCCCCCGAGGGCTTCGAGTGGACGGTGCTGCCCGCGCCGGCCGGCAGCGGAGGACTCGCTCAGGGGGTCAGCCCGCAGACCCTCTCGGTCGCCGAGGACAGCCCGCACAAGAAGGAGGCCGTGCGGTTCATCGACTTCCTGCTGCGCCCCGCGAACATGGTGCGGCTCGCCAAGGGTGACTGGATGCTGCCGACCGGCACCGAGGCGCTGGCGGATCCCGCCCTGCACGCGACGGAGAACGGCTGGGCCACGGGCACCGCGCTCGCCCGGGCGCTGCGCCCCGCCCCCGCGCAGTCGGTGCGCGGTTACCCCGAATGGAAGGACAAGGTCGCCACGCCGGCGCTCCAGGAGTACTACAGCGGGGCCATCGACACCGAGGAGCTGAAGAAACGCCTGGTCGAGGACGGGAACCGCGTACTGGCCCGCTACCAGCGCTGATTCCGGACGGGGGCTCGGCCGAAAACAACTGGACGAGACGTATCGTCTCGCTTAGCTTGATGGCATGACAACGCCACCGCGCGCCCACATCGCCATGTTCTCCATCGCCGCCCACGGGCACGTGAACCCGAGTCTCGAAGTGATCCGGGAACTCGTCGTCCGTGGTCACCGCGTCAGCTACGCCGTCCCCGCCTCCTTCGCCGAGAAGGTCGCGGCCACCGGAGCCGAGCCGGTGGTCCACACCTCGGTGCTGCCCACCGCGCCCGAGGACTGGGGCACCGAACTCATCGACCACCTCGAGCCGTTCCTCGACGACGCCGTGCAGGCCCTCCCGCAGCTGGCCGCGGCATTCGAGGGCGACGAGCCGGACCTCGTCCTGCACGACATCGCCTCGTATCCCGCCCGGGTGCTCGCCCACCGGTGGGGCGTGCCCGCCATCCAGCTCTGGCCCAACCTGGTGCCCTGGGAGGGGTACGCGGAGGAGGTGGAGGAGCCCGCGACCGCCGGACTCAAGCAGACCGACCGGGGGCGTCGCTACTACGCGCGCTTCGCGGACTGGCTCGCCGCCAACGGCCTGGGCGACCTCTCGTCCGACGACTTCGTCGCCCGGCCCCGCCGCGGCCTGGTGCTGATCCCGGAGGCGCTCCAGCCGAACGCCGACCGGGTGGACCACGAGAGGTTCACCTTCGTCGGCGCCTGCCAGGGCGAGCGGGCCGATCAGGGCGAGTGGAGGCGGCCGGCCGACGCGGAGAGGGTCCTGCTGGTCTCCCTCGGGTCGTCGTTCACGAATGAGCCCGCGTTCTACCGCGAGTGCGTCGAGGCCTTCGGCGGCCTCCCGGGCTGGCACGTGGTGCTGCAGACCGGCGCACAGGTCGACCCGGCGGAACTGGGGCACGTACCGCCGAACATCGAGGTGCACTCCTGGGTCCCGCAACTGTCCGTGTTGAAGCAGGCGGACGCCTTCGTCACCCACGCGGGAGCCGGCGGCAGCCAGGAGGGACTCGCCACCGGCACCCCGATGGTCGCGGTCCCGCAGGCCGTCGACCAGTTCGGCAACGCGGACGTGCTCCAGTCCCTCGGAGTCGCCCGGCACCTGCCGAAGGAGGAGGCGGACGCCGCGTCCCTGCGCGCCGCCGTCCTCGCCCTGGTGGACGATCCCGGCGTGGCGGCGCGGCTGGCCCGGATCCAGGAGCGGATGGCGGACGAGGGCGGGACCGGACGGGCCGCCGATCTCATCGAGGCCGAACTGCCCGCCTGAGCGGGCCCTTCGCCGTCCCCGAGCCGTTCCGGCTGCGGACTGCCTCCACGTCGAGTTCACTCGTACGGAACGTGAGCACATTCCTGTGATCGGGAGCCGGCCGGCGGTTTGTCCTGAACGGGCAGGAGTGCGCAGGTTTTCTGTGGCGAAAGCTTGCCGAGTGCGTGACGGCTACATGAAGGCCTTGATCTGGGCGCGTCAATCGAGCAGTGTTTCGAACCAGCCCCCGGAGATTTTCCGGCCGAGGGCCAATCCCCCCACAAAGAATGACGAGGAGACCCCTCTTCATGGCAATTCACAAGCGCGCGCGCTCGGTCAAGCTCACCGCCTCGATAACCGCCGTGGCAGCGGCCGCCGGTGTCACCCTGCTCGCCACCCCGTTCGCCGGAGCCGCTCCGGCGCCCGCCACGGGCATCGTCTACGGCGCGGACGCGGCGACCGCCGTCTCCGGCAGCTACATCGTGATGCTGGACCAGAAGGCCGACAAGGCCGGCCTGGCGAAGGAGTACGGCGGCACGCTCCAGCGGAACTACAAGTCGGCCCTCAACGGCTTCTCGGCCAGCGGGCTTTCGGAGACCGAGGCCAAGCGGCTCGCCGCCGACCCCGCCGTCTCCAAGGTCGTCCAGAACAAGAAGTTCCACATCGACGCCACCCAGGACAACCCGCCGTCATGGGGGCTGGACCGGATCGACCAGGCCGAGACCGCCGGTGACGGCGCGTACACCTACCCGGACGCCGCGGGCGGGGACGTCACGGCGTACGTCATCGACACCGGTGTCCGCGTCACCCACAAGGACTTCGAGGGCCGGGCCACCTCCGGCTTCGACGCCGTGGACAACGACGAGGACGCCGACGACGGCAACGGGCACGGCACGCACGTGGCCGGGACCATCGCCGGTGCCGCCCACGGTGTCGCCAAGAAGGCGAAGATCGTGGCCGTCCGGGTCCTGGACGACGCCGGTTCGGGCACCACCGAGCAGGTCGTGGCGGGCATCGACTGGGTCACCGCGAACCACGAGGGCCCGTCCGTCGCCAACATGAGCCTGGGCGGGGGCGCCGACCCGGCGCTCGACGCCGCGGTGCAGAAGGCCATCGCCTCCGGCGTGACCTTCGCGGTCGCCGCGGGCAACGAGTCGAGCGACGCGGGCGAGGGCTCCCCCTCCCGCGTCCCCGAGGCCATCACGGTCGCCTCGTCCACGAAGGACGACGAGCAGTCGTCGTTCTCCAACTTCGGCTCGGTCGTGGACGTCTACGCCCCCGGCTCGGACATCACGTCGGCGTGGAACGACAGCGACGACGCCACGAACACCATCTCCGGTACGTCCATGGCCACCCCGCACGTCGTCGGCGCCGCGGCCGTCTATCTCGGCGGACACCCCGACGCCACCCCTGAGGAGGTCGCCACGGCGCTCACCGAGGGGGCCACCCCGGACGCCGTCTCCAACGCGACCGAGGGCACGGCGAACAAGCTCCTGAAGATCGTGGAGTAGCCCGGACGGATCGGGCGATACGAGCAGGCGGCCGCCGCGCCCTCCCCCACGGGGCGCGGCGGCCCTCTGCCGGTGGGAAGCTCTAGGGTGGGGGAATGGGCACGATGTACGCGGCGCTGCTGCGGGGGATCAACGTCAGCGGCCACCGCCGGGTCCCGATGGCGGAGCTACGCACGCTGCTGGGGGAGCTGGGGCACGAGGACGTCGCCACGTACCTGCAGAGCGGCAACGCCGTCTTCCGCAGCGCTTCGGACGACGAGAACGCCCTCGGCGCCGGGCTGGAGCGGGCGATCCGGGAGCGGTTCGGCTTTCCGGTCGACTGTCTCGTCCGCCCGGGTGACTACCTCGCGGGCGTGGCCGACGCCTGTCCGTTCCCGGCCGCCGAGCTCGAGGGCAAGCAGCTGCACGTCACCTACTTCGACCAGGCCGTCGAGGCCTCACGGTTCGCCTCGGTCGACACAGACACCTTCCGTCCCGAAGAGTTCCGGCTGGGCGACCGCGCCCTGTATCTGTACGCGCCCGACGGACTCGGGCGTTCCCGCCTGGCGGTGGCGCTCGGCCGGCCGGCCGTCACCCGGGGCCTCGTCGCCACCAGCCGTAACTGGAACACCGTGCTCAAGCTTGTGGAGATGACGCGTGACTGACCCCTCGCCCGCCGTGGCCACGGCCATCGAAGGTGAGCTCCGCCTCCTCGATCCCGTGGTACGGGCCTCCGCGGACATCCTCGCCACCCTGCTGCACCCCGACTTCCGGGAGATCGGCACCAGTGGACGGCTCTGGGAGCGGGACACGATCATCGCCATGCTCACGGATCCCGGCGCGCCGGCCCTCGGGCCGCTCACCGCGTCGAGGATGAGGGGCGACCAGCTCGCCGCGGATCTGGTGCACCTCACCTTCGACACGGAGTCCAAGGGGCTGCGCTCCCACCGCAGTTCCCTGTGGCGGCTGACCGGCGACGGCTGGCTGCTCTACTTCCATCAGGCCACGCCCTTCGTGGACGACCCGTTCGCCGAGGTCTGAGCCGGCGGCCCCGTCGGCATCCCGGCTCCATCCCGCAGCACACACCGGAGCGGCGTCGCAAGAGTGCCGCCCCGGTCTCATCTGTGCGCCGGGTCCGGCCGGTTCCCGCCGGAAGGGCTAATTCCGGCCAACTGGAGTGCCCGGGCAAAACGCTGGTAAAGCGCCTGAACGGGCGGGGTGCCGAGAGCCCCGGTCCGGGCCGGAGGCGCTCTCCGGCGACCCCTTTCCGGGCGACTGCGGCGTGTGTGAACGCGATGCGCGTAGACAGGAGCCGATGTCCTCCGCCCGCTTCACGCTTTGCTGCAATTCGCAGACCCGCTCCGTTCGGTGAGCGGACGCCCGCGTTCGGAGGCCACCCGCACGCATAGCGGAGTTCACGGTCCGTTCTCCGCCACGGGTCCGGAAGGCGACCTTGCCACGGGCTCAAGCGGAGTCAAGGATTCGAGGCGTGCGGTTGGCAGGTCCACGACCAGAACCCCGGTCGCGGACAGCCGTACGCCCGGTTCGCCCACCCAGCGGACCGGACACCCCCCAAATACGGAGGATCCTGTGACCTTCAAGCGCTTCGCTCCCCTCGGCTCGATCTCCAGACGTGCTCGCCTCATCGCCGCCACCTCGGGTCTGGTCACCGCCGTGGCGCTTGCCGCTCCGACCGCGGTCGCCCAGGCCGCGCCGGACACCGTGACGAAGGCCGAGCTCGTCGAGGCCAGTTCGGCCGTCGGCACCGCCGACATCGCGGGCACCGCCTGGTACACCGAGGCGAGCACCGGCAAGGTCGTCGTGACCGTCGACAGCACCGTCACGGCCGCCGAGATCGCCACGATCAAGAAGTCCGTCACCGACTCCGGTGCCAAGGCCGACATCAAGCGGACCCCGGGCACGTTCAACAAGCTCATCGCCGGCGGACAGGCCATCTACGCCGGCGGCGGACGCTGCTCCCTCGGCTTCAACGTCCGCAGCGGCAGCACCTACTACGCGCTGACCGCCGGGCACTGCACCGAGATAGGCAGCACCTGGTACACCAACTCCGGCCAGACCACCACGCTCGGCACGAGGGCCGGATCCAGCTTCCCGACGAACGACTACGGGCTGATCCGCCACTCCAACTCCGCGGCCGCGGACGGCAGGGTCTACCTCTACAACGGCAGCTACCAGGACATCACCTCCGCCGCGAACCCCAGCGTCGGTCAGTCCGTCAAGCGCAGCGGCTCCACCACCGGCGTCCACAGCGGCACCGTCACCGGTCTCAACGCGACGGTGAACTACGGCGGCGGTGACGTCGTGTACGGCATGATCCAGACCAACGTCTGCGCCGAGCCCGGCGACAGCGGTGGTTCGCTCTTCTCCGGCTCCACGGCGCTGGGCCTCACCTCGGGCGGCAGCGGTAACTGCTCCTCCGGCGGCACCACGTTCTTCCAGCCCGTCGTCGAGGCGCTGAACGCCTACGGCGTCAGCGTCTTCTAAGACCTCACGCACCGTCGACGGGCCGCGCTCCCCGAGCGCGGCCCGTTGCCGTGCCCGCTTCCCGCGCGGGCGGGCGCCGTGCGAGGCTCGCGGGCATGCGCTACATCATCGTGGGAACGGGCGCCGTGGGCGGCGCTATAGGCGGACGACTGGCCGAGGCGGGCCACCAGGTGGTGCTGGTCGCCCGAGGAGCGCAGTACACGGCTCTGCGTGAGAACGGGCTGAGCCTCACCACACCGGACGGCACCCGCACCCACCGCCTCCCCGTCGTCGACGGCCCGTCGGCACTGGAACTCGAGGCGGACGACGTCCTCGTACTCGCCGTCAAGACACAGGACGCCGTCGCGGCGCTCGACGCCTGGAGCGCCAGGCCGGTGGCGGGCGGCGGGACGGCGGGGGAGCGGCTCCCCCTGGTCTGCGCGCAGAACGGGGTCGAGAGCGAACGCCTGGCCCTGCGCCGGTTCAGCCGGGTCTACGGCTGCTGCGTCTACCTCCCCGCCGGCTTCGTGGAGGCGGGCCGGGTCGTCGCCGCCGGCGCCCCGCTCACCGGCATCCTGCACCTCGGCCGTTACCCGTCCGGGACCGACGACACCGTGCGGGCGATCGCCGCGGACTGGGAGAAGGCGAAGCTGGAGGCTCCCGTCGTCCCCGACGTGATGCGCTGGAAGTACGCGAAGCTGCTCTCCAACCTCGCCAACGCGATCGAGGCGGCCACCGGGGTACTCGCCGGCCCCGAGGCGTTCGCCCTGTTCGAACGGGCCCGGGCGGAAGGGCGAGCGGTGCTCGCGGCTGCCGGGATCGAAGCCGTGGGGAGCGAGGAGCAGGACGCCGCCCGCAGCGGCAGGATCCGCTTCGACCCGTTCGACGGCTCCGAGCGGAGCGGCGGATCGTCCTGGCAGAGCCTCACCCGTGCCACCGGCACCATCGAGGCCGACTACCTCAACGGCGAGATCGTCCTCCTCGGCCGGCTGCACGGCATCCCGACCCCCGTGAACGACGTGCTGCGGCGCACCGTGAACGCCTTCGCCCGGGAGCGCCGCGCCGCCGGCTCGATGACACCGGCCGAGCTCACCGCCCTGGTCGACGCGGCTTCCTGATCACCCGCGCTCCCGCTGTCGCATTTCTTCAAGACCGGCCGTCCGGGCAGAGCGCACGATGGGTCCATGAAGAACGCGTACGAACACATGGCCGAGTGTGCGGCCGAATCCGCAGGGATCGCCCGGGGCGCAGGGGCCACGCCACCTGTCTCCACGACGACACCCTGCCACGACTGGGACCTGCGGGAACTGATCAACCACTGGGTGCTGTACAGCGCGCACGGGCTGGAGCACCGGGCCCTGCGCACTCCGATCCCCGACGAGCTGACGGCCCGTGACTTCACGGCCGACGCCGACTGGCCGGAGCGCTACGCCGCCCAGTTGGACCGGGCGGTCGCCGCCTGGTCCGACCCCGCGGTCTGGGAAGGAACCATCGACACGGGGCACGGCTCCACCCCCGCTCCGGACATCGCCAGGATGCTCGTCATGGAGACCGCGCTGCACGGCTGGGACGTGGCCCGTGCCACGTCCCAGGAATTCCGGCTCTCCGGCCCGGCGGCGGCCTTCCTCCTGGAGTCGGTCGAGGGGACAGCCGAGCTCTACCGGCAGTACGAAGGCTTCGCCGGTGAGGTGGTCCCGCCCGCCGAGGCGTCCGACTTCGAGCGTGCTCTGGCCCTCAGCGGCAGGGATCCGCGCCCGGTCGCCGCCGCCTGAGCGTCACGCGGCGGGCTGGCGGGTACGGACGGGCGGCCCCGGCCCCGGCTAGTACTCCAGTCTGGTTTCGTGGCCTCCAGCAGGTTCGTCGAGAGACCGCCGTTGGTAGTGGCTGCGCCGGGCTGTTGCCTGGTGGCGTCTGCGCCAGATGGACCAGTGCAGCAGCCTGGCTGCGGTCGCGGCCGGCGGGGCGAAGACCGCGGTGAGCAGATGGCGGATTTCGGGGACGGTCAGGGAGATCGGGTCGCTGTCCTGAGTCGGGAAGTTCCGGTCGGCGGGTCGGCCGGGGGCCGCGTCGGCGGCGACGGCGGTCAGGAAGGCCAGGGCGAGCATGGCGAGGGTGATGTGCCGGTGCCACGATGTCCAGTGCCTGACCTGATAGTGGTCGAGCCGACATGGCTCTTGGCGGCCTGGAAACACTCCTCGATGCTCCAGCGGACACCGGCGACGCGCACGAGTTCGGCCAGCGTCGCGGTGGTGGGTGACCAGCACAGGTGGAAGGCGAGTTCGCGGCGCTCGGGATCGGTGCTCCAGGAACGCTCGGGCAGGTAGAGCCGGCGGTCGATCAGGGCCCGGCCCCGGCGGGTGACCAGGGCGAGGAACACGCCGACCTGGGCGTTCTCGATGTGTCCGGCGGTGCCCGTGTACTGCCTCTGCACTCCCGCCGAGGACCGGCCCTTCTTCAGGAAACCGGTCTCGTCGACGACGAGAACAGCATCGTTGGTGCCGAGGTGTTCGGCGGCGTAGGAACGCAGGTCGTCGCCGACCGCATCGGCGTCCCATCGGGCATACCTCAGCAGACGCTGCAGGGGCCCGGGCCGCTTATGCCCCGCTCGTTCGGCCAGCTGCCGGCAGTTCTTCCGCTCGACGCCCGCCAGTCGCCCGAGCAGGTAGGAACGGGCCGCCGCCCGAGGCTCAACGCGCCCGAACCTGCCCGCGATCCGGGCCATGACCTGGTCGAACATCGCCCGCCATCGGTCAGGGTCTACGCTATGGCCTGCGGCTACCGCCCGATCTTCAGGAGTCCACACAACCCTTGATCATCTCGCGGCGGCCGCCCGCGTCAGGCGCTGCCGTACTGCCGTCGTCGCCTGGGCCATGGCGAGACTGCACACCGGAGTACTAATCCGCTTGCAGTGCGAAGAACAGGAAACACAGGAAGCGCGGCTCGGCCGCGATGGCCTCGGGGAACAGCTCGCGGGCGGCGGGATCAGGCTCCGGCTCGCTGATGACCGTAATCCGGAAACCGGCCCCGGTGAAAGCCTCGATCATCGCGTGCAGCGGCCTGTTCCAGCGACTCACCAGGGTGGTCTGGCCACCCAGGCTCCACTCTACGGTCCACTTGGTGGTGTCGAAATAGTCGCACTCGGCCTCGCGACCGGCCTCGCGGTGAATGAGGTTGACGGCAAAGGGATGGTCGACAGACGCAATCAGCCGACCGCCGGGCCTGAGTACGCGTCGCAGCTCGGCCAGCGCCGGCCCCCAGTCCTCCAGGTAGTGCAGCACCAGGGACGCCACTACATCGTCGAACGTGTCATCAGGGTAGGGAAGCGGGCTGCCCAGCTCCGCCACCTGCAGATCCGCACCGTCGCCGAGCCGCTGCCGAGCCAGCCCCAGCATCCCGGCACTCGAATCGAAACCACTCACAATGGCGCCACGGTCGCGCAGCCCGGCAAACAGGGCCCCCGACCCACAGCCGGCGTCGAGGATCCGCCGGCCAGCCACGTCTCCAGCGAGGGCCAGCATCGCGGGACGCTCGTAGTAGGCATTGACCAGGTTGGTTTCGTTCACGGCCGTGTACGCCTCGGCGAAGCTGTTGTAGTCGTTGCTCTTCGACGGATCCACACATACCGAGGACGGTGAAACCAGCCTGGTGGAAAACGGGTGCTCTTGGTGCTCGCTTGAGGTCATGGTGCGGGAGACGTGTGCTCCAGTAGTTCGGTTCCTGGCCCGACCATCCATATGTGTGCCCACCGAGCCCGCCTGCAACTGCGGCTCGACTCAAGGGGCTTCCTACAGGTCTGGGCGCAGTCGACCCGCACGTGACCACGAAACCACGCTGGAGTACTAGGCGGTCATCGCCCCGGTCACCGGGACGCGCGCCTCGTCGTAGCGGGTCAGCAGCAGCCGGGCGAGGGCCGGGGACGGGCCCAGGACATCGGCCAGTACGTCGGCCCCGGCCTCCTCGGCGCCCGTGGCGATACGGTCGGGGAGACGGCCCGGGGCGATGACGTACGGCGCCACCGCCACCCGCCGTACCCCGTCGGCCCGGAGGGCGCGCACCGCGTCGGCTGTGCGGGACGGGCCGTCGGCAACCACAGCGGAGGCGAACGCAGGCCGCACGGCGCACCAACCGGTGTGCCGCAGCTCCCGCGCGATTTCAGCGATCACTGCGATCGCCTCCGGGTCGGTGGAGCCCGCCGAGGCCAGTACCAGCCCCGTCGAGCCCTTGTCCCCGGGAGCCACCCCGGCCTCGAACAGCCTCTGTTCCAGCGCCGAGTTCAGCAGCGGAGACGGACCGAGCACGTCGGCCTGGCGGATCCGCAGCCGGGGAAGCCTGCTCCGGGCCTCCCTCAGCACCGAGGGGATGTCCGACTTGGCGTGGAAGGCCCGGGTCAGCAACAGCGGGAGCGCGACGACCTCGCCGGACCCCTCCGCGGCCAGGCGCTCCAGCACCCGGGGCACGGACGGGGCGTTGAAGTCCAGGAAGCCGGTCTCCACGCGCAGCCCGGGCCGCAGCGACCGCACACGCGCGGTGAGCGCGTGCACGGTCGCCGCGTGCCGCGGGTCGCGGCTGCCGTGGGCGATGACGAGGAGAACGGGGGACGCCATGGGAATCAGCTCTTCACCAGGAGACCACGGCTGCGCAGCACCCGCCGCTCCAGCGGACTGAAGATCAGCAGATCGATCGCGATGCCGACGAACAGGATGAGCAGGATCGCCAGGAAGATCCCCGGCATGTCGAAGTTGTTCCGGCCGTTCTCCAGCAACTGGCCCAGCCCCAGGCCCAGGTCGGGCGAGGAGGCGATGATCTCGGCGGCCATGAGTGAACGCCAGGAGAACGCCCAGCCCTGCTTGAGGCCCGCGAGGTAGCCGGGCAGCGCGGCCGGCAGGACGATGTGGATCGTCCCGCGCAGCCCCGTCGCTCCGATCGTGCGGCCCGCGCGCAAGAACAGCGGCGGCACCTGGTCGACGCCGGAGACCAGTCCGTTGGCGACGGACGGGACCGCGCCGAGCAGGATCACCGCGTACATCGTCCTGTCGTCGAGGCCGAGCCAGATGATGGCCGGCGCCACCCACGCCACGGACGGCAGGGACTGCAGGCCGGACAGGATCGGCCCGATGGCCGCCCGGACGACCTTGACCCGCGCGACCAGCAGGCCCAGCGGGGTGCCGATCGCGACGGCCATCACGAAGCCGAACAGACCGCGCGACACGCTGGTCCAGATGACCTCCAGCAGGGTGCCCTGCATCCACATGTCGGTCAGGCTGTTCCAGACCGCGGCGGGCGGCGGCAGCTTGTAGTCGTCGGTGACCTTCGCCCAGACCAGCAACTGCCAGACGAGGACGACCAGGACGACCGCGACGACCGGCGGCAGGACCTTCTTGAGGAGGACCTCGCGGACCGGTGTCCGGCGCACCTGGACGGCGTCGAGCGCGTCCAGGCCCGCTTCCAGCCCCGCCAGGTCGTCGGCCTTCGTCTCAGTGCTGGCCATGTCGGCGGATCTCCCCACGCAGTTCTTCGGTGATCTCGACGGAAAGCTCCGCCACGGCGGTGTCCTCGATGCGGCGGGGCTGCTCGATGTCGACCGTCCACTCCCGGGCGATCCGGCCGGGACGCGAGGACAGCAGGATCACGCGCTGGGCGAGCCGCACCGCCTCGCGCACGTTGTGGGTGACGAAGAGGACCGACGCGTTCGTCTCGCGCCAGATCCGAGTCAGTTCGTCGTGCAGCACATCGCGGGTGATGGCGTCGAGCGCGGCGAACGGCTCGTCCATCAGCAGCAGTTGGCTGTCCTGGGCGAGCGCCCGGGCCATCGCCACCCGCTGGCGCATACCGCCCGAGAGCTCGTGCACCCGCTTCCCGTACGCCCCGCCGAGGCGTACGAGTTCGAGCAGCCGCTCCGCCTCCGGGCGGCGGTCCGACTTCGGCACCCCGCGCAGACGCAGGGCCAGTTCGATGTTCTTGCCCGCGGTCAGCCACGGGAAGAGGGCGTGCTCCTGGAACATCAGGGCGGGCCGCCCGCCGGGGGTCTCGATGGACCCCGCGGTCGGACGGTCGAGCCCCGCCACCAGGTTGAGCAGCGTGGACTTACCGCACCCGGAAGCTCCCAGGAGGGTGACGAACTCACCCGGAGCGACGTCGAGCGTGATGTCGTCCAGGACGAGCTGCTGCCCCGTGGGTCCTGCGAAGGATTTCGAGACGTGCTGGATACGGGCGGCGTGCTCGACCGCTGCACGGTCCTCGGCCTTGGTGAGGGTGGTGGTCGCCATGGTCGTCACCTCCTGGGAGTCTTCGGGGATCCTGGTGTGGTCGGTGGTTACTCGGCGCCGAGACCGGCGTCGGCGACCTCGGGCTGCCCCTCGGCCTTCAGGATCTTGTTCAGCGGCTTCAGGTCGTAGATGCCGCCCAGGTCGGGCTTCTCGAGCAGACCCGCCCCGACCGCGTGGTCCGCCTGCGCCTGGAGCGTGGCGGCCAGCGGGTCGTCCGTGATCTGGATGGACTCCCACGCCGGGTCGAGGACCTCGGCGGGCAGCGCCTTGCCGCTCAGCTTCTCCAGCGCCGAGTTGGCCGAGGCCTTCGCCTTGTCGGGGTTGGCGTTGATCCACTTGTTGGTCCGCACCGTGCCCCGCAGCACCGCGTCGACGACGTCCGGGTGCTCGGAGAGGAACTTCTGCGACACGATGATGTTCGTGATGACGAACTTGTCGTCCGGCCACAGCGTCGACTCGTCGAGCAGGACCTTGCCGCCCTCGGCGACCAGCTTGGACGCGGTCGGCTCCGGGACCCAGGCGCCGTCCAACGAACCGGACTTGAAGGCGTCCGGGGTCACCTTGTTGTCCGAGCGGACCACCGAGACGTCGCCCTTGCCGCTCTGGGCGTCGACCTTCCAGCCCTTCTCGGAGATCCAGTTGAGGAACGCCACGTCCTGCGTGTTGCCGAGCTGGGGGGTGGCGATCTTCTTGCCCTTGAGGTCGTCCAGGGTCTTGATCTTCTTCGGGTCGACGACGAGCTTCACGCCGCCGGAGGCCGAGCCTCCGATGATGCGCAGGCTCTGGCCCTTGGACTTGGCGTAGCCGTTGATCGAGGGGGAGGGGCCGATGAAGCCGATGTCGATCGAACCCGCGTTGAGCGCCTCGATCTCGGAGGGCCCCGCGTTGAAGGTCGAGGGCTTGACCGAGGTGCGGCCCAGCTCCTTGGCGATGAGGCCTTCCTGGATGCCGACCAGGGCGGTGGCGTGCGTGAGGTTCGGGAAGTAGCCGATCTTCACGGTGTCGGCCGAGAGCTTCTTCCCACCGGCGGAGGCGTTCGACTTCGCGGCGTCGTCGTCCTTCGCCTGGGAGCCGTAGCCGCAGGCGGTGGCCGCCACGGCGAGCAGTGACGATGCGGCGGCGGCGGCGAGGCCGCGGCGCAGGGTGGTACGGGTGGCACGCACGGGAGGGTTTCCTCTCGTAGGCCCGGTACTCACGTCCTCCCGGAGTCGGGTGGCGCGGCCGGGCGGTCGGCAGGTCTTCGTCTGAACGGGCGGTGCGGGCGGTGCGGGCGGTACGAGCGGGCGCGCGGGCAGTGCGCGTACGTCTTCACGCACATCGCCCGACCCCGCCCAGTCCTCCCCCGAGCTCTCGGCTTCGCTCGACCAGGGGGCACCCCCACCCGAGGGCGCCGCTGCCGACCCGGCCGCCCTCCTTCGCGAAGGTCGAGAAGAAATCGGTGATCATCAGAAGTCCCACTCCGCGTCCTCGGCCGAGGTGCCGGCGTCGGCGTCTTCGTCGGCCTCGGAGGCGAACGAGGCGCCCGCCATGCCGGCCGTCAGCGTCGTGCCGTCCGCGGGGTCGATCAGCAGGAACGATCCGGTGCGCCGAGAGTCCGCGTAGGCGTCGAGCGCGAGCGGCTCGGCGGTACGCACCACGACCCGGCCGATGTCGTTGGCCACCAGCTTGCCGGGAGCCGGGTGCTGGGAGAGGTCGTCCAGCGTGAGCCGCGACGGGATGTCCTTGACGATCGCCTTCACCGTGCGGGTGGTGTGCTTGAGCAGCACCCGCTGCCCCACGGTGAGCGGCTGGTCGGCCACGTGGCAGACGGTCGCCTCGACGTCCTGCGTCACGGCGGGGGCGTCGTCCGCCGGCGCGATCAGGTCGCCGCGCGAGACGTCGATGTCGTCGGCGAGCCGGATCGTCACCGACTGCGGGGCCCAGGCGATGTCGACGCTCTCGCCGAGCGCGTCGATACCCTCGATCGTCGTGGTGCGCCCGGACGGCAGCACCGCGACCCGCTCGCCGACCCGGAGCACCCCGGCGGCGATCTGGCCGGCGTATCCCCGGTAGTCGGGGTGGTCGGCGGTCTGGGGGCGGATGACGTACTGCACGGGGAAACGCGCGTGGCACTCGGTCAGGTCGTGGCTGACCGGCACCGTCTCCAGGTGCTCCAGGACCGTCGGGCCGCCGTACCAGTCCATGTGGGCGGACGGTTCGACGACGTTGTCGCCGGCCAGGGCCGAGATCGGGATCGCGGTGATCTCCGGGACGCCGAGGGAGGCGGCGTACGCGGTGAACTCCTCGGCGATCGCGGCGAACACGGGCTCCGCGTAGTCCACGAGGTCCATCTTGTTCACGGCGAGGACGACGTGCGGGACGCGCAGCAGGGCGGCGACCGCGGCGTGCCGGCGGGTCTGCTCGACCACGCCGTTGCGGGCGTCGACCAGGACGACCGCCAGCTCGGCGGTGGACGCGCCGGTGACCATGTTGCGGGTGTACTGCACATGGCCGGGGGTGTCCGCGAGGATGAACCGGCGCCGCGGCGTGGCGAAGTAGCGGTAGGCCACGTCGATGGTGATGCCCTGCTCGCGCTCCGCCCGCAGCCCGTCGGTGAGGAGCGCCAGATCCGGCGCTTCCTGGCCGCGGTTCGTGGAGGCCAGTGCCACGGCCTCCAGTTGGTCGGTCAGGACCGACTTGGAGTCGTGCAGCAGGCGCCCGACGAGGGTGGACTTGCCGTCGTCGACGGACCCCGCCGTGGCGAACCGCAGGAGGGTGGTGGCCGAGAGCTGCTCTGCCGGCTGGATGGATGTGGTCATTTCTAGAAGTACCCCTCGCGCTTGCGGTCTTCCATCGCGGCCTCGGACATCTTGTCGTCGGCGCGGGTCGCGCCCCGCTCGGTGAGGCGGGAGGCGGCGATCTCGGTGATCACGGCGTCCAGGGTGGTGGCGTCGGAGTCGACGGCGCCGGTGCAGGACATGTCGCCGACGGTGCGGTAGCGCACCAGGCGGGTCTCGGTCCTCTCGTGGTCCTTGGGGCCGCCCCATCCGCCCGCGGTCAGCCACATGCCGGAACGGCTGAAGACCTCACGCTCGTGGGCGAAGTAGATCTCCGGGAGCTCGATGCCCTCACGCTCGATGTACTGCCAGACGTCGAGCTCGGTCCAGTTGGAGATGGGGAACACCCGGACGTGCTCGCCGGCGGCGTGACGGCCGTTGTAGAGCTGCCACAGCTCGGGGCGCTGGCGGCGGGGGTCCCACTGCGAGAACTCGTCGCGGAGCGAGAACACGCGCTCCTTGGCCCGTGCCTTCTCCTCGTCGCGCCGCCCGCCGCCGAACACGGCGTCGAAGCGGTGCCGCTGGATGGCCTCGGTGAGCGGGACCGTCTGCAGCGGGTTGCGGGTGCCGTCGGGACGCTCACGGAGCTTGCCCGCGTCGATGTACTCCTGGACGGAGGCGACGTGCAGGCGCAGCCCGTGCTTCTCGACGGTGCGGTCGCGGTAGTCGAGGACCTCGGGGAAGTTGTGCCCGGTGTCCACGTGCAGCAGGGCGAAGGGGATGGGCGCCGGCGCGAACGCCTTCAGCGCCAGGTGCAGCATCAGGATCGAGTCCTTGCCGCCGGAGAAGAGGATCACCGGCCGCTCGAACTCCCCCGCCACCTCACGGAAGATGTGCACCGCCTCGGACTCGAGGGAGTCCAGGTGGCTCAGCGCGTACGGATTGACGGTGCCGTCCGGCACGGTGGCGACGGTGCTCATGCCAGGCCCCTCTCGGTGAGCAGCGCACGGAGCGCCGCTGCGGACTCCTGCACGGTCTGCTGGTGCGACTCGATCCGCAGATCCGGTGACTCGGGCGCCTCGTAGGGGTCGTCGACCCCGGTGAGACCACTGATCTCGCCCGCTGCCTGCTTGGCGTACAGCCCCTTCACATCGCGTTCGGAGCACACCTCGACCGGGGTCGCGACGTGCACCTCCAGATACGCGGTGCCCTCCTGCTGATGACGCTTGCGCACCGCTTCACGGCTGTCGGCGTAGGGGGCGATGACCGGGACGAGGACCTTCACGCCGTTGGCGGCGAGCAGTTCGGCGACGAAGCCGATCCGGCCCACGTTGGTGTGCCGGTCCTCGCGGGAGAAGCCGAGACCCGCGGAGAGGAACTCCCGGATCTCGTCGCCGTCGAGCACCTCGACCCGGTGTCCGTCGGCACGCAGTCGGCCCGCCAGCTCGTAGGCGATGGTGGTCTTGCCGGCGCTCGGCAGACCGGTGAGCCAGACGGTGGCTCCCGTCTCCGTCACGCTCATCGATATCTCCTGATCAGTCGTCATCAGCCGTGCAGCCCGCATTCGGTCTTGCCGCGCCCGGCCCAGCGGCCGGCCCGTGCGTCCTCGCCCTCCAGCACCCGCCTGGTGCAGGGCGCGCAGCCGACCGAGGCGTAGCCGTCCGTCAGCAGCGGGTTGGTCAGTACGCCGTGCTCGGCGACGTAGGCGTCCACGTCGTCCTGGGTCCAGCGGGCGATGGGCGAGACCTTGACCTTGCGGCGCTTTTCGTCCCAGCCCACGACCGGGGTGTTCGCCCGGGTGGGGGACTCGTCGCGGCGCAGTCCGGTCGCCCAGGCCGCGTATGCCGTCAGCCCCTCCTCCAGGGGCTTGACCTTGCGCAGCGCGCAGCACAGGTCGGGGTCGCGGTCGTGCAGCTGCGGCCCGTACTCGGCGTCCTGCTCGGCCACCGACTGACGCGGCGTCAGCGTGATGAGGTTGACGTCCATCACGGCCTCCACCGCGTCCCGTGTGCCGATCGTCTCCTCGAAGTGGTATCCGGTGTCCAGGAAGACGACGTCCACGCCGGGGAAGACCCGGGAGGCCAGGTGCGCGACGACCGCGTCCTCCATGGAGGAGGTGACGCAGAAGCGCTTGCCGAAGGTGTCGGCGGCCCACCGGAGGATGTCGCTCGCGGAGGCGTCCTCCAGGTCGCGCCCGGCGCGCACCGCCAGGTCCTTGAGGGCCTCGTCGGTGAGCTCGGAAGCTTGCAGAGTGTCCGTCATGTCCCGTCCCCTTCCACGTCGTTGCGCTTCAGCCCCTGGGTCAGCAGGCCCAGGAACTTGAGCTGGAACGCGCGATTGCAGGAAGCACATTCCCAGGCGCCGTGTCCGCTCTCGTGGGGGCGCAGGTCCTCGTCGCCGCAGTACGGGCAGTAGAACGGCGCCGCTCGTTCGCTCATGACAGCGACTCCGCGTCGGCGCGCGCCGCCCACGTCGCGAAGCGCTCGCCGTCCTCGCGCTGCTCCTGGAAGTTGCCGAGCACCCGCTCGACGTAGTCCGGGAGTTCGGCGGAGGTGACCTTCAGGCCGCGGACCTTGCGGCCGAATCCGGCCTCCAGGCCGAGAGCGCCGCCGAGGTGCACCTGGTAGCCCTCGACCTGGTTGCCGTCGCCGTCCAGCATCAGCTGGCCCTTGAGGCCGATGTCCGCGGTCTGGATGCGGGCGCAGGCGTTGGGGCAGCCGTTGATGTTGATGGAGAGCGGCTCCTCGAAGTCCGGCATGCGGCGCTCCAGTTCGTCGATGAGCGCGGCGCCGCGCGCCTTCGTCTCGACGATCGCCAGCTTGCAGAACTCGATGCCGGTGCAGGCCATCGTGCCGCGCCGGAACGGGGAGGCGTTCACCTGGAAGTCCAGAGCCTCCAGCCCGGCTGTCAGGGAGTCGACCTGGTCCCGCTCGACGTCCAGGATCAGCATCTTCTGCTCGACGGTGGTGCGCACCCGGCCCGAGCCGTGCGCCTCGGCCAGATCGGCGATCTTGGCCAGGGTGGAGCCGTCCACCCGGCCTACGCGCGGGGCGAAGCCCACGTAGAAGCGGCCGTCCTGCTGGGCGTGCACACCGATGTGGTCGCGCCAGCGGGAGGAGGGCTGCGCGGGCGGCGGCCCGTCCAGCATCGGGCGCTTGAGGTATTCGTCCTGGAGGATCTGGCGGAACTTCTCCGGACCCCAGTCGGCCATCAGGAACTTCAGACGGGCGCGCGTACGCAGCCGGCGGTAGCCGTAGTCGCGGAAGATCCCGACGACACCCGCCCAGACGTCGGGGACCTCGTCCAGCGGCACCCAGGCGCCGAGGCGCTCGGCGAACCGCGGGTTGGTCGAGAGCCCGCCGCCCACCCACAGGTCGAAGCCGGGGCCGTGCTCGGGGTGGTCGACGCCCACGAACGCGATGTCGTTGATCTCGTGCACCACGTCCTGGACCGGCGAGCCGGAGATCGCGGTCTTGAACTTGCGGGGCAGGTTCGAGAATTCCTTGCTGCCGATGTAGCGCTCGTGGATCTCGTCGACCGCGGGCGTGCCGTCGATGATCTCGTCGGCGGCGATACCGGCCACCGGCGAGCCGATGATCACACGGGGGCAGTCGCCGCACGCCTCGGTCGTCGAGAGCCCGACGGCCTCGAGCTTCTCCCAGATCGCCGGGACGTCCTCGATGCGGATCCAGTGCAGCTGGACGTTCTGCCGGTCGGTGATGTCGGCGGTGCCGCGCGCGTACTCCTCGGAGATCTCGCCGATGACGCGCAGCTGAGCGGTGGTCAGCCTTCCGCCGTCGATGCGCACGCGCAGCATGAAGTAGCGGTCGTCCAGCTCCTCCGGCTCCAGCACGGCGGTCTTGCCGCCGTCGATCCCGGGGCGGCGCTGGGTGTACAGCCCCCACCAGCGCATGCGTCCACGCAGGTCGTTGGGGTCGATGGAGTCGAATCCGCGCTTCGAGTAGATCGTCTCGATGCGTGTCCGCACGTTGAGACTGTCGTCGTCCTTCTTGAACTGCTCGTTGCCGTTCAGCGGGGTGAAGTGACCCATGGCCCACTGACCTTCACCACGGTGACGTCCGGCCTTGCGGCGGGGCGTGGCGGTAGCAGGCTTCTCGGGGGTGGCGGCCATGGCTATACGTCCTTCGGGACTGCAGGAGGGCGGCTCTGAACTGCACACTCGCGTGAGGCGCGGCGGTGCGCAGGGGGATGGAGCTGGTTCAGGAGATCGCGGTGCTGGTAACGCTCAGCGGACCGGACAGATGGCGCTGGACATGCGGCCGAGGTCGACGTGCCGCCGACTCACCAAGGCAATTCCAGTTCCGGACATGACGGAAGCGTGTCACGCGGATCTCGGGCCAGTCCACCACGATCCATCATGTGGACGGGATGGTCCCGGAATGTGAGACGCTGTGGCGCCCGTCACGCCCGCTCTGTCGACAAGGCGACAAAGGGCGGTGCGATCAGGCGCGCGCACCGGGCCAGGGGCCGGGGTTCTCGACGTCGGGCTCCTGCTCGACCTTGGTGTCGAACAGCCGGAAACCGCGCCGCCGGTAGTTGTCCATCGCGTGCGGGCCGTCGTTCGAGCACGTGTGCACCCACACCCGCTCGGTGGGCCTCCGCCCGGGATGCCGTTCGGCCAGGTCCCACGCCCGGGCCACACCGTACGACAGAAGATGACCGCCGATACGGCGCCCGCGGAAGGCCGGGATCAGACCGAAGTACACGATCTCCACGGCCCCGTCCTCCTGGGCGTCGAGCTCGATGAACCCGGCCGGCGTGCCGTGCTCGTACGCCACCCAGGTCTCGGCCCCCGGACGGTCCAGGATCTCCTGCCACTGCGCGTACGTCAGCCCCAGCCGGTCGGTCCACCGGACGTCTCCGCCCACCGCGGTGTAGAGGAACCGGCTGAACTCCGGCAGCGGCGTCCGGGAACGTGTGACCGTCACTCCCTCCGGGGGCGCGGCGGCGGGGCTCAGATCAGCGGGCGACGTCTGTTCCAGGGACCAGACGGTCACGTCCGAGACGGTGGGCGCGGAGTGCGTGGAGTCGCTCATGGCCGTCAGAGAACCACGCCCGCCGCACCCCGCCCACACCGGGGCCACTCAGGGCGTCCCCGTCGGCGTACGCGCTCTGACCACCACCGGAGCAGTCGAGCGGGGCAGCAGATCGGCCGGCGCGTCAGGGTGGACCACCTCCACCTCCACCCCCTCACGGAAGCGGTACGGGCGGTGCGCCAGCACCTCCGCGAGATGGCGCCGGATCCGGGATATCTCGGCCCGCACCGTCACCGTCCTGCTCGCGTCACCGAAGACGTCCTCGGCCAGCTCCGCCGCCGTCCGCCCCTCGCGGTGCAGGGCCAGCGCGTACAGCAGCTCGGCGTGCCGGGGTGACAGCCGGCGTGTCCAGCTGTCCACGGGGCCGGTCACATGGACCGCGAGCCCCCGCTCCCGGCCGAGGTCGAGCACCACCCGGCGCGGCGGGTGGTCGTGCGCGCCCTCCGCGACCTGCACCAGCCAGCCGCCGGGCAGCGGCTCCACCCGGCACATCCCGAGCGAGGCCAGCCACACCGGGCCCGGCTCGAGCGACTTCGGCAGGGGCAGCCGGTCCACGGGCGGCATACCGCTGACGGCGGCCAGCCAGCCGTGGGTGTCCACCACCAGCGCACGGCCGCCCAGCCGGCACAGGATCGGGGCGGCCACCGAACGCAGCCGCTCGATCGCCACCAGATGCCGGCTGCGCAGCTCGCTCTCCGCCAGCGCGGCGACCGAACCGACCAGGGCCAGCGTCGTCGGGTGGAAGGTGGAGGCGGGCCCGCTGATGTCGACGATGCCCATGAGCCTGCCGTCCCGTGGGTCCCGCACCGGCGCCGCCGCACAGGTCCAGCCGTGCAGGGCCCGGACGAAGTGCTCGGCCGAGTGCACCTGCACCGGGACGCGCGCGGCGAGCGCGGTGCCGATCGCGTTCGTCCCCGTCGCCGACTCCGCCCAGGAGGCGCCTTCCTCGAGACAGATGTCCTTGGCCCGGCGCATCACGGCCGCGTGACCCTGGCGCCACAGCACCCGGCCCTCGGTGTCGGTGACGACCATGATCTGCTGCGTCGCGTCCGCTATCGAGGCCAGCCCCTCCCGGAGCAGGGGCATGACCTCGCCGAGCGCCGTGCTCCTGCGCCGGTGCTCGATCTCGTCCGCCTCCAGCAGCCTGCTCTCCGTCGATTGCTCGGGATCGATCCCGCTGCGCACCGCGCGGTCCCAGGAGGCGTCGATCTCCGCGCGCGGGACGTCCGCCGTGCGCCGGCCCGCCATCCGGGCCTCCCGCGCGCGGTGGACCTGGCGCTCGGTCACCGCGGGACGCGGGTCGTTCCCCGGCCGCGCCGACGCGGCAGTGCGTGACTCCATGACGGTCCCCCCAGCAAGCGTGGGCCCGGTCCGTAAAAGGGGAACGGGGCCCGAAGGGCCCATTTTGCCGTGCGGGGGTTCCGTTGGCTCGCACTCCACGCAACGTTTGCAACCCATTGCAACTCTGGTGAGGGGGTGCAGACCGTACAACAGTGGAGGAACACCGCGTGGGGAGTCCCCGACCCGCCGTGCGGTGGTGCACAAGCGTGGAGGGTGGTGCCGTGTCGGCGCAGCACCACCCTCCGTCGTTTGCCGACCGGCGGTGGCCCTCAGGACTCCCCGGCCCGCGCACGCTCCACGACCGCGGCCAGATCCAGGCTGTGCGGCAGCGTCCCGAAGGCCGAGCCCCAGTCCCCTCCCAGCCGCGAGGCGCAGAACGCGTCCGCGACCTCCGGCGGCGCCCATCGCAGCAGCAGCGAACCCTGCAGCACCAGGGCCATCCGCTCCACGAGCCGCCTGGCGCGCGCCTCGACGGCGTCCAGGTCGGCCAGCTCCGTCAGCAGGTCCTTGATCGCGGCGTCGAGCCGGTGGTCCGCGCCGCGGGCCTTCCCGACCTCCCGCAGGAACGCGTCGAGCGCCCCCGGCTCACGCTGCAGCGCCCGCAGGACGTCGAGCGCCTGCACGTTGCCCGAGCCCTCCCAGATCGAGTTGAGCGGCGCCTCGCGCAACAGCCTCGGCATCCCGGACTCCTCGACGTAACCGTTGCCGCCGAGGCATTCCAGGGCCTCGCCCACCACCGCGGAGCACCGCTTCGTCACCCAGTACTTGGCGGCCGGCACCGCGATCCGCAGGAAGGCCCGCTCCTGCTCCGTGTCCGCGTCGTAGGCGGCCGCCAGCCGCAGCGCGAGCGTCGTCGCCGCCTCCGACTCCAGGGCCAGGTCCGCCAGTACGTTGCGCATCAGCGGCTTCTCGATCAGCAGTCCGCCGAACGCGCTGCGGTGGGCGCTGTGGTGGACCGCCTGCGCCACCGCCTGCCGCATCAGCGCGGCCGAACCGACCACGCAGTCCAGCCGGGTCGCCGCCACCATCTCGATGATGGTGCGCACCCCGCGCCCCTCCTCGCCGACCCGGCGGGCCCACGTCCCGTCGAACTCGACCTCGCCGGAGGCGTTGGACCGGTTGCCCAGCTTGTCCTTGAGCCGCTGGATCGCGAAGGGGTTGCGGGCGCCGTCCGGGAGGACCCGCGGCACGAGGAAGCAGCTCAGCCCGCCCGGTGCCTGGGCCAGCACCAGGAAGCCGTCGGACATGGGGGCCGAACAGAACCACTTGTGACCGGTGAGCAGGTACTCCCCGTCGGCCGCGAGGGCGTCGGCACGGGTGGTGTTGGACCGCACGTCGGTGCCGCCCTGCTTCTCCGTCATGCCCATCCCGAAGAGCACACCGGCCTTCTGCGACGCGGGCCGCAGTCCCTCCTCGTACACGTGCGAGGTCAGCAGCGGCTCCCATTCCGCGGCCAGCGCCGGATCGGTGCGCAGCGCCGGGACCGCCGCGTGCGTCATCGACAGCGGGCAACCGTGGCCCGCCTCGGCCTGCGTCCAGACCAGGAACCCGGCCGCGCGCCGGACGTGCCCGCCCTGCCTGCCCCAGGCGTCCGTCAGTCCGGCCGTGACGGCGTGCCCCAGCAGCCGGTGCCAGGCCGGGTGGAAGTCGACCTCGTCGACGCGGTGCCCGTAACGGTCGTGGGTGCGTAGCCTCGGCGGGTTCTCGTTCGCCTGCGCACCCCACTCCTGGGCCTGGACGGAGCCGGCGGAACGGCCCAGCGTGCTGAGTTCCTCCCGTGCCTCGTCGAGGATCCCGGGCGCGAGATGCCGCTCGACGGCCTCCGTCAGCGCCCGGTCGCCGGCGAAGACGTCATAGCCGACCAGCGGCGGAACCTGGTTGGTCACTGTGTGGGTGCTTGCTGCCATGCCGATACGGTAAGGAGGTGCAGGCAGCAAATGAAACACCCGAACGGCCACCGGGCCGCCTCCACCGGGCCCGAGTCCTCTACCGCAACGTCTCGAAGCGGCAGATGGCGTGGCAGTTGCTCAAGGACACGGTCAATTCGTGCATCGAGTACCGCATCCTCGGCCTCGCGGCCGAGGCGGCGTTCTTCACCCTGCTGTCCCTGCCCCCGCTGCTGCTCGGCCTGATCGGGCTGCTCGGATACGTCGACGACTGGACGTCCACCACGACGGTCGCCTCCATCGAGCGCAACATCCTGGGCGCGGTGCAGACGGTGCTGTCGGAACGCGGCGTCAACGACATCGCCAAACCGCTCATAGCCGACGTCACCACGGGCGCGCGCCCCGACATCATCTCCATCGGCTTCGCGATCGCGCTCTGGTCGGGCTCCCGCGCGGTGAACGTCTTCATCGACACGATCACCGTGATGTACGGGCTCGACGGCCACCGCGGCATCGTCAAGACACGGCTCCTCGCCTTCCTGCTGTACGTGGTGGCGCTGCTGCTGGGCGCCGTGGTCCTGCCGCTGCTGGTCGTCGGCCCGGACCGGGTGGTGGAGTTCGTCCCGTGGGGCACGGAAGTGCTCGCGGTCATGTACTGGCCGCTGGTGATACTGCTGTCCATCGCGTTCCTGACGACGCTCTACCACGTGTCGGTGCCTGTCCGCTCACCGTGGATAGAGGACGTCCCCGGGGCGCTCGTGGCCCTCGGGATGTGGGTGCTGGGCAGTTTCCTCCTGAGGATCTACCTGACGAGCACGGTCGAAGGCCCCACCATCTACGGCTCGTTGGCCGCGCCCATCGCCGTCCTGCTCTGGATAGGCATCTCCGCGTTCGCCGTACTCGTGGGCGCCGCGGTGAACGCGGCGATCGACCGTGTCTGGCCCTCGCTCGCGACCGCCGCCGCCCGCGCCGCCAGCGACCGTGTCAAGGCCGCCCAGGCCGCGGAGCTCGTGGCACGGACCCAGGCCGCGCACTGGGACGCGTACGCCGACGAGGAGGACGACGACGTGTCCATGCCCTCCGAGTTCCCCGAGCGCTGGTCGCGGTTCCTGCCCCCCGACGACGTGAAGTCCCGTCTGCACGGGTCCCGTGACAAGGACGCCACGTAGCCTGGTGACCATGGGCGCACGGTACGGGGAACGGACGTCGCGGCTCGGCGGCGCGGTTCTCTGGACCTGGAGCGGGGTGCGTGACCCCGGTCGGCCCGTACTGCCCGACGGCTGCATGGATCTGCTGTGGGCCGGCGGCCGGCTGATGGTGGCGGGCCCCGACACCCGTGCGTTCACCCCGGCCGCGGCGCTCTCCGGCAGCTGCGCGGGCATCCGCTTCGCCCCCGGTACGGCACCGGCGCTCCTGGGCGTGCCGGCGCACGAGCTCCGTGACAGACGCGTCCCCCTCGACGCCCTCTGGCCGTGTCGCGTGGTCCGCGACCTGACCGAGCTGACAGGAGAGGCCGAGGACCCGGCCGCCGCGCTGGAAGGCATCGCCCTGCGCCGCGCGGCGGGCGTCGAGCCCCCCGACCCGCTCCTGGCCGCCGTCGCGGCACAGCTGGGCCAGGGGAGTTCCGTCACCGCCACCGCACGGTCCGTGGGGCTCGGCGCACGCCAGCTGCACCGCCGCTCGCTGGCCGCCTTCGGCTACGGGCCCAAGACGCTGGCCAGGGTCCTGAGACTGCAGCGCGCCCTGGCCCTCGTGCGCGCCGGGACCCCCTACGCCGAGGCCGCGTACGCCGCCGGCTGCACGGACCAGGCACATCTGGCCCGCGAGGTGCGGGACCTGGCGGGCACGACGCTCGGCGGCTACCTGGCCGGCACCGGTCAGGAGGGATTCGCGGCGAACAGGGAGACCGCGCAGCCGTCGGGGTCCAGGACCACCGCGTAACGCTGGCCCCAGACGGCGTCCCAGGGCGCCAGGTGCCCCTCGTACCCCGCGCCGGTCAGATCGGCGTACACCGCGTCGACCTCCGCGGGGTCCTCGCAGAGGAAGGCGAGCCCGAGGCGCTCCCCGCCCTTCGACCCCGCCCAGCCGGGGTCGAAGGAGCGGACGACGTCCTCGGTGTCCCAGAGCAGGCGCTGCCCGCCGGGCAGCGCGACCTCCACATGGGGTGCCGATTCGGCGCCCGCGGGGATGTCGAGCCCCAGCCGGCGGTAGAAGGCCAGGGACGCGGCCAGGTCGGCCGTGGTGACGGAGACGGCGTCGAGTCGTGGAGTCATGGGACGACCGTATGACGGGGGCCGCGACCGGTCTTGTACGAAACGGTCACGGCCCCCGGAGTGGTCACCCTCTACGCGCAGGCGTCGGGCGAGGTGCCCGTCTCCGTCAGCGGCAGGCCCAGCTGGGCGCGCTCCGTGAGCCAGCGGGTCGGACGGTGGCGCGGGTCGCCGGTCGTGGCGTGCAGGGACCGCTGGAGCTCCAGCATCCGCGCGGCGCCGACCCGGTCGCCCCAGGCCAAGGGCCCCACCGGGTAACCGAGACCCGTGGTCACGGCGACGTCGATGTCAGCCGGGGCCGCCAGTGAGCGCTCCGCGATGGAGGCGGCGACGGAGACCACAGAGGCGAGCAGCCGCTGGGCCACCGAACCCGCGGTGTCCCGCACCACCGACACGGCGAAGGGCTCCCCGCCGTCCGCAGGGCGGGCCAGCACCGCGCGGGCGTCCCGCGCGGCGGACGGGTCCGAGGCGGGCGTCACCGCGAGCACCCGGCGGCGGCCGGCCGGCGGCAGCGGATCCACCCCGAAGGTGCGTGCGGCGGGCAGCCCCAGGGAGGCCACCGCGGACGCCACGGTGGTGCCCCAGACGGGGACGAGCACCAGTGCGTCCTCCGAGGGGCCGGTGCCGGTCCCGACCACCGCGCCGGCGGCGCCCAGCGCGCTGCGCAGCTCGTCCCCCTCCGCGCCCGCCACGAACACCGGCCGGCCGGCGTCACCCGTGACCGGCGGTTCCGGGGCGGGCGCCGGCGCGTCGGGGCCGTACGCGAACCAGCCCTGTCCGCTCTTGCGGCCGTGCAGGCCGGCTGTGACCCGGTTCGGGGTGAGGAAGGAGGGGCGGAGCCGGTCCTCGTGGCGGAAGCCCTGCCAGATGGAGTCGATCACCGCCGCCGTGACGTCGAGCCCGGTGAGGTCCATCAGCTCGAACGGGCCCATGCGCAGCCCCAGCACGTCGCGGGCGATCCGGTCGATGCCGGCCGGATCCGCGACCGACTCCTCCAGCAGCGCCAGGGCCTCCGTGACCAGCCCCCGGCCGGCGTGGTTGACGAGGAAGCCGGGGGTGTCGGCCACCGTCACCGCGCGGTGACCGCAGCTCTCGACCAGCGCCGTGAGCAACGGGGGGATCCCGGGACGGGTGGCGGCGCCCGGTACGACCTCGACGATCCTCATCAGGGGCACCGGGTTGAAGAAGTGCAGCCCGGCGAGCCGGCCCGGGTCCCGCAGCGAGGCGGCGATCCGGGTCACCGACAGGGACGAGGTGTTGGTCGCGAAGACCGTGGACTCCGGCAGGGCCTGCTCCAGCTTCCCGAAGACCTCGGCCTTGGTGTCCAGGTCCTCGCGCACGGCCTCGACGACCAGCTCGACGTCCGGGCCCGGTGCCCACGGGTCGTCCAGCGGGACCAGCCGCTCCAGGGCGGCGGCGGAGTCCTCGGCGGACATCCGGCCCTTCTGGACCGCGCGGTCCAGCATCGACCGTACGAAGTCCACGGCCGCCGTCACCGCCTCGGTCCGGACGTCGCCGAGCTCCACGGTGTGCCCGGCGGCCGAGGCCCACTGGGCGATGCCGCGGCCCATGGCTCCGGCGCCGACGATCCTGATACGCATGGCGGTTACGTCCTCTCGGCAGGTGCGGTCGATGTCGGCGACGGTAGCCGCGGGGGTGTCGGAAGGCGCGGCCGGGTTCAGCGGAGGTAGACGCGGCCGGGGTCCACGTCCTCACGCAGGAGCCGCAGTTCGGCGCCGGTCGGCGGCGGCACGGTCCCGACGTCCTCGGCGACCTGGAGGTCCCAGCCGGTGGCCTCCCGCACCTGGTCCACCGTCACGCCGGGGTGGACGGCGACCAGCCGGAGTTCCTGGCCCACGCCGGCCCGGGCCAGGATGCCCAGTTCGGTGATGACCCGGGTGACTCCCGCGCCCAGCGGCCGGATGCCCTCGGCGAGCGCGCGGTCCGGGCCCGGTGTGGTGCAGAAGTCCAGGGCCGCGGTGAAGGAGCGCGGGTTGTGGCGGCGCATCACCACGAACACCTCGCGGGAGTTGGCCATCACCTCGACGGCTCCGCCCGAGCCGGGGAGCCGCACCGCGGGGCTCCTCCAGTCCCCGATGACGGAGGTGTTGAGGTTGCCCCACCGGTCGATCTGCGCGGCACCGAGGAAGCCCACGTCGATGTGGCCACCCTGCAGCACGCAGCCGAACAGCGCGGGCATCGACAGCACGGCCTCCGCGCCCGAGATGAGGACGGCGTCGGCGATGGTCTCCGGCAGATGAGAGGGATGCGCCCCGCAGACCCCTGACTCGTACACGACCTCGATCCGCGGTGCGACCGTCAGACGGGCGAGTTCCGTGGCGAGCGTGGGCAGCCCGATCCCGGCGAACACCGTGCGCCGGGAGGCGAGTTCACGCGAGGCGACGACCGAGAGCAACTCGGACGAGGTGACGGTCTCCTGTGCGGTGGTGGTCATGATCCCTTCCTTCTCCAGGGGCGCGCTCACAGCCGCCTCCCGTAGTTCACCGGTTCGCTCAGCGCCTCGCCGACCGCGAGGCCCGCCCAGAACTCCTCGCCCAGCTTGTCGACGTACTCTGCGTGGTCGGCCGTCCCGTACACCCACTCCGCCAGCCACGCCCGCAACCGCTCCGGGTCCTTGCTGATGTGCGACCACGCCCGGTAGAAGTCGTTGTCCCGGTCGTAGTAGCCCTGCGCGAAGGACGGGTGCGCGCCGCGCGGGCAGACGACGACGGCGTCCACGGCGTGCGACGGCACGAGCGTCCGGTTGGGGTCCGAGCGGACCACCTCGTCCTCGACGACCTCCTCGACGACGACGATCGCCTTGTCCGCCGCGTACACCGCTTCCGCCTGGACGCCGGTCAGCCCCCAGATCTGGGTGTTGCCCCGGCGGTCGGCCCGCTGCGCGTGGATGATCGTCACGTCCGGGTTCACGGGCGGCACGACGTAGATCTGCTCCGGCTCGCCGTCGGGGCCGGGATAGGGGGACGTCACCTTGCGCAGATCGCTGTTGACGCCCGGCAGGTCGCTGCCGCCGTAGCTGCGCAGCGGGTAGAACGGCAGCCGCTGGGACCCTGCGAGGTAGCGGCAGACCATCCCGTAGTGGCTGTACTCCTCGAAGGCCAGCGGGGCCGGGTCGGCGCGCTCGATCCTGCGCCGCAGCTCACCGAGCGAACCGGCGGAGGAGTTGCCCACGAAGGAGGAGACCAGCCGCGAGACACAGCCCGCGGCGATCATCTGGTCCACCACGATGTCCGCCGTCATCCGTACGACGGTCAGGTCCACGCGGCCCTGGCGGATGATCTCGTGCCCGGCGGCGGTGGGGACGAGGTGGGTGAAGCCCTCCAGGCAGACGGTCGCCCCGTCGTGCACGAAGGCGGCTACCGCCTCCCTCATCGACATGACTTTGCTGGGCCCGTCGGCCGTATCCGTCCGCTCCACGGTGCTCCTCGGCGAGTGCGTGCTGGTCGCCCTTACCGTGGCAGCGCCCATTGATTGCTGTCCAATACCAAATTAAGGTCGAATCAAGACCGTTGGTTAATGAATGGAAGCTCCGATGGAACTGCGTCATCTGACCGCGTTCACCGCCGTCGCCGAGGAACTCCACTTCGGCCGCGCCGCCAAGCGGCTGCAGATGGCGCAGCCCCCGCTCAGCCAGCAGATCCGGCAGCTGGAGAAGGAGCTCGGCGTCCAGCTCTTCGAGCGCAACACCCGCTCGGTGCGGCTCACCAGTGCGGGGGAGTCCTTCCTCGAACCCGTACGCACCGTGCTCGCCGACCTCGACACGGCCGTGCGGGCCGCCAAGGCCGCCGGCCGGGGCGAGTACGGGCGGGTCACCATCGGCTTCGCCGGAGCGTCCAGCCACGAGACGCTGCCGCTGCTGACCCGGGCCGTGCGGGCCTCCCACCCCGGGATCGAACTGGCCATGAAGGGGCAGACGTACGCCAACGTCGCCCTCTCCCGGGTCGCCGACGGCTCCCTCGACCTGGGGTTCGTCCGCCTGCCGGTCACCCAGCCGGGGGTGGCCTACCGGGTCATCGACGAGGAGGAGCTGCTGTGCGCGCTGCCCTCCGACCACCCGCTCGCCCGGCTGGAGAGCGTCCCGATCGGGGTCCTCGCCGACGAACCCTTCGTCTCCTTCCCCGCGAACGCCGGCTCCACGGTCCGCGACGCGATGGTCCAGGCCTGCGAGGCCACCGGCTTCAACCCGCGGGTGGTGCAGGAGGCCCCCGACTCGTACACGATCCTGGCCCTCGTCGCCGCGGGGGTCGGCGTCACGCTCACGGTCTCCTCGGTCCGCCACATCCAGCAGAACGGGCTGGTCTACCGCCCCCTCGACGGCCCGCCCATCCGGCGACAGGCCGCGCTGGCCTGGCGCACGGACAACCCCTCGGCGGCGCTGCTTGCGGTGCTGGCGGTGGCCGAGGAGGCGCTGCCTACGCCGTGACCGCGCGATTGAGACGTAGAGCGTCTCGAAAGTGAGGTAACTCGATATTGGACCGACTCAGTGGTCCAGTGCGAAGGTCACCCCACACACCCGAACCCGCCGAAAGGTGTTCCGCCGTGCCCGACCAGACCGATGTCGTCATCTGCGAGCCGCTGCGCACACCCATCGGGCGTTTCGGCGGCGCGTTCGCCCAGCAGACCCCGGCCGCGCTCGCCGCACGCGTCATCGCCGAGGTGGTCGCCCGCACGGGGATCGACCCCGACCGGGTGGACGAGGTGATCCTCGGGCACGCCTACCCCACGTCCGAGGCCCCCGCCATCGGCCGGGTCGCCGCCCTGGACGCCGGACTGCCCGACACCGTCACCGGTGTCCAGACCGACCGGCGCTGCGGCTCCGGCCTGCAGGCCGTCCTGGACGCGGCCATGCAGATCCGGGCCGGATTCAGCGACGTCGTCGTCGCGGGCGGCGTCGACGTCATGAGCGCCGCCCCCTACTACACGCACGACGGGCGCTGGGGCATCAAGGGCCCCGGACTCCAGCTCCACGACTCGCTGGCCCGGGGCCGGGTCACCGCCGGCGGCGTCCACCACCCCGTACCCGGCGGCATGATCGAGACCGCGGAGAACCTCCGCCGCGCCTACTCCGTCAGCCGCGCGGACCAGGACGCCCTCGCCCTGCGCTCGCAGGCCCGCGCCGCCCGCGCGGTGCGGGAGGGGCGCTACGACGCGGAGACCGTCCCGGTCACCGTACGCACGCGCAAGGGCGAGACCACCGTCACCGCCGACGAGCACCCCCGCCCCGACACCACCGCCGAACAACTCGCCGCGCTGCGACCCGTCATGGCCAAGTCCGACCCGGAGGCCACCGTCACCGCCGGCAACGCCAGCGGCCAGAACGACGCCGCCGCGGCCTGTCTGGTCACCAGCGCCGCCACCGCCGAACGGCTCGGGCTGACTCCGCTCGTCCGTCTCGTCTCCTTCGCCCGCGCGGGTGTCCCCGCCGCGACGATGGGCCTCGGCCCCGTCCCGGCCACCCGCGCGGCGCTCGGGCGGGCCGGGCTCACCCTCGCCGACCTCGACCTGATCGAGATCAACGAGGCGTTCGCCGCCCAGGTCCTCGCCTGCACCCGGGAACTGGGCCTCGGCGACAAGGACCACGAGCAGCGGATCAACATCAACGGATCGGGTGTCTCCCTCGGTCACCCGGTGGGCGCCACGGGCGCCCGCATCCTCGCCACCCTGAGCCGGGAGATGCACCGCAGCCAGGCCCGCTACGGGCTGGAGACCATGTGCATCGGCGGCGGCCAAGGCCTCGCCGCGGTCTTCGAACGCATCGCCGCCTGACCGCCTTTCCCCGTCCCCCTCCTCCTCACCGTCCCCTCTCCACCACGTGCGACCCAGGGCGTCTCGGGCGACGCCGGGTCAGCCGTGCCCTCATCCGCTTGATCAACGATGTTCACGGGAGCCACCCATGAGTGCGACCACCGCAACCGCACGCGAGCGAACGAAAGCCGCCAACCGCGCAGGATTCGGAGCCTTCATCGGCTCCACCATCGAGTGGTTCGACTTCTACATCTACGGAACCGCGGCAGCGCTCGTCTTCGACAAGGTGTTCTTCCCCGAACTCGAAGGCCCCATAGGCACCCTGGTCGCCTTCGCCACCTTCTGGGTCGGCTTCCTCGCCCGCCCGATCGGCGGCATCATCTTCGGCCATTACGGCGACCGGCTCGGCCGCAAGAAGACGCTCGTCATCACCCTGCTGCTGATGGGCGTCTCCACCACCGCGATCGGTCTGCTCCCCGGCTACGCCTCCATCGGCGTCGCCGCCCCGATCCTGCTGGTCTGCATCCGCATGATCCAGGGCATCGGCCTCGGCGGTGAGTGGGGCGGATCGGTCCTCATCGCCTCCGAGCACGCGCCGAAGGGCAAGTCCGTCCTGTACGGCGCCTTCGCGCAGCAGGGCTCGCCCGTCGGCAACACCCTCTCCACCCTGAGCTTCCTGGCCATCAGCCAACTCCCCGACGACGCGTTCGTCTCCTGGGGCTGGCGCGTGCCCTTCCTCGCCTCCGCCGCACTCGTCATGGTGGGCCTGCTGGTCCGGCTGAAGGTCGCCGAGTCCCCGGCCATGGCCGAGCTCATCGAGAAGAAGGAAGTCGCCAAGCTCCCGCTGACCGAGGTCCTGCGCAGCCACCCCATGCTGATCGTCCTCGGCATCGGCGCCTGCACCATCGGGCTGTCCGCCACGTACTTCAAGTCGACCTTCGCCCTGTCCTGGGCCACCACGTCCCTCGACTTCGACCGCAGTTCCTTCCTGACGATCATCCTCGTCGCCAACGTCACCCAGATCCTCGTCCAGCCCTTCGGCGCGGTCATCGCCACCCGGATGAAGAGCTGGTCCCGTGCGGTGACCGTGATGCTGCTGCCGGAACTCATCCTGATGCCGGTGATGTTCGTCCTCATCAGCACCGAGAACTACGGCCTCGCGATGCTCGGCGTCGCCGTCGCCACCATCCCGCACTGCCTCTACTACGCGGCCCTCGCCGGCATGCTGGCCAGCCGCTTCCCGGCCCATCTGCGCTACACCGGCATCTCGCTCTGCTACCAGCTCTGCGGCACCCTGCTCGGCGGCACGACCCCGATCATCGGCCAGTTCCTGCTCAACCGGACCGGCTCCATCACGGCCGTCATCGCCTACGCCGTCTTCCAGGTGGCGCTGACCCTGGGCTGCATGCTCCTCCTGCTCAAGCGCCCCAACCACGACGAGCAGTCCGCCGAGCCGGTCGCCGGGCCCCGCGCCGCTCCCGTCACCGCCTGACCGCCCGTACACGCAGAACGGAGTACCGCCATGCCGCTGACCGCGCACGGCATCCCGGAGATCCTCGCCCTCGGCGGGCGCGACCTCGGGCGCTCGGAGTGGAAGGAGGTCACCCAGGAGCTCATCGACGCCTACGCGTACGTCTCGGGCGACCACCAGTGGATCCACACCGACATCGAACGCGCCGCGGCCGGACCGTACGGACGCACCATCGCCCACGGCTACATGGTGCTGAGCTGGGGCATCCCGATGTTCGGCGAACTCCTCCAGGTGACCGGTGTGGGGCGCGCGCTCAACTACGGCGTCAACCGGGTCCGTCACCCCGCCCCCGTCCCCGTCGGCAGCCGCGTGCGCCTGCACGCCACCGTCACCGGGGTGACCGAGGTCGCGCGCGGCGGCGTACAGATGACGCGGGGCTTCACCTTCGAGCTGGAGGGTTCCGGGAAGCCGGCCTGCGTCGCCGAGTCGCTGACGCACTTCTACTCGTAGGACCCGCACCGCCCCAGCAGTACCCACGCGCAGGCGCCCGCCCGGAACTCCGGACGGGCGCCTGCGCGTGGACCGTGCTAACCGACGCGGTCGGCCTCCTCCGGTTCCGCGGTCCGGTCGGGCTCGGCCAGATGGTCCTTCTGCGCGTCGGGGTCCGTCAGCCGGTTCAGCCGCGCCGGTACGTCGAAGCCGACCAGCAGCACCACGATCACCGTCCCCGCGAACGTCAGCACCGCGAGCGCCCGGCCCAGGTCCATCCCGGACGCCAGGTGCGCCCCGAGCACCGGGGCCACGGCCCCGCCGAGCGCCCCCACGTTGTACGTGAAGCCGAGCGCGGCCCCCCGGCTCGCCGTCGGGAAGTGGCCGCCGATGTAACGCGGCAGCAGCCCGGAGATCCCGAAGCTGGTGGCCTGCAGCAGGAACAGCAGACACCCGAGCACCAGCAGGTTGTCCTTCACCGCGAACACCGGGTACACGAAGGCAAGCGAGGCCAGCAGCGTCAGCGCGTACGCCTTCTTCGCCCCGATCCAGTCGCCCAGGAAGCCCGCCGTCCAGCAGCCGGCCATGGTGCCGAAGCCCGCGAAGTAGAGGACGTCGGTGACCTGGTCGGTGGTGTACCCCAGCTCCGTCTTCAGATAGGTGGGGAGCAGCGCCTGGATGGGCCAGGAGTAGAGGAACGCGAAGAACAGCGTCACGATCATCGACACGTACAGGAGCCACCCGCGCCGTCCGCCCAGCTGCACGGCGAACGCCGCGAGGGAGAGGCCCGCCACCACCGACAGCACCGGCACCAGGCCCTCGCCGCCCGGCGTGAAGACCAGGAAGAGCGAGAGCGTCGCGGCCACCACGAGGACCGTGTTGACCACGGCGAGGCGCGGGGTCCTGAACAGCGGCCGGAAGGGGTTGGGCCTGGCGCCCTGTTCCGCGACGTCCGCCGTCCACTCCTCGGCCTCCGGCAGGGCCCGCCGCATCCACAGCGCGACCGCGATGGGTATCAGGCCCAGGTAGAACATCCAGCGCCAGCCGAGCGAGGGCACCACCCAGGTGTAGACCTGGGCCGCGAGGACGGAGCCGACCGAGAACCCCGAGATCAGGAAGCCGCTCGCACGGCTGCGCACCCGCGCGGGCCAGCTCTCCATGACGTACGTGGCGCTGGCGCTGTACTCGCCGGCCATGCCCATGCCGATGGCCAGCCGGGCGGCGAAGAGGCTGTGGTAGTTCCAGGCGAACCCGCAGGCGAAGGTGCCCAGCGAGTACAGCAGGATGCTCAGCACCATCGAGATCTTGCGGCCGTACCGGTCACCGACGGCGCCCAGGGCGGCGCCGCCCAGCCAGCGGGTGATGAAGGCGCCGGAGATCAGGCTGGCGGCCTGCACCGTGCTCAGCCCGAAGTCGTCGCTGATCTCGGTCAGGACGAGGGTGATGAGGACGAAGTCGAATCCGTCGAGGACGTAGCCGATCCAGGCGGCGAAGAAGGACTTCCACTGGGTACCGCTCACCTCGCGGTACCAGGGGAGCGTGGAGGGGGATTTCTGCACGGTGCGCTCCTGGTGCGGGGACGGTGCTCCGTCGTCGGGCAGCCGTCCCACGTGGTGAGGGCTGCTCAGGGCCGGGCGAGACCGGCGACGAAGCGGGAGGTCAGGGCGGTGGGAGCGGTGATGGCCGTACCGACCACGACGCTGTGGGCGCCGCGGGCGATGGCCTCGGCAGCCTCCTCCGGGGTATTGATACGTCCTTCGGCGACGACCGGTACAGGGACCGCGGCAGAGAGAGATGTCACAAGGTCCAGGTCCGGGCCGGTCTGCTTCGGCGAGCCCGGCACGTAGCCGGACAGGGTCGTCGAGACGAAGTCCGCCCCCTGCCCGGCGGCGGCGATCCCCTCGGCGAGCGTGGAGACGTCCGCCATGACCAGGGCGCCCGCCGCGTGTACTGCGGTGACCAGCTCGGCGAACGTGGAGCCGTCCGGGCGCGGCCGGTCGGTGGCGTCGGCGGCGACCACCGCCGCGCCGGCCTCGACGACCGCCAGGGCGTGCCGGACGGTCGGGGTGATGTGGACGCCGGTGTCGCCGTCCTTCCACAGGCCGATGACCGGGAGGTCGACGGCGGCGGTGATCGCGGCGACGACCTCCGGCTCGTTGGCCCGGATCGCCGCTCCGCCGCCGGCGACGGCGGACAGGGCCAGGCGTACGAGGGTGGCGGTCTCCCGCATCGGGTCGCCGGGGGGTGCCTGGCAGGAGACGACGAGCCGGCCCCGGAGGGTGTCGGCCAGGTCCTGTGGGGTCATCGGAGTGCTCCCGGGTGGTGGAGGGGAAGGGTGGTGGTCAGGGCGGCGGCGCCCAGCACGGCGGCGTCGTGACCGAAGAGCGGGGGTTCGGGGACGAGCCCGCGCAGCGGCGGCATCAGCTCGGCGGCGAAGGCGGCCGCCAGCGCGTCGCCGTACAGCGACCCGATCCTCGGGACCCCGCCGCCGACGACGACCCGGTCGGGGCCGAGCGCGTTGGCGAGGCCGCCGAGGACCCGTCCGGCGGCCGCGGCCCCCGTGGTCACGGCGTGCACGGCCGCCCGTTCGCCGCGGGCGGCCCGGGCGGCGACCGTTTCCAGCCGGTCCACCGGGGCGCCGGTGATCCGCTCGTAGTGCGCGGTGATGCCCGGACCGGAGGCGATGACCTCCAGGTGGCCGGTGGCACCGCAGGTGCAGGGCAGCCCCGCCGCCTCCGCACTGGGCAGATGGCCGAGGTGGCCGGCGACGCCCGCCGCGCCGTGCAGCATCCGCCCGTCGACGGCGAGGGCACCGCCCACGCCCGTGCCGACCGCGGCGAAGAGCAGCGAACCGCGGCGCTCCGGCAGTGCGGCGAGCTCCGGCCCGGCGGTGGCACGTACGTCGTTGTCGCAGGCCACCGGCAGGCCCGTGCGGTCCGCGAGGCCGGCGGCCAGCGCGGTGCCCGCCCAGCCGCTGATCGAGTCCGTGGCACTGGTCACCATGCCGCTGCGGGGGTCGACGACCCCGGCAGCGGCGACGCCGAGGGCCGTGGCCTGCCCGCCGGGGTCCACCTCGGCGGCCGCCCCGGCGAGCGCGTCGAGCACCGCAGCCGCGCCGTCCCTGGCCGGGGTGGGCCGGGTGTGCCGGGCCAGCACCGTGCCGTCGGCGGCGAAGAGCGCGGCGGCGATCTTCGTGCCGCCGAGGTCGAGGCCGATCACCACGGCCCCGGTCGCCGCCGCGCTCGTCGGACCGGCGTCTGCCGAAGCCGTGCCTGTCGGGCGGGTGTTCATCGGACCGGCGGCAGGCCGGCGCCGCGCAGCCGCTCCGCGACGTGGGCGACGGACTCGGCGGAGAGCGGGATCTGCGGGAAGGCGGTGGCGCCGTCGTCGATGACACCGAGCAGCCGCAGCGCCTCCTTGAAGGAGCCGAGCGCCGAGGAGCTGCGGCCCATGTCCTGCTCCGGGCCGACGTCGACCATGGCGAACAGCTCGACGAGCCGCTCCTGCTCCCGGGCGGCGAGCGCCCAGTCACCGGACCGCGCGGCGTCGTACAGCCGGACGTAACCGGCCGGGTCCACGTTGCCGATGCCGGGCACTACACCGTCCGCCCCGGCCAGCAGCGCCGCGTCCACGGTGAGTTCGGAACCGGTCAGCACACTGAAGTGCGGCACGGGGCCCTCGGTCCGTCCTTCGCGACCGCCGAGCTCCACGATCAGCCTGCGCAGTCCGCCCTCGTCACCGCTGCTGTCCTTGAGGCCCGCGAGGGTGCCGTCCTCGGCGAGCTCGCGCACCAGGGACGCCGAGAGCTTGGAGTGCACGGCCACCGGGATGTCGTAGGCGAACAGCGGCAGGTCGACCGCGGCGCGCAGCCGCCGGAAGTGCCCGGCGATCTCCTTCGGGTGCGTACGTGTGTAGAACGGCGCCGTCGCGACGAGGGCGTCCGCGCCGAGCTCCATGGCGGTCCGCGCGTGCTCGGTGACCCGCGCCGTCGTGGTGTCGATGACCCCGGCCAGGACCGGGACGCGCCCGGCGGCCGCGGTGACCACCGTCTCCAGGGCGATGGCGCGCTGGGCGTCGGTCAGATAGGCGACCTCGCTGGTCGAACCGAGGGCGAAGAGCCCGTGCACACCACCGTCGACGAGGTGGCCGACGAGCCGGGTCAGGGAGGCCGTGTCGACCTCCCCGCGGTCGTCGAGCGGGGTGCAGACCGGCGGTACGACACCGTGCAGCGGTGCGGTCAGAGACATGGTGAGGAGCTCCAGCTCGTTCGGTACGCGGGCCCGTCGACGGAAGGGGAGACGGGACGAGGACATGGGACGTAAGATGTCCTATGTCTGGACTCACCTTAAGCAGACGCCCCGGCGGCCGGTCAAGAGGTGCCGGTGGCCGGCGACACCCCAGGAGGACCGCTGTGGCCCGCCCCACCATGGCTCAGGACATCGAGCGAAGGATCAAGGAAATGATCCTCGGACGCAGGCTCGGACCGGGTGATCCGCTGCCCACCGAGACCGAGCTGATGGAGCTGTTCTCGGCGGGACGGGTCTCGGTGCGCGAGGCGCTCAAGGCGCTCCAGGCCGTCAACGTCGTCGAGATCCGGCGGGGCTTCGGGACCTTCGTCGGCTCGCTCTCCCTGTCGCCCTTCGCCGAGGGGCTCGCCTTCCGGGCCGCCGTCCGGCACCGGCAGGGCGAGCCCGGCCTGCTGGAGCTGATGAGGGTGCGCGAGGCGCTGGAGACCGGGCTCGTCTCAGCCGTCACCGCCGGCGTCCCGGCGGAGGACCTCGCCGTGCTCCGGGCCCTGGTCCAGACGATGGAGACCGAGGCGGCCGAGGGCGGCCGGGTCGCCCGCGCCACCGACCGCGCGTTCCACCTCGCGCTCTACGCCTCGCTCGACAACCACCTCCTCAGCGAGGTGCTGGACGCCTTCTGGGCGGCCATGGACCGGGTGCGCGAGGACATGGACGACGGCCACCAGGATCCGTCCGTGACCTGCGCCCAGCACCACGAGATCGTCGAGGCGGTGGCGGCGGCCGACGGCGCACGAGCGGTGCGCGCGATGCGCACCCACTTCGACGGGATCCGGGGCCGCCTCGAACCTCAGTCCGTGTCCGCGTAGAGATAGCTGCTCGTGCCCGCGAGGGTGGCGCGGCACCAGGCGTCCACCGAAGCCTGGTCCATGGCCGCCCAGTCCGGGGTCAGCTCCACCTGCGCGCGGCCGAGCCTGCGCCCCAGCTCGACCAGCCTGGCGCCCTCGGGGGTCCGCTCCCGGGCGTAGTGCCGCAGCGCCTCGGCGGGTGAGGCGGACGTCCGCAGCGCCTCCTCCAGGCAGAGGGCGTCCTGCAGAGCCTTGACCGCCCCGCTCGCCGTGTGCGGACGGGTCACCCCCGCCGCGTCGCCCGCGAGCAGGAACGGCGGATCCGCGGCGAGCGGCGCGTGCAGATCGGCGACGGGGTGGCAGGTCATCGCGGTGTGCTCGCCACGTGCCACGATGTCGGCCCACTCCTGGGGGAAGTGCTCGTCGGCCAGCTGCCGTTCGTGGCCGGCCTCGCCCGGCGACCCGGCCGGCGGGGTCGCGTAGATCGCGTAGGCCAGCAGCCGGTCGTCCGGTGCGGCACCGCCGCCCCGGGGAATCAGATAGAAGATGCCGTGCCCGCCGGGGAAGCCGATCGTCACCCAGGCGGTGCGCAGCAGCTCCAGGGGCCGGCGGTGTTCCACGGACGCGCCGGCCGGAAGCGTGCCGCGCCACACCGCGTACCCGGCGGGGGAGGCCTGCAGGCCCGGGGCCAGGACCTGGCGGGTGAGCGAGCGGTGGCCGTCCGCGCCCACGACGATGTCGTAGGCCTCCTCGCCCTCGGCCGTGCGGAGGAGGGCGCCCCCGGCGGGGCCCCGCGCGACCGAGGTGACGGGGCGTCCCCGGTGGTACCGCGCACCGGTGGTGGCGGCCCGCAACGACTGCCACAGGAGACCCCAGTTGCACGGAGTCACCGCGCTGGGCTGGCGGGCGAACTCGCGGGCCGACCGCTCCCCGGGCACCCGGGTCAGCCAGACCCGGGTACCCACGGGAGCGGTCGGCATGGCGGCGTCCAGATAGCCCGCGTCGACCAGCCGGCGGTGCAGCGGGGGAGGGATGACGATCCCGAGCCCCCGGTCCCGCAGTTCGCCGTCGCTGCGCTCGTGGACGGTGACCTCCGCACCCGCCCTGACGCCCGCGACCGCCATCGCGCACCCGGCGATGCTGCCGCCGACCACGCCCATCCGTGAACCCGTCGCCGCCATGCCGCTGCCGCCTGTCCGTCGTCCGTCGTCCGTCGTCCGGGAAGGCGCCGTGTGAGGCGCCGTGGGAGGTGCCGTGGGAGGTGCCGTTCCCATCCTGGCAGCCGGGCGGGGGCGGCCGGGGCGACAACACTCCCTCCGGGGCGGGGTGTTACGGAGTGACGGTCACCGTCCGGCTGTCGGAGGCCTGCTTGCCGTCGGCCTTAAGCAGGTGGAGGGCGGGCAGATCTCGTCCATCATCGCGATGGAGAAGAGCGCGGGCGCGGTCGCCCGGGTGGCGTGGTGCGCCGCGTCGAAGTACGACAGGGTGCGGAACACCGGTTCGGTGCGGCCGCGGTGGAGCCGGAGGTAGGCGGCGATCTCGGTGTACGGCGGCAGCCCGGCGATCCGGGCGCCCCGGGCGATGTTGCACAGGAAGGGCACGTCCGGCATCACCCCGGCCAGCCCCGGCACCAGCCCGGCCACCGCCAGCGCGATGCCACCGCCCTGGCTCACCCCGGTCACCACGATGCGGGCGGGATCGACCTCGCGATGCTCACGCATCGCCTCCACGCAGCGGACCGCGTCGGTGAACACCCGCCGGTAGTAGTAGGTCCGGGGGCTCTCGACACCCCGGGTCAGGAAGCCCGGCACCGCCCCGGCCGCCCCCGGGTCGGTGTCCGCGGTGACGCCGGCCGCGGCCGACCACCCCCTGGCCCCGGGTGTCCATGACCAGGTGCGCGTATCCGGCGCAGGCCCACACCAGCTCCTCGTGCGGCAGACCCCTGCCGCGCCCGTAGCCGAGGAACTCGACGACGCAGCCGAGCGGTTCGGTGACACCGGCGGGCATGTGCAGCCAGCCGCGCACCGGGCGGCCGCCGTAGCCCGGAACACGCACGTCGTACGTGCGGACGCGGGGCAGCCTGCAGTCGATCTCCCTGTACCGGGGCTTGTCCGCGCTGCCGTCGTGCGGAGCCTCGGCCAGGGTGTCCGACCAGAAGTCGTCGAAGCCGCCGGGCAGGGGGAGCTCGGGCCGGTAGGCACGGCATTCCTCGAGCGGGAGATCGGCCGACGGCATGGCTGTGCCCTTCTGGGGAACGAGAGGCGACTGGACAGCAGACGTCAGATGTCCTGCTGTCAAGCTGGACCCTAGGGAGCCCCGCGGTCGGACGTCAAGGGTGTGCCGGAGGCCGCGGCCCCCGCTCCGGCGGGCGGGGCGGGGGTCGGGGTGTCAGCGGTGTCAGGCCTGGTCCGCCGGGTCCGCACCGCGCGACCTGGCCTCGGCGATCCGCCGCCGGACGGGTGCGTAGTGCTCGTCGAGCGCCCTCAGGAACGCGGTGACGTCGCCGGCCCGGGCCGCGTCCACGATGCTCTGGTGGGCTGCGATCGTGGCGGTCTCGTCGGCGTGGGTGAATCCGTCGAGGTGCGGCGCGACGATCGTGTACACGTCCCAGAAGGCCATCGAGAGCTGGCCGATCAGGTCGTTGCCCAGTGGTGCCACGAGCAGGGCGTGGAAGGCGCGGTCCGCGGCCACGAACCCGTGCCCCTCGCCCGCGCCGGTGGCGCGCATGGTCGCCACCAGGCCCTCCAGGCCGTCGAGCTGCTCGGCGCTGAGTGAGGAGATGATCCGGTCGGCCATGCCCCGCTCGAAGAGCTCGCGCACGTCGACGAGGTCGGCCATCACCTGGAAGTCGTCGTCCGGGGAGAGCAGGCCCCGGAAGGTGAGGCTCTCCACCAGCGCGGACAGGCTCAGCCGCCCGACGTACGTCCCGTGGCCGTGGCGTACCTCGACGATGTCGAGGGCGGCGAGGATCTTGACGGCCTCCCGGACGCTGGAACGGCTGGCCCCCAGCGCCTCGCACAGGGCCGGCTCCGTCGGGAGCGGGTCCCCGGGGCGCAGCCGCTCGTCGAGGATGTAGCGCTTGATGCCCTCGACCACTTCCTGCCGCAACAGGGTGCGGCCGGGTCGCGTGCCGGACATATGTGAACTCCCCACCTCTTGACCCCTCTCGATTGTCAAGCTACGTTCCCACGCTATCAAGGCATCAGACATCTGACGTCTGATGCTTTATCGGTCCGTTGGCATTCCGACCGCCATCGAAAACGGACGCTTTCCACTCGTTCCAAGCCCTCAACGTCCCTTGGAGGACCCGTGCCCGAGCTGAGGCCAGCCGGCGTCGAGCGCCGCACCTTCCTGCGTTACATCAGTGCCGTCGGCGCGGCCGCGGCCATCACGGCAGGCCTGTCCGCGTGCGGCGGGCCCTCCTCGACCGCCGACGGCGCGGCGGGCAAGGGCGACGGCGACGGCACCATCGAGGCCGGTCTGTCGTACCCGCTGACCGGCGTGGCACCCGGGAGGCCCGCGAGGCGCGCGTCGAGGAACTGCTCGACCTGGTCGGCCTGCCCGGACACACCCTGGACGCCCTGCCCGGACAGCTCTCCGGCGGCCAGCGGCAGCGCGTCGCCATCGCCCGCGCCCTCGCCCTCGAACCCGAACTGATCGTCGCCGACGAACCGACCTCGGCGCTCGACGTCTCCGTCCGCGCCCAGGTGCTCAACCTCCTCGTCGACCTGCGCGACCGCCTGGGACTCGGCATGGTGTTCATCTCGCACGACATCCAGACCGTGCGCTACCTCGCCGACCGCATCGCCGTCCTCTACCTCGGCCGCATCGTCGAGGAGGGCCGGGCCGCCGAGGTGGCCGGGGCCCCGAGACACCCCTACACCGAGGCACTGCTCTCCGCCACGCCCAGCCTGCTGGAGAGGACCGACCGCATCGTGCTCACCGGGCCGGTGCCCTCGGCCACCAACCCGCCGCCCGGCTGCCCTTTCGCCACCCGCTGCTGGAAGGCCGACGACGCGTGCGCCACGGCCTTCCCCGCGAGGAGCTCCTGGCCCGGCGGGCACCGCTGGCACTGCGTCCACCCCCAGCCCACCACGTCGTTCCCGTCCGGGGACCCGGCCCCCGTACCGCCCGCGAGGAGTACCGCATGACCACCCCCACCACCTACACCGGAGTGATCCCGCCCGTCGTCACCCCGCTCACGGCGGACGGCGGACTGGACGTGGCGTCCCTGGAGCGGGTCGTCGGTCACCTGCTCGACGGAGGAGTGAGCGGGCTCTTCGCCCTCGGCAGCTCGGGCGAGACCGCGTACCTCACGCCCGCGCGACAGGACGAGGTCATCAAGGTGATCACCTCGGTTGCCGCCGGGCAGGTACCCGTCCTCGCCGGCGCCATCGAGACCACCACGAACCGGGCGATCGAGAGGGCCCGGGCCGCCGCCGGTCTCGGCGCGGACGCGGTCGTCGCCACCGCGCCCTTCTACACCCGCACCCACCCCTCGGAGATCGACCGCCACTTCCGGGACATCGCGGCGGCGGTGGACCTCCCGCTCCTGGCCTACGACGTCCCGGTCTGCGTCCACACCAAGCTGGACCCGGAACTACTGCTGCCGCTCGCCGCGGACGGCGTCCTCGCCGGTGTGAAGGACTCCAGCGGCGACGACGGATCGTTCCGCCGGCTCGCCATCGGGGCACGGGCACTCCCCGGTTTCTCCGTCCTGACCGGTCACGAACTGGTGGTCGACGCGATGATGCTGAGTGGCGCGGACGGGTCGGTCCCCGGCCTCGGCAACGTGGACCCGCACGGCTACGTGCGGCTGCACCAGGCCGCCGTACGGGGCGACTGGGCCGCGGCCGCCGCCGAACAGGACCGCCTGGTCGCGCTGTTCGACAACGTCACTGCGGCCGCGCCCGGCACCGCGTCGGCGACCGCCGCAGGGCTGGGTGCCTTCAAGACGGCCCTGATGCTGCGCGGGGTCATCGCGACCAACGTGATGAGCCCGCCCATGCGCGGGCTCGACGCCGAGGAGACCGCCGTGATCGCCGCACACCTGGACCGGGCGGGCCTGTCCCGCGTCTGACACCGCGTTCCGCGTACATACGGAAGGGGCCGTCCCGCAGCATCCACGCTGCGGGGCGGCCCCTTCCGTGTACGGGACTAGTTGCGCGAGGTGCGGGTGCGGCGCATCAGTACCGCGCCTCCCAGCAGCAGCCCAGCGCTCGCACCGGCGGCCAGACCGATCTCACCGGCACCGGTCTGGGCCAGCTGCGTGTCGGGCGTGTTCGGGCCGGGGTTACCGGCCGGCGGCTGCTCGACGGGAGGCTTCGAGGTGGGCGGGGTGACCGTCGGCGGCTCCTCGGTGGGGGGCTCCTCGGTCGGCGGCGTGACCGTCGGCGGCTCCTCGGTCGGGGGCTCCACCGGCGGCTTCACCGGCGGGTTCCCGTGGTCGTAACCGCTGTCGTTGACGCAGTCGTTGCCGAACACCGGGTTCAGCGCCCCCACGACATCGACGCTGTTGCCGCAGGCGTTCACCGGGACGTGCACCGGAGCCTGTACCAGGTTGCCCGAGAGGACACCCGGGGAACCGACGGCCTTGCCGTCGGCGCTCGCGCCGGAGCCCTTGTGGCCCTGTGCCTCGCCGTGCTCGTCGCCGTAGGCGTCGTCCTGCTCGGCACCGTGCCCGTCGTGCGAGCTGACGTTCGCGCAGGAGTTGCCGAACGCCGGGTTCAGCAGGGCGATCACATTGACGGTGTTGCCGCAGAGGTTGACCGGGACGTGCACCGGGACCTGCACGGCGTTGCCCGAACCGACACCGGGCGAGTTCGCGGCGACACCGTCGGCCGAGGCGTCGGCGTGTGCGTAACCGCCCGCGGCGGTCAGGATGCCCGACGCCGCCGCCATGACGATCATGCTCTTATTCAGTACCTGTCGCATTACAAGCCCTTCTCCGGGAAATTCGCGTGGGCGGTGACCCTGATGGCGGTCATTCCATCGACGCGGACGACTTCCTAACGACGCGACGGTTGCGGGGGAAACTTGGAGATCGGTGGAAATTATGTAACCACCCGAAAGGGTCACGTACGTGTGTTCGCCCGACGCGGTGTGCATGGCATTCGGGTGAACGAGGCCGGGCGGGGGGAACCAAATGCCGGGCGGCGAGTTGATCAGGGCGCTCCGCTGCGGGGCACTCGGTACGAGAAGGGTTCATCGTGATCAAGAAGGTCCTGGCGACGGGCGCCGTCGCCGCCTCCATCCTCGGTCTCTCGGCGACCAGCGCCATGGCGATCGGTGACGACACCGGTACGACGTCGGTCAACGGCAACGGTGCCGAGGCGGAGTACGGCAACAGCTCCACCAAGGGTGACCAGAGCCCGCAGCTCAGCCTCGTGCAGGGTTCGCTGAACAAGCCCTGCGTCGCGCTGCCGGTGAAGGCCAACGCCGGTGCGCTCGTCGGCATCCTCGCCGCGGTCGCGGTCCAGGACGTCAACGTCCTCTCCAACCCGCAGAACCAGCAGTGCGCCGACAACTCCACCCAGGCCAAGGGTGACGAGCCGCTGTCGCACATCCTGTCGGACATCCCGGTTCTCTCCGGCAACGGTGCGCACAACAGCTGACCCTGGCCGCAACGACCGGTCCGGGCCGCCGACACTCCTCCATCGCGCGGCCCGGGCCTGCATCATTCGAGCGATTTTCCGGGAAACGGATCGCAAAGCGTTTCGCGGCCGCCGGTAAATCGTTACGGATTACAGCACCGGAGTCACGAGCGCATTCGTAGGAGTGCTCGTGCGGCACGAAAGACGTGTCCGTGGACGACTCCGCTGCAGAAAGGGATAAAAGTGAAGTACACCAAGGTTGCCGCCGTCGCCGCCGGAACCCTCATGGCGCTGGGCGCCGCTGCCCCGGCCATGGCCGACTCCGGCGCCGGTGCCGTTGCCGCCCACTCCCCGGGCTTCCTCTCCGGCAACGTCGTCCAGGTCCCGATCCACATTCCGGTGAACGTCTGCGGCAACACCGTCAACGTGATCGGTCTGCTGAACCCGGCGTTCGGCAACGTCTGCATCAACGACTGAGCTCACGCCGACCGGGCCGACGGCTCGTCATGAGAGGGCCCTGGAGCGCATACGGCGCTCCAGGGCCCTCTCGTCGTGCGGGGGAAATGCCATGCCTCGCAGTTTCCCCCCGCACCGCTCGGTCGTTGTGCCTGAAAAGGGCGGCAGATGCCGCCGTAGAAGGGAATTGAGAACGTGAAGTACGCGAAGACCGTCGCTCTCGTCGCAGGTTCCGTGGCCGCCCTCGGGGCGGCCGCACCCGCCTTCGCCGCAACCACCCCCACGGCGCCCCGGATCAGCCTCACCGGTGGGGTGAACGAACTGACCTCCACCCTCCCCGCGGTCCCCGACCAGGTGGTGAACCCCGTGGTGGACGGGGTCGGGGAGACCGCCGGGAGGATCAAGGAGGACGGCACGGTGGGCAAGTCGGCGAAGGCGGTCACCGGTGTCGCCGAGGCGGCCGGGCCGCTCATCGGCGGGCTTCCGCTCGGCGGCTGACCCACGGCGGGCCCCCTTTCACGTCGTGCGCCGTTCCGCCGGACGGCATGCGAATGCGGTCCACCGAAACCGGCCCGGGAAATCGTTCGAGTGAAGGGGCGAAACCGGTGCCGCCATTGCGGCGTTGTTCAGAATGCTCCGGACAGGCGGGCAACAGAAATCCAGAAGGGCACGTTCATGATGAAGAAGATTCTGGCGTCCGCGGCAGTCGCCGCCTCCGTCGCCGGCATTTCCGCCGCTGCCGCCCCCTCGGCCATGGCGATCGGCAACGACACCGGGACGACCTCGGTCAACGGCAACGGATCCGACCAGTACTACGGCAACAGCAGCACCCACGGCGACATGAGCCCGCAGATCGGTCTCATCCAGGGCTCGTTCAACAAGCCCTGCATCGCCCTGCCGGCGAAGGCAAATGTCGGCTCGCTGCTCGGGCTCGTCCCGATCTCGGTCCAGGACATCAACGTCCTGTCCTCCCCGCAGAACCAGCAGTGCACCGAGAACTCCACCCAGGCCAAGGGCGACGAGGCGCTGTCGCACATCCTGAACGACATCCCGCTGCTCTCGGGCAACGGCGCGGGCAACAACTGATCCTGCGCGAATCAGGCTCCCTCCGCGACCCCTTCGGCAGGGTGCTCCGTGTCCCGCCACGCCGTGACGCGTAGTCAGTGAACGCGTGTGGGGCCGGTCCTCATGGGCGCCGACCGTTCTTCGGTCGGTGGTCCGCCGGACCGGCCCCACACGTGTGTCCGGGGCCACCAGGCCCGGGAGCCGCCGGTCCGGACGTCGGGTAGCCCGATAGTGCGGTGATTGGGCCGGATGCCCCAGTCCCGGCCGACGCCGCGCGGCCGGCCGGGTAGATGCGGTGCATGGACCCGTACGACAGTCACCATGCGCGCGGCCGTGACCGGTCGCCGGAGAGCTCCACGCCCATCTACGACCGGCTGCTCGCCGAATGGCGGGACGCGGCACGGCGCGAGGTCGGGCCCGACCCGTCCGCGGCGTCGGTGACCTCGGGGGTCCCGCGCGGCCGCGAGGTCTTCGTCCCCGCCGCCCGCACGGAGTCGGGCAGCAGGTAGGAACCACGTCGACGGAACGCCGGATCCAACCCGTTCGAGTGGTGTAGCGGAACTTAATCCTCCGTTTGCGGTTGATCAGTACGTTCCACAACGGGACGCCTCCGAAAGGTGAAGCGCAATGAAGAAGATGATGGCCGGCGCCGCTGTGGCTGTGTCCCTCCTCGGTCTGTCCGCCGCCGCGGCCCCCTCGGCCATGGCGATCGGTGACGACCACGGCACCACGACGGTGAACGGCAACGGTGCCGAGTCCGAGTACGGCAACAGCTCCACCAAGGGCGACCAGAGCCCGCAGCTCAGCCTCGTGCAGGGCTCGCTGAACAAGCCCTGCATCGCCCTGCCGGTGAAGGCCAACGTGGGCTCGCTCATCGGGCTGGTCCCGATCGCGGTTCAGGACGTCAACGTCCTGTCCAACCCGCAGAACCAGCAGTGCACCGACAACTCCACCCAGGCCAAGGGTGACGAGCCGCTGTCGCACATCCTGAGCGACATCCCGGTGCTCTCGGGCAACGGCGTCGGCAACAACTGACACCACTGAGTGCGGGCGGTCCGGGGCGTAACGCCCGCGGGGCCGCCCGCATTCGGCTGTGCGGTGCGCCCACACGGCGATGCCCACCACTCCACGGGGGGTGGTGGGCATCGCCGTGCACGGTAAGCGGGTGCGGTCAGCCCAGGGTGCGTACCGGCATGAGGCAGTGGGCGGAGGTGCCGATGATCTCGGGGTCACCCGCGAAGGACGCCAGCAGTTCCTCGCCCACCGGCTGTCCGGGGACGGCCGCGGGCCAGGGGCGCGTGGCGAACATCCCGTGCACCTTGCCCTCCGACCGTGCCACGTCGAGCCACTCCGGCGGAACCGTGCACTGCGCGGTGAAGTGGGGCAGCGTCAGGACGGCCTGTCCCGCCTGGACGAGCAGTTTCACCGGGAGGTTGGGGAGGTCCGAGGCGTCCAGCGTCTCGCCCCCCACCCGCAGGCCGCTGCGCTCCAGGGCCGCGCGCATGGCCCGCTCGCCCGCCTCCGGTCCGTCGGAACCGTCGCCGAGCGAGTAGGTGAGAAGGAAGGCTGTCTCACGCCCTGTCCCGGGATTCGACCCGCTCCAGCCGATCAGGATCTGAGTGCCCAACTGGGCAGGGGTGAAAGGGGTGGTGGCGGCTTTGGGTGAGGTCATGTCCGGCACCCTAACGGCATGAGACCGGTACGTGTGCACGCGTATCACCTGATCGGGGAATATCCATGCCAGGTCCGTGCAATCCTCCGCGTGCGCGGCCACTTCGCGGAAAACCTGTTGACCGCCCCGTCCGCCCCCGGGCTAGGGTGTGCGCAGTTCGAGGAACCAGGAGGTGAGGACATTGATGACTGTCGCAGCGGTGGGCACTGCCCACGACCCGAAGAGCATCGTTCCCACCCCTGTGGCCGCCGGCTGACCTTGACCTTTTCCCTCCGCGCCTGAACGCGCGTTGCCGGGGCCGCCCTTGTGAAGGGTTTCCCTTGTCTTTCTCCATCTCCCAGGCTTCCACCCCGTCGCACCCGCTGGCCCCGTACGGTTGGGACGGCACATGGGCCGACACCTTCGCCCCGTACGCCGGGCAGGGACTCCTGCCTGGACGCGTGGTGCGGGTGGACCGCGGTCAGTGCGACGTGGTCACCGCGGACGGCGTCGTCCGGGCGGACACCGCGTTCGTGGTGCCCCGCGACCCGATGCGGATCGTCTGCACGGGCGACTGGGTGGCCGTCGACCCCGACGGCGACCCGCAGTTCGTCCGCACACTCCTGCCCCGGCGCACCGCCTTCGTCCGATCGACGTCGTCGCAGCGCTCCGAGGGGCAGGTCCTCGCGACCAACATCGACCACATCGTCATCTGTGTCTCGCTGGCCGTCGAGCTGGACCTCGGACGGCTGGAACGGTTCCTGGCGCTGGCCATGTCCAGCACCGACGGCGCCGCCCTGCTCGACGACGGACCACGGACCGCGGAGCACGAGGCGCACCCGCTCGTGCTGCTCACCAAGGCGGATCTGGTCCCGGACGCGACGACGCTGTCCCATCTCGTCGAGGACGTCGAGCGCATCGCACCCGGGGTGCCGGTGCTTCCCGTCAGCTCGGCCACGGGGGAGGGCGTCGATGTGTTCGGCGCGATCGTCGGCGGCGGTACGAGCGTGCTGCTCGGCATCTCCGGCGCCGGGAAGTCGACCCTCGCCAACACCCTGCTGGGCGAGGACGTGATGCAGGTGCAGCAGGCGCGTGAGGTGGACGGCAAGGGCCGGCACACCACCACTACACGTAACCTCCTCGTGCTGCCGGGGGGCGGTGTTTTGATCGACACCCCCGGCCTGCGGGGGGTCGGCCTCTGGGACGCGGAGGCCGGCGTGGGGCAGGTCTTCTCGGAGATCGAGGAGCTCGCGGCGCGGTGCCGCTTCCACGACTGCGGCCACGCGTCCGAGCCCGGATGCGCCGTGACGGGCGCGATCGAGGACGGGTCCCTGTCCGAACGGCGCCTCGACAGCTACCGCAAGCTGCTCCGTGAGAACCACCGCATCGCCGCGAAGACCGACGCCCGGCTGCGCACCGAGACCCGGCGTGAATGGAAGCGCAGGGGTGCGGAGGGCCGGGCCGCCATGGAGCTCAAGCGCGGCAGGACACGCTGACGGGGAACCGCAGGGGGGCCCGGGCAGGCGCCCGGACCCCCTGCGGCCCTCAGCCCCAGATGACGGCTCCCAGCCAGCCTCCCACGGCCAGGAGGCAGCAGTAGAGCTCCACGAGCACGGAGTACCCCGTCGCCCGCAGCACGGACCTGAGGGACGTCCAGCCGGCGGCCCGGCTGCCGAGGCGCAGACGTTCGACGCCGTAGACGGCGCCCACGTACCCCAGGAGTCCGCCCACCACCGGGACGACGAAGAATCCGGCGATCGCCGCGATCCCGCCGGCCATCAGCGTCCTGCGCGGCGCCCCGGCCTCGCGGGGGCGCCGCGCGGGAAGCAGCGCCTTCAGCGCCTGGTTCAGCAGCAGCAGGCAGGTCGCACCGATCAGCACGCCCCAGGCGACCGGGGTCGGGTCCGTCAGTGCCCACCAGAGCACCGCGGCCCAGACGATGGCCGACCCGGGCACGCCCGGCACCAGGACGCCGACCAGGCCGAGCAGCATCACCGCCCCGACGGCAACGAGCTGCCACACACTCATTCGACCAGCGTGCAGGAGTCCGCCCGGTCCCGCCCGTCAGCGCGTCCCCACGGGCGGACGGAGCCGCCGGCCGGGGTGCTCAGCGCGGGGCGCGGGCCACCCAGCCACGTTCGTACGCGTGCCAGCCGAGCTGCAGCCGGGTGGTGACCCCGGTGAGCTCCATGAGCCCCTTCACCCGCCGCTGCACCGTCCGCAGCCCCAGGTCCAGCTGCTTGGCCACACTCGCGTCCGTGAGGCCGGCCAGCAGCAGGGAGAGGATCTCGAGGTCGGTCGGGTCCGCACCGGGTCCGTCCACCTCGCTGATCCCGTTGCCGCCGAGCCGCAGCGGCACGGCGTCCCGCCACACCGCTTCGAAGAGCCCCATCAGTGACTCCAGCAGGCCGTCGGCGTGGATCACCAGTGCGGCCGGTTCCGCCTGCCGTCCGGTCAACGGCACCATGGCCAGTGCGGCGTCGGCGACCACCAGCTTCGTCGGCACCCGGTCGACCACCCGGCACTGCTCGTCGCGGCTCAGGGCCGCCGACAGCTCCACGATCCCGTCCGGCAGCGAGAGGACGTCGCGTTCGACGACCACGCGGTAGGACACACCCCGCGTCGTCGCCCGTTCCTCGGACTCGTTCTCCATGCCGGTGACCACGATCGGCTTGCCCGTGACCAGTGCGCACACCTCGGTCGTGGCGCCCAGCTGCAGCTGGTGGAACCGGTGGGCCACCGCGTCGGCGCCCGTCACCACCTCCACCAGGTCGTGCACCGTGGGCTCCGCCGCCTGGGCCCGGTAGTCCTCGGCGAGCAGGGCGGACGCCAGCTCCGCCTGTTCGAGTTCATGGCGCTGCTGGGTCAGCAGGGCGCCCAGCGCGATCCCCGGCGGGGCGGCGACCCAGCGGTCCGCCCGTGACGACGACGGGGCCACGAGGCCCCGCTGTTCCAGGCGGCGCAGCGCGCGCTCGGTGTCCGCCTCCGGCAGGGCCAGCCGTCGCGCGAGGTCGGAGAGCTCCGCGGCGCCCGTCGTGACCAGCGCCCGGTAGGCCGCTTCCTGTCTGTCGTCGAGACCTATCGCTGACAGCATCCTCGGCCCTCCCCGGATCCGTGTCGCGCGTTCCCGCGCCCGTCGGGCCGGTGTGCCGTGGCGGGAAGCGGCCACGGCGTGAACCCGCCGGGCCCATCATGCCCCGCGGCACCGGTCCCTCTGACAATCTGGCGCCACCGCGGCAACGACCGCCCCACGGGCGGAGGGCCGTTCGCGGAGACCGGCCCGCCGGGCGACCTTCCCGTGGGGGGTGGGGACGTCCGGCGGGTCACCTCGCGCGGGTCACTTCCGGACCGGATTTCCGGATGACCCGTTTCGTGTGCCGCGTGCGGTCGACAATAGGGACATGAGCCAGCAGGGGGAGAAGCCCGACGCCCACGAGGACGACTGGTGGCGGGCGCTGTACGACGAGACCGCGCCGGACACCGGGCCGAGCGGCGCGCCCGACAGCCTCGACGCCCGGTTCGACTCCGTGTCCGACGCGGTGGGCGTCCCGGAGCCCGGCGCGGTGGAAGGTCCGGAGGAGGGCGGCCACCCGGCCACGCTGGTGCCGCTGCCCGACCCGCGTCCGCCGGAAGCGGCACCCGTGCCGGAGCCGCCGCGTCTCCCGCGCACCGTCGCTGTCGGACGCGCCCCGTGGGAGGCCCCCGACGGGCCTCCTCGGCCGCGGACCTTCGCTGTACGGCCGCCGCCCGCACCGCCCGGGCCACCGGTCGCCCCGCGGCCGCCCGTCCCGCCGGAGCGCCCCACCGTCGGCCACATCGGGGACCGGCCGCCCACCTACGACGCCGAACCCGCCGCCCTGCCGGAGTCCGGGCCCGATGCCCTCGACGCCCTCGTGCCCGACACGGTCCTCGACGGCGCCCGCTACGGGACCTACACCCTGCGGGCCGCGTCCGTGCGCGGGGACTCGGCACGCTTCCGCGGCGAACCCCGTCGGGACGCCCTGCTCACCGCACGCTTCGGCGCCGGGGACGGTGCCCTGGTCCTGGTCGCGGTGGCGGGCGGCGTACGGGGGGCGGGGAAGGGCCCTCCCGCCGCGGCCGACGCCTGTCGCTGGATCGGCGCAGCCGTCGCCCGCAGTCATGCCCGGCTCTCCGACGACATACGGGCGGGGCGCAGGGGCGACCTCAAGTCGGGGCTGCACCGGCTCACCGACCGTACCTACGGCAAGCTGCGGGCGCGCGCGGCCGAGCTCGGCCTCGAACCCTCCGCCTACACCACCGGCCTGCGGTGCCTCCTGCTGTCCGCCGACCCGGAGTGCCGCACCCGGGTCTTCTTCGGTATCGGACCGGGCGGTGTCCTGCGCCTTCGCGACGGGGCCTGGCAGGACCTCGACCCCGTGGTGCCCGCCACCGGCGGCGCGGCGGACGAACAAGGCGCGGACGGCGACCGGCTGACGATGGATCTGCAGGTCACCACATCCCCGTCCCGCCACGCGGCGAGCGCACCACCGCCCGCGGAACCCTTTCGCTTCCGCGCGTCCGTGGCCCGCCCCGGGGACACGCTGCTGCTCTGCGGGAACGGCCTGGCCGAACCGATGCGCGGTGAACCGGAGCTCGCCGGGGAACTGGCGCGGCGCTGGTCCACCGGAAGCCCGCCCGGACTGCCCGCCTATCTGGCCGACATCCAGATCAGGACGAAGGGGTACGCCGACGACCGTACGGGCGCCGCGGTCTGGGAGGCGTAACAGGGCCCGCCGTGGGTTGATGGAGGCACGGACAGCCGGAGGCAGAGAGGGTGCGCACCCATGGCCAAGCAGAACGTGTCGGAACAGTTCGTCGACATCCTCGTGCGGGCGGGGGTCAAGCGGCTGTACGGCGTCGTCGGTGACAGCCTCAACCCCGTGGTCGACGCCGTCCGGCGCCACTCCGCGGTCGAGTGGATCCAGGTCAGGCACGAGGAGACAGCGGCCTTCGCGGCCGGAGCCGAGGCCCAGATCACCGGCACGCTGGCCGCCTGCGCCGGATCGTGCGGCCCGGGGAACCTCCACCTCATCAACGGCCTGTACGACGCCCACCGCTCCATGGCCCCGGTGCTCGCCCTCGCCTCCCACATCCCGTCCAGCGAGATCGGTCTCGGCTACTTCCAGGCGACCCACCCCGAGCTGCTCTTCCAGGAGTGCAGCCACTACAACGAGATGATCTCCAACCCGCAGCAGATGCCGCGGCTGCTCCAGACGGCGATCCAGCACGCGATCGGCCGCGGTGGCGTCAGCGTCGTCTCGATGCCCGGTGACATCGCCTCGCAGCCCGCTCCGGAGAAGTCGATCGAGCACGCCCTGGTCACCTCGCGGCCCACGGTGAGGCCCGGTGACGAGGAGATCGACAAGCTCTGCGCCATGATCGACAAGGCCAAACGGGTGACGCTGTTCTGCGGGAGCGGGACCGCGGGCGCGCACGCCGAGGTCATGGAGTTCGCCGAGCGGGTGAAGGCCCCGGTCGGCCACGCGCTGCGCGGCAAGGAGTGGATCCAGTACGACAACCCGTACGACGTGGGCATGAGCGGGCTGCTGGGCTACGGCGCCGCCTACGAGGCGACCAACGAGTGCGATCTGCTGATCCTGCTGGGCACCGACTTCCCGTACAACGCGTTCCTCCCGACCGACGTGAAGATCGTCCAGGTCGACGTGCGCCCCGAGCACCTGGGCCGGCGGTCCAAGCTCGACCTCGCCGTCTGGGGCGACGTACGCGAGACGCTGCGCTGCCTGACCCCGCGCGTGAAGGTCAAGACGGACCGCAAGTTCCTCGACCGGATGCTGAAGAAGCACGCGGACGCGCTCGAGGGTGTGGTCAAGGCGTACACGCGCAAGGTCGAGAAGCACGTCCCGATCCACCCGGAGTACGTCGCCTCGGTGCTCGACGCGGTCGCGGACAAGGACGCGGTGTTCACCGTGGACACGGGCATGTGCAACGTGTGGGCGGCCCGCTACCTCACGCCCAACGGCAGGCGCAGGGTGATCGGTTCGTTCAGCCATGGCTCGATGGCCAACGCGTTGCCGCAGGCCATCGGCGCCCAGTTCACCGACCGGAACCGCCAGGTCGTGTCGATGTCCGGGGACGGCGGATTCACCATGCTGATGGGTGACTTCCTCACGCTCGTGCAGTACAACCTGCCGGTGAAGGTCGTGCTGTTCAACAACTCCTCGCTCGGGATGGTCGAGCTGGAGATGCTGGTGGCGGGGCTGCCGTCGTTCGGTACGACCAACAAGAACCCCGACTTCGCGTCGATCGCGCGGGCCTCGGGCGCCTACGGCGTCCGGGTGGAGAAGCCGAAGCAGCTGGAGGGCGCGCTCAAGGACGCCTTCAGGCACAAGGGGCCCGCACTCGTCGACGTGGTGACCGATCCGAACGCCCTCTCCATCCCGCCGAAGATCAGTGCCGACATGGTCACCGGGTTCGCCCTGTCCGCCAGCAAGATCGTCCTGGACGGAGGGGTCGGCAGGATGCTGCAGATGGCCCGCTCCAACCTCCGCAACGTGCCTCGGCCCTGAACGGCGGCCAGGTACACGCGGCACGTCTTCGGCAAGCCCCTGATGTGCCCCGTCGGCCGGCACCACGCCCTGGCTGGGCCGGCTGGGGGCACGTCCGCCCTCGCGCCGGCGAGGGCACGTCCCTGACGCCCCTGCCTCACACCAGCCGCAGTGCTCCGGGCCCTGCCCGGTCCCTGATGATGTCGACCAGTTCGTCGAAGAGGGTCGGCCCGCGGCCGGCCCTGGCCTCGGCCAGTTCCCGCTCGACGCGCGCCCGGTTGGTGGGATGCACCCGGGGGAGCAGGCCCTCCAGCCGGCGGGCGGTCTCCTCGTGGCCGAGCGCGCGGGCGGAGCGCGAGTGGTCGTGCCACTCGATGACGAACGCGCCGTCCTCGGGGGTTCCGAAGCCACCGCTCAGGCAGTCCGCGAACGCGTCGAGGTTGCGGCCGAAATAGCCACCGGGCCCGTTCACCGCCTCACCCATCACGTCCCAGAAGCTGTCCAGTCCGGTGATCCCGGAGCCGTCGATCACATACGTCACGGTCATGCGTGGAGCGTACAAGCGCGCTCTCTCCCGGTACCGGTCCGATGGTCCGCGCCGCAGGTGGGGGACTACGGCGCGGACCGGTCCGGGGGCGGCGTCAGCAGCCGTGGTCGACCAGGTCGAAGGACGCGTAGTGGTCCGCGGTGTAGTAGTCCTCCTCGGCCTCCTCGCCCGTCACGATGCGCCGCGCGCCGCGGTCCGAGGAGCCGGGGGTGATGACCGTGTACTCGTGGTAGTAGCCCGTGCCCTGACTCGGCAGCACTGCCTCACGGTTCTGGAAGACGGTGCCGTCCTGTTCGTACGGGAACGGCCCGCCCGCCTCGATGAGGTCGAGCGTGTCGTGTGCCTGGGACGGCAGCGCCGAGTAGCAGACGCTGCCTACCGCGGTGGTCGAGGGAGCCGTCGCGGCCGATGCGGTGACCGGCGCGCCGACGAGGAGGACGGACAGGAGGGCGGCTGCGCCGCCGAGCGTGGTGATCCGTGGGGGGATTCGCATGCCCACCATGATGACGCGCGTAGATCCCCATCCGTTAACGCCAACGCGTGTGAATTTTCAGCAAGTTAACCGTGAGTACGAAAATGTTACGAGTTGCTGGCGCCTCCGGAATCCCGGAGACCGCGTTCATGTGTTGACACCCGGAGACGCGTGGCCGCTCCGCTGTGAGGGCATGCATCCCATGAAGGTGTTCGAGACATGACGTCATGGAACGGAAACCAGGGAGGACGATTCAGCGTGCGTACGGGGGACACGACGAAGCGAAGGAAGAGCCCGCCGGTGCGGCTGCACCGCAGAGTCGGGCATGCCGACCTCTCGGCCGTGGGGGAGACGCGGGCCGCACTGAGGGAGTTCCTCCGCTGCCGCCGGCGGCCTGAGGAAGCCGAGGTGGCGGAGCTCCTGCTGAGTGAGCTGGTGACGAACGCGCTGATCCACACGAGGAACGGCGCGGTGGTCACCGTGACGTCCGTGCCCGCGCGACTGCGGGTGGAGGTGCGTGACTTCACGGGTGGGCAGGAACCCGCGCCGTACGTACCGAACGCCGATGACGGTACGCACGGCAGGGGGTTGCTGCTCGTCCAGAGCCTGGCGGACTCCTGGGGAGTCACGGTCAAGGCGCTGGGCAAGGTGGTCTGGTTCGAGCTGAACGCCGGGAGGGCCTGACGCTCAGCCGAACTGCTGCTCCAGGTCCTTCAGTTTCTGCTCCAGCGAATCGAGCCGGGGCAGGGCCTGGGTGTCGTCCTCGGTGGTGAGGTCGACGGTCGCGGGGTCACCGCTCGTGTTCTGTGCCGAAGTGCTCCTGGATTTCGGGGGGTTGACGGCTTGCAGGGATGGCCGGGGTCGCAGTGGCAGTTGTCCCTGCTCTGTTATGGCGGGCTCCGCGACGGCCGGTGGGCCGCCTCCCGGTGCGGGGGCGATGGCCTGGACGTCCATCTGGCGACCGGTGCGGCCGCCGCGCCCCCAGGCGCGGTTCTGCCGGTTCAGGGCCTTGATGTGGGCCCGGTCCAGCTTCGCCTGGTCCCTCCGGCGGTGCCGGTCCTGTTCCTTCTCCCGGCGGTCCTCGCGTACCTCGTCCACCGCCTCGTCCAGGGTGCGTACGCCCTCGAGGAGCATCAGCGACCAGGCGCCGAAGGTCTCCCTGGGGGCGCGTAGCCACCGGACGATCCGGATCTGCGGCAGCGGGCGGGGCACGAGGCCCTGCTCGCGCAGCGCCGCACGACGGGTCTGCTTCAGGGCGCGGTCGAACAGCACCGCCGCCGAGAGGGACATGCCCGCGAAGAAGTGCGGGGCGCCCGCGTGGTCCATGCCGCGCGGTGCGTGCACCCAGTTGAACCAGGCGGCCGCACCGGCGAACGTCCACACCAGCAGCCGCGAGCCCAGAGCCGCGTCACCGTGGCTGGCCTCGCGGACGGCGAGCACCGAACAGAACATCGCGGCCCCGTCGAGGCCGAAGGGTACGAGGTACTCCCAGCCCCCGGAGAGGCCGAGGTTCTGCCGGCCGAAGCCGACGAGGCCGTGGAAGGAGAGGGCTGCTGCGACTGCGGCACAGCAGAACAGCAGGACGTACGAGGCGACGGCGTAGAGCGCCTCCTTGCGCCTGCGGCGCTCCTCGCTGCGTTCCCAGCTGTCGTCGGCCGCGGCCTTCTCAGCGGCGCGCCTGCCGCGCGCGACCACCGTCACCGCCGCCATGACCCCCACGAGCAGCACGGCGCCCGGAAGCAGCCAGTCAAGCGATATGTCGGTCAGTCTCATGCGCGGTCCCTTGCGTCACGTAGGGCGTTTCGTGCGCCATCGTGACGGAACTTTCGCCGCGCTCAGGGGATTTCGGGCCAAGTGAACGCCATTGGGTCATCAGGGCTCATCGTTGGACGGAATCTTTTCGAATGCCCGGGCGTATGGCGCGAGTTACGTTCGCATCGAGGTCCCCCGCCCGGGTGGTGTGAGCGGCGGTACGCCTCAGGTGACGGGCGTCAGTTTCCGGACGCGGTCCGCGTCGCAGGTGCGCGGGCAGGTGACGCACGTGTCCTCGGGCCGCAGGGTGTAGAAGAGGCAGCAGCTCGCGCGGTCGCGCGTCGGGAGCGACTCGCCGTTCGGGCCGGTCAGTTCGCGGAAGCCGGCCGTACCCACATAGGGCTTGGTGGTGCCCGGCAGCAGCAGCTCCAGCTCCCTCATCGCGCGGCCCTCCTCGCCGAGCAGATGGGCGACGTACCAGAGGCCCTCGACGATCTCGTCGGTGGCCATGCCCCACAGGGCCCGCTTCCCGCGTCGCATGCGCGGCCGGAAGCCGTCCAGCACCGGGCCGATGTGCTGCGCCACGGCGTCGAGGACCTCGGCCCGCAACGCCGCCTCGTCGGACACGACCCGGGCGGCCGGCGTCCCGGCCGCCGGGTCGTCGGGCAGGCAGGCGAACTCTGCGACGCGGAGGGTCAGATGGCCGAGACCCCGGTGGAAGCTGACGTCCGCGACGGGGATACGCGGCACCCGGCGGTGCGTGAACCACGGCAGGGTCACCAGGAGGCAGGCGGGCCAGGCGTACCGGTGCAGTCCGAAGCTCGCCACCACGTCGGGGCGGGCCCGCGTGCCGTAGTCCCGCAGCACCTGCGCGTCGTCCCAGGCCAGGAAGTCGTCCAGCACGGCTCCGCCCGCCGCCAGTTCGGCGGCACCGACCCAGCCGCTGCCCGAGGGTGCCGCGACGTCGTCGGCGAGCACCTCGGCGCGCAGGCCGGGGAAGACCTCGGCCAGACGTTCGTAGGCCGCCGTCAGGGGGGACGGGGCGGTGGCGGTGAGCAGGGCGGGCACGGTCATTCAGGGACCACCGAATCACGATCTTTTTGCAGGTAAGCCTTACCTTACCCGAAGAGATCGGTGTTTGAACTGTCGCCCTCTCCGCCTATCGTGCACAGGGGGCCCGGCGCGCGCGAGCCGGCCCGACGGCCGGAGGAGGCACCCGTGGAGCAGGGCAGACCGCGTGAGAACGCGCGGCCGCACGCGCCCGCGGGCACCCCGGGCGAAGTCCGCGTGCCCGAACAGGCGCGCGGCGAACACACCCACGGCGAACCGCCCGCACCCCGCGTGGTCCAGCGGCACTCCGTACGCGGCCAGGTCCTGGACGCCCTGCGCGCCGCCCTCGTCGGCGGTGAGCTGGCTCCGGGGGAGGTCTACTCCGCACCGGCGCTCGGTGCCCGCTTCGGCGTGTCGGCCACCCCGGTGCGTGAGGCGATGCAGCAGCTGGCCGTCGAGGGCGCCGTCGAGGTCGTGCCGAACCGCGGCTTCCGGGTCAGCGAGAGGGGACCCCGGGAGCTGGCGGAGCTCGCCGAGGTGCGCGCGCTGATCGAGGTCCCCGTCATGCTGCGGCTCGCCCGCACCGTCCCGGCGGCCGGCTGGTGCGCGCTGCGCCCGCTCGCCGACGCCACGGTCGCGGCCGCGGCGGTCGGCGACCGGGCCGCGTACGCGGAGAGCGACCGCGCCTTCCACCGTGCCGTGCTCGCGCTGTCCGGCAACCAGCAGCTCGTGTCGGTGGCCGACGACCTCCACCGGCGTTCCCAGTGGCCCCTCGTCAACAGTCCCGTCGGCCGCCGGGCCGAGCTCCTCGCGGACGCCTCGGAGCACACGGCTCTGCTCGACGCGCTCATCGCCCGGGACCTGACCGTGGTGCAGTCCCTCGTCCGCGAACACTTCAACGGCGCGGACGTCTGACGGCGGCCGGAGCCGCCGGGCTCCCGCCCGGCGGTCCGTGCCGTCAGTTCGCCTCGGCCGTCTCCGGGGACGGCGGCTCCAGCCGTGGGGCGAGCCAGGTGGGTACCCCGCCCAGCAGCCGGAACAGCCGGCCGGCCTCCGCGCGGAGCCGGGCGGCCGCCTCGGGTTCCGGCTCGGCGTCCGCGAGCGAGATGAGCGCCGGCGCCGTGCCCACGAGATAGCCGAGCTCCTCCCTTATCCGCAGCGACTCCGCGAACCCGTGACGGGCCTCCGCCAGCTCCCCCTCGCGCAGGGCGAGCGACGCGATGTGCCGCCAGGTGAAGGAGAGCAGGAGTTCGTCGCCCCGGGCCGCGGCACCGGCGTGCGCCCTGCGGTAGGCGGTGCGGGCGGACTCGGGGGAGTCGGCGATGTTCTGCGCGATCAGGCCCCGGCGGAAGTCCAGCAGCGGACGGCCCGGGGCGGAGGGCGGGAGCAGGGCCGCGGCCCTGCTGAGCGCCACGCTGGCCTCGTCGGCCCTGTCGCGCGCGCCGAGCAGGGTCGAGGCGTAGGCGAGGTAGCCGCGCTCGCAGGCGGCCGCCCCGCGCTCGGAGTCGTCCTGGGCGAGGGCCTCGGCGGAGCGCAGCGCGTCCTCGGCGTCCGTCCAGCCGGCGCCCGTGTAGAGACACCGCTCGGTGAGCAGTGAGGTCCGCTGGAGCGCGGCCGCAGGGTCGGTGGCCGCCTGCGGCCCGAGGAGCGCGGCCGCGTCGGTCCAGCAGGCTCGTGAGCGCAGCCGCCATACCGCGGTCTGGAGCGGCGGATCGTCATCTGCTGTCGTTCCGGAACCAGACATGGCGGTATGCGCCACATTGCCCTCCCCGAGCGCGCCATCGAGCTGTGGAGGCCTGCCGGCTCGCGCCGGTCGGCCAGGGTCTGCGCGCATCTCAGCACGGAATGGCACGCCGGGCCAAGAGGTGGGATCAATGTCAGGTGAAAGATTTCACAATCACCTGGAGCCCCGAAGGGCTGTGACAGGCCCGGGACGTCAGCTCATACGCAGGGCGAGGAAGAAGTCGAGCTTGTCCTCGAGGCGCGAAAGGTCACGCCCCGTCAACTGCTCGATACGGCCGACGCGATAGCGCAGTGTGTTGACGTGGAGGTGCAGCCGGGCCGCGCAGCGGGTCCAGGAACCGTCGCAGTCGAGGAAGGCCTCCAGGGTCTCGATCAGCTCCGCGCGGTGCCGCCGGTCGTACTCGCGCAGCGGGTCCAGCAGCCGCGCGGTGAAGGCGCGGCGGACGTCGTCCGGGACGAAGGGCAGCAGCAGGACGTGCGAGGCGAGCTCGTGGTGGCCCGCCGCGCAGACCGGACCCGGCCGGGCCGCGGCGACCCGGCGGGCGTGCCGGGCCTCCTCCAGAGCGCCGCGCAGGCCCTCGGCGGAATGCACGGCCGCGCTGACACCCAGTGTCAGCCTGCCGTCGTCCCCGAGGCCGGCGGAGAGCGGCGCCCGCACGGTGTCGAGCAGGGCGTCGGCGTGCAGCGCGGCGTCCTGCCGACCCGGGGCGCCGGATCCCTCCGACGCTCCGGCCTCCTCGGGGCCCGGGGAGGCGAGCGCGGTCAGCGGGACCAGGGCGACGGCCTCCTCGCCCGTGTACGCCACGGCGATCCGGTCCGCCGAGTCGGGGCCCGTCACCGCCGGGTCGACCAGGATCTCCTCCAGCAGTGCCTGGGCGGCCTGTCCTCCCGGCGTCCGACCGTCCTCCTGAGCCCACTCGACCCGGGCCACCACGACCTGCCAGTGCGGCGCCGTGCCCAGCCCCGGCAGCAGCACCGGGGCGGCCACCCGCAGCCTGGCGGCGATCTCGGAGGGGGCGGCGCCCGTCTGGACCAGTTCCAGGACCTCCTGGGCGAGTCGGCGGCGCACCGCGCGCGCGGCGTCGCGGCGGTCCCGCTCGACCGCGATCAGCTGGGTGACGCCCTGGAGGAGGTCCAGCCGGGCGGCCGGCCAGTCCCCGGCGTCCGCCGCCACGGCCAGCAGCCAGTCCGAGAGCACGGACTCGCGCACATCGCGGGACGCCGCGGGCAGCGCCGCCCGGCCGGCGTTCCGGATCGGGAACAGCGCGTAGGCGGTGCCGTCCACCTCGGCGCGGTGCGGCCCCGGACGGCCGGTGCGGGTCGCCGCGAGGTGCAGGCCGGCCAGTTGCGCGCCCACCCGCGGCGGCAGGGCCTCACCCGCTCCGGCGATCTGCCGGCCCGTGGGGGACAGGACCCAGGCGCGCAGGTCCAGGTCGGAGGTGAGCAGGTCGAGGACCACCTCCGGGCCGCCACCCGCCGGGCCCGACGTCATCAGCCTGCGGTGGCGGTCGACGACCGCCGCGAGGTCCCCGGCCCGCTCGCCGGAGACCTGGCGCACCACGTGCTCGGTGATCGTCGCGAACGCCACGGTCTCGTTGACCGCGAAGAGCGGCAGCCGGTTCCGCAGGCACGCCTCGACCAGATCGTCGGGCACGGCCCCGAGCTCCGCCTCACCCGCGGCCAGACCCGCCACCCCGGCATTCGTCAGAAGCCGTACGAAGGGCTCGGAGTCCGACGCGTCCCGACGCCACGCCAGTCCGGTGAGGACGAGCTCGCCGCCGGAGAGATAGCGGCTGGGGTCGCGCAGGTCGGTCGTCATGACACCCCGGACCGAACGGTCCAGTTCGTCCTCGCCGCCGAGCAGCCGCAGGCCCAGCGCCTCGGTGTCCAGCAGTGCGCGCAGCCGCATCGTCGATTGCCGCCGATCTCTTCGTGGGTGCGTGGGGACGGCGGAGGTCTCCTGTGAATTGCGGTGAGGTTACCGGGACCCGCCATTCGTTCGAATCTACAAGACGGGGACGGGGACCAGCCAATTCCTTCATGGTTTCGGTGACTGCACCGAGTGGAGCAAGGCTTGTGTACTGGGCCACACACCACGTGAACAACACAGCAACGGCCTCCGTCGAAGGGCGGCAGGCCGGCGGGCCGGCCGTCCCCAGCCCCAGCCGAACGACCCGACCGAGAAGAAGAGAGCCACTCATGGACTTCCTTCGCCCCGCCAGCTGGGAGGAGGCGCTCGCCGCCAAGGCCGAGCACCTCGAGGCCGTGCCCATCGCGGGGGGCACCGATGTGATGGTCGAGATCAACTTCGACCACCGGCGGCCCGGACACCTCATGGACCTGAACCGCATCGGTGAGCTGTCCGAGTGGCAGGTGGGCCCGGACACCGTGCGTCTCGGGGCCTCCGTGCCGTACAGCGCCGTGATGGAGAACCTGCGGGCCGAGCTGCCCGGGCTCGCCCTCGCCTCGCACACCGTCGCCTCGCCGCAGATCCGCAACCGCGGCGGCGTCGGCGGCAACCTGGGCACCGCCTCGCCCGCAGGCGACGCCCACCCGGCGTTGCTCGCCGCGGGCGCCGAGGTCGAGGCCGCGTCCGTACGGGGGACGCGGATGATCCCGATCGACGACTTCTACACCGGCGTCAAGCGCAACGCCCTCGCGCCGGACGAGCTGATCCGGGCCGTGCACATCAAGAAGGCCGACGGCCCCCAGCAGTACTCGAAGGTGGGCACCCGCAACGCGATGGTCATCGCCGTCTGCGCCTTCGGTCTCGCGCTCCACCCCGAAAGCCGCACCGTGCGCACGGGCATCGGCTCCGCCGCCCCGACCCCGGTCCGGGCGAAGGAGGCCGAGGACTTCCTGAACGCCGCGCTGGAGGAGGGCGGGTTCTGGGAGAGCGGGAAGATCATCACCCCCTCCGTGGCCAAGCAGTTCGCCCAGCTCGCCGCCGGGGCCTGCAACCCCATCGACGACGTACGGGGCACCGCCGCCTACCGCCGGCACGCCGTCGGCATCATGGCCCGCCGCACGCTGGGCTGGACCTGGGAGCAGTACCGCGGAGCGGGACGCGCCCTCGAAGGAGCTGCTTGATCATGCGAGTGAACTTCACGGTCAACGGCCGGAAGCAGGAAGCCGACGACGTGTGGGAGGGCGAGTCCCTGCTGTACGTCCTGCGTGAGCGCATGGGCCTGCCCGGCTCCAAGAACGCCTGCGAACAGGGTGAATGCGGCTCCTGTACCGTCCGCCTCGACGGCGTGCCGGTCTGTTCCTGTCTCGTCGCGGCCGGCCAGGCGGAAGGACGCGAGATCGTCACCGTCGAAGGGCTGGCGGACTACGCCCGGCACCGCGACGACGCCCACCCCGGAGCGGGCTGCGCCGCCGGCACCTGCGGCACCTCGCTCGACCAGGCCAAGCGCCGACAGGCCGGGCCCCCCGACGAGCAGGGCGCCGAGGCCGCCGAACTCTCCCCGATCCAGCAGGCGTTCATCGACGCCGGTGCGGTCCAGTGCGGCTTCTGCACCCCCGGCCTGCTGGTCGCGGCGGACGAGCTGCTGGAGACCCACCCCTCACCCTCCGACCAGGACATCCGCGAGGCGCTCTCCGGCAACCTCTGCCGCTGCACCGGTTACGAGAAGATCCTCGACGCGGTCCGCCTCGCGGCCGCCCGTCAGGAAGAGACGGTCCGATAGCCATGGCGCTGCACCCACGAGCCGCGTCCGTACCGGCCGGCACCCCCACCAGGATCACCCAGGGCTCCCAGACCCGGGGTGGCATCGGCGAGTCCACCCTTCGGCCCGACGGCACCCTCAAGGTCACCGGCGAGTTCGCCTACTCCTCGGACATGTGGCACGAGGACATGCTGTGGGGCCACACCCTCCGTTCCACCGTCGCGCACGCGGAGATCCGCTCCATCGACATCGGCGAGGCCGTCGCCACACCCGGCGTGTACGCCGTGCTGACCTACGACGACCTGCCCGCCGCGATGAAGAACTACGGGCTGGAGATCCAGGACACCCCGGTCCTCGCCCACGGCAAGGTCCGCCACCACGGCGAACCCGTGGCGCTCGTCGCCGCCGACCACCCGGAGACCGCGCGCCGCGCCGCCGCCAAGATCCGTATCGACTACGCGGAACTGCCGGTCGTCACGGACGAGGCGTCCGCGACGGCGCCCGGCGCGGTGCTCGTCCACGAGGGCCGCACCGACCACCACATCGGGCACGTGCCGCACCCCAACATCGTCCACCGCCAGCCCATCGTCCGGGGCGACGCCGACGCGGCCGCCGCGCGGGCCGATGTGATCGTCACCGGGGACTACGTCTTCGGGATGCAGGACCAGGCCTTCCTCGGCCCGGAGTCCGGCCTCGCCGTGCCGTCCGAGGACGGCGGTGTGGAGCTCTACGTCGCCACCCAGTGGCTGCACTCCGACCTCCGCCAGATCGCCCCCGTCCTCGGCCTGCCCGAGGACAAGGTCCGCATGACGCTCTCCGGCGTCGGCGGCGCCTTCGGCGGACGCGAGGACCTGTCGATGCAGATCCACGCCTGCCTGCTGGCGCTGCGCACCGGCAAGCCGGTCAAGATGGTCTACAACCGCTTCGAGTCCTTCTTCGGACACGTCCACCGGCACCCCGCGAAGCTGCGTTACGAGCACGGCGCGACCAGGGACGGCAAGCTCACCCACGTGAAGTGCCGGATCGTGCTGGACGGCGGCGCCTACGCCTCCGCCTCCCCCGCCGTCGTCGGCAACGCCTCCTCGCTCGCGGTCGGACCGTACGTGGTCGAGGACGTCGACATCGAGGCGATCGCCCTCTACTCCAACAACCCGCCCTGCGGCGCCATGCGCGGCTTCGGCGCGGTCCAGGCCTGCTTCGCCTACGAGGCGCAGATGGACAAGCTCGCAGCCGCCCTGGACATGGACCCGGTCGAACTCCGTCAGCTGAACGCCATGGAGCAGGGCACCCTGCTCCCCACCGGACAGCCCGTCGACTCACCGGCCCCGGTCGCCGAACTGCTGCGCCGCGTCAAGGCGAGGCCCCTGCCGCCCGAGCAGCAGTGGCTGTCGGCCGACGCGGACGGCAGCTCCGTCGACGTACGCGCCCTTCCCGGAGGCCTGTCCAACACGACCCACGGCGAAGGTGTCGTGCGGGGTGTGGGCTACGCCGTCGGGCTGAAGAACGTCGGCTTCTCCGAGGGCTTCGACGACTACTCCACCGCCCGGGTGCGGATGGAGGTCATCAACGGCGAACCGGTCGCCACCGTGCACACCGCGATGGCCGAGGTCGGACAGGGCGGCGTCACGGTCCACGCCCAGATCGCCCGCACCGAACTGGGCGTCAGCCAGGTGACCATCCACCCCGCCGACACCCAGGTCGGTTCGGCCGGCTCCACCTCGGCCTCCCGGCAGACGTACGTCACCGGGGGCGCCGTGAAGAACTCCTGTGAGGCCGTCCGGGAACAGGTCCTGGAGATCGGCCGCCGCAAGTTCGGGACGTACCACCCCGCCTGGGCCACCGCCGAACTCCTCCTGGAGAGCGGCAAGGTCGTCACCGACGGGGGTGAGGTGCTCGCCTCGCTGGCCGACGTGCTGGAGGGCGAGGCGGTCGACGTCGAACTGGAGTGGCGCCACCGGCCCACCGAGGCCTTCGACCTGCGCACCGGACAGGGCAACGGCCACGTCCAGTACTCCTTCGCCGCACACCGCGCGGTGGTGGAGGTCGACACCGAACTCGGCCTGGTCAAGGTCATCGAGCTCGCGTGCGCCCAGGACGTCGGCAAGGCGCTCAACCCGCTCTCCGTCGTCGGCCAGATCCAGGGCGGCACCACCCAGGGGCTGGGTGTCGCCGTCATGGAGGAGATCATCGTCGATCCGAGGACGGCGAAGGTGCGCAACCCCTCCTTCACCGACTACCTGATCCCCACCATCCTCGACACGCCGACCATCCCGGTCGACGTGCTCGAACTCGCCGACGACCACGCCCCGTACGGGCTGCGCGGCATCGGCGAGGCCCCGACCCTGTCGTCCACCCCGGCCGTCCTCGCGGCGATCCGGAACGCGACGGGCCTGGAGCTCAACAGGACCCCGGTGCGCCCCGAGCACATCACCGGCACCTGAGGGCTCCTCAAGACCCTCCGGGCGGTGCGCACCTGCCGTGGACGTCACACTTCCCCGCGCCGCGCGCCGTCCGGAGTCACCCCCTGACCGCACCGACCGCACCATCCGTACGAAGAGTTCGCCTCGGGCCGTCCCCCGGGTCGTGCGCCTCGCAGTCATCCCAAATCCCGCAATCACGACAGCTCCACGCGGGTGCCCCTGTGAACCTTGGGAGTCAGGCAACATGACCCAGCAGTCCGTGGAACCCAGGACAGGCGCGGAGGACGCGGGCCCCGGCTCGCGTGTTTCCGCCGGACGGTCCCGGCTCGACCGGTACTTCCACATATCCGAACGCGGATCGACCGTCGCACGTGAAGTGCGCGGCGGCGTCACGACCTTCATGGCCATGGCGTACATCCTCCTGCTCAACCCGCTCATCCTCGGCGGCGAGGACGTCGACGGGCAGTTGCTCGGCCGGTCCGGGCTGATCACCGCCACGGCCCTCGCGGCGGCGGCCACCACCCTGCTGATGGGCTTCGTCGGCAAGGTGCCCCTGGCGCTCGCCGCCGGACTGAGCGTCTCCGGCGTGCTCGCTTCGCAGGTGGCTCCGGCCATGACCTGGCCGCAGGCCATGGGCATGTGTGTGGTCTACGGGCTGGTGATCTGCCTGCTCGTCGTCACCGGCCTCCGCGAAATGATCATGAACGCCATCCCGCTCGCCCTGAAGCACGGCATCACCATCGGGATCGGCCTCTTCATCGCCCTCATCGGCCTCTTCAAGGCCGGCTTCGTCCACCAGGGCACCGCGACCCCGCTGTCCCTCGGCCCCAGCGGGGAGCTCGCCGGCTGGCCGGTCCTCGTCTTCGCCGTCACCCTGCTGCTGATTTTCATGCTGCAGGCGCGCGACGTCCCCGGTGCCATCCTGATCGGCATCGTCGTCGGTACCCTGGGCGCGATCGCCGTCAACGCCGTCGGAGACGTCGACCCGAAGGCATGGAGCAGCGGCCCGCCCGAGCTGAGCGGCAGCGCGGTCTCCGCGCCCGACTTCTCGCTCTTCGGGGACGTCGAGTTCGGCGGCTGGGGCGACGTCGGTGTGATGACGGTCGGCATGATCGTCTTCACGCTCGTCCTGGCCGGCTTCTTCGACGCGATGGCCACCATCATCGGAGTCGGTACGGAGGCGAAACTCGCGGACGACAAGGGCCGCATGCCCGGCCTGTCGAAGGCACTGTTCATCGACGGCGCGGGCGGTGCCATCGGCGGTGTGGCCGGAGGCTCCGGCCAGACCGTGTTCGTCGAGTCGGCGACCGGCGTCGGCGAGGGCGCCCGTACCGGGCTCGCCTCGGTCGTCACCGGGCTCTTCTTCGCCGCCTGCCTCTTCTTCACCCCGCTCACCGCGATCGTGCCGGCCGAGGTGGCCTCCGCCGCCCTGGTCGTCATCGGCGCCATGATGATGCAGAACGCCCGGCACGTGGACTGGGCGGACCGGTCGGTCGCCGTCCCGGTCTTCCTCACCGTCGTCCTGATGCCGTTCACTTACACCATCACCACGGGTGTCGCCGCGGGCGTCATCTCGTACTCGGCCATCAAGCTCGCCCAGGGCAGGGCCCGTGAGGTCGGCGCCTTCATGTGGGTCCTGACGGTGGTCTTCGTCGTCTACTTCGCCCTCCATCCCATCGAGAGCCGGCTGGGCGTCAGCTGACGCCTGCCGCGCCCCGCACATCGGCCAGAAGGAGAAACACCATGCTGGACATCGCCGAGGAGCTCCACCGGTGGGTCGGGCAGGGCCGCTCGTTCGCCGTGGCCACCGTGGTGGCCGTCGGCGGCAGCGCGCCCCGGCAGCCGGGTGCCGCCCTCGCCGTGGACGGCGACGGCACGGCCGTCGGATCGGTCTCCGGCGGATGTGTGGAGGGCGCGGTGTACGAGCTGTGCCGGCAGGCGATCGAGGACGGCGCGACCGTCCGTGAGCGCTTCGGCTACAGCGACGACGACGCCTACGCGGTCGGCCTGACCTGCGGAGGAGTCGTCGACATCCTGGTGACCCCGGTGCGTGCGGACGACCCCGCGCGCCCGGTGTTCGCCGCCGCGTTCGCCGCCGCCGCCGGAGGCCGGGCGGCGGCGGTCGCCCGCGTCACCGAAGGGCCCGCCGAACTGCTCGGCCGGCCCCTGCTCGTCCACGCCGACGGCGCGTACGAGGGTGGGCTCGGCGGACCTGCCGGGCTCGACCGCACGGCGGCCGCCGAGGCCCGCGCGATGCTCGACGCGGGCCGCACCGGGGAGCTCGTCATCGGCGTGGAGGGCTCCCGCTGCGGCAGCCCCCTGACCCTGCTCGTCGAATCGAGCGTCCCGCCGCCCCGGATGATCGTCTTCGGGGCCATCGACTTCGCCGCCGCCCTGGTGAGGGCCGGCCGCTTCCTCGGCTACCGCGTCACCGTCTGCGACGCCCGCCCCGTCTTCGCTACCGAGGCCCGGTTCCCCGACGCCGACGAGATCGTCGTGGACTGGCCGCACCGGTACCTCGCCACCGCCGACGTGGACGCGCGGACGGTGCTCTGCGTCCTCACGCACGACGCGAAGTTCGATGTCCCGCTGCTGGAGCTGGCGTTGCGGCTGCCGGTCGCCTACGTCGGCGCGATGGGCTCCCGCCGTACCCATCTGGAGCGCAACCAGCGACTGCGCGAGGCGGGTGTCACCGAGAGCCGACTGGCCTCGCTGCACTCGCCGATCGGGCTGGACCTCGGGGCCCGTACGCCGGAGGAGACCGCGCTCTCCATCGCGGCCGAGATCGTCGCCGACCGGCGCGGTGGCACGGGGCTGCCCCTGAAGGGCGCGCACACGCCGATCCATCACGAGAGCGGTCCCGCCCTGATTCCGGTGGCCTGAAGCCGACGGCGACCGGGTCCGGCGCAGAGCCGAGGAAGTTCAGTCGATGCTCATCGGCCCATTCCGTACCGGCGCCGCCCCCGGAGGCAGCCGTCCTCACCCGGCGCGGGCCGCCTTCTCCTGTGCCTTGCGCCGTGCGACGGTGTACTGCGACCAGTCGCCCCGGTGCCGGTCGCAGCGGGAGGCGTCCTTCATCGCCAGCCGCCGGCAGCGCGTCCCCCGCTGGGTGAGTGCTCCGCACCTCGGCTGCGTACGAGCCATCTTCTGACCGCCCTCCAGGTCCTGTCGGCCGGGTGCCGACAGGACTCAGACTCGCCGGTGGGCGCCGTGCGGGGGAAGGCGTACCGGTTCCTTCCGGGTGCGCTCCGGAGCACACGGGCGGGCGCGGGGGCGGAGGGTCAGCGTCCTGACTGCAGTGCTGCCCAGGTGTCGGGGCCGACGCTGCCGTCGACCGAGAGCTTCCGCGAGCTCTGGTAGTCGCGGACCGCCTGGGCCGTGTTCGCACCGAAGGCCCCGTCGGCGGCGACGGTTCTGCCCAGCGCCGCGGTCAGTGCCCGTTGCAGCCGCTTCACCGCGTCGCCCGAGGCGCCGGTGCCCAGGGCCGGAGTGGTGCCGGCCGAGAGCAGCGCGGTCCAGGTCCTCGGGCCGACCGCGCCGTCGGCGTCGAGACCGCGCGCGGTCTGGAAGGCCCTCACGGCGTTGCCGGTGGCGGTGCCGAAGACGCCGTCCTCGGCGCCGGCCCCGTAGCCCTGCTGGTTGAGCAGCGTCTGCAGGGCCTTCACCTGGGAACCCGTCGAGCCGCTCTGCTGGGTCGTGTACGACGCGAAGCTCAGTCCGTCGGCCGAACCGGTGGCGCCTTTGACGAGCTGCATGTAGTAGGTCCAGTTCCAGTTGGCGCCCGGGTCGGTGTGGTCGTTGCCGGGTGCCTCGCTGTGCCCGATGACGTGAGAGCGGTCCTTGGGGATGCCGTACCGGTCGCACAGGTACTTCGTCAGCGCCGCCGACGAGCGGTACATCGTGTCGGTGAACCACGACGGGTCGTCGATGAAGCCCTCGTGCTCGATGCCGAGCGACGAGGCGTTGGCGCTCTTGGCGTGGTACGCGGTGTCCTTGTCGCGCACCATCTGGGTGACCTGGCCGTCCGAGGAGCGGACCACGTAGTGGGAGCTGACCTTCGAGGCCGTGTTCTGGAACCAGCTGATGGTCCCGGCGTACGAGCCCTGGGTGACGTGGACGACCACCTTGTCCACCGTCGCCGTGCGCCCCGTCGCGAAGTTGGCGGAGTTGGCGGCCACCCAGAGGCCCGGAGGGTAGTCGGGGCTCTGGGCGGTGATGTCGGCCTTCGCGAAGGGGCCCTTCTCGGGGGAGACCGGCCGGGAGGTGACCGACACCTGTTCGCCTCCCGCCACGGTGGCCCGCAGTCCCTGCGCGAGGAAGGTGTAGA